>JBCBCI010000003.1:0-151909 GCA_038530755.1 Cyanobacteria bacterium J06592_8 | reverse complement strand
ACTTTAGCCAATTGGTTCTGCGCTCCTATCGCTGTTTTAAGCAATGCTGATTTGATTGTATGTGTAGGTTGCACTTTAACTTTTGAAAAAGGTTAATGAATTCAAAAAAATATTTCAATCAAGTCACTCCTTTAATTCTCACCTACAACGAGTCTCCTAATATTGATCGCACTCTTAAACAGTTGACTTGGGCTAAACGTATTGTTGTGGTTGATAGCTACAGCACAGACTCAACACTAGAAATCTTGAAGTCTTATCCTCAAGTTGAGGTATTTCAACGAGAGTTTGATACTCATACTAATCAATGGAACTATGGCTTAGAACAAGTCACCTCAGAATGGGTTCTCTCTCTCGATGCTGACTATCAATTAACAGATGAATTGATTGATGAAATTCAACATACACTCCTCAATCCCCAATTTGATAGTTATTTTATCTCCTTTAGATATTGCGTTTTTGGTCAGCCTTTACGAGGCACTATTCTTCCGCATCGTGAGGCATTATTTAAGCGAGAAAAAGCCATCTACATTGATGATGGACATACGCAATTACTAGAAGTTAAGGGAAATTCAGGGACGTTATCTGCTTCTATCAATCACGACGATCGCAAACCTCTAAGTCGTTGGCTCTGGGCGCAAGACCGTTACATGATTATCGAAGCGAAAAAACTTCAAGAAACACCTGCCTCTGAATTGAGTTTGAGCGATCGCATTCGACAAAAAGTGATTTTTGCTCCTTTTATTATCCTCTTTTATTGCTTGATTTTAAAAGGAGGAATTCTAGATGGTTGGGCTGGTTTCTATTATGCCTTTCAACGCACTTTGGCTGAACTATTACTGTCTATTCGTTTAATAGAAAGACAAACGAGTAAAGTTTAATTCTGATCGTTCAAAAATTAGAATTTTTAATCATCTTCTAAACAGGAGCTACAACTTTTATGTAGCTTTTTTTGTTGTTAGGAGAATGTTGATTTGATGCAGGTTATTTTAATGATACTAAATATTTTTTTCAGTTTGCATTTGTTCTTGCCAGGACTGAGCGTATAATCCTCCTTTTTTTAACAATTGTTCGTGATTCCCTGATTCAACAATTTTCCCTTTTTGCATCATATAAATGATGTCAGCTCGCATTGCTAATGTAAAGCGATGGGTAATCACAACGGCGGTCTGACCCTCTGCTAATGTCCGAAACCGTTCTAACCAGTCATATTCTGACCAAGGGTCCATTGAACTGGTCGGTTCGTCTAGAATCATAACTTGAGCGCGTCTATAAAAGGCACGGGCAAGGGCGAGACGTTGCCACTCTCCACCACTAAGATCAACACCACTAGAGAACATTTTTCCCAAGCGAGTTTGATAACCTGTGGGTAAGTCTTGAATCATTTCGTGAATTCCAGCCGCTTTTGCCGCTGTTTCTATCTCAGTCGTCTCAGGTTTTACAAATATATCTCCTAGTGCAATATTTTCTTCTACGGAGAATTGATATCGAATTGGAAATTGAAATAAAACTGTAATTAAACTGCGGAGTTTGTTGACAGAAAAATCGCGTAAATCTGTTCCATCTAGTAGAATCTTTCCGGCTTCTGGATCGTAAAAACGACATAAAAGTTTAACAAGCGTGCTTTTTCCGGCTCCATTATCTCCAATAATGGCAACAATTTTTCCAGCAGGAATTGTGAGATTAAAATTTTCGAGAACAGCTTGCTGGCTTCCTGGATAACGGAAGGTTACATTTTCAAAGCAAATTCCGTTTTGTAATTTTGCAGGGAGTGGCTGAGGTTGAGGTGAATCAATGATTTGGGGTTGTAACTGCAAAAACTCAAATAGATTACTGATAAATAAGCTGTTTGTATGAATTTGGGCGATATTACTTAAGAGCGATCGCATTAGTGTTTGACCTTGATTGAAAATCTGATAAAATAATGCCAAATCTCCTAAATTTATGAAGCCATCTAGAAGTTTTTTTACCATCCATATCAGTGCAAAGCTAGAAAGTAAAAATGAAATACCCGTTGCAAATAAACGACCAATAATTTGTTGTTTAACTAATTCCATTCGTTCTTTCCGCAAGCGAAAACGTAACCGCTTATAGGCGGACTGAAAGCAGCTCCCTAAATTAAAGATTCGGACTTCCGTTGCTGGGAGATGATGGATTAATAGAGTCTCATAATATTCAAGTTTTCGTCTATCTGCTGTTTTATCTTGCCACCATTGATAGTGAGCTTTATTCAGGTGAATGATAATGAATAAACCCGGAAAAACACCAACTAATAACATAAAGGGCAGGACTGGCCCATAAGTAAATAATATTACAGTCATTCCCAGTAAGGTAATACTGCTTTGAAGTAAATTTCCAAGATTTTCTAATAATGCAAGGAAGAAATCTCTGGCATCACTCCGCGCCCGACTGAGATAGTCATAATATTCTGAAGACTCATAAAAAGCGAGATCAACTTCTATCGATTTTTGCTGAACTTTATCACTAATATAATCTTGCACCAGTTCACCCTGAGCAATACTAACCCACTCAGCAATACTTCGCATTAATTCTGTTAGTAATAGTGTGGCAGCTACGAGTATTCCAGGGATAATTATAGGTTGAATACCACTCCAAGAAATACCTGCACCCACAACGGTAACAAGACGATTAACCAGTTGGCGAGTTAAATAAATAGTTGCTAGGGGTAAAAGTCCTTGAATAATAATTGCAATTATCCAACTGAGCGTCCAGTATTGAGAGGCAGCCCAAATCAAGGATAGAGTTTCAGGTAAGTATGAGAGTTGAGTAACAGTACGATTAAATCTTTTTTTCAAATCTTTTACTCCTAATTAAAATTGAATATAGACTTATATTATGAATAGCTCCTAGATCTTCCTTGATTTTCTGAACTTATTCAGGAAAGACAAATCCTAAAATACTCTTTATAAATAACAGGTATAAATTGATTAAATGAGTGTATTATGCTTTTTTAAAGCCCGATCAAAATTATTCTTTCCCCAAATGATAGTATTCATAAAAAAGATGAACGCCCATGCGATCATGGACGCCACAAGTTTTCAGGAAGGTTTATTCTAGATGACAAAGGTTAAATACCCAGATCTTTTTGTGGAGAGTTGTACTCCATTGCTTATCCTCTGATCGGAGGAACTGCTGATTAATATTTGTGGAAGCTAAAAACTGATGTCGTTTTTTGAGCATCAATCTCAATGAATTTCTGTTCTAACAACTGGTTTAAGATGACTTTAATCTCGCAATTTTATGATTCGAGATCCATCTCATAGATTACCATTTTTGTCTAGCCCAGACTGTTCCTTTCCAAATGCTAACAAACAAGGTTCCGCCAATTAATGCTCCCAAATTCCATTTAATTGAACGTTTAAAGAGGTTTTGACGTTGAGTATTACGAGCTTCTTTGGCTTGAGTTGTAATTCGTTGATCGCTATTGGTGACAACAGTTGAGAGACGACCCTTGACTTCTTCAAACTCCTGAAAGCTCCCAATTTCTGGTGTACCGCCTTGAGGATTAATCTGACCCAAGAGAACTTCCATTTCAGCCGGACTACTAACAGTTTCAAGCCGATCTTTAACTTGTTGAATCTGATCTTGAACTCGATTCACTTGAGTTGAGATCCGTTGATTCGCCTGACGATCAACTCTGATTGTATTGAATAATCCCAGGGGAATTAATAAAAATAAGATTAACCCGTACAGTAAAGTTAACCAGGATAAAAGACTTAATACCGGAGCTTCCCAGCGATCTCTCGAATTCCGTTCTCCAAAAAAGATCAGGATAAAAGCAAGCAGAGGAACAGCCAGTCGTTCAACGAGCTGTCCCATTGTTTGTAATTCCCAAGCCGGATTCATAAAATCAGGTGGATAAAGAATATCAATTAAGTCAAAGAAACTTAAAACTAAAAACCCATATCCTACCCATCGGACTAAATTAATTGAACGCAGAAGACTGACATTAAAACGCCGTAAAACTTCTACAGACTGATTCGAGGAACTATCAACTTGAGTCATGGTTCGTAAAACGAAGTTAAATAAAATGTTGACAAAATGAACAGCTTTAGTTTAAACGCGGATAGTTGTCAGACCACCATGAATACCAGGAAAACCATGCTTCTTCTAAGACTGAATAGGCTGTTTCTGGAGAAGATTCTTCAAGGGGAATAGATAAATGTGACCACAAACAGCCTCGTTGTCGCAGTTGTTGTTGTCCCAAAAACCAGGGAAGAACACGATCCCACTCTAGACCAGAAGTTGATCGATTTTGTCCATATTGTTTCCGAGTGAATGTACTGATTCCTTGAGAATTAATACAAGCACTTAGATAAGCTCGATCTTGATGAACAAATAGTCCATAGAAACCAATATTGTCCTGCTGACGCACCAGAGGTAAGGATGGAGGAAGTTGATAGTCTTCAACAAGCCTTTCTACATCTCCGCTAGAAATATATCGCATTTCAATATTCAAAGGAATATTATTTTGAATATATTGATACTCTTCATCAGGTGGCTTCTTAAATGGCGATTCTTCATCAAGATTTATTTGCTCTTTACTGATAGCTTGCCACTCAGATAACGGCACTGTTTCTGGTAAATTAATGCTGGTTTGATTGAGGGTAGCAGTTGAAGACGCAAATACAACTCGTCCCAGAACTAAAATGACGAGGCTACCTGTAAATGCAAGTAGAGGAGTTCGTAGTTGATGCCACAGCTTCATACTTCATAACCCTCCATCGCTTCTTCAGGTTTCTTGTCATTGAGTTGTAACAGAAACCAGCAAAACCCTCCAAACAGTAACACCGCGATTAGAGAAAACAGAAAAGAACCATCTCGATGATGCCAATATTCAAAGGCTTCTGTATTGTTTTGAGCAACAATAATCGCCAACAACATCACCCGAAATCCATTGACAATAAATCCGATTGTCAGTGCCACAATTGGCACAAAAGTTTTCTGTATCCAGTTCGTGGGAAATGTCATCAGAAACAATAAGGCAATGCCGAAAACATGAATCATGGTATCAATACCCGAACAACCCGGATAAACTTCCACTGTTCCGGTCGGTAAGCTGATATATACTCCGTCAAGTTTGGCTTCAAAACCGGAATACCAGAGGATGAATGCAGAAAATTTTGCAGTAATGGGTGAAATATCGACAATCCAAGGTTCGATCAGGCGAGGCGCACCAATAAAAAATAGAGCGATTAATTCTGCCCAATATTGTCTCAATCCTCGAAATCCAGAGGCGAGTAATCCTAAGCCTAAACCTGATAAAAGCGGAATTAAATCAAAGAAATTGCCACCCAGAGGAATGGCTGCACTTCTAATCAGAATAATCGCAATTAGCAAAAAACCGACTAGACTTGCGAACACTTCACTTTCGAGTTTCAAGTCATAGCGTCTTTGCCAAACCATTGAAGATACAGCAGCCCAGAATAAAATACCTGTGCCGAGTATACTGGGGTTATCGGCTCTCCAAACTAAGGTTAGATGAATTGCCATCAAGCCTGAACCGATGGTTAAAAGCCAGAATGGAGAGGTTTTAATACGTTGAAATAAAACTGGAGAAATTGCATTCATATCCATAGGCAGTTTTGTTAAGAAAACCCCCTCATGAAGTAGGGCTGTTTCAGAATTTGAGTAAAAGTTGACGAATGGGGAGATAGGGAGATAGGAGAACCAGAAGAGTATTCTTCACATAGAACTCACGACTAAAACTGTAGTCCTCCCTATCAAACCCGACAATTTTATTCTCAAACCCTACCTCAGAGATATCTCCCAAACAGAGAGAATGAAGGGGTTATTCTAGATAATGCGCGTAAATTGACTAAGCGTCAGAATTAAGCTTTGGTTTGACGCTTTTCGTGTTGTTTCTTCATCAAAGTACCAACACCGAGAGCAGACAAGGAACCTAAAATGGTGAAAGGTTCGGGAACTTGGGTAGAGAGTGTTAACTCAAAAGTATCCGCATCTCCAGAACGGGAAGCACTGAGAAACCCTTGAGCAAATGTGTTTCCGTTAAACTGAAATGTTCCAGTTATTCCTGGAGCACCAACAATTTGTCCGAAATTATCTCCATTTCCTAAACGGATAAATCCGCCAGCATCTAAGTCAAATGTTAACTCTCCTGTTTCCCCATCAATCGTTTGAGTTCCAAAATCGATGAAATTACTTACGTTATTGGTAAGACGATAGACATCAAATGTACCCAGCAAAGGATTGCCGAGATCTACATCTGCCTCATCTAATACCAAATTTAGGTCAGCAATTGTCGCACTAGTAACTCCAGTAAAATCACCAGACCGATTGTTAGAATCAATCTGAATACCCGAGAAACCAATAGTTAAGTTTGGGAGATTCTGTCCAGAAGGAATGTTCGCATCTCCCTCGAGACCAATACTTCCGTTCAATGATAGTGCCTGTGCCGGAGCGATCGCTGAGACAGTAGCAGCCATAGCGACTGTAGCCACTGATAATGTTTTCAAAACAGATGAAACCGTCATAACACGAATTCCCTAAAAATAGTTGTGGACATTGAAGAAAGGCAATCACAAGAGCAATCTTGCAGATGAAATCACAACTTTTTTCGCGACTTCAAAGGGGGCTGGGTTTCAAGAATAAATCTTTGATAATTTTCACTTGTGTTCAAAAGCTGTCAATGATAGGATAAGTCTCAGTACAAAACTCAATCCTTGACTTGTGATATTGGTAGCAGTACCCTACAGTGAAATTTCCAACCAAGTTATTGCTCTTCTTTTAGAACCCTGAATATTCTTCAGAGTTTCAGGAGAAATCAGTGATTGAACTCAACCGTGTATTCACGCAGTTGAATCTCTACCCCCTTCTTCTTACTTCTGGATGTCCCTCCGGAGTAATGACGGCAGCTTTACAGAGTCTTCATCTTGTTTGTATAAAATCGAGACTGAGGTTTAAGAAAGTCCCCCTTGTGTAAAATTTGTGGAACTTTGCAATTTTTTTCCTGAGTTTGGAATTAACTAAAAATTAAACAATCTTTTCAGCACTATTGGGAACTTTGAAGTTGAGTTTTTCGTCGATTTAGAATCGTTTTCTTTGAAGAACGTACAGTGTTGAGTTGGATTGAATCGAGTGGAGATGGGGTTTTGGGAGGAGGATTTTTTCAAGTCAAATCTACACTTTTAATCCGAAAAATTCTCCCGTTCTCCTTATCCCCCAATCTCCCAATTTTCTGACTCAGCAGATTGTTATCTGGCGAGCCGCAGTTCTGCTAAGTTAGAGAAACTGTCCTTGAAATTTCCCTAACGCCCCTAATATTAGGACTGAGAATTTAGCAGACGCTCAACAGATTAACCGTTGCAATTAGCTCTTTTTCTGCTGTTTTTTCAGAACTGCACCCACACCGAGAGCAGACAAGGAACCTAAGATAGTGAAAGGTTCGGGAACGGGTTCAGCAACCAGATTCAACTGGTAGGTATCTGAACTACCAGAGAGTGTACCCGTGATGACTCCGTTAGCAATTGTTTGTCCGTTAAAGTTAAACACACCTTGAGCGGGACTATTCGCCGCAGGAAGCAGGAAGACTGTTTCAAAACCTCCAGCCGCAAGCCTACTGCGTTGAAACTCAGCAGAGATTAGGTCAAATGTGAGTTGAGCTGTCACTCCATCAATGGTTTGAGTACCAAAGTTAATGAAGCTAGTAACCGGACCAGCACTATAAAAACCGAGCGTGTCATCGACTGGATTATCTAGATCCAAGGTTAAATCTTGAATTGTAGGAACTGGTGGAGTTGATACTTGTGCAAAATCACCTGTTCGATCTCCGAAAACTGCCGTGTTAAATCCCCAGGTCGTGGGGTCTGGATTAATACCACCTTCAATCGTTGCATTTCCATTCAGTGAAACACTTCCCTGTAAGCTGATTGCCTGTGCCGGAGCAATGGTTGAGACTACCGCAGTTGTTGCAACTGTAACGACTGATAATGTTTTCAAAACAGATGAAATGGTCATAACGCAAATTTCCAAATAATTGAGGACATGAGAGAAAGGCAATTACAAGAGCGATCTTGTCGGTGAAATCACAACTTTTTTGTGATTTAAAAGATGGCTAGGTTTCAAGAAAAAATGGTTAGTCCTGTTCTTTTTTTTATCTGGGAAACAGGATCGGATGTGGTGCGATATAACCCTGGAGTCTTTGTATTGATAACTTTACCCTGTCGTAAATTCCAAAACTCGATTATTCCTTTGACTTCAAATGCTGAAAGAGAATCAAGCCGGATGATTGTTGTTCTATCGTCTCAATGGGTAAGGATTGAGAAATAAATTAACTCTTTTTCTGCTGTTTTTTCAGGAAAGCACCCATTCCTAGTGCAGATAAAGAACCTAAAATAGTCAGAGGTTCAGGAACGGGTTCTGCTACTTGCAAGGTGAACTGATAGGTATCTGACTGACCAGTCAATGAAGCTGTCAGCCCCCCGACTGCGTCAACAGTTTGTCCATTAAACTCAAACTCACCCGTCAGCAAACTAGCTAAGACAACGGATTCCGATCCTCCAGGAAGAGGAGTTCTGAAGCGATCGACAGTAATAGCGTCTAGATCAAATGTGAGTTGATCTGTAACCCCATCAATAGTCAGAGTACCAAAGTCAAGAAAGTTATCAACTGGACCCGCACTATACTCACCAGTAAAGTCGTCGATTGCTTGAGCCAGATTTAATGTTAAATCTTCAATCGCAGCACCAAGGGAAGTCGGATTAGGTGATGCTGAGAGTTGTGCAAAGTCACCATTGAGATCCCCAATATTTACATCGTTCAGTCCCAAGATAGTTGAGGCTGGATTGATGCCACCTTCAATCGTTGCATCCCCACTAACAGAAATACTTCCGTTCAAGTTTAAAGCCTGTGCCGGAGCGATAGTTGAGACCACCGCTGTTGTCGCTACTGTAACTACTGATAATGTTTTCAAAACAGATGAAACTGTCATAACACGAATTCCCTAAAAAAATAGCTGTGGACAGTTGAGAAAGGAAATCACAGAAACTATCTTGTGCATGAAATCACAACTGATGTTGAAACTTCAGAGATAGCTAGGCTAGGTTTCAAGGAAAAATCTTCGGTAGTGTTCTTTATTGTTCAAAAAATGTTGATGATAGGATAAGATTTAATGCGATATAGCCCTGGATTTCTTGTATTGATCACTCTACCCTACCGCGAACTTTAGAACTCGATTATTCCTCTGGTTTCAAGCTCTGAGAGAGAATCAGAGTTCAAGGTTAAATTTGTGATTGCATTTAACCGTGTATTTGCGGAGTTGCATCACTATCCCGTTCTTCAACGTTTTTTATCATTTTCCGGGTCAGCCTTAGCAACTTTACAAACTCTTTAATTTGCTTGTATAAAATGATTTTCAACCTTTACAAAAGCATTACTAATATAAAATATCAAAGGATTTAAGTTCAAACAAAAAAGCGAGTATTTTGACCCTGCAAGAGTTGAATCAATTACCGTTTTCCGGTGCTGATATCAATTTTTGCGCTAAGTTATGAACGAAAATATTTTTTAAGACGCTCATGTTAGCATGAAGCAAACTTAAAATCAAGTCATTTTTTGCTCACAAGAATCCTTCGCACCTCCCCTTAAAAAAATGAGCTGCTATTATACATGGTATAGGCGATCGCCTGACTCCCAAGGAATCAATAGCGATCGCTCTTAAATCTACTCTTAGATTGATACTAATTTAGAGTCGATTTTAGTTCTTTTTCTGACGTTTTTTCAGAACTGTACCCATTCCCAAGGCAGATAGAGAACCTAAGATTGTTAGAGGTTCGGGAACAGGTTCAGCAACAGGTTCAACTTCGATAGAACGGAGGAAGTAACTATCATTAAAGTCTGTAACCGTAAACCCTAAAACAGATCCTGTTCTTTCGGGCTGCTCAAAGATAGTAAAATCAAAAGTCCCGGTGTCGGTACTCAAGACATTTGCATTTCCACCGGGAATATCCGCACTCACTAACTCATCTCCATCAACAAGCAGTCGGAACTCATCATTAAAGCCAACTCGACCAAAAGTTGCAGAAACTAAGCTAATTTGCTGACTGAAAGCTAATTCGAGCGTTTCATCAGGGCCTAACCCATCAGTTTGAAAAGCATCAGGTACAGGGAAAGGCAGCCCAACATTTTCAACGCCTCCAAAAACACCTAAACCATTTGGTGTTTGTACAACAGAACGGATACCATCTGGAGTAAATCCTGTAGCAGTAACATCAACACCCTCTTCGGAAAAAGATAACGAGAAATCCCCATCCAATCCACCAAAGTCAAAAGTGATAGCTTGAGCTGCTTGTCCACTAACGAGAGTCATAACAGTGGCACTAGCTGCCATTAATACTTTTTTCACGAAAGTCAAACTTGCCATTAACAAAATTGCTCCAAATTTAGAGTGTAATTACAGACACTCCCAGATATTTTGAGTTTCAAAAAAACTTTTGAGTTGCAGACTAAAGTGTTATGCTTGAATTCATCTTTCGGCTACCCTCAAGATCAATGTCACATCAGTCATCTCAATCTACAGTGATTTCAACTCATATCAGAATGAAAGTCAGTATTTTTACGGAATCTTTAAAAAACAACTTCAGTTCTGTAAAAAAGATCTTATTTTGGCAAAACAATATAACATCACATATAATAAAAATGATCGCTTCAACTCAAAAAGAATTAATGCGATCGCGCTTTCGGAACTATTCTGGAATTGATCAGATTTACTCTGAGTTTTTGTCTTCATTGGCGTGATTATTTTTGAGAAATACTCCGGTTCCCAAGACAACGAACCATCCTAAAATTATCGTCGCTTCAGGAACAGATTGAATTTCTACAGGATGAATTTCTATATTATCAATCAACACACCAGAGGCAAAGAAATCATTATCATCCTTGGCATCCAGAACCCCAATTCCGAGTAGATATGTTCCCCCCTCAGTAAAAGTATGAGAAAAGGTTTGGTATCCGCTTTCTGTATCAAAGATCGTGTTTGAAGAACCATGCAGATTAGAAGTATCCGCAAAATTTTCAACTGTACCAATGGATACAAAAGCGACATCATTAAATGTTGTCGAATCCTGATCGAATATCGTCTCGTTAGACAGAAAATTCCAAGAAAAGCTGAGAGTATCCCCAGCTTGAACAGAAAAGCTTCGTTTGATGGCTGAACCTTCAACAACACCTTCAGGAATTAGAGTATCTAGACTTCCGGCTGGTAACTCTAGAAATGATTCTAAGCAGATCAGATACAACATTGAGCATCTATCCGGAACTGAACTGCTTTTAGTCGTAATCAGAGCT
Source organism: Cyanobacteria bacterium J06592_8 (assembly GCA_038530755.1). GTDB lineage: Bacteria > Cyanobacteriota > Cyanobacteriia > Cyanobacteriales > Microcoleaceae > Capilliphycus. The sequence continues at coordinate 140,587 of JBCBCI010000003.1, read as the reverse complement.
TGAAACTCTCCCTCAACAGGAGTGACACCATAAGTCTCTTGAACAATGCTCGCTTCACCAATCGATATCCATTCATCTGAAAATTCTCCGCTTTCAAACCCTCCTTTGAGGATGCTTGCTTGTGCAGAATTATCTAAGATAAACAGAGTAATAAAGCATATTAAACTAGCTACACTTACGGCGAATGTTGAGATAGGGATAGAGGCTATGAGATTGAACATACAATAAAGTCTCCATGAGTTGTATCCAAACTTTGGAGAAGTCCAGACAATAGCATTTTGGATGCCTCAGATGGAGAGGGAGAGGATTAGTCGAAAAACGAACAAAGATTTCGGGTTAAAATCCGGACAGACTCTCTCTTCAAATGGAATTAGATTCAATCCTAATACTTAAACATTTTTTGTTCCGTTTACAGAACATGGAATGATGATCAGGATCAGCTCAAGTGGTTTCCTATAGTCTTCGTTTTGTGTTAACTCAATCATAAACAGACCTTAACAAACCTCCCGATCTCTATAGTTAAGTAAAATCGTTAACAGAAATTCAGAAGAAGTGGTTCCGTATTACATCAGTGAGTTGCAAACCCTGACTTAGTATAACTTCCCGATTCAACTAAGTATCGGTTAACATAATAATAAAACAGTAAATCTATGCAGTGGTTTCAGTACAAACAATCACCATACCGTTGGGTTATCTGGGCTATCTCTGTTCTCATTCTGTTCCTGATTGCTATTGTCCCAATCCAACTTGTGGTTGCTCGTTATCAAGCACCTCAACCCCAAGCCATTTTAACACTTGGAGGCGGTTCTGATCGAGAACTCTTCACAGCTCAGTTTGCGAATGAGCACTCGGATCTCGATATATGGGTATCCTCCGGAATTCCCCGTGAGCCTGCGATTGATATTTTTCGCGCTGCGGGAATCGAAGATAGTCGAGTTCATCTTGATTATTTAGCCGTTGATACGGTTACAAATTTTACCTCAATGGTGGATGAGTTCAAGCAACGGAATATCCAGCATATATACCTGATTACTTCAGACTTTCATATGCCTCGTTCACAGGCGATCGCAACAGTTGTATTAGGAAGTCAAGGTATCGCATTTACTCCAGTTGCAATTCCCTCAGAGGAATCAGAAGAATCTTCCGTACGGATCTGGCGGGATGTAGGGCGTTCTATTTTATGGGTGGTTACCGGGCGAACGGGAGCCAGTCTTAACCCTAGAGTAGCAATGACCAATGCGTTTAGATCAATATACAACTCGAACTTATACCCCAGGAACTTCAATCATTCAACAACTTCTGTGGTTCTTTCTCGGCGATCCTCTGGTTCGTAGCCGATGGTTTCCGATGTCTGGCTTCAAAGTTTGGGTACTACGCCGCTTTGGAGCTGAAATAGGTAAAGGTGTGCGAATTAAACCAGGAGTTCGCATCAAATTTCCTTGGCGTTTAAGCGTAGGAGATCATGTCTGGATCGGGGAAAATGCCTGGATTGATAATTTAGCCTCTGTGACCCTAGAAAGTCACGTGTGCTTGTCTCAAGATGTTTATCTCTGTACTGGAAACCATGACTGGAGAGATCCAAATTTCAAATTGATGACCGCAGAAATTTATATCGAACAAAGTAGCTGGATTGCGGCACGAGCCGTTATTGGGCCAGGAGTTCGAGTCAGTCAGGGGGCAATTTTAGGGTTAGGAAGTGTCACCGGATCTTCTCTTGATCCTATGACAATTTATGCCGGAAATCCGGCTCAACCGATTAAAAAGCGAGTCCTTCAAGACAGCATATCATCCTAAATCCGGTGGTTTTTACCCTGTTTTGATAGTATTTAGATTATTAGTAATAGGGGGTGGGGTGCGTCCGAAACGCACCCGAAAAAATTAAGTTTTTATTCAGGGGTTTTAGCAACAGGAATTGATTTCATCAAATCTATAAAAATTCTCCGAATCTTTCACCCCTTTTTTAAAAAAAACGAGTTATCAAGTCATCCGGAGAGAGAATAAAAAAGCCGTATAAAAGAGTAGAAATCGCGCAACCTAATATACTCCTCATTCCTCTAGACTATGGTCTTTTTTTATCTTGATGGGGTTGCCTTCAGTCTTTCTCTGCTTGTTGTTCTCCTAAGTACACCAATTATTAGAAAAATTGGTCTAAGTCAAGGATACTTTGATCAGCCTGGAGAACGAAAAGTCCACAAGCAACCCATGGTTCGTTTGGGTGGAATTGCAATCTGTTTGGCAACTCTGACTTCCTGTTTAATTATTGGATTACTCAGTGATTTAACAAGTTTATCCTCCATGCAAGTTTTAGAGTTTGGGGGAGTCCTTCTCGGAGGATTTTTATTTTTTCTCATTGGATTGACAGATGATTTGGCTGATTTATCCCCTTTTATTCGACTCGGATTACAATTCGCTGTTGCGAGTCTAGTTTGGCTGATGGGAGTTCGGATTGAATTCCTCCCTATTCCAGGATGGGGATTGCTACCTTTAGGTCTTTTGAGTTTACCCATCACAATTATTTGGTTAGCCGGAGTGGTTAATGCGATTAATTGGATGGATGGTTTAGATGGACTCGCATCAGGAATCTCCGGAATTTCAGCCTGTATGATGCTTGTGATTTGTTTATTTATGAATCAACCCGCAGCCGCTTTAATTGCTGTTGCCTTAACCGGAGCAACGCTAGGATTTCTCCGATATAACTTTAACCCTGCCCAAATTTTCATGGGAGATGGAGGGTCTTATTTTATCGGATTTACATTAGCAAGTCTGGCGATTATCGGGTTTATGAAAACTCCTGATTTTAATCTCGTTTTTCTTCCTTTTCTAATTTTAGCCGTTCCGATTTTAGATATGTGCATCGTGATTATTGCTCGACTGGCTGATGGGAAATCTCCTTTTTATCCGGATCGTCGCCATTTACATCATCGACTTCTAGATCGAGGTTTATCCCAACGGTTAACTGTTTTATTTATTTATACCTTAACTTTGTGGGTTGGATGTTTAGCTTTGGCGATGATTGGAGTCCCGGGCGGAGCATTTTATGGGATTAGCTCAACCGGATTGCTCATTTATATGAGCCGATATTTACGCTCTAAAGAGCTGGCTCAATCTATTGACTCTTAAGTCTTTTCATTAATTCAAATTTTGAGTTGATGAAATCCTTTTAACAAAAACAAAGCTTTAAATCCTCTTTTTAACCCACAAAACTATGTTAAATGGGTATGGAGGAATTTTTTTGTTTTTAAAAATTAAACCGAGATTTTACGGAAGCTTTACATAAAAAACGGTAAACTTTACAAAAACACCTGTCCTTTTTGAGGATAAAGAGACTATTATGAATGCAGAGTCAAAATTGTGGCTTGGACTTGGTGAGCAAACTCAGTCAATATTACAGAGATCCAGCCCTTATATAAGTTGACGAAATAGCAATTTACCAGTGCTTTCTACCCTTCATTTAGTTTGTATCTACCGTTTTTAAAACCTAAAATAAATGGTGCAGTTGAGTTATGAAAATCGGTTAAGCCCGTGTTCATTCAACTTGTCTACTTCTAAGAAAGACAAACAACCGATGAGAGGCTCAACTCAGAGGCTCGATTTTTAGACTGAATTTATCTTCAACCTGAAAAGGTAGAGTATGAGTTGGAAATCACCTTAAAGATAATCTCTATCTAGTATTAGTAACTAGAATTAGAATTTTTTCATCATTTGTTATTTCTAATTTTGAAGTTTATATACTGAAAAAAGCCAGGTTTTAAATTAATAAACCTCTTATATTTTCATTCAAAAAAACAATTTAAACACATTTAAAATATCTTCGTTTTTTCCGGAAGTCCAAAAACATTTTCTGTAAGAGTAATTAAGATTGGATGCAATAAATTCAGCTCATTTTCCAAAACTTTTAGTTATGCTAAACGAATCTGCAATGTCGAAGATACATCTGGAAAAAGTAAAGCCTGTATCCGTTGAAAAGAAGAAATCAACGAAAGCATTTACGGTTTTCCCGAAATCAAAATCGATTAAACTGTCAATTTTAACTCAGTTTTATCCTCCAGACTATGCGGCGACTGGGCAGCTCATTGCAGAACTTGCAACTCAATTACACCGTCTGGGAACGCGAGTCAAAGTCTTTACAGGACAGCCTGGATATGCTTTTCAAGATAGCACTGCTCCTCAAAAAGAAATTGACAAAGGAGTACAGATTCGACGAACACGAGTCACTCAAATTTGGTCGAAAAGAATTAGAGGTAAAGCTTTAAATGGATTAATTTTCTGCGTGCGAGCCGGTCTACACTTACTCAGAAGCACAAATCGTCCTGATGTTTTACTGCTCACAACAGCACCCCCTTATTTAACAATTCTGGGTTATTTAGCCAACCTCTGTTTTGGTCAACGTTATGTTTGCTTGCTGTATGACTTATACCCAGATGTAGCTGTAGAACTAGGCGTTTTTTCACCTCAACATCCTTTAGTCAGATTGTGGGATTGGATTAATTGTCAAGTTTGGAAAAGAGCTGAATCTATTATTGTTCTGAGCTCAACCATGAAAGACCGAATCACCGCTAAATGTCCTGAAATTGAAGGCAAAATTAGTGTGATTCATAACTGGGCTGACCCCAACTTGATTAAACCCATTGACAAACCTGAAAATTGGTTTGCTCGTGAATTTAACTTACTCGAAAAATTTACAGTTCTCTATTCGGGTAACATGGGTCGATGCCATGACATGGATACCATTATGGATGCGGCAATTGAACTACGAGATGAACCCATTCAATTCGTCTTTATTGGAGGAGGAGCCAAGCGCGAAACCTGCATGAAGAAAGCCCAAGAGCTTGGGTTAAATAACTGTATGTTCTTACCCTATCAAGATAAAGCAGTATTACCCTACTCTCTGACAGCTTGTGACTTGTCTTTGGTGAGTGTGAGTGAAGGCATGGAAGGGATTGTTGCTCCCAGTAAATTCTACGGAATTTTAGCGGCTGGACGTCCAGTCGCCGTGGTTTGTGAATCCCATTCCTATCTCCGTCAACTGCTTGATGATGCCAAATGTGGTGTAGCATTTAACAATGGAGATGGCGAGCAAATGGCTCAATTTATTCGCATCCTGGCTTCTGACCCTCAACTCGCAACACGAATGGGCTGTGCGGGTCGTCAATATCTAGAAGCAAAATTAACTCCAGAAATTATTGCTCAACAATACTTTGGGACTTTATCCAAGGTGAAAGCTTAGACCTGACGGTTTGACTGACGGTTTGACTGACTGTTTGACTGACTGTTTGACTGACGGTTTGACCAAGAAAAAGCGGGATACAAGTTCCAACACTTAGCGGTACGTCCCCTATTGATGAGACAAATAGAGCTAGGACTCCACAAAGCTTTATTCAACTGTCAGGTTTTTTGTATCCTATTTTCCCATACAAGTGCCTGCGAAACACCTCTTAAATGATTAACAACACTTAAACCTTTCCTCCCTCAGTCCAATTGACACGCTGATTGCTAACGTTTACTAATTACCCGATACACATCCACCATTTTTTGTTTTCCTTTGAGGGGCATTAAGCCCCAAGATTCAACTTCAAATTCACCCTGAATATGTTCTAAGGTTTCTTCTGCAATTAAAATTCGACAAACACTAGATTGGCGTTCTTTTTGACAACTTTCTAGACGAGAGGCAATATTCACACTATCTCCAAGTAAACCGTATTCTAGGCGATCGCGTCCTCCCAAACTTCCGGCGACAATTGGACCTGTAAAAATGCCGACTCGCATTTGAATAACAGGTAAACCTCTGGGCTTCCACTCTTGATTTAAACGTTGGAGTTGTTCGCCCATTTCCAAAGCGCAAGAAACCGCAGCATAGGCATCTTGAGCAATCTCCTCTGGCCTCAAACGAGCGACTGGAACGCCGAAAGCAGCCATAATTCCATCTCCGGTGAATTTATTGATAATGCCGTGATGATTGAGAACCGACTGCGTTAACATTCCTAGATATTCGTTGAGCCATTCCAGGAGATTTTCAGGTGGCATTTGTTCAGAAATGGTACTAAAGTTGCGAATATCAGTAAATAGCATGGTAGCGGTTAACTTTTCGCCCGGTAATTTGCCATCCGCGAGTAAGCGATCGCGACTTCTCCACAAGGCTTCTGCTACCTCTGGAGAAGCATTTTGACCCAGCAAACGCATCATAATTTGTTGTTGACGTTGGGCCTGAAATGCACGGTAGGAAATCAAAGTTGCACTGGTGGAGAGAAATGCAAAAGCTGGACTCACAACCGGTACCCAATAGCTATTTAAAAATAAAACAAAGGACTGGCCAAACAAAATCCCCAGTAAGAGCGGACTTCCGACAATCAAAATCAGCAGATGACGACTCAGCCCTGCTAAAATTGCGCCTATTGTTCCCCAACTGAGTAGCCACAGAATTTCGACCCACTCAGGCCAAAATTGAAATAGCGATCGCTCCCCTTGAACAACATCCAGAATTTGGCTGACCATTTGTGCGTGAACAATGACACCCGGTGTCTTGGGTGTGCTTTTCTCGCCTGGACTGTAGGGTGTGACAAATAAATCTTTACCACTCGGAGCTGTTGTACCAATCAGTATAATGTGATCTTTAATGGCTTCGGGATCAACTAATCCATCTAGCACTTCCGAAACACTGACTGTCCGAACGCTATCACGTCCAGAACGGTAGTTGAGAAGAATTTGATAACCTTGAGCATCAATGGTTTGATATCCTCCAGAACTGTTTTTGAGGGGTGAAAATACAGCCTCTCCCAAACGAAAACGACGAGCATCATAATTCTCTGGAGGTGGGATATTTTCAGAGCGTAAGTAATTAAAAGCCAATGTCAGGGAAAAAGATAATAAATCTCCTTCTGGAGTCTCAACGGAAATTAAATTGCGGCGAACAACATTATCTGGATCTAAAACCAAGTCATTGAACCCAACTCGGTTGGGAGGAACAGTGGGAGGAGCCGGAGCCCCCTTGATATCGGTATAACCCAAGTTTTTGATCGCAATAATATTCGGGGCTTGCAGTTGTTCAACAAGCTGTTCATGTCCCGGTGGATAACGAACATTGCGGTATAGATCTAAACCGATAACACGAGGTTGAAACTTCTGTAGCTTTTCTAGGAGTTGAGCCAGGAGTTGATCAGAGATCGGTAAAGTATTGTAAGTTTGAATATCTTCCTCGGTAATACCGACCACTAAAATTCGGGGGTCGGGCGGAAAGCTTGTTCGCAGTCTGGTCATCTGATCATAGACCACCAGTTCTAAGGGTTGAAATCCTCCCAGGCTCACGACACCCAGTAGTAAAATAATCAGGAGCAGCATAGCAACTGCGATCGTTAAATGCTCAATCGCTCCTGGCCACTTACGTTGAAATATTCGTACAAACTTGTTAATCACATCTACCCCTTAAGCGTGGTGGAAGGGGTGGGAATATACCAGACATTGGCTTGAACTCACTCGAATCGAAGTAACAGTGACACAGAGCGACCCTATAGTTAACAGAACCTCTCAACTCAATTACTCAATATGTCGAGATTAACTTTCCCAGCTTCTCAGCTAAGATATCAGATTTAACTGCACAAATGCAAGCAATCCCAGTTATGAATATCATAATTCGAGCATAATTCGAGTATGATTACCGTCTTGATCCCTTTAATGCCTTCGTAAAATTCTTCCGGTAAGATTGGTTACTAACAAAAAGAACTGGCCACAGCAATGACAGATAAAGACGATTCTCAAAGCTTTTGGCAAAGTTTGTACGCTCAAATCCATTCCAGAACTTCCAGACTCCACCTGCGTAAATAGCGACGACTACAATTGTGATCAGCCAACTCATAGTGCAGTTACTCTCTAGATACAATACAAATCAAGCCGTAAATACTGCCCCTATTTTAGCAGTTCTAGCAAAGATTGGAGTGTGGTGGGTCAGACCGATTGCCAGCACTTCTTTTTCTCTGACCTAACTTCTGGGGACATCACCCCAAAACTAAGGATGCACAAGCCAAATGGTAGAATGAAGTCTAGGCAAAAGGTGGATCGAAATTCTAGCGAGCCAAGATGTCATTTCGACACAACCACCTTGAGAGCGCAGCAGATGTGTCGATGCTCAAGACGATTACATCCTTGCTGAGTCTTTCTGAACAAGGGACAGTCAGCTTTTTCAGTGTGCAGGCATCAGTGATCTGTGAGCTGTTGCTTCACCTCCGCTTGATCTAGCCCTGTGTACTGTTTACTGTCTACTGTTTACTGTTTACTGTTTTTGGAGGAACTATGCGAGCAGTTCTAATGGCTGGTGGGTCAGGAACAAGACTCAGACCATTAACTTGTGATCTCCCTAAACCGATGGTGCCGATTCTTAACCGCCCCATTGCAGAACATATTATCAATTTACTCAAACGACATCAAATCTATGAGGTTATTGCCACGCTTCATTACCTTCCAGATGTCATGCGTGAGTATTTTCACGATGGTACGGACTTTGGAGTGCAAATGACTTATGCGGTAGAAGAAGATCAACCCTTGGGAACCGCAGGTTGTGTTAAAAATATAGCCGAACTTCTAGATGATACATTTTTGGTGATTAGTGGTGACTGCATCACAGACTTTGATCTCAGGGCTGCGGTAGACTTCCATCAGCAAAAAAAATCAAAGGCGACACTGGTTTTAACTCGTGTTCCTAACCCTTTAGAGTTTGGTGTGGTGATTACCGATGAAAGTTATCGAATTCGTCGCTTTCTCGAAAAACCTTCCACCAGTGAAATTTTCTCAGATACCGTGAACACGGGAACCTACATTCTCGAACCTGACATCTTGGATTATCTTCCCCCCAATCGAGAGTCTGATTTTTCTAAGGACTTGTTCCCGCTCCTACTCGAAAAAGAGATTCCGATGTATGGTTATGTCGCTGAGGGCTATTGGTGTGATGTCGGTCATTTGGATGCCTATCGAGAAGCCCAATATGATGCCCTACGGGGAAAGGTCAAACTAGATATTGCTTACGAGGAACGCTCTCGTGGGTTGTGGATGGGAGACAATACTTACATTGATGATACCGTTCACATCGAAACGCCTGTTTTAATTGGTCGCAATTGTCGTATCGGACCCCGTGCAGAAATTGCTGCCGGATCGGTAATTGGTGATAATATTACCATCGGTGCGGATGCCAATATGAAACGCCCCATTGTTTGGAATGGAGCAATTATTGGAGAAGACGCTCATTTACGGGCTTGTGTCATTGCCAGAGGAACACGGGTAGACCGACGCGCTCATATCCTGGAAGGGGCAATTGTCGGTTCTTTATCGACAGTGGGAGAAGAAGCCCAAATTAGTCCCGGTGTTCGGGTGTGGCCCAGCAAAAAAATTGAATCCGGTGCGACACTGAATATTAACCTGATTTGGGGTAATACCGCCAAACGGAATTTATTTGGACAGCGAGGCGTTCAAGGATTAGCGAATATTGATATCACGCCCGAGTTTGCCGTTAAACTGGGGGCAGCCTACGGTTCCACACTCAAACATGGGGCAACGGTTGCTGTGTCGCGGGATCAACGCCGCATTTCTCGCATGGTGACGCGATCGCTAATTTCTGGTTTAATGTCTGTCGGGGTCAACGTATTTAACCTCGAATCGACTGCCATTCCCCTAGCGCGAACTGTAATCCCGAAACTCAATGTCGCCGGAGGCTTACACGTTCGTCTATCTCCTGATCGAGACGATCAAATTTTAGTGGAAATTCTCGACAATAAGGGGATTAATATTACCAAAGCCAAAGAGAAAAAGATCGAGGGGGCGTACTTCAAGGAAGATTTGCGACGGGCGCAAATTCCCGAAATTGGTAACATGGTTTATCCGGCGGAAGTCGTTGAAAACTACAGCACCAGCTTTGAGAAGCATCTCAACATTGAGGCCCTACGCCACAGCAACGCTAAAGTGGTGATCGATTATGTCTACGCCGTTTCCGGAGCCATTTTACCTCGTTTGCTGTCGAAATTTGGCTGTGATGCAGTGGTTCTCAATGCCAGTTTGAGTCAGATTTCGGTTTCTAACCGAGAACGGGAAAATCTCCTCGATCAACTCAGTCGAGTTGTAGAAGCCCTGCGGGCGCATTTCGGCGTTCAAGTTTATGCTAATGGCGAACAGTTTATCCTTGTTGATGAAACCGGAAGCCCAATTCGAGGCGAACTGTTGACCGCATTAATGATCAATATGGTTTTAACCGCAAATCCTCGCAGTTCGGTGGTAGTACCTGTACAAACCTCTTCGGCGGTGGAACAAATCGCCCGTCGCCATGATGCTAAAGTGATTCGCACAAAAGCCAACCCAACCGCTTTGATGGAAGCTTGTCATACCAACCCGAATGTGGTCATCGGAGGAAGTGGAGATATGGGGTTTATTTTTCCACAATTTCATCCGGGGTTTGACGCCATGTTTGCGATCGCTAAAATGGTGGAAATGTTAACCACGCAAGAACGATCCCTTGCACAAATTCGAGCCGATTTACCTTATGTGATTCACCGTCGATATACTGTCCGCTGTCCTTGGACTGTTAAAGGCACCTTAATGCGTCATTTAGTGGAAGCTCATGCCACTGAGAACTTAGAATTAATAGATGGGGTAAAGCTGTTAAATTTCCAAAATGATAACTGGATTTTAGTTTTACCCGACGCAGGTGAACCTATGATTCATCTCTATGCCAATAGTCACGATCGCGATTGGGTTGATACTACCCTCAGAGAATACCGCAATCTCGTCCAGGATTTTGTTAACCAAGCCCAAGGCATTAATCGAGAGAATGAAGACGATCATTTGAGTCAGCTTGAATAATAAATTTGCTCCCAAATGTCGAACTTTGTTAATTGAAGCCTGTCTATTATCCACACTCTCTAAAATAGAGCCATGAATAGTTGCATCCTAATGGTAGAAATTGTCCAAGCTCCCCAACTTCGTTATACAGCAGACAAACAGATTCCGATCTCAGAAATGTTGGTGAAATTTTCCAATCTCCGGGATGATTCTTTTGCCGTGTTAAAGGTTGTTGGCTGGGGAAAATTAGCCCAAGAAATTAATGAACAATATCAACCGGGCGATTATGTAATTGTTGAAGGTCGTTTAGGAATGAATCTGATTGAACGCCAAGAAGGATTTAAAGAAAAACGGGCTGAACTCACGGCTCAGAAAATTTATAAACTGGATATCCCCGCAGGTACTTCTCCATCCATGGAGGAGACAGAAGAAGCAACATCCGCCCCCAGTAACGTGCTTGATTTCAATTCTCGTAGTCGTACCTCTAGCGGAACTCCTAGCTCAGAACCTATGTCGCCCCCACCGTCTGAAGTTGAATCTCAACCGGATTTTGAACCGACTGCCGATCCCGAAAATCCTGACTACGATCCAATTCCCTTTTAATCGTTAACATTAAGAAACAGTACACAGTCTGATCATAATATGAATTAACGCAGTAGAAAGTTAGCCAGGTTTTGAAAGCCTGAAGATGTCAACTTTTGAAAGGTTGAGTATTAACTCAAAGAATAAGTTTATAACCCTCTTGAAACTTGAGTTGAGAGGGTTTTAAATTAACCTGATTTACGAGTGATTAGGTATCTTCAGCGAATATAAAACGATACAGTTCACTGGGATCGGGTTCGGCACTGTTTTCGGCAAATTCTACTGCATCATCGACAACAGCTTGAATTTTTTGATCGATTTCCTTTAACTCGTCCGCAGTTGCTAAATTATATTCAGTCAAATGCTGCGCTAACTTTTTAATCGGATCGCGAGAAAACCAGAAGTCTTTTTCTTCCTTATCACGCAGTTCGTCTGGGTCAGCTAGAGAATGACCTCGGAAACGATAGGTCAGAGCTTCGATTAAGGTTGGCCCTTCTCCAGCACGAGCGCGAGCAACTGCTTCTTTAGCCAGAGTATGAACAGCTAAAACATCCATGCCATCGACTTCATATCCTGGCATCCCAAAAGCCGGGCCTTTCTTATAAATTTCAGGATCTGAAGTGGCCCGTTCGTGAGCCATACCAATTGCCCATTTATTGTTTTCCACCACAAAAAGAATTGGTAATTTCCACAGCGTTGCCATATTCAAACATTCATAGAACTGACCATTATTGCAAGCTCCATCTCCGAAGAAGCAAGCGGTGACTTGATCTGCATTTTCATCACCCAGAGCTTCTCGACGATACTTGGTTTGAAAAGCGGCACCTGTCGCCACTGGAATTCCCTCTGCTACGAACGCAAACCCGCCGAGTAGTCGGTGTTGAGCGGAGAACATGTGCATCGAACCGCCCCGTCCTTTAGAACATCCTGTTTCTTTACCAAAGAGTTCAGCCATCACTTCTCTAGCCGGAACTCCTGCACTGAGGGCATGAACGTGATCGCGATAGGTACTGCACACAAAATCTTCATCGAGGCGCATGGCTTTAACAATGCCACTGGAGACTGCCTCTTGACCGTTATAGAGATGAACAAAACCGAACATTTTACCTCGGTAATACATCTCGGCGCATTTATCCTCGAATAAGCGACCTAAAACCATATCTTCGTAGAGGGTTAAGCCTTCTTCACGAGTAATACAAGCAGAATCAGCTTCAAAAGTCGGTAATGTGCGTTCGCGTTCAGAAACCATTGTTGTCTTAGTACCTGCGTAGGAATATTCTAGAGATCAACCGATCGCGTCGGAGCAATAGATTCCTCACCATTTTAGCTGAAACCGTCGATTGAGCGCGACAACTAAGCTTACGTCCGCACATTTTAGATAGAGACGAAATCTTGTTGAGTCAGATTATATACACCATCAACTTCAGCAATAATTTGGTTTTGAGCGGTGATGATTGTTGTGCCATGCTGAACACTGACCCTTAGCGTTAAGTCTGCGAAGGTTAAACCATCACTGAGAACGATGAGATCTTCTCCTGGAGTAAAGTCTTTAATCACATCAACACCTGCTTGTAAGCCCAAGGCAAAGTAATCACTGCCTTGTCCTCCAATCAGAACATCGTTACCAATATTACCAACTAAAGTATCGTTGCCTTGTCGTCCGAGTAGAATATCATTTCCTTTACCTCCGTAAATCGTATCATCTCCAGCTTGACCTAAAATATTGTCGTCTCCTTGACCCCCAAAAAGTGAATCTGATTTGGTGCTGCCTGTCAAAATATCGTGATCGCTTGTTCCTGAACTCACCGAAGATTGAGGCGCGATTAGCTCAACCGCATCAGACGCTTGAATTAAACCGGAACCACTCTGAAAATCCACTCCTGGAGCATCTGCATTCAGTGCTGTTACTTCGAGAACACTCCGAATTTCTGCGGGAGTAAGGGAACCTGCACCGCCTCCTGCTTCTAAGAGTAAAGCCGCAACTCCGGCTGCGTGTGGCGCTGCTGCTGAGGTTCCGAAGAAGTTGGGAAGTGTATCACTATCGGCTGAAGTATCAGTCCCAAAAAAGGTTGTATTTACTCCATCTACTCCCAAAAGATTTGGTTTGAGACGAATCAGAGCATCATCTAAGCGAGTTCCATCTTCGGCTATTAATATTGGTGTTCCGCCAACTGAAGAGGTAGTTTTTGCTTTGGGAATACTGACTCCGAATTCGGGAGTATTAATATAGTGAGTGGCTCCAATGGCGATCGCTCCTTCTGCATTGGGATGTCCGAAAATGGTAGAACTGTTATGACCGTACTCAAAGTTGTCGGCTCCCTTAGAAAAGCTAATATACTTAATTTGATTGGGTTCTGTAGACCCGACTCGTTTACCGATAAGAACATGAAACTCGCTTGTTTCAGTATTGTTAGTGAAGGAAACCGTTTCGAGAGGATCTTTTCCGACATTATTATGGGTGCCAGAAACAACGATATCGTCTTCACTCAAATTCAAAGAGTCTTTTTTAACAATAAAAATATCAAGGTTACTGCTTGCGCCGACTCCGTTTGTGACAGAGGCGAAGGGTTCATCCCATTGCAGAGTTAAAGGGCCAAGTCGGTTTCCGATATCAAGATCAAATTGATTGAACACATCAACCTCCGAACCTGGATTAAAGTCGTGAGCTTCGTAGGTTACGCCGTCAATGGTGAAGGTTTGACCTGAGTTGCGGAATTCATCTTCATAGGAGCGTTGACCATCATTTCCGGCGGCGGAGAAATAAACAATCCCTTGTTCTGTAACCCGATTAACGGCTTGAGCCACGATTCCATCTTGGAAAAAGGGTTGATTTGTAAAACCCATATCATCAACAATAATATCCGCTCCGGCTGCGGCTAAAGCATCTATCGCTTCTGCCATTTCTGTATTGCTAGAAACGCCATAAAACATCAGTTCAGAACCGGGGGCGACATCGTGAACAATTTGCATCATTGCTCGACCTTCATCTTTCCCGTTTGTTCCTTCTTGTAAAACATTGATAGCCGTTACATAACCATTAGGATTGCCGCTGCCCGGAAGGTCTCCACTTCTAATATCATCTGTTGCCGTTATTCCCTCTTCTGTTAAGTTAAAGCTATCAGAAATAATACCGATTTTAATCCCATTTCCATACAAAATATTTTCGCTGTGAAGCTGATCAATATTAAGAGATGTCTTTCCTTGACTGACAACTGATCCGGCGCGATTAATGCTTTGTAATTCTGCCATGATGTCGATATAAATGCTGCTTCAACTAATCCAATTATCTTTGTTTAAAAGAGCTTTGACATCGTTTAAATCACTGAAATATCAAGAGTTTTATCTGTTAAAAATGAACAGTGAAAAGCTAAGTATGCGGATAAAATAATTAATTTTTTGTTTATTTAAAAAGTGATTTTATGTATTTATACTGAAGAGTATTTACCTCAAAAAACACGAAAAAACCCTGAATAAACCAGGGCAAATAAACTTATTAAACTTAATCTCAGTGCAATTACCGATCAGCGTGAATGTAGAGTGCTACTCATTGCAATTGCAGTCTCTCAGTAGATTCTCGGAAGAAATGAATGATGAGTCCATAAATTTGTCCCGACTCAAACAAGCTGTAACTTAAAATCAAAGGGAATTACAGCAATTTCTCCTCACTTATTCTTTGGGGTAGGCTGTTGAGAACATCTCTTAGTTTCTATCTAGCCTGGTATATTCAAGCTAAATCCTGATGCCATAACTGGACATGGTCTGCAATATAGTCTTGTACATCCAAAGGCTTTCGCCCCAATAATTGTTCTAAAGTTGGATCAACTGCTTCTGCCTGTCCAAACCGTAACCCAACGTGAAGAAGTGTCTGGACAATGACTTGCGGCCAGGGCTTGTTTTGACGACGAAGATGACCTATATAGCCCAGACTACTCGCAGAATTATATTCAATGGTACGACCTAATACTGAGGTTAAAGATTGAGCGACTTCTTCAAATGAAAAGGCTTGCGGGCCAGTCAGGGTATAAGCTTTACCTTGGTGGGGTTTCCAGGAGAGTAATAGTTCTGCGGCGACCTTTCCGACATCTCGCAAGTCCACAAAGGCGACTCGTCCTTGACCCGCAGGTAAATAAATGCGATCGCTGTTGATGATATCCGAACGGTATACAGTGCCAATATTTTGAGCGAAGAAGCCAGGACGCAAGATTGTCCAGTCAGCAGAACCCGTTTGTAGGTGTTGTTCGACAGCGTGATGTGGGATAATGCGATTACGGTCAGCCCCAGCGACGGACAGAAAAACGATTTGCTGAACTCCAATTTCACGAGCAACATCAATAAATCGATTCAGCGTTTCCTTTACATTTGCGATCGCAGGCGGGCGAAGTAGGAAAATAGACTGACATTGAGCGATCGCATGAGAGTAGGTGCTAGGGTCTTGAAAATCGAGGTAGACAGTGGAGAGGTTTTCTCGATCTTCAGACTGTCTCGGAGTGCGAGAAGCAATGCGAATTCTTGCGGGTTGGGTCTTTAAGCTTTGAAGGACTTCTCGACCCACATTTCCGGATGCACCTGTAACTAGAACAGTTGAACTCATGGCGGCGGGAAAATTTCGCTCAATACAATTGCCCTGCTCTTGATTCGAGCACTATTAGTTTAAGATAAATTGAGCTCAATCGAAATTCCTGCTTGAGATATTGGATTGCCTATCCTACACTCTTCAACTCTGGTCCTAAACGAAGTCAGACTCCGTCAGAGTTTCTGTAACGCCTTGGAGAATTGCTAACGTTTCATCACCAAAAGCGATCTCCGTCTGGCTACCCACACTAGAAATAGACAGATCTTCAAAGGTCAAACCCTCTAAATCAATCTGATCAATTCCTACTTCAAAGTCAGTAATGGTATCCGTTCCCTCACCTGTGGCCAGAATGAACGTATCGGAACCGCTTCCCCCAGAGAAGTCATCCCCCGTTAGCAGATCATCCCCCAAACCCCCTTGGATCAGGTCATCCCCATCATCACCCCAGATGCTATCATCACCTTCAGAGCCAAAGAGTTCATCATCTCCGCCTTTGCCCCCAATGCGATCGTCACCCGCACCGCCGATAATCGTATCATCACCACCGACAACGCCTCCAGAAGCACGGCGATTTTCATCACCCCGCAACACATCATCACCCTCACCGCCATTAATCAGGTCATCTCCAGCATTTCCTGCTACAGTATCCTCACCTTCAAATCCGTTAATCGTGTCATTTTCTTCAGTTCCGACTAATTCATCTGAGTCATCGGTTCCATTAATTTCTTCCTCAGAATCAGTGCTAAAGCCAAACACCACATAACTTTCTCCAGATTGGCCTGAACCGATAATCATGTCATCAAAACCATCACTGTTAATATCTCCTGCACCGCTGACAGAAATTGATGGTATGTCAATGATTTCAAGCTCAAAACCAGTAATTAAAAAACCGTTGTTACCATCAATAGCTGATAAATCTAAACTCGCAGGGAATGGGCTATCGCTGCCAAAAACGACATAGCTTTCTCCAAAATTTTGGCGACCAGTAGTTAAGGCAAAAAATGGTGCTCCAATGATCACATCATTAAAGCCATCACCATTGACATCCCCTGCACCGCTGACAGAGCTAGCTGAACGGTCATTTGCATTAATGCCCTTGAGCACAAAGCCGTTGCTACCATTGAGACTCGACAAGTCTAAATTACTATCAAATCCATTTTTACTGCCAAAGACGATATAACTTTCTCCTGAATTTTCATTGCCGTTGGGGTTAGCAAATGGTGCTCCGATAATAATGTCATCAATGCCATCGCCATTCACATCTCCTGCACCGCTGACAGATCTACCTGAACCGTCAAAGGCATCAACGCCATTAATTGTGAAACCGTTGCTAGCATTGAGGGCTGACAACTCTAAACTGCTATCAAATCCATTGCTGCTGCCAAAGACGATATAACTTTCTCCTGCATTTTCATTGCCGTTAGGGTCAGCACTAGATGCTCCAATAATAAGGTCATCAATGCCATCGCCATTCACATCTCCCGCATTGCTCACAGAACCGCCTGAAAAGTCACCAGGATTAATACCATTCAATACAAAGCCATTGCTACCATCTAGGTCTGATAAGTCCAAACTAGCTGTCAATCCACTGTTACGACCAAAAACAACATAGCTTTCTCCAGCACGGCTATTACTATTGGGGTCAGCATTAGAAGCTGCAATGATAATGTCATCAATGCCATCGTCGTTGACATCTCCCGCATTGCTCACAGAACGGCCTGAAAAGTCCTCGAAATCAATGCCCTTGAGGACAAAGCCATCGCTAGTATTGAGGTCTGACAACTCTAAACTGCTATCAAATCCATTGCTGCTGCCAAACACGACGTAACTTTCTCCGGTATAACCCATACCATTGGAGTTGGCGGCATATGGTGCTCCAATAATAATGTCATCAATGCCATCACCATTGAAATCCCCTGCACCGCTAACGAAGCGGCCTGATAAGTCCCCAGTTTCAATGGTGTTAATAGTAAAACCATTACTGCCGTCAAGATCTGACAAGTCGAAGCTAGCATCGAACCCACTACTACTACCGAATACTACATAGCTTTTTCCAGCTAAATCATCATCATAAAAGCCTGTCCGATTCCCAATAATAAAGTCATCAATGCCATCGCCGTTGACATCTCCTGCACTGTTAACAGCCTTTAATACCTCGTCTTCACCAATACCGTTAGTGACAAAACCGTTACTACCATTAAGGTTTGATAAATTGATTGATGCTACTACCATTGTTATTTTCCTAATTCTTTTTTATGGTCAGATCAAAAAATCAGAAATATTTTCTGGATGCACCAACTTATTTACAAAACTTAAATCAATGAGTTCTGATTCAACTGAATAGAACTCAGATCAATCTATTCGTATGCTCTATAACTTATCATAAACCCCTGTTTTTTTTCTTCATACAACTGAGGTTTATGTAAAATATTAGATGTTAATTTATAAAGCTTTGAACAAGATATTGTTGAAGATTTATTCAGCAAGAAAGCATAAGTTAAATGTATTTGGAGCCAAGAGATGCGATCTCACTTGTATATAAAGCCCAGATATGAAATTTATTTTAATGTTTGTCCTAAATTCAAAAAATTGGGATGGGCATTGCCCATCCCTTAGTCTCCTCAATAAAAAGAATAAAGAGTTAAGACTCTGCAAAAACTCGTGTCGCTGCGGCTACTCCGCTTCCAGGTGTGAAGCCTTCGTAGCCTAACTCTCGCAATGCGACTTCAATGGAAGAAACGGCGGTGAGAATATCGCGATCGCAAACGAATCCTAAGTGACCTATCCGGAAGATTTTACCCTTGAGATGTTCCTGTCCACCTGCGAGGATAATATCAAACTGCTTCTTCGTCACTGAGCGCACCTTTTCGGCTTCTACTGAGTCTGGAATCACTGCTGTGATCGCTGGACTTGCGGCATCATCGGGGGCTAAAAGCGGTAAATTCAAGGCTTTCATTGCCTCCCGACTGGCGTTCTTCAAGCGATGATGACGAGCAAAAATCTGTTCTAAGCCTTCTGCTTTCATCATATTTAACGTCACTTGCAAGGCGAAAAATAGATTCACAGGCGGCGTAAACGGGTTGCTATCTTTAGCGGCGGACTTACGATACGGCCCTAAATCTAGATAGTAACGAGGTAAATCAGCGGTTTTGTAGGCTTCCCAAGCTTTAGCACTGACGGAAACAAAGGCTAGTCCGGGCGGAATCATATAGGCTTTTTGAGACCCTGACGCCACAACATCTAAGCCCCATTCATCAGTAGGAATGTGAGTCGCTCCTAAACTGGTAACAGCATCAACGATAATTAACGCTTCCCCGTGTGCTTTAACGTAACGGTTAATGGTTTCGAGATCGTTGAGTACCCCAGTTGAGGTTTCGCTATGAGTAATAATTACCGCCCGAATTTTCTTTTCGGTATCGGCTTCTAACTTTTCGCGAAACGTTTCGGTATCGAGAGGTGTACCCCATTCAGCGGAGATGACATCGACATCTAAACCGTAGGCTTTTGCAACTTCAGCCCAACGTTCTCCAAATTTACCATTGCTACCGCAAAGCACGCGGTCGCCACGTTTGAGGAAGTTAATGATACCTGCCTCCATCGCCCCAGTTCCACTGGTGGTCAAGATCAAGACATCATTTTGAGTTTGATGTAACCATTTGAGGTTTTCAGTCACCTCTGCCATAATCTTGCTGAATTCCCCGCTGCGGTGTCCAATGGGGTGTTTAGCCAGAGCTAGAAGTGCTTTTTCAGGAACGGGGGTCGGCCCCGGAATCATCAGCATTAATTTGTCATCCATACCGTTAATTCATGTGTCTATGAGTTCATAATCTGATTATCAGGGTATTAGGCTTGATTCGACTCTGGGTTAATCTCATTTAAAGACCAGCAGGACTCAAGCGGTAAGTTTGCCTGTTGACAGCTCTGTTCTAACTGCTTTTGGATGGCGAAGGCTTTGCGAAGGGTGATGATCAGTTGATTGACTTGTTCATATTGTCGAGAATTATTGTACAATGCAACTCGCGTTTTACGTTCGAGCAGTTGCAGCAGAAGTTCGTAATGAATATGAGACGGTAAAGGGATCGGTTCCATGTGGTCAGTACAGATACTATTAATGTCAAACTTTAAAGCTAACATCTGATCCGGAATTTCTCCCAGCGGATTTAGCGCTCTCAGTGTACTGTTTCCTTAGCAGGGATTAGAATCCCTGTCTAAATTAATCAAAGTCTTCGCGGATAAGATTGAAATCTCTATCAACTTCCCTGTGTACTGCTCACTGTCTACTGCTCACTGCTGACTGAACTTAACCGGACAAAAAATCGACGTATTTCTCCTATCCAAAGAACAATCGAAGTCCCGCCAATAATCACGATCCAATCAGTTAAACAAAGGGGAACGGTTCTGAAAACAGATCCTCCAAATTGAACCATTAATATTTGCCCAACTAAAATCACAATCGCAATCCCTAAAAAGCTCCAATTCGCAAAGAGATTGGTAAAGGCGGACTGCTTCAGCCCAAAACATCTGGCGTTAAATAAATTCCAAAATTGTAACATCACAAATGTTGTAAAAAACAGCGACAATTCATAAGGAGTAATCACATCATCGCGCTGAATATATACTAAAAATCCAATCAGAAATACCAAGAAAATCGGAGCCACCGTAAAGATACTGACTGCCATCGGTTTAGAAATAATAAATGCTTGCGGATCGCGAGGGGGCATTTCCATCACCTTCTGACTTGGCGGTTCTGTGGCTAAAGCTAAAGCCGCAAAGGTATCCATGATTAAATTGACCCAGAGAAGTTGAGTCACTGTTAAGGGTAAATCTATCCCAATAAAAGGTCCGAGTAAAGCAATTCCACAAGCGGCGACATTAATTGTGAGTTGGAAAAGGATGAATTTCTGAATATTTTGATAAAGCGATCGCCCCCACAATACTGCTCTTTCTACACTTTCAAAAGAGTTATTTAAGAGGATAATATCACTGGCTTCTTTACAAACATAAGTTCCAGATCCCATCGCTAAACCGACTTGCGCTTGAGACAAAGCTGCGGCATCATTTGTACCATCTCCTGTTACCGCCACGACTTCACCCAAGGATTGTAAAAGTTGCACAATTCTCTGCTTATCTTTCGGTCTCACTCGTGCAATCACTTTAGCATTTTTTAAAACAGATTTCGCTGTTTCATCATCCATTAGCCGCAACTGTGAACCTGTAATATAAGCATCCGAACTCTCATGTTGAGAAGCAATGCCAATTTGTTGAGCGATTTGTTGAGCTGTTAGGACACTATCACCCGTAATCATTTTGACATCAATTCCCGCTTTTAAACATTCTTGTATAGCGTCTGGAACTTCATCTCGAACGGGGTCAGCAATGGCAACAAATCCCAGCCAAATCATGTCTTCATGTTCTTCTAATTTTACCTCTTGCTGTTGCATTGTCGGTTCAGAAATATAGGCAAAAGCTAGAGTTCGTTTTCCCATCGCTTCATACAGTTTTAACTCATCTAAAAGTTCTTTGCGTTCCTCCGGGCGAATTGAAGTAACCCCTGCGGGTGTTAAAATTTGATCGCAGTGTGAGAGTAGAATATCTGGCGCACCTTTAATATGAAGAACTGAACGACCTGTTGAGGGAGAAATCCCTAAAGTGGTCATATATTTACGCTCAGAGGTAAATGCGAGTTGATGGGTGACGACAAATTGTTCACGAGAGGTTATATAGTCAACATGAGAGTCTCCCAACCACAGCAATAAAGCCCCTTCTGTTGGGTTTCCTAAAGGATGAGACGCTTCTCCCGGATGGCGTTCGAGATTGGCGGTACTATTAGCTGAAATGCCTTCGATGAGGAGTGGATTTTCTTTCAGCGAACTACTCCATAAACAGGGAAAATCATAGTTACTGATTCGCATTTGATTCAGAGTTAGAGTTCCTGTTTTATCCGAACAAATAACTGTGGTTGCACCAATAGTTTCGCAGGCGTGCATTCGTCGCACCAAGTTATTTTGTTTCGCCATTTTCTTCATGCTATACCCCAAACTGAGGGTAACGCTGAGTGCTAATCCTTCCGGAACTGCAACGACAATTACTGCAACGGCGATCATAAAATAGGTCAAAAATTCAGCCGCGACGGATGGAGGTATCCATTCAGTTGGAGAACCCGATATCCAGTCTAATCCGTAGCCCATTCCCACACTTGCTGCAAAAATAGTTAATCCTAATCCTAAAGGTTTTAGCCACTGATTCTGCTGTTCCTCTTCGGATTCTTCGTCTGTTTCTTTATTAAATCCAGCTAGTTCTATACCATCTTCAACAATGGGCATCCAAACGGGAATTAAAGCAATGGTGAGACTGATTAATAATGAACTGACGATGTACCATTGTGAAGCATTTAAGGCAAGTTCACCTGTAATAATTCCACGTATTACTAAGGCAATATCGATTAAAATGGCGATCGCAAGTCCTAAAACTCCAATTAAACGACTGAGGCGATCAAGTTGAATATTCAAGGGAGTTTCGACATCGCTTGGGGTAGCAACAGAACTAGCCGTTTTACCGATTTCTGTTTGATCTCCTACCGCCATTATTTCTAAAATTCCATGTCCATCTGTGACATAGGTACCTCGAAAAACTTGATCGGGTGGATAGGCTAAATCTTCATGCCAATCATCAGAAGTTGCGACAGTTACTTTATTAACAGAAGCCGATTCTCCGGTTAAATTGGCTTCATTCACTTTCAGAGAAACGGCGTCTAAAATTCGAGCATCAGCCGGAATTTCTTCTCCGAGTTCAACTAAAACAATATCTCCGACAACCAAATCTTTTTTCGGAACGGTTGTATAGCTATCATCTCGAATCACATTAATCGGAACTTCATCATTAATTTGATTGAGGATATTAAATTCTTGATTAGCTTTATATTCGTTAAAAAAAGCAACCGTTGTGGCGAGTAAAATTGCAACAATAATACCAACCCCTTCAATGGCATTTCCTTCAAAAATACCAACAGCAATGGCAATGATAGCGGCGGCGAGGAGAATGCGAATAATCGGATCGTCAAATTTTTCTAAAAATTGTTTCCAAATCGGATCGCGTTCCGGCGGTGTGAGAATATTGGAGCCGTGAGCTTGGCGACTCGCCTCAACTTCGATGGATGTTAGTCCTTTGAGGTGGTTCATGTCAGGTGGTGAGTGATTAGGTGTCTGTTCCGTTAAGATAAGCTGTATACCGTTTGAGTATAAATGCCGAGGCTGAAAACTTGCTGATTCTCCAGCAACAAAACGACTAAACCCAGATGGAGAAGTTTGTTTAACGCACAAGCTCAAGGCTCAGTCAGATCTCAGGCTTCATAACGCGGTATACTATCCCATTTATTCAGCCTAGCAGAATTGCTAGAAAATTGTAACAGTGTGAACTTTTTGACTGCATCATAAGTATAAATTCTTAATATTGCTGAGGGCTGGACTCCCAGAATGAGATTTGTTATTTTAGCAAGTTTATGGGCTGAAGATTGGGATTGAAACTCTAGTAAAATCGGGCAAAGTTAAGACTTAATTTTGCCTCTTTAGCTTTATAGATTTTTTAGATTTTAACTTAGATTTTAACCCACTTAAACCCAATTGACTCATCCTTTAAATTTTTGAGGTTTTGGCTCAAATAAAATGTATCGTAGGACTCAGAATTAGGTCAAAGTTTATGATTTGTGGCTCATCACTTGACCATTAGAATCTAATTGCAATTCTAAACGAGGAACACCAATTGAAATTCCGGCTTGATCGAATCTTTGCTTTAAGCGACGCCGAAATTCTCGACCTAGATTCCACTGTTCTTTCGGTTGAGTTTTAATCCAAGCCTGAATTAAAATTCCATCATAACTTAAATCTTCTACTCCAATTAATTCGGGAGGTTGTTCTATAATAACGCCACTCCATTCAGTATCAAAATATAGATCAAGCGCAACAACTCGAATAATTTCAATAACTTTATCAACATCAGTATCATAGTTTACTTTAACTTTAAAATTCAATCT
Source organism: Cyanobacteria bacterium J06592_8 (assembly GCA_038530755.1). GTDB lineage: Bacteria > Cyanobacteriota > Cyanobacteriia > Cyanobacteriales > Microcoleaceae > Capilliphycus. Next base: position 116,588 of record JBCBCI010000003.1, on the reverse strand, counting down.
TGACCACTCTTTTGTTGAATTGCGAACTGTTTTCATTGACCCATGAGGAATAGTAATCAGTTCTCCTTCTGGACTGCGAATTTGGGTAAAAAATAGATTCACTGTTTCCACAGTTCCACTCACATCGCCAACTCGAATAAAATCTCCAATCGTATAGGGATCAATAGATAAAATTAAAAAGCCTGTTAACGCATCCTGAATGAATTCTTGAACACCTAATGAAATAATCAGTCCCAAAAATCCTGCACCCGCTAAGACTGTAACCATAGGAATTTCGGAGAGCAGCAGTGTTAAATATAAGCCGAAAGCAATTGATATAATCGTTGTAACGCCTTGTAAAGCACTTGAATAGGCTTCAATTCTTAATTCAAATCTTTGAGAGGTTTTCCCTTTAAGTGAGCGATCTTCAGCCCAACTTTTTAAGCTTCGGCTAATCACCAGATCGCTAATTTTTTTCAGTAAACCCATTAGTAACCAAATCCCAATTAAAATGGCAGGCTTCCCTTCTAGCCAAACTCCCAATCCTCTGGTATCCGGAAAGAGTTTTAATAGATTTACTAAACCGACAAACCACACACTAAACATCCCAATAATTACGAAAAGTCGCCAGAGAAAAATCCAATCTCGTTGTCGTCTAAGCCGCAGATTTTGATGTTGTATTTCTATAAGTTGCTGTTGATATTCTGTAGTATCCTCATTATTATCTGGAATTTTTGTTAATTCACTCAGTTCTGAATGATCTTCTTGTTTTTTATGTTTCAGATATTGCCAACGAGCATTTAATCGTTTTTTAATTGTGAGTAAAACTAGATTGGTTATAATGATTCCGATCAAAATCTTGAATGCTGTAATACTTTGCTTTTTTAAATATTCAGGTTCTCGCTCATTCCAAGCTCGGATTAAGCTTGTATTGATCTTTTGAGCTCCGGCTTTTGCGAGCTGCTGAATTGGACTTCCATAGAGTTGAGCTTCATAGGGAGTGATTGTAACAATGGGTTGTTTATAATTTGGATAATTTTGATCGGAAGCAAAAATAACAGTTTGGTGATTAAGTATACCGATTTTAACCTGAAAGTTATCAGGAGTTCCAACTTTAATAATTCTTTGCAAGATACTTTCGACTCGTTTAGCTCGAATTTGAGCCGGAGGAATGCTTTGATTTAGGTTTGATTCCTCGTTGTAACTAATCGGTGATGCGAGATTAAAAAGTGTGTATCCATCTAGCTTGACTGGTGCATAAGCGAGATTACCCAAGGTATCACCAAACTGAAAAGTCTGATTGATTCCTGGAATTTTTTTAAGATCTAAGATAGAAGTAATCTGTGCTTGAACACCAGAACTTAAGCTAATACAAAGGATTAAAGTGAGAAGGCTGAAAATCCCCAGCCGAACTCTAGAGAAGAATTCCTTTTTATTTGCGATCATTTGTTTTCTAAACATATCCCATATTTTCTAAACACAACTCATAAATTTTAAACACAATCTATAAATTTAGCAAAGTTTTCATTGAAATCGCTAATAGAGTGGCGATCGCAAAGCTGTTACCCATTGATTCTACAGATTATCAGCGAAATAGGTGTAGATCTTGATCGCAGTTTCAGATTTATTGTTCATGTCCATCTAGAGAGTCAACAGTTTATTCTGATACAAGTATCCTTAAAAGGATTTTATATGATTGTGCGAAAACTTTTTCTTAGATTGAGTCTGCTCCTATTGCTGAGTCTAATTTTACTAAAGCCATTGCATTCCCAAGTCGAACCCAAAATTCTAGAGCCGTTTCACTTAGTTCAAACGACAACTGGAATTGAACTTTATCGTAATTCTCAAAGTGATTTTGTACAAGCTATCAATCTCCGTCAAGGTGCATCTGTAGAACTACTTTTTGGTCAAGAGGTGGGCGAGGGAAGAACCGCAGCCTATGGCGGTAAAAATCCGCTCTTTCTTCTTCAAACATTGCAAGAATTCTGGTTAGAATTGACTCAAGCTCAGGGTCAAAGAGCATTTTCAGTTTGTAATGGTCAGTTTTTTAACCTCAAAAATCCGAGTGAGTTGGCTTTTCCTGTGCAAGCAAATAGAGCATTAATTACGACAGGTTATGCGGGAAAGAGTGAATTTCCTGGAGAAAAAGTTGTTCTTGGAATTACAGAAAATTGGGCTGATATTCTACCGTTTTCAGAAGAGAGTAATTTTCAACAGGATATCTTTCCCTTTGACAATGCTATTGTCGGAATTCGAGCGGATGGCGGTACAAAAATGCAGGAATGGTATTCTAAAGATCCGTTTAACCCACGACCGAGAACGTTTATTGGTGTTGCTGATTCCAATCAAATTTTGATTTTAACTTCTCAGAGACAGACTCAAGAGAATGCGGCTAAAATCTTGCAAGCCTTCGGAAGCCAAAAGGTGATGATGCTTGATGGAGGTGGTTCAACTCAACTCATCGTCGAAGGTTCAGTGGTTGTTCCTTCGAGTGACAAAACACCTCGCCGTCTCCCGCAAGCCATCGGCGTTTTCCGAGGAAGATCAACCTTTGACCCATACAAAAAAAAATATCAGCGATCGCCCAACTCATGGTATTCTGAGCGAAGCGCGAATAAAGAACTTTCACCTGTGGACAGATAGGGGCTGTTTAAACGCTGAACGAGACACAACTAAAAAGTCAAAAGTCAGAAAGGCTTTACCGTCTGTCTCCTCTACTTGAGGAATTTGAGAGTTAAGAACCATCTTCTAGAATTACAGATCCGGATTATCATCACTGTTGTGTGTACGTTTCGCTTTAAAATCTAAAGATATTGTAAAGTTATCAGCAAGCCCCTACCTGTTTTCTCTCTACTCAAGTTAAATTATTATGGCTATTGGCTATCTCGCTCTGGTTCTTCATGCTCATCTGCCTTTTGTCCGACATCCAGAGAGCGACTATGTCCTAGAGGAAGAATGGTTATTTGAAGCAATTATCGAAACTTATGTCCCGCTGATCAAGATGTTTGAAGGGTTAAAGCGGGATGGCATTGATTTTAAGATCACCATGAGTATGACACCACCATTGGTGTCGATGTTACGAGATTCTCTACTACAAGAACGGTTTGAGCATCATCTCGCCACTCTCCAACAACTCATCGAACAAGAAGCAGTCCGCAATAAACATAACGGTCATCTTCGCTACTTGGCTGAACACTACATTCAAGAGTTCAAGGAAGTTCAAAAATTCTGGGAACGCTACCAGGGCGACTTAGTTGGTGCTTTTAAACAATTTCAAGACACTGATAACCTGGAGATCATCACCTGCGGAGCGACGCATGGATATCTACCCTTAATGAAAATGTATCCCCAGGCGGTGTGGGCGCAAATTAAGGTCGCTTGCGAACATTATGAAGAAAATTTTGGTTGTCCACCTCGCGGAATTTGGCTACCCGAATGTGCTTACTTTGATGGTTTAGATCGACAAATTGCCGATGCTGGGTTACGCTATTTTCTCACAGACTGTCATGGGATTCTCTACGCTCGTCCTCGTCCGCGTTTTGGTACTTATACTCCGATTTTCACTGAATCTGGCGTTGCAGTATTTGCACGAGATCATGAATCATCTCAGCAAGTCTGGTCTTCAGAACGCGGTTATCCAGGGTCGCCTGAATATCGAGAATTTTATAAGGATTTGGGTTGGGAAGCCGAATATGAGTATATTAAGCCCTACATTATGCCCAATGGCCAGCGGAAGAACACAGGCGTCAAATATCATAAAATTACAGGTCCTGGAGTTGGATTATCTGAAAAAGAGCTATACGATCCCTATTGGGCTAAAAAAAAGGCGGATGAAAACGCTGCGGATTTTATGTTAAATCGTGAGCAGCAAGTCGAGCATCTCTACAGTATTATGCAGCGACCTCCGATTATTGTCTCGCCCTACGATGCAGAACTCTTCGGACATTGGTGGTATGAAGGCCCCTTGTTCCTAGACTTTTTATTCCGCAAAACTTGGTTCGATCAGAAAACCTATGGCATGATTCATTTAGCGGATTATCTCAAACAACACCCCACGAACCAAGTCTGCAAACCCGCTCAGTCCAGTTGGGGATATAAAGGATTCCATGAATATTGGCTCAACCACAGTAATAGTTGGATTTATCCTCACCTCCATAAAGCCGCAGAACGTATGACCACGATGGCCTGTCGAGAACCCAAAGACGAACTCGAACGCCGCGCCCTCAACCAAGCCGCACGAGAACTGCTTTTGGCTCAATCTTCAGACTGGGCCTTTATTATGAGTACCGGAACAATGGTTCCCTACGCCGTGCGTCGAACTCAATCTCATCTAATGCGCTTTAACAAACTGTTTGAGGATGTTCTTCAGGAGAAAATTGACTCCGGTTGGCTGGACAAGGTAGAAGCTATTGACAATATCTTTCCCAGTATTGATTACCATGTCTATCGACCTCTGATGTAGTTTCAGTAAACAGTTAAATACTAATAACTTGGCTCGTAGTTGTGCTTCAGCACAAAAAAAGAGGCGTTCACCGAGAACGTCTCTACTGTTTTTGTGAACAGAGCTGACTCGATCAAACTTGGAGCCATCTAAACTAAAATCTCCGCCAACTGATCTAGCTCTCAATTAAGGGGATTATATCGAGTCAGCCGGAAAGTAAAGATAGCTAATACCCATCCCAATCTTTAACTATTTTCCTTGTTTTTTCTGACGAGTTAAACTCGCACCTAAAGTCCCGATCGCAAATAAACCTAAAATAGAAGCAGGTTCAGGAACTTTTGTAGCAGTGAGGACACCACCTTCATCTATCAACTCATATCCTTCATCTCCCGGTTGGGCTCCAGGAATGCTAATTTCATCTAAAATGATGCCAATATTACCATCATCTGTATCATCGGTATAAAAGTCTAGTCCAGTTTCACCCCCATCAAAATCAATTCCTAAATCAAAACCAAAGTCTTCATCATCAAAGACACCAGACTGAAAGATAGTTTCGGTAACAGTATCAAAGTTAAAGTTAAATTCACCTGAAGTATCAGGGTTGGGAAAATCGTAGTCAAAAGCTGTTAATAATGTTCCTTCGGGATTGAAGACAGAAATCATTAGATCGTCAAGTTCCTCTTCAGTCACAATTCCGCCGAGTAAATCATTACTAAAGCTGAACATTCCCATCACTGTATAGCCACCTTCTCCTTCCCAAGATAATTCCTAGGAAGCTGCTTCTGCTTTGGGGGCTTCCACTGCGATCGCAACAGATAAGACAACAGCAGTCGCAACAGTAGATGTCACTTGAGTGAAGATGTTTTTAAGATTCATGGTTAAATAATAAGGTAGATGTGAACAACTTGCTGAATGGAAAAAATCACCTGATATGTAGGGATTGTTTTCTGAAAGTCGCTTGATTCTCTCCCTGTCAACCTGGTATCAGGTTAGTTAATATTCGGTAACTTGCTTGGAGGATCAATCCAAATTCAGACTACTCTCCTTAACCGGATAAAAGCAACACCTAAACCGTATTTTTATAGGAATTTTACAGAAGTTTTACACAATCATCCTTTAGCTTTATATTGAGAGGGCTTATATAAAGGAAGATAATAATATGATCAAAGTATTATAGAGTTGAAAAACTTGATTAGATATCCATTCTAGGGATTTGAACATAATCAAAGGCTCTTTGATCTATACTTATCTTAATAAAGACAAACAAAAGTTCATATTTATGGTCGCTGAAGCTGAAAATAGGTCATCTATGATGGCTGAACTAGCTAGAATTATTAACAGTATTACAAATTTGTTTGATTTAAAAATAATTATTTTCCTATGATCAACAATAGATTCACCTGGGATTTTTGGTATCTCTATGAACCTCAACGGAAACTTTATCATGTTTATTGTTTGTCGGCAGATTGGCAATATAAACAAACCGAAACCCATCATCTTTATTCTCAATTAACCTACGCAATTACGTCAGATTTTAAAACCTTTGAACTTCAAGAAGAAAATATTATTCCCTGTTCGGAAAACTGCTCAATCTGGACAGGTTGTACCATTAAAATAGCCGATAATGACTATTGGATGTTCTACACAGAACGTCGAACAACAGGAAATTATTTCGCGGGTCAGACGATAAAATTAGCCCGATCACCTGATTTAAAACACTGGATTGTTGATAATAATTTTAGACTTTCTCCAGAATCAATTGATCCAGAGTTTCGCTATTTCCAGAGAACCCAAAAGCCCGGCGATCGCACGCCTCATGCTTGGCGCGATCCATATATTTTTAAAATAGAGAATTATTACTATATGCTCGTAGCTGCTAAACTTAAGCCCAGGGAAAACACAAGAGTAAATTTTAGCGCTTGTATTGCATTGCTGAAAGCAGATGAAAGTGACTTGAAATCTTGGACATTAGTTCACCCCAGTTTGATCGTGGGATATGAAGAATTAGAACTTCCTCAAGTTTATCGAGATGAACACACAGACGAAATTATTTTGCGGGTTTCAACTTGGGATGAACGAGATTATCAACGGAGTGCAGAACAAGGTATAATTTATCGAGAACGAGGTCAACTGTTAGCCTTTGAAGCCGCCAATATAGACGCAGCTCTAGCCGGAACGTTTAGTCCACAACCGCAAATTTTAATCGGAGAAATGGGAATCGTTCAAGCGGAAATTTATGGCTGTGTTTGGATACCTGAACTAAAAGCAGTAGTCGGCTTTGACTTCAAACGAGGAGGTTATCAAGCGATCGACTCAGAATTATTTAATCTAGATCAAAATCTTGTTTACCTCAACTCAGAAACTCGTCAATTGAAAGAAAAATGATTAAAACCTTAGTTGTAGCTACAGGAAATCCGGGAAAACTCGAAGAAATAAAGGCTTATCTATCAGAAGTTGATGTCGAGTTACAACTCAAACCTGAAGAAATAGACGTTGAGGAAACAGGTGAAACCTTTATCGAAAATGCCTGCTTAAAAGCCTCAGAAGTTGCCCAAGCAACCGGACAATGGGCGATCGCAGATGACTCCGGTTTAAGCGTTGAAGCCCTCAATGATGCACCAGGAGTTTACTCGGCTCGTTATGCACCAACAGACTCTGAACGAATTGATCGAGTATTAAAAGAACTCGGCGACTCAACGAATCGAAATGCTAAATTTGTTTGTGCGATCGCGATCGCACGTCCTGATGGTTCAATTGCTTTAAAATTAGAGGGTATTTGTCCAGGAGAAATATTAAAAACTCCCCAGGGAAGTGGCGGGTTTGGGTACGACCCGATTTTCTACGTTCCGAGCGAACACAAAACCTTTGCTGAGATGTCACCCCAACAAAAGCTATCTATTTCTCATCGAGGTCAAGCTTTCAAACTTATAATTCCTCTACTTAAAGACCTGATTAACGAAACAAACTAGAAGAATCGAGTGGTGAGGAGATTTGATTTCCCTTTCCATTCCTTCCCTACCATTTATACATATCTCTAGTTCAACATTAAAATTTTGTACTTTGCCCCTCTCAGCCTCTCATCCCTCCGCCTGCGGCACCTCTGTTTGTAAGCAGGGTACACCTGATCCGGTATAGGCGAATACCCTCTCTCATCCCTCCGCCTGCGGCACCTCCCTTTGTAAGGCGAGGGCTGTTTCGTTCTCAATTTTTGCGATCGCGCTTGACCCTCGAACTAGAGGCAATTTAGCACCATTTTTCTTCAGAAAAGCTGAAATCTGAGAAAAAATAGCAATCACCTAACTCTAATGACTTTTTGGACTTCGATTTTTTGCAGTGAGAGTTTAACAGCAAAACTGGCGATCGCTTTTTTGTACCTGGTTTTTGACCGAAATAAAAGCGGGATACAAGCCCCGTCGTTCACGACGGTTAACTTGACGCGGAATGCGTTTCGGGCAAGATCCGGGATTTGAAATCCCAGATGTTCCTCGAAACTAAATGTGCAGTTATTTAGGTGTACGTTGATTGGCGACATATTCTTTGAGAACACTTAGCGGTGCGCCACCAACAGATGTAGAAAAATAACTAGAACTCCATAACGCTGTACCCGACGGTTTCTTGTACCCGGCTTTTCCATACATTCGGCTTGAAACACCTTTCAAATGGTTAACAATAGTCGAAACTGAAAGCTTAGGAGGATACTCAATAACAGCATGAACATGATCGGCTTCACCATTGAACTCAATTAACTTAAAATTCATCTGAAGAGCTACACGCTTAAATGATTGATGAATCACTTCTAGACTTTCACTTATTAATATTTGTTTTCGGTACTTAACCACACAGACCAAGTGAATCTTTAAGTCTGTGATGCTGTGCCTTTCCTTTCTCAGTTCCATTGTCGATATGGCAGACCAATGGTATGATAATAGCATGAAAGCAAGATACCAGTATCGAATCTACCCCACAACTGAGCAACAGACCAAGCTGGCTAAACTGTTTGGTTGTTGTCGCGTTGTATGGAATGATGCCTTGGCTCACTGTATTGAACTCTACAAGTCTGGAGAAAAGAAACTAAGTAATTCTGAACTCCAGAAACGGTTCATTACTCAGGCTAAAAAAACGGTAGAGCGAGAATGGTTAAAAGAGGTTTCTAATATCCCTTTGCAGCAATCACTTAATGACTTAGAGCAGGCTTATCATAACTTTTTCAAGTCATGTAAAGGCAAGCGAAAGGGTAAGAAAGTTAGACCTCCTAAGTTTAAAAAACGTAACGCTAAACAATCAGCTAGATTTAGAGTTGGTGGATTTAAACTAAATGGAGACAAGATATCTTTAGCCAAGATTGGTAATTTAAAGATAGTCTGGTCAAGACCTCTACCCTCTCAACCTTCATCAGTCACTTTAATTAAAGATGCGGCTAACCGCTATTTCCTAAGTTTTGTTGTCGAAGTTGCAGGTTCACGGGATGTAAAATCCCGTGCTTGCCTGCAACTCGATTCCCGAGTTAATCAACAACCACTGCCCGACTCACCTAACAATGTAGGAATTGATTTAGGGATCAAAACTTTTGCTGTATTGAGTTCGGGAGAAAAAATAGACGCTCCTAAGCCTCTAAAACAGAAACTTAAACGTCTTAGAAAACTTAACCGAAACTTGTCGAGAAAACAACGAGGTTCTAAGCGGTATGAGAGAGCCAGACTTAGAAAGGCTAAACTTTATGCCCGGATGAAAGATACTCGAAAAGACTTCTTGCATAAGCTTTCAACTCGAATAATCAACGAAAACCAAGTGGTTGTTCTAGAAGACTTGAACGTTTCGGGGATGGTTAAAAACCGTAAACTATCTAAGGCGATTAGCAATTTAGGTTGGAGACAGTTTAGAACTTTTCTTGAGGGTAAAGCTGAAAAATATGGTCGTGATTTTCGAGTCATTAGCCGATGGGAACCCACAACTCAAAAATGTTCTTGTTGTGGTTTTATCGGTGGAAAACTCGACCTATCTATCCGGGAATGGACTTGCTTAAACTGTGAAACTATTCACGATAGAGATGAAAACGCGGCAGCGAATATCTTGGTCGCCGGAGGGCTTTCGGAGACTATAAACGGACGTGGAGGCAGGCGTAAGACTTCGACTAAAGAAGCAGCAGCTCTAGAAACGTCAACCCACCTAGAGAAGCCTGTGCAGTTATCAATTTTTGATATTTTGCAATAGGTTATCTGCTAGGAATCCTCTTCGTTCACGGAGAGGAGGATGTCAAAAACGAGCATAGCCCTGGGCATCTTATTGAGGTGTATATTGTCGAGAGGTAGATATTTAATAAACTTAAAAATCCTCCCCTCGCCTTCTAGGAGAGGGGTTGGGGGAGAGGTCAAAACACAATTTGAGTTCGACTTTGAAACGGCCCTCCCTTTGTAAGGGAGGCTTTAGGGGGAAACTAGAATTTTAAGGTGAACCTACCCCAACAGGGTTTTTTTGATTCAGAAACTCCTTTAATCGGGTTAAATTCAAGGTTTGACCTAAATTGAGGGGCAAAACTGAAACACCTTCGAGTCGAGACTGAACCCAACCTTCACCCCAATACCATTCGTGAAAGCCATCAATTCCACCACTCAACAGTAAACGGAGACAATTTGACTCAGCGACATCAACATAATGCTGAATAGAAACAGGCCCAATAGAACTGGTAAAAGATATCCCAGTTTGAAACTGTTCAGGAAGTCCGGGAGAAAACTTTTGAGGCCATAACCATTGTTGCAGTTGATCGGGACGCAATAAACTCTCACGAATCGCCACTTCTGACGCCTCGACTTCAATACGAAGATTGCTTTGTTGAAAAGTACCCAGCATAATGACTTAAAAGTTATGAGTTAAAAGAAAAGAGTTCAGAAGTTCAGCACATGGACAACTGTGTACTGTAAAAACTGGTAACTGGTGACTGTTCACTGTTCACTGTCTTATATGTTAAGCGATTGACGCAGAGCGCGTCTGTTGGCGGAGCCAATCGCACTCAACCTTAGCCTTGACTCAAGAAGAAACTACAATAAGTAAGAATAGGCAGTGTAAAGAAATGTAAACATGGCTGATCAATTGATTCGGGCGACGGCGGCATCGGATGGAATTCGGGCAGTGGGCGTTATTACCACCCGTTTAACAGAAGAAGCAAAACTTCGCCACAAACTCTCCTATGTTGCTACAGCCGCGCTAGGTCGGACAATGGCAGCAGGGTTGTTATTCGCTTCAAGTATGAAGCAACCAGAATCAAGAATTAATATTCAAATCAAAGGTAATGGCCCTCTAGGTCGTGTCCTCGTGGATGCGGGGTTAGATGGTACGGTTCGAGGCTATGTAGAAAATCCAGAAGTTGAACTGCCACCAAACGCCAAAGGTAAACTCGATGTCGGGGGCGCAGTAGGTGACGATGGATTTGTTTATGTAGTCCGGGATGAAGGCTATGGCTTTCCTTACTCTAGTACCGTTGAATTAGTTTCCGGTGAAATTGGGGATGACCTAACTCACTATATTCTCAACTCCGATCAAACCCCTTCAGCTTTAGTGTTGGGGGTCTTTGTTGATAGTGAAGGGGTACAAGCCGCAGGTGGAATTTTATTACAAGTCCTGCCCAAGGCTGCAACCGATGAAGAATTAGTGAAAACTCTAGAATCTCGTGTTGAGGGCTTATCCGGATTTACGCCCCTACTACGCCAGGGGAAAACGTTACCCGACATTTTTCAAGATTTATTGGGAGATCTGGACTTAAAGATTCTACCGACAGCCCAAATGGTCCGTTTTAATTGTGAGTGTTCCTTTGAACGAGTCCTCAATGCTTTAAAAATGTTTGGAGAAGCAGAACTGCAAGACATGATCGAAAAAGACAATGGGGCTGAAGCCAAGTGTGAATTTTGCGGGGAAGTCTATCAAGCCTCGCGCGATCATCTCTCTGAATTGATTGAGGAGTTGCGAAACGAAACCGATTCACCTAAGATTCGGAAAAGGTCGATCCTATTTTGAATCACAACTGAGTAGAATAACCTGAAAATAACGGGATCGAAGCTAAAATCGAAACCCTGGTTATACTAAACCCAGACGAGGGAGAAGAGAAATTAAATCACCCAGGAGAAGCTATTTTGTATCAATGGCTGCTATACTCTGTGCTTGAACCTCTTTTCTCCCTTTGCCCTGGGATCAATAATTGCCCGCACTTCTACAATTCAATTTGGGAGTCAGGTGTGTGTGGTGAGAGCTGTTTTGGGTTAGCGTACCTATGAGTGAAAAGCACAACAAACAAAGCTACTGGAGAAAGCGATTATCTTCGCAACCGGAAAATGATCCGCTGTTGTCCGCCCAACCTCCGTCTCTACGGAAAAGTCGTGCGGAACGACTTCGTGAGTTGCGGGCGTTGTTGGAGTCGGGAGTGGAAGAACGATCAGTTCAACCCCCAGAAACCGAACCTCAACCCCCAGAAATCAATCCTCAAGCGGAGACAATGATTGTTGTTATCCCGCCCGTTGAACCCATTGCTGAACCGCCTCCACCGCCACCTAAGCCCTCGAAGGGTAGATTGTTGATGAAGTTGGCACCGGTGTGGTTGGTGTTGATGGTCGTGACGCCTGGAGGCGTGGGATATTTAGCAAGTTCAATGTTGCTGCGATCGCCTTCTCTCCCTAACTGTCCTAAAATATTCTGGCCCATTGCCTCAGCTTCTTTGCGTTTATACTGTGCAGAAACTGCTGCGGGTAAGGAAACTGTTCCCGATTTATTGGTGGCAATTGAGTTAATTGATAGCTTGTCGAAAAAGCACCCGATGCGTCCAGAAATTAACCGTCGAATTGAAGGATGGTCGATGGATATTTTAGGACTCAGTGAAGATCTGTTTCAAGCGGGTGAACTGGAAAAAGCGGTAGAAAATGCCAGAAAGGTTCCGAAGAATACCCCAGCATTGGCTAAGGTAAATGCCCGGATCGTGGAATGGGAATCGATCTGGAAAGATGCAGAGGCGATTTATCAGAAAGTCGAAGATCATTTACGTCAAGAACAAACGAACTTAGCCTTCCGAGAAGCTACAGGTCTACTCAATGTTGGTAATCAATACTGGGAAACCACTCAATATCAAAAACTGTCAGATTCAGTTCAAATTGTTCGAGAAGAAAGTAAGAAATTAGCAGAAGCTAAACGAATTGCGAAAGAAGGAGGCTTTGATAATGTAATTAAAGCCATTAATAAGGTTGAAGAAATTAGTTCAGACAGCTATTTGTATGAACGGGCGACTAAAGATATTACAGAATACAGTCAAACCGCTCTGAAGTTAGCAGAAGAAAATTTGAAAACAGGAGACTGGCAACGCTCAATTCGGATGGCACAGCGCATCCCGAAACAGGCAAAACTGGATCAAGAGGTGGAGGATTTTATTGTATTGGCTCGCGCTCATATTCCCGCATCTTTGGATACAGTAGAAGGTCTGAAAGATGCGATCGCTCAAGCTCAAAAAATCAATCGAAATCGCCCCTATCATAATAAAGCTCAACAATATATTCGCAGTTGGCGTAAAGCGATCGCCGATGTGGCAACCCTAGAAAAAGCTCGAAAATTAGCGCGTTCTGGTGGAGTTAAAGACCTCAAAGCCGCTGTGGCTGAATTGCGAACCATTCCGGCTTCAAATCCTCGCGGTGAAGACGCACAGGTGCAAATGGTGCGTTGGAATCAGAAAATAGAAGAAATTGAGGATCGACCGGTATTAGAAAATGCTGAACAACTCGCCAGTTTTGGAGATGTAAAATCCCTTAAGGAAGCTGTTACTCAAGCTCGAAAAGTTCGTCAAGGACGCGCTCTTTATGATGAAGCTCAGAACCGAATTTCGGAGTGGACGGAAAGAAGTCAGCGTCTAGAATATCAACCGATTTTAGATCAAGCTATTCAAATTGCCTCCGATGGGGATTTAACTCGCGCTATTACTGTCGCCGAACAAATTAAACCCGGAATTGTACTGTATCAAGAAGCCAAAGTCAGGATTGATGAATGGAGAGGGGAACTGCAAGATAGTAAGAATGTTGCAGATGCTGAAAGTATTGCCACAAGTGGTGATGTCGGGAGTTATGTTAAAGCCATTCAGCTCGTTTCTAATATTCCTCAAAGTAGTTCTTGGCGAGATAAAGCCAATCGTTTAATTGAAGAATGGGGTCAAGAAATTTTAGAAATTGGTTTAGATCAGTCGGTGTATGATTTGCCAAAAGCGATCGCGACATTGAAAAAAGTTCCCTACGGAACCAGTGCTTACAACGCCGCTCAACCTCAAATTCAAACTTGGCAAGAATGGCTCAATCCTCCAGCACCCGAACCGGAGCCGGAACCGCAACGTTATGACAGCTATGATAATTACGACAGTTATAACGATTACGGCAGCTATGATGATGGGTACGATAATTATGATAGTAATGACGGCTATCAAGATTACAACCAACCCTATCAACCCGAGCCAGAAGCACCCGTTCTACAACCTCAAACCCCGACTCAACCCTACAATGATTCTGTAGAGTTAAATAAACCGATTACTATTAACAAAGTCTCAGATGTTCGATAGACTAAAGGAGTAGTCTTTTACTCATAAATCTCAGATGAATCTCCGTACTCTGCGCCAGTTTCATCGTCAACTTGCACCGATTATTATGTTGCCGTTTTTAATTACAGCAATTACAGGTGTAGCTTATCGTTTAGGAAAAAGTTGGTTCGGTTTGTCTCGCGATCAAGTTCACTTTTTAATGGAAATTCACGAAGGAGAATACCTCGGAAAGCAGCTCGAACCTATTTATGTATTATTGAATGGGTTGGGGTTGCTGTTTATGTTGGGTACAGGAATTGTGATTTGGGGAAATAGCCTGAGTAAAAGCAGTTGGTTTCGAGGATTATTTTCCCGTCCAAAACAAGAAACAAGCGAATAGAAAGTATTTCTGTTATTCTGGTAATTCTCTAAACCGTTAAGAACGTTTAACTCGTTCAACACTCAGAAAATATCAAATTTTTTTTAATGACCAGCCTCTCTCCCCAGCATGAAACACGTAAGAATCAATCTAGTCGAGAAACCGATTGGCGACTCATCGCTCGTTTAGGAGGATACGCCAAACGCAGTCGAGGAACACTCCTGATTGCCATGATTTTATTAGTTCCCCTCTCTATCTCTGGCGCGATTCAACCCATTCTGATTGGACAAGCTATCTCATTAATTCGCGGTGAATCGACATACAAATTCCTCGAGACAATGTCGCAGTCTGAGGGATTGAATTTTCTAGCTTTCCTACTCTTAATCACGATTTTCGTTCGATTTCTATTTCAAGCCCTGCAAGGATTCTTAGTTCAGAAAGTTGGGCAGAAAATAACAGCCGATATTCGCAATGATTTATTTCATCATGTCACCTCCCTCGCTGTACGATTTTTTGACCGAACCCCTGTCGGAAAATTAATCACTCGTCTCACCAGTGATATTGATGCTTTGGGAGACGTTTTCTCCACAGGAGCCATTGGAATTCTTAGCGATTTATTTTCCATTGGAGTGATTGCATTCGCAATGTTTATGCTGGAATGGAGACTGGCTTTAATGCTCGTCTTATCTATTTTTCCCGTAACCGCAGTTATTATTTATTTTCAGCAACAATATCGAAGAGAGAACTACAAAGCCAGAGAAGAACTATCCAATCTCAACTCAAAATTACAAGAAAATCTGATTGGAATTAATGTCGTTCAGCTTTTCCGCCGAGAGGAATTTAATGCTAATTTATTTCGCTCCAACAACAACCATTATATAAAAGCCGTCGATAAAACTATCTTCTATGATTCAGCCGTCTCTGCCACATTAGAATGGATTGCATTAGTGGCGATTGGAGCCGTATTATGGTTTGGAGGAAAGCAAGTTGTCGGCGGAACTCTCAGCTTTGGAATTCTATCTTCCTTCATTCTTTTCGCTCAACGTTTATTCGACCCCTTACGACAATTTGCCGATAAATTTACTGCGATTCAAGCCGGATTAACCGCCATTGAACGGATTAATAATCTCCTCAGTGAATCCATCGAAATCCGAGATCCAGAAGAAGAAAATCGTCAAGAATTCAAGCTGAGTAAAAATCAATCATTTGGTGAAATTAAATTTGAAAATGTTTACTTTGCTTATAAAGAAAATGAGTATGCAATTAAAAATCTAGACTTTACGATTCATCCCGGAGAAAAAATCGCCTTAGTCGGGCCAACGGGAGCCGGGAAAAGCTCAGTCATTCGTTTATTGTGTCGCCTGTATGAACCGAATCAAGGTCGAATATTAGTCGATGGAATTGACATTCGAGATATTCGACAAGCCGAACTTCGCCGTCATATTGGAGTAATATTACAAGATGGTTTTATCTTCGCTGGAGATGTCAAAAGTAATATTTCTCTCGGTGAAACCTACTCAATGGACGAGATCAGAATCGCCGCAGAAAAAACAAATATTGCTTCTTTTATTAATAAATTACCTCAAGGTTATGAAACCGAACTCCGAGAACGAGGCACCAACCTTTCCAGTGGTCAAAAACAATTACTCGCTTTTGCCAGAGTCGCCATTCGTAACCCCGAAATATTAGTTTTAGATGAAGCCACAGCCAACTTAGACGTAATGACAGAGGCGTTAATTCAAGAAGCCTTAGAACGACTCTTAGAAAATCGTACAGCGATTATTATTGCTCACCGTCTTTCTACAATTAGAAATGTAGATAAAATTTTAGTCTTGAAACAAGGTGAACTGGTTGAGTTTGGAACCCATGAAGAATTAATGAAAAAAGAAGGCGTTTATGCTCGTTTATATCGCTTACAAATGCTGGGAAGTTAAACCGATATTTTCTAGGAGCCTATGCAACTGTTGTGATAAAATAAATAAAATCCTCTAACTAAATGATAAATTAATGATCCCTGCTGGTTTCAGTGAGTTGGAGAAAGCCTTTCATGCTCACATCGGAAAGTCTCAGAAAATACAAGGCTCTTGTTCTTCTTACTTGCTACTCTTTTACGCGGCTGAGTGTGGAGTGAAAAGTATTTGGTTGAAGCGAAGAAGATTAAAGAAAACTGATGACATTCCAGAGAAAGAGTTTTATGGACATGATTTAGACAAATGGTGCAAAGAATTGAAAATCCCAGCCTCCCAACTCTCCTCTGTCTACACACAGACACCTCATTTTGGCTTGGATGGGGGTAGCCGTTATGATATTAAAGACGCTCATCAAGTGTGGCGATATGGAATAAAAGTCAAGGCACAAGATGAAAAAAACTTAGTTGAATGGCTGAATAATCTCTGTAATTGGATAAAGGAGAATATACGATGATTCCATCAGACATTCGTCTCTATACTTGGGTGGACGTAGAGGATGTTTTATTGCGGCTTCAACAAGAAAACAACTGGCCGGAATGGTTAGTTTGGGCGAGAGGATATTGGGATGAATTAATTTTAGGAATTCGCCCAGGCACAAAAAAAGAAGCGAAAGAGTGGTTAAATGAAACCTACGATCCTCGTTGTCGAATCAATTCAGAGAACGATTTGATAGACGGTTATATTATATTAGAAAGTATCCAAGAAAAGGAACGCAGACTGCCAATATTACTAGAAGAAACAGAAGAATCTCCACCCACGCCCAAACTAATACCCAGTCTGGCTAGACCTTCCGTACTCTGGCAACCGACAGACCAAACTCAGCATCCAGAACCTTTTTCTGAGGACTGTCCGCCCGTTATTGCATTTCACTCTTTTAAAGGCGGTGTAGGACGCACAACTCATGCGCTGGCTTTGGCACAAGCTCTTGCAGAAGAAAAATATAAAGTTCTCCTGGTTGATGGTGACTTAGAAGCACCTGGAGTTAGTTGGGTTTTTAAGCAGAGATTGCCAAGTCCTTCTGTTTCATTTGCGGATCTTTTAGCTTTAGCGCATGGCGACCCTTCTAGTGAGGCGGAGAATGCTATTCAGTTAGTTGCCGATCGACTTTCGAGTTCTCTTGTAGATCAGATTTATGTCTTGCCTTCATTTCGTTCGACATCGGAATTTACCTCCCTTGAAATTCGACCAGAACATTTAATTCAAGGCGCAAAAAATCCTTTTCTCCTCACACAGATTTTAGCGAATTTGGGAAAAGTTTTGAAAGTGGATGCCGTCGTTGTCGATCTACGAGCTGGTCTTTCAGAGCTAGCAACAGGCTTAATTTTAGATCCGCGAGTTTATCGTGTTTTTGTGACAACATTAAGCGCACAATCAATTTCAGGAACCCTGGAACTTCTCGAATTAATCGTTAAGCTTGCACCTTCTACACAAGACGAAGATCCCTTACCTGCTTGGATTTTTACAAAAGTTCCTCAAGCTCAAGGATTTCAGAGTGTACTGGATGAAAAAGAGGCAGAAGTCTTAGAAGTTATTAAACCTTTGCTGGAAAAAGATGAGCAACTGATACCTACTAGAATTAAGACATTATTTGCAGATAATTTAGTGGTTTTACCAGAAAGTTGGGAAGATGTTGTCACAGAGCTTCAGCGTTCAGGGCTGGTCAATTCTATTCATCCATTATTAGAGTGGCTACCGAATCGAAAAGAAACATTAAGCCCTCCAGTTAGCACTCCAGATTTGAATCAGCAAAGAGAACGTTTAAGAGATGAAACCCAAAAGTTAATTTATGCGGAAACGGCACAAATGGAAGATTTTTTCCCAACAGCTCCTTTGCGGAATTTAGCTTCAGATTATCGTCTTCGAGTTCCCATTGCTGTGATTGTTGGAGCGAAAGGATCGGGAAAAACTTATACATTCTTACAAATGATTCGTCGCCAAAGCTGGGAAAAGTTTGCTCAAGATGTGGGAGAACATGAAGTTCAAGTTTCAGCAATACTATTCCCATTTTTAGTATCTAATAATCTGGAAAAACAAGCTAATGATATTGTCAATGCCACTCGAAATTCAGCAATAAAAGCTTTGGATTTAGCTCTTCCAAACCATGAAATATATACGATTATTGAAGATCGCATCCGTAATAGTTGTAATTCTCAACTTCACGAAGGTCAATGGCGAGAAATTTGGCTTGATACAATCGCTTGGAGTCTTGGGTATCAAGTAGAAACTGAGGGTGCTGGTCGAGATTTTGCTGCTCATTTAGGAGAAAAGAAACAGCAAGTCGTTATTGTGATTGACGGTTTAGAAGATTTATTTCAAGAGATTAGAAATAATTCCAATCAACAAACAGCTTTACGTTCACTTCTTCAAGAAGTTCCCAAGTGGCTAGAACAGCAACCGAACCGTCCACTCGGTATTATAATTTTCGTTCGGCGTGACTTTGTTGTCAGTGCGATCGCTCAAAATTCTGCTCAAATGCTTGCTCGTTATCAACCTTACGCTCTCAACTGGAGTTGGGAAGAAGCACTGCGGCTGGTGGCTTGGGTTGCTAAAAAAATTGAGATTATTCAAAGTCCGAGTTCGGAGAAACTTCAGGGAATGAGACAAGAAGAATTGATTGACTATCTAACACCGCTATGGGGTAAAAAATTAGGTAGCGATCGCTCCAGAGAAGCCCGCTCTGATAAGTTTATTATTACCGCACTTTCTGATTTTAATGGACAAATTCAGTCGCGAGATTTAGTTCGTTTACTGAATATAGCTGCAAGTCAGTCAATTAATAACTCCTACTGGAAAGATCGGATATTAGTTCCGACTGCTATCAAGGATGCTTTACCAGGCTGTAGTGACGCAAAAATTCAAGAGATTGAACTAGAAAATGCTGAATTGAAAGATATTTTTCGTAAATTACAAGGTTTAAGTACAGAGGATAAAAAAAGTCCTTTTACACAAGAAGAAATTAAATTGTCTCTAGATGAGATTGATGTCTTAGAGCGAAATGGTGTCATTCTTCGTGACGGAGATAAATACCATATCTGTGAAATTTTTCGACTAGGATTGGATTTTTCACAAAATGCAGGTCGTTCTAAAGTATTATCTCTAGCACGTCTGGCGGGATTAGGATAATTGTTCAAATTTACTAAAATTGAGTAGAAGGTAAAAATAAGCGAATATCAAACAGTAAGTTTCTGTTCAGATAGGTACATAAGCTAGTGCTAAAGTGCAACGACTTACTTAATATTTGCTATAATAGGGTCGTTGATCTAATTAGATCCAATGAGAGGACTTTGGCTAGAAAATCAGCAACTCCAATTTCGAGACGATCTTTCCGTTCCTGAACCTCCCAATGATGAGGTAAAAGTGCGGGTTCTACGTGCCGGAATTTGCAATACAGACCTAGAATTAATTCGCGGCTATTATCCCTATACAGGAATTTTGGGTCACGAATTTGTCGGAATTATTGAACAAGGGCCAGAGGAAGTAATTAATCAACGGGTTGTTGGTGAAATTAATGCCAGTTGTGGAGAATGTTGGTTTTGTAAGACGGAACAACCAACTCACTGTGAAAATCGTACCGTATTAGGAATTGTTAACCGCAATGGTGCCTTTGCAGACTATCTGACTTTACCTCTAAAAAATCTCCATTTAGTTCCAGAAACTGTTCCTACTGATGCAGCAACCTTCACTGAACCTGTTGCAGCCGCATTAGAAATTCAGCAACAAATATCGATTCAACCTGACCATCGAGTTTTGGTGGTTGGAGATGGTAAACTCGGTCAATTAATAGCACAAACTTTAGCCTTAACTGGATGTAATTTACTCGCCGTTGGTCGTCACCCTGAGAAGTTAGAAAACCTCGAAAAACGAGGCATAAAAACAGGATTTGCAGATGCAATTCAGCCGAAAAGTTTTGATATTGCCGTCGAATGTACCGGAAATCCTAGTGGCTTTGAACTCGCCTATCAAGCCCTACGTCCACGAGGAATATTAGTTCTAAAAAGTACCTACGCTGGAAAATTAACCTTCGATGCGTCAGCGTTAGTTGTCGATGAAATTACTTTAATTGGGTCTCGTTGTGGCCCCTTTGCACCTGCATTAGAACTGTTAGCTGAACATAAAATTGATGTCGAATCTCTCATTCAAGCCCGTTATCCATTGAGTGAAGGTTTAGAAGCCTTTAACCATGCTCAACAAAAAGGAGTAATGAAAATACTATTAGATATGAGTTAGAAGTATTCTCACATGGAGATAGATAAATACAGACAAATTGTTCAGTCAATTCTTGAGAAATATGCGGACTGTGATGCTGATAATTCGGAAGTAGAAACTCAAATTGCTTTCGATCTTAAACCTGGTCGCGAAGCGTGCCGTTAGGCGTATCGCTATCTATAGATATGCGATCGCTTATTCAAAGTATATTTAAACATTAATTCACTGCAAATTCTGTATAAGGACGTACTTCTGGCGGATGAAACCCCAAGACAATATGATTTTTCGGAATTCCCGCCGCAATCAAATCATCTGCAATTCCATCTTCCAAACCATCTTGATGTATCCAAACCTTGTCTTCAATGATTTCTAAATGAACAATACAAGCATGAACCCGTTTCCCCTTCAAATATCCCACCGTCATCAACAAGTAATTTTTTTTGTCTTCTCCAATAATCAACTTGCGTTCTAAATCACCGTGAGCATAAGGTAACTTAGCATACTTCACACAGATAGATCACCCAGTTGGGTGATTCATGTTCATGCTATTAAGGAAATTCAAATGTTAAATTAGAAATATGACCAAACTATAGATCCAATAAAAAGTTACTGTTATGATTGAAAACACAAGAACACGGAAAGGTCTACCCGATCCAGTTCCAGACGACTCTTCAGATCAAGTTCAGAACAGTTATAAAGATCTTAAACAAGCATTAGCAAATCTTCCGGAAGATGCGAAGGAGTTAATCTCCTGACAGCAACTAGCCGCATTGATGAAGCTCCCCGTCAATACTGGAAAACATTAGAGCCTATTATAAAGCTAAAGTGCAAAATTACGAGAAAAAGTCTTAAAGCTTTAGAAGAAGTGTTTTACTTAACACCTCAACCCATGCCAGAAGCGATCCCTCAACCTCTACCAGAAGCGATCGCAGATCCAGATCATCTTGATCGTTTAACGGTTAAAGAGTTGAAAGAAATGGCGAAAAAACGTCAACTTAAAGGATATAGCAAGATGAAAAAGCAGGAGTTAATTGAATTACTGAGTGCTTAAAGCTTCTGACTAGAAAGGGATTAGAGTGAGGAAAGTCAAAATAAGTTGTGATTGGCTTTGCTAGTGCTGTTATTGGAGCGATCGCAGAATTAGCTTTCTGATTCTCTAATTTCTGTTATCATCAGATTAAGAACTAATTGATCTTGTCTAGTTTTTCTAAGTATATCACCCGTCTCAATGGAAACATTTAAACAACTCGCGATCGCGTTACCAATAGATGCTATTCAAACTTTTTGTCAACGTTGGCAAATTGCCGAATTAGCCGTATTTGGATCGATTTTACGGGATGACTTTACTGTTGATAGCGATGTCGATTTTTTGTATGTACTCAAACCTGATGTTCGTTGGAGTTTTCGCGATCTGATTCATGCTGAAGAAGAATTAGCACAACTCTTGGGTCGGAAAGTCGATTTAGTTGGAAAAGCAAGTATTCAACAGAGTTATAATTGGTTACGAAAACGCAACATTCTTTCATCTGCAAAAGTTATTTATGACGACCGATAAAGATTTAGAAGCCCTCCTCGACATTGACTACTATGCTCGAAATGCTCTTACCTTTATATCAGGAATGACTCAAGCTGAGTTTGCACAGGATCAAAAAACAATTGCAGCAGTAATGTATGCGATCGCAATTATGGGAGAAGCAACCAAGAGGTTATCAGATGAGTTTCGAGAGAAACATTCTGATCTTCCTTGGCGAGAAGTAGCAGGTTTACGAGATCGCTTAGTGCATGATTACAAGAATATTGATTTGGACATACTATGGGATGTTATTTCTATTGAGATTCCAGCATTACTGGTGAGTTTAAATCCTTTACTTCCTGAACAGGATGGATAATTTTAACTAGAAAGCAATCGCCTTAGTATAAAGGGACTTATTAAATCTGAGTTTTTTTAGCTCATCTTTCAATAAATTCAGTATGTTCTAAAGAATTTAATCCCTGTTGTAAAACAGCTAATACTTCTGCAAAGTTTCCGGTTAATAATGCTGGCAACGACTCCTTCGATTAACTCCATTTTAGGCTGATTGCTCGTTTGGGTATAGCGACGTTCAAATTCTGGGCGAGAAAGGCATTCGCGAAGCGTGCGCGACAGCGCAATCGCCATTTTCTAGGGGTGGAACTTTTTTTTCGGTTTGAGAATAAGGAGTAACCATTTTACCTTGAACTCACTTTTTTTTATATAACTCTGATTGAGTCTTAGATACTTGTTCCTCGGAGTTGGAAGCCAAATAGGGCATAAACAAGGATCTTTCCTCTGGAGAAAGACGTTTAGGACGGAGAGTTTTTGTATCCACAAATAAACCTTTTTGAACACCTTCGGCTGCGAGTATCTGTTGACTATTGTAAAACCGAAATTGCAGGTTTGCAGAAGCGTTTCGCAGTTCTGATAGCCAGATCTCGACTTGAACGCGATCGCCTAAGTATAAGGGCGATTTATAGGTAATATTGGTGTTAACCAGGACGGGTGCAAATCCTTGCTTCAAAATTTCATGGATTGGTAATCCAATTGCTTCGAGTAGCTTCGTTCTTCCAATTTCCATCCAATGAATATAGACAGCATTATTAACGTGTCCCATGAAATCAATATCATAGGAGTAAATATCTAAGTCAAATACAAGAGTTTTCATAGTTTACACAGTTAGATCGAGTTTTAATCTATAGTCTTAACTTAATTTCCTCTAAAATCGGTTCTAGTTTCTGTCGCAGTTGTATCCAGTTTTCTAGGGCTTGTGGCTCGGATGCTACTCCTTTTCTCCAGAGTAATACATCATCTTTAAACCCGATAATACCATATTCTTTTGTAGCAATAAACTGATCGAGAATAGGAACAATTTCTAGGAGTTTACCTGCTTCTCGTTTAAATCCTTCTTGGTATTGCTGCATTTGCCATAAATCGAGGAGAAGGTATTCGAGTTTAACGACTTCTCCGGTATCATCATGGAGTTCAAATTGGGGAAATCTCAACACTTCTCGCCGACCCGAAAGATGAGGAATAATATAGTTAGTTGTGGCGACACTGGCATCGGCTGGAATTTCTGACAGTAAGGGGCGGAATTTAGCGACATGACTCCATTGTTTTGGAATGGGAATATAAACCCAAGGATCGACAGAATCGGGAATTAAAAAGTAGAGGGTACGGTTGGGGTTTGAGGTTAAAGTAAAGAATAGAGATAAGCCAATACAAAATAACCAAAACCGTTTGAATTTGCGAGAAGGAAGTTGTTTTTCTGGATTTTGTTTTTGTCGGGCTGACCACCAGAGAATACTACCATAAAATAGTCCGGGAACAACGGTCATGGCGTAGCGAATCGTGATCGATAAAACCGATTGTCCTTTGGCACTAAATAGCTTAAATAAGGGAAATCCGGCAATCATCCAAGAAGCAGGCGCAACTGCTGGTACAAATGCGAGGGGCAACCATTGACCCAGCAAGTATTTTACTGTACCAAAAAATGGGGTAAACAGTTCGCCCAGAAGTCGCCAGGGATTGCTAATAATTCCCCAAATAATCTCTAAGGTTGAAGCTTCTTCTCCTTCGGCGTATTGACCAAACCTCTCCATCATAAACCGTTCGGAAATGTCGGCAGAAAATAATGGCATAATCACATTAGTTAGGAGGATGATATAGCCAAAACTGAGAAGACAAACGACAATTCCTCGTTTGGGAAATCGTTTGCTGAAAATCATGTAGAAACCGACTCCAAACAACACCACTCCAGAATCTTCTCGAACGCCTAAAATGAAAATTGAGAATAACCAAAATAACCACCACCAGCCTTTCTCCATCGCTAACAGCAAGGTAAAGACAAACAGGGGAATTTGACTGACATCATGGAAATTTGCTAGCGTTGGTCCGATTACAGCATTGGCGGCGTAGAAGCTGACAGTAATCAGAGCGGATAACGGGGGTTCGAGATAATGTCGCGCTAAAATATATAAAACAAGACCTGCTGCGGTAACTAGGGTAACTTGGAGAAAAATCAGGGTAACAGGAGAGGGAAATAGGGCATAGAGGGGAAGCCAAAGCAGTAACGCGGGCGTGAAGTGTTGACCCAAACGATGGTAAGACACATCGGGGTATTCTCCCTGATGAACAACGTTCGTCGATAAGGCTGAAGATAGAGAACTCTCAAAGAAGCGTCCGTGCGAGTTATTCCAGAATACTTGGTTGAAAATGCCGTGGTCGTAAGAGGCATAAAAGCTGAAATAGCGATGTAGCAAGAGTAACAGGCAAAGGATAAAAAATGAGATCGCTACTTTAACGACGACTTGTAGTGATAGATTTTTTTGCCAACTTGCCAACATTCTCGATTCCCCTTAACGTCTCAATGCCCTAATATCGCATAATTTGCGCTTTTAAGTTAGACTCAAAACGCAAACAATTGGTTCTCGTGGAATTGAGAACTGGTAGCCTGTCTTACTGAATCGCCGTTGAAGATCGCAGATAACTATGTTTTAGGGTGCAATCGCGCTATTTCCGCTTCTGACTCCGAAAAAAATGGAATCTAAAGCAGATCTTAAATTAAACTATTAGATATTACTCTTGCCAATGCTTAACTCTTGTTATCCGAGAGACAGCCTAAACGTTAAATACTCCCTGCTTAAAACAGATTTCATGCAGGTATATCCCGAAAAATCGACTAATCCAGAGGCGTGCTTACAACTGCTGTTGTTCGCCGATCAGCGTCCTAGCTCAAAGGAACAGATCGGTGAAATTCGCGCATTTTTAGAAAAACTGAACTGTGAGGAGGCTTACGAACTACAAGTTATTGATGTTGGCAAGCAGCCTTATCTGGCAGAATATTTTAAACTGGTGGCAACGCCTGCCCTCGTAAAAATCTTTCCTGAACCTCGTCATATCCTCGCAGGTAGCGATTTGGTCGCTCAACTGGAACATTGGTGGCCCCGTTGGCAACGGGCGCTAGCAGAATGTTATCGCTTGGATAAAGACTCTTCTGCTGCTGGGTCTGCGAGTCCGAATACCGCCAATAGTTTAACCTCTGTGGCTTATGTTGCAGAACTGATGAAACTCAATGACGAAGTCTTCCGCTTGAAACAGGAACGAGAAAAACTCCAACAACAACTGAATTTTAAAGATCGGATTATAGAAATTTTGGCTCACGATTTGCGTAGCCCGCTCACCGCAGCCTCTCTAGCCTTGGAAACCATGCTGATCTCGACTCAAAATCCCCCCAAGGAAAAACAGTCTGTGGGAATGACTCAAACCTTCAAGGAACGGTTAATCCAGCAAGCCCGAAATCAAATCCGAACCATTGATCGGATGATTACGGATATTTTACAAACGTCAACGGGTTCAAGCTCTAAATTACTGCTACAACCCGATAAGCTGGATATTGGGGAGTTTTGTCAGGAGATTCTGGGAGAGTTTAATAGTTCGTTGGAAAGAAAATCTCTACAACTGAAGACAGATATTCCCAGTGACATTCCTTTCGTCTATGCAGATCAAGAACGAATTCGTCAAGTCTTTGTCAATATTTTAGATAATGCCCTTAAATACACACCTAGAGGCGGAACCCTACGAGTGTCAATTTTGCATCGAACCAGTCAAAAGATTCAGATCAGTATTTGTGATAGCGGGCCAGGAATTCCAGAAGAAAATCGCGATCGCATTTTTCAAGATCGGTTCAGACTCGAACGAGATGAGTCTCAAGATGGCTATGGCATTGGTTTATCGTTGTGTAAACGGATTATTCGCGCCCATTATGGTCAAATTTGGGTAGATTCTTCACTCAATCAGGGCAGTTGTTTCCATTTCACCTTACCTGTTTATCATTACTAGGGAGTAGGTTATAGGGGACATTAAACCCAACGACTATGCTGCGGGGCGAGCCGTAAACAGGGAACAGGTTACAAAAAATAGCAAGTTTAACTTAGTCCTTAGACTTTAAAGCCGCAATAATTTTTTCATTGGCTTTGGGAAAGGGAAATTGTTCGATTTCATCTAAAGTCACCCACCGAATCTCATCACATTCAAGGGGTTGAGGTTCTCCGCTGATATGGCGACAATGGTAGACATTTAGGGTGACACGGAAATGTGTATAAGCGTGTTCAATGGTGATTAAATGCGATCCGACTTCAATTTCTATCGCCAGTTCTTCTTGAATTTCTCGCCGAATACAATCTTCGAGGGTTTCATTTTCTTCGAGTTTACCGCCTGGAAATTCCCACAGTCCTCCGAGTAATCCCTTCGCTGGCCGTTTATCAATTAAAATCTGTTTTTGTTCGTTCCAGATAACCGCAACGCCGATAATTTTATGAGGTAAGGGTTGATTGGCTTCACGCATGGGAAGTTCTAGTTGTAGGTTAGTTGACATTCCTCTCGCCGCTAAATCAAAGATTCTAGCGGGAGATTCCCCAAACATCACTATTTAGGTTTACTGCTTGAACGGCACTCCGGCTAGACTATTTTTGGTCCCCGACAGAACGCCTACACAGTCAATTTGCTCTACGATCTGCCCGACCGCAGTGATACCTCGATTACAAATTACTTTTGCTGCTGCTACATCTCTGTTAATTTCGTACTGGCATTCCGGACATTTATGTGTACGTTCAGAGAGGTCTTTCTTTCCTGTATGTGCGCCACAATTTGGACAAATTTGGCTGGTATATCGGTAATCAACCTTGCCAAAATAAACTCCTCGTTTCCAGCACACCCAAGCCAATATATTGAAGAACTGTCCGAACCCAGCATCTACAGTATGCTTACCTAGCATCCCTTTTGCCCATGTTCTAAAATCCAGGTCTTCAACAAATATCATTCCAGCTTGGTCACATAAATGATGAGCTAGCTTAAAGTGAAAATCTTTTCGGGTATCTGAGACTTTTTGATGAAGTCTTGCTATTTTCTGATTGAGTTTATGTCTATTCGCTGAACCCTTAACTTTTAACTTTAATCTACGTTGTAGCAATTTCAGCTTACTCTGTAGTTGGTTTAAAAACTTCGGTCGTTCAATTAACTCACCATCAGAAGTTGCCAAGAACTTATCAAGTCCAACATCAATTCCTAACGGATGTCCAGAAGCTGGAGTATCTGGAATGCTCACGGGACTTTGCAAAGATAACATAGCAAAATACCCGCTAGCTTTTCTTACAACCCTTACCTGTTTCAGTTGAAATCCTTCTGGGATTGGGCGAGATAATCTCATCCGAACTAATCCGATTTGAGGGAGTTTTATGCAATCGCTTGAGATCGGGTTGGTCTTAAACTGAGGGAATACAAAAGACCGCATTCTATACTTGTTCTTAAAGCGAGGAAAACCATAACCCTGCTCTTTCATGTTGTTAAATGCTCTCTCTAAAGTCTTGAGGACTTGCTGTAAAACTTGAGCATTTACGGCTTTGAGTTCAGGGTTCGTTTTCTTCGCTTTAGTTAGGTGGGCGGCTTGTACGTTGTAGTTAGGGTAAGGAGCATCCGTTGGAATGATGTATTCTTGATGCAGAGAACAAGAATTCACTGCACACTTCCTACTATTAATCCAGTCTTTCCGTTCTCTTAAGGCGTAGTTCCACACCTTTCTACAGACCGCCAACATCTCTTCAATGACGGCAATCTGTTCTTGGGAGGGGATTAACTTGAATTCGTAGGTTAGTGTTAGCATAAAAAAATGATAACATAATTCTATCCGAGTGTGTTGTTCAGCTAGAACTCTATGACCAAGCAAAATTCTCTGTTTTTTTGTTGGGTCGCAATTCATCTCACCGTTAAACGCTTCGCGCTCTAACGTCCGTCCTCTCGCTCCATCTTAGATAGATAAGCTCGACAGTGGGTTTTCCAGGGACATTGCGGACAGTTTGGGGTTTTCGGGACACAAACCGTTGCTCCCAAGTCCATTAAAGCTTGATTAAAGGTTCCTGGATACTCGCGATCAAGTAAAGTATCTGAAAGTTGCCACAAGTATTTTAATGCTTTTGCAGGAGGAACGGTTAAGGCAGTAAGTCGAGCTAAGACTCGTTTAACGTTGCCATCTAAAATTGATATCGGTTGATTAAAAGCTGAACTGAGAATTCCGCCTGCGGTGGTGCGACCAATTCCGGGTAACTGCAAAACGATTTCCAGTTGGTCTGGGAAAATACCGTGATGCTGTTCGACAACAATTTTGGCAGCCTTGTGTAAGTTCCTCGCCCTCGCATAATATCCTAAACCTTGCCATACCTTGAGAACCTGTTGCAAGTCAGCACTCGCCAAGGCTTCTACCGTCGGAAACTGTTCTAGCCAGCGTTGATAATAGGGAATTACCGTCTTGACTTGGGTTTGTTGCAGCATGATTTCTGAAACCCAAATCTTGTAAGCATCGTCGCAGTTTCGCCAAGGCAATACTCGACCTTGATCGCGATACCAGGATAACAGCGATCGCCGTAACGGTTCAAGTTCAGCCGTAGGTATAGTGTTAGAGATAATGCTTGAGCGAGTCACAAAAAAAGTAGAAGAATTGCCAACACTTAACTATCTTGCGGCTTTTCGGCTTCCTCTACAAACTGTTCAAAGTTCATGCGTTGTTCAGCATTCCGTAGGAAATAACCGCTAATCATTGCAGACGCTAACAACCGACCTAAGTGTTCGCGACTGGTTGTGATATTCAAGTCAAACTGTTCTGACGGTAAATTTCCCAACAGGCCAACAATATTTCGTTCCATGACTTGAAACACATCCGGCGAACCCGGTTTAGACAACTGAGAAATGGTATCAGGACTCATCGCTTGTACATATTGCCAAAGCAAGTTGTTTCCCTCACCTGCCTCTGCAAAAAATTTAGAATTGTGATTGGGTCCATTCTTCACCTGTCTACCTCCGCTGTACAAGAACTTCAATGAATGAATCTATTTGTGGACTATGAGTTAGGAATCATTAGCTTTTCTTTCTTTATATACTCTAATTTAGCAGGATAAGTCGTTAAGATTCTGTCAAAACCAATGCTTTGCCTGGGGTTGAGGGGTCTCAAACCTAAAGATTTGACGTCTTCGACTTTCCTCGATGCCGTTTCTCCTGTCGCTGTCGTCCCGCTAGAGAGTTGATTAAAACCGTCACAACAACCAACCCTAATTTTTTTCAATCAAAAAGTAATGGTATGATCAACCCGAACTGACTTGCAAAGGCTTCTCAATCGCCGATTATTTCTAAATTTGCCATGGTTTCTTCATTCTCTCGTTGGACTTTTCTCAGACTTCCCCAGAATAGACTGCAAACTGGACGCTGGCTATGGCGAATTCTGATATCTGTGGGTACGGTGAGTGCGTTGGCGACACCTGTTGCTGCATTTCCTTCTTTCAACTTACTCCACAAGAAAGATTTTCGCAGATGTGCTGAAGGCTTACGCAATGCCGGAATCACCGCTAAACTTTCCTCACAAGCCTGTGCCGGAGTCATTCGTCCTATGGATTTGTCTGAATGTGTCGTGAGTATTCGCAATACGGGACAAATTAGTGGAGAAGAAGCACTGGTGGGTTGTGTCAGTGTTCGACGGCCGAAAGAACTTGGAATTTGTGTGAGTCATATCGTGAAAGTGGGTCGTGATGTTGATGCCTTGAATGTATTGAACAGTTGTGCATTAAGTTTATTACCTGAACGGTATTCGTTTTGTGTTTTGGGGTTAGCAGAAGCCAATCGAGAGGTTGGGGTTAATGATTTACTGGATGTTTGTTTGAATCCTCCCGAACAATATACTGATTTAGACTTAGAGTTGGAGATCACACCTGAAGCAGATGAACCCCTTGAGTAAGGATTATTTTGCGGCTGAAGTGGTGATAATTTGAATCAGGCTTTCAAAGACTTTTTCAGCCGCTTGTTCAACGGCCGGACTCAATTCTAAACCTAAATCTAAACATTCAGCTTCAATTAAAAATACTTTTACATCCTGCGGGAAGTTATCTTGAAAGATGCGACGACCCGCAGCGAGAGCATGATCCCATCGAAAGTCATGTAAATTGTAACTGGCTTCGGGTAATTGTTCGAGTTCTGAACCTGGAACTTCAAACACAGCACCCGCTTCTGAACCTGTAGAACTGGCATCAACAATAATTAATTGTTGGCTACCTCTGGCTTGAAACATTACCTCCATTCCCGCCGTTCCACAGTCGAAAACACGAACGTTCGGGTCAGGATATTGAGTGAGATATTGTTGTAGACGTTGAGCGATAATCACTCCAACTGCATCATCACATCGATTCAGATTACCACAACCTATAATTGTTAGCATTGATATCTTTTATT
This sequence comes from Cyanobacteria bacterium J06592_8, assembly GCA_038530755.1. Classification (GTDB taxonomy): domain Bacteria; phylum Cyanobacteriota; class Cyanobacteriia; order Cyanobacteriales; family Microcoleaceae; genus Capilliphycus. The sequence continues at coordinate 85,799 of JBCBCI010000003.1, read as the reverse complement.
TTCCGACTTAACAGTTAGAGTTCATTTTAAAATAAGATGGAAAAAACTAAAACGCAACTGACCTTAGAAGAATTTCTCGCTCGTCCGGAAACCGACTTGAACTATGAATTAGTGAACGGAGAAGCAATTCCTAAAATGGCACCGAAACGTTTTCATTCTCGATTGACTGGAACTCTGTATACTCTCTTAACTCAATGGTGTCAAAATCAAGGAGAAGTTGGTATCGAATGGGCGGTTACTCTGAAAAAAAATGATCGAGATTGGGTTCCGATTCCAGACTTATTATATATTTCCTATCATCGCCTACCTTCAGAACGATTGATAGATGAAGCTTGTCCGGTTCCACCCGAATTAGCAATCGAGATTATCTCACCCGATCAAAGTTTTGGAAATCTGAGTGAAAAAGCAATTGATTATTTGAATGCTGGAGTATCTAGAGTTTGGATTGTTGACCCGAAAGCAAAAACAATTACTATTTTTTATCCCGATTCACCGCCTCAAACTAAACGAGATGAAGCAATCTTGAGTGATGATTTATTGCCTGGATTAATATTAACAGCCCAACAGGTTTTTCAACAAGCCGGTCTGATTTAAACTTAATGTTCTCAATGTCAGGGTCTTGAGCGTTTAAATCTTTGACCTCAAATAGAAATAAATTGCAGTTTTTAATCGGGATCAGCACCTCTAATGTCACGAGATGAGGTAATTTTCAGTAAGAATTTATTAGAATAATTATCATTAACAACCTATTCTTTTCTAAATCAGCAGGTTGGATTCAAACTGTCATTAGTCCTAAGTTATAACTTTAGCTTGTATTCGGGTTTTCCAGAAATGAGTCGAGATTGAGATAAATCAGTACAGGGATGAGTCTGTTCGATTTCCTTGTTTAACCTAGTCTACTCACACATTTTTGATATCTTTCCGTAATCAGACCTATCACTAAACCAGATTTTGTATCTCAGGAAATCTGGATAATTTCATCGTGTTTTCTTAATAGTATTAATAGTTTATTAAAAAAAATTTATCTTTGAGAAGAGAGTGACCTTCTTGCTGTTATAATGTAATCTTTACAAAAATTAATGTTTTTAACGGCTTTATCTTAATTAAAATTTACATTAACTTTGATTAAAAGGAATGATCAGGCGTTAAACTACTATCAAGCGAAAATGAAATTCAGTAGGGGATTAGACCCCACTAGAAAGCCTGTGAGTAGAAACAAATCAGAAGCATTGCTTGAAATTGAACTTGCTGAACGACCCATAAATCCCGATCAGCAGGTTAATTCTGGCTGTAAACTGAAGTGGAAACTCGGGCGAGAGAGAAGCTATTCGCTTTCTTCTCCAGTTCTTTTCTTCGGTCGAAAAACTCCGAAGCCGAGCTAGTTATATATACTCGGATTTGACGACCAAAGTTAGTTTACATTTCCACCAAGTGCAACTTCAGGTTTGTACTACTAGCGATTGTCAACGCTTATATTCTTGATGAAATCTTAATTCTTGAGCCGTCAAGCGATGCCAAACGATAGTTATAAGTCGTCATCGTGAGTCATCCCTGGCGATAGAATGAGAATCACAGAGTTACCACAAGACGGAGAAAGCAGTTTCAGATCGGGCTGTGAATCATAGAGTTGTTTGCTCCCATGCTCAACTCTAATTAAATTTGCCAAAACGTTGGCTTCAGAGTTCGATTGTCTAACTTTCTACACAAAAGTTAAGGTTCTACTCACTTAATGAGTGATGCCAAACTTTTGACGTTTAATGATGTTGACAAGCTAGTAATGCAAAAAAACTCCCCAATCGAACAAGCGTTCAATTCGGGGAAAATCTAATTCGTTAATTAAGCAGACAATCATAGCATGAGTGAGTTATATCTGACAATAGGAGGATGCGGTTGCGAGCCACTCCCCTAATAGCCCCTGCTGTTTTTTCGTGCCAGAAATAAACTCCAGCTATTGATTGAAGCTACAGACCCATCAAGACTTGAAGACGTGGCATTGGTGAGAAATGTTGCATTGTTTGATCAACCTTTATGTAATTTAGGTGGAATTCCATGAGTCACGTTCAAGCTAAATTTGAAGCAACCGATACCGCTTTTCACGTTGAAGGCTATGAAAAAATCGAATTCAGCCTGCTTTATGTTGACGGTGCTTTCGATACCAAAAACCCTCAACTTGCAGAAACTTATCAAAAGTTTGGACGTTGTTTAGCCGTTGTTGATGCCAATATTAATCGTCTGTATGGCGAGCAAATGCAAGCCTACTTCCAACACTACAATATCGATCTGCGGATCTTCCCCGTTTCCATCCCTGAACCTGCGAAAACCATTCAAACCTTTGAAAGCATCATTGATGCCTTCGCTGACTTCGGTTTAGTTCGCAAGGAACCTGTTTTAGTTATTGGTGGCGGTTTAACCACTGATGTTGCAGGTTTTGCCTGTTCTACCTATCGTCGTAGCACCAACTATATTCGCATCCCGACAACCTTAATTGGCTTAATTGATGCCAGTGTAGCGATCAAGGTTGCAGTTAACCACAAGAAACTCAAGAACCGCCTCGGTGCTTACCACGCTTCTAAGCAAGTAATCCTCGACTTCTCCTTCCTGCGGACTCTCCCTGTCGATCAAATCCGCAACGGGATGGCAGAACTCGTCAAAATTGCAGTTGTTTCTGAAGCTGAAGTCTTCAAACTTTTGGAAGATTACGGCGAACAACTGTTGCAGACTCACTTTGGTTTTGTCGATGGTACGCCAGAACTTCGGGAAGTGGCTCATCGCCTGACTTATAAAGCCATTCAACGGATGCTAGAGTTGGAAGTTCCCAACCTGCATGAACTGGATCTTGATCGCGTTATTGCTTATGGACATACCTGGAGTCCGACTTTAGAACTCACTCCAGAAGTACCTCTGTATCATGGTCATGCCGTTAATATTGACATGGCATTATCTGCGACATTGGCAGCAAAACGCGGCTACATCAGCAACGAAGATCGCGATCGCATTCTCGGCTTAATGAGTCGCTTAGGACTTTCCTTAGATCATCCTCTAATGGAAGCCGACTTAATGTGGAAAGCCACCGAGTCCATCATTCAAACTCGTGATGGTCAACTACGCGCTGCGGTACCTTGTCCCATCGGAACTTGCCACTTTATCAACGATCTCACCTACGAAGAACTCGAAGAAGCGATCGCGGATCATAAGCGTTTGTGTGCTGACTATCCTCGTTCTGGCGACGGTTTAGATGCTTACGTTAAAGTCGAAACTGAACCAGCATTAGCCGTTCGTTAGTTCTTCACATTTCCCATCGAAGCTTGATCCCAAAATTCTCTAATTTTGCCCCCTCCGCTTCTAATCCCTCCGCCTTCGGCACCTCCCTTCATCAGGGAGGCTTTGGGGGGAAATAAACTTTAAAGTCCCCCATATAAATCAAAGCGAAGCCTCCTTTAGCTTCCTCCTTAGTAAGGGGGAGAGCAGGGGGATTGGGGGATGCGCGGGGGCAGATTCAGGGTAGGGTTAGAAACTTTTTGCAACACTATTGAATAAATACCATGACCAGCACTGTAAACTTACCCAAAGCCAGACCCGTTACGCCACTCGGAATCCTAGCTGAAAAACTTGAAAAAGCCGTTCAACTGATTGACCAAGGTGATATTCCTTCAGAACTTGCGGAGACTGTTCGTCAAGCTTATCAACTTGCTTCTGGTTTAGACCCATATCTTGAAGAGTGTACAACACCGGAGTCAGATGCTTTAGCTAAACTCGCTACAAAAACGCAACAAGAACCTTGGAATTTGCGGTTTTCTGATGGTGAAACCGTTCGCCACTTAGAACAGGAAATGTTATCGGGACATATCGAAGGACAAACTCTGAAGCTGTTTGTTTACATGATGAACGCCAAACGCATTCTAGAAGTGGGAATGTTCACCGGATATTCAGCTTTAGCGATGGCAGAAGCCTTGCCCGATGATGGGGAAATTGTTGCTTGTGAGGTTGATGATTATGTGGCTAAATTTGCCCGTGATTGTTTTGATGCTTCACCAGATGGTCACAAAATCAAAATCGAAGTCGCCCCAGCTTTGGAAACGATGCAAAAACTTGCAGATGCAGGTGAGTCCTTTGAATTGGTGTTTATTGATGCTGATAAAAAGGAATATATCGATTATTTCAACTTGCTGTTAGACCGAAATTTATTAACCGAAGGTGGGTTTATTTGCATCGATAACAGCCTTCTGCAAGGACAGCCCTATTTACCCGAAAATCAACGCACACCCAACGGACAAGCGATCGCAGAATTCAATCAAGTTGTCGCCAATGATAGCCGAGTTGAACAGGTTTTATTACCCTTACGAGATGGGTTAACTTTAATTCGACGCAAATAAGCATAGGAGTGTCCAGAGACTAAAGTCTCTGTCTAATTACTCAAGTCTTCTCAAGAAGACTGAAATCTCTGTCAAGTTCCCTGTTCCCGACTCCCAATTTCCTACTGCCTATTACCGATTGCAAGATTATCTACTCCCCAAATAACAGTTTACAAGTTTGAGAGATGACACAACTTTTATTTACAGAACCACAACGGGCATCTGTAGTTTTAAAGAATATTGGGACGCTACTCTTGTTATTGTTGGCGTTTCCGTTTAATTTAACGCTGGTTCTAACAGCTTGGTTCATTAATTTAGTTCAGAAGCCCTTCCAGCCTAAAACTATCGCTGAAAATCCGAAAAGGATTCTCGTTACAGGCGGTAAAATGACCAAAGCCCTGCAACTCGCCCGTTGTTTTCATCGGGCTGGACATACCGTTTTTTTGGTTGAAACCCATAAATATTGGTTATCAGGACATCGGTTTTCTAATGCCGTTGAAGGATTTTATACTGTTCCCGCCCCAAAAAAAGATCCAGAGGGATTTTGTCAAGGGTTACTCGATATTGTCAAGCGGGAAAAGATTGATGTTTTTATTCCCGTGACTAGCCCGGTTGAGAGTTACTATTGTTCGCTAGCAAAACCGCTGCTTTCTCCCCATTGCGAGGTGATTCATTTCGATACAGAGATCACCGAGATGTTGGATAATAAGTTTACCTTTATCGACAAAGCCCGACAATTGGGGTTATCGGTTCCGAAGTCATTTTTGATTACGAAACCTGAACAAGTTCTAGAATTTGACTTTGAAAAGGATGGTAGCCAATACATCCTTAAAAGCATTCCTTATGACTCGGTTCATCGCTTAGATTTAACAAAATTACCGATGAGTTCGGATGCAGAAATAGAGCAATTTGTCAAGGAATTGCCGATTAGTGAGGATAAGCCCTGGATTATGCAGGAGTTTATTCGCGGTCAAGAATATTGCACCCATAGTACCGTCAGAAACGGTCAAATTCGACTGCATTGTTGCTCTAATTCTTCACCCTTTCAAGTTAACTATGAACAAGTCGAAAACCCAGAAATATTGGCTTGGGTAACAAAGTTTGTCAAAGCTTTAAACCTGACTGGACAAGTTTCCTTTGACTTTATTCAAGCCCCAGACGGAACGGTTTATCCCCTCGAATGTAATCCTAGAATTCATTCTGCAATTACCATGTTTTATAATCATCCGGGTGTTGCAGATGCCTATTTAACGGATGCTAAAAGCGAAGATGAAGTCCCTATTGCACCCCTCGCAAAGAGTAAGCCGACTTACTGGCTGTATCATGAACTTTGGCGACTTTCAGAAGTAGACTCCGGGGAGAAACTTCAAGCTTGGATGAGAAAAATTACTCATGGAAAAGATGCAATTTTTGAGGGAGGAGATCCTCTACCATTCTTAATGGTGCATCACTGGCAAATTCCTCTACTGTTGCTCGATAACTTAAGAAAACTAAAAGGGTGGATTCGCATTGACTTTAATATTGGTAAGTTGGTAGAATTAGGAGGAGATTAAGACTTCTTCATACAATCAGCTAACCTCCTTAAATGTTATATAGAATTGGGTTGCGACAACAGTGGTCTGCCCCGGTAGAGATGGGTGTAATTCTCTCACTCATTATTAGTTTAGTTGCGATCTCTTTCTCACCCATTTTCATTCGTTTGAGTGAGGGAGAACTCAGCCCCTACTCTACGATTTTTAATCGGTTTTGGATTGCAACCGTTGCCATAAGCCTGTGGAATTGGACTTCAGCAATTCTCCGCCCACAGCCTGTTCCTTTACCCAAACGCAAGCCCACCTCCTATTCTTTCAAAGCGATCGCGTTATTGTTGAGTTTAGGAACCCTGCTTTCGATTTCACTGATGTTATGGGCTTGGTCTTTAACCCAAACCAGTGTCGCCAACTCCGCTATTATCCATAGTTTAACTCCGATATTCACGGCACTATGGGGATGGTTATTTCTCAGACGACGAATCGACCAAAAATTTCTAATTGGAATGGCGATCGCAGTAGGTGGAACTTTAGTGATTGGATTTCACGATCTGTTTGATACTGGAAGCCATCTACAAGGAGATTTGGGCGCACTACTTTCAGCAGCTCTACTCGGTGCTTATCCTTGGATTGTAGAACAACTCAAGATCAAAATGTCTTCAAAAGAGATTGTGCAAGCTTGTTCTTTAGTCGGAATGGTAGTGGCGTTACCTGTCGTTCTTCTTCATGGAGATCGACTCCTTCCTGATTCCATTGAAGCTTGGTTTTCTGTTCTCTGTCTTGCCATTATTTGTCAAATTATTGGCTTGGGTTTAGGAGCAAAGGCTTTGAAACGATTTTCAGCAGAATTTATCTCCACCTGTCATCTACTCACGCCTGTTTTGAGTTCAATTTCTGCGTGGATTATATTCGGTGAAATCCTCAGTGTGGATAACTGGATCGGTTTCTCCTGCGTACTCGGCGGTATTTATATCACTGTTTTGAGTCGCTCTGCTGTTAAACCGCAAGAGACGGTCAACTCACTTGCGCTAGAATAATGTCTAAGCTAAATCGGGGCGTTCTTGTTAACGCCCTGAATCAAATAAGATAACGAGATTAAATTGCAATTGCTTCAAATTTGCTTAACCTTAGATGTTAAGAATCATAGAACAAGATAAAAATCAAGAGTCTTTTGGCTTAATTAAATAATCTATACATTTTCAGAAAGTTTTATTAAAATTTCATAGGCTGGTATACTCTTAAAAGAAGTTATGAAAGCATTAGTGTGGAAGCTCTGAATTAGGAATTGCGAAGTTTGAGTTCAGTTCAAAGTGCTACCCACGAAAGCGTAAATCTATGACCGATCAAGTCTTAATTGCAATAACATTCGTTTTATTCCTGCTGTTTTTTATCTGTGTTGGGATTTATTCGGCTACTCAAAAACAAAGTACAACCTCAGATTATCTACTCGCCAGTCGTAGTGTTAATCCTTGGTTTACCGCCCTTTCAGCAATGGCAACAGGTCAAAGCGGATTATTATTCATCGGACAAGTCGGTTTTGCCTATACAAGCGGAATATCTTCTTTATGGTTAACCTTGGGTTGGGCATTGGGAGACTATATGGCTTGGCTGTTTTGCTTCCAGAAACTCCGAGAACTTTCAGAAGAAACTAACACTGAAACTGTTCCCGCCTTCTTAGGTCAAAACACAGGAAATCGCTGGATAACAGTAGTTTCTGGCTTAATTACGTTAGGGTTTTTGGGGTCTTACGCTGCGGCTCAACTTATCGCTGGAAGTAAAGCCCTAAATACTGTATTTGGCTGGAATTATCAACTTGGAATTGTGATGGGGGCGATTGTTGTTGTGATTTACTGTTTTTCTGGGGGAATTCGCGCTTCGATTTGGACGGATGCAGTGCAAGCAACGATAATGATTGGCTCTTTAATTCTGCTATTTATCGTGGCAATTATTGCGGGGGGTGGCATCGGGACACTGTGGACTAATTTAGGGGAAATTGACCCAAATTTAGTGCGTTTAAGTCCTTCTAATTTGCAATGGGGTTTTATCCCTTTTTTATTCGGTTGGATTGTTGCGGGGTTTGGTGTGGTCGGTCAACCTCATATTATGGTTCGAGCGATGGCTTTAGACTCACCTCGAAATATGGGAAAAACTCGTAATATTAAAATTGCTTGTGGGCTAACAACTTCATTTTGTTCGATTGGTATTGGATTAGCAGCGCGAGTCTTATTACCCAATTTACTAACCCAAAGCGATCCAGAATTAGCCTTACCTTTTCTGGCTTTAGAATTATTACCTGCTGTTCTAGTCGGATTAATGTTAGCGGGGCTATTTTCTGCTACAATCTCCACAGCAGATTCTCAAATTCTCTCGTGTTCTGCGGCATTAACTCAAGATTTATTTCCCAGAACTGCGAAATCCTACCGTTGGGCAAAGATTGGAACATTAACGGTTACAGCAATTGTTGTAGCGATTGCTTTGAGTGCAAATGACAGCGTATTTGCTCTCGTGACATTCTCTTGGTCAGCTTTAGCATCAGGTTTAGGACCACTATTTTTAGTCCGAATTTTGAAACGACCCATTACAACACCCATTGCGATCGCGATGATGATTGTGGGGATTTTGGCTGCTCTAATTTGGAATGTTGGACTGCAATTTTCTGGCGCAGTTTACGAAGTTTTACCCGGAATGTTAGCTGGAATTTTAGTTTATATTATCTCTCAAATTTTAACCTCACGGAATTCAGAGACCCAAGAAAATCTTTAAACCCATTCAAGTTTTTTTGTTCAATAGGAGGTCAAAAATATGCTTCAAGAGCAACTTATCTCACCGTTAGGAACTGATACAACTCCCAATTTACGAGTCTTACATTTAGCAGGTTCTCGTGTTTCTGACTTCTACTACAACCTCTCCTTAATTTATGCAAAAGAAGTTGTACAGCCTGTGGGTGTCAAGAGTTATTATGCCGTCGTACATCCTGATGGCTGTTGGCAGTTAGGGTCATCTTTAGAAGCCTTATCTGAGAAACTCTCACTTCAAGAAATGATTTCTCAGTTACCGGAAATTGATGTTGTTGTTCCGCATCTGTTTTGTTTTCCGGGAATGACAAGTTTTCGGGCATTTTTTGAGGATATGCTGGGTTTGCCTGTCGTAGGTTCGCCCTCGAATTGTACTGCCCTCGCCACGAATAAAGCCCAAACCCGGAGTATTGTGGCTGCATCGGGTGTTCGAGTCGCCGAAGCCCAGCAACTTCGCCCCGGAGATACCGTTACCCTACAACCGCCCTTTATTATCAAGCCGAACTCGGAAGATAACTCCTTGGGTGTGACCTTAGTTCGTGAAGCAGAACAAATAGAGGAAGCCTTGCGAGTCGGGTTTGAACTCGATGAAACCTTGCTAGCGGAAGATTATATTCCTGGGCGAGAACTGCGGGTTGCCGTTGTAGAACGAAACGGTGAATTGTCGGTACTGCCGATGATTGAATATGTATTTCCTGAAAATCATCCGATCCGAACTGTACATGATAAATACGACCTGCAAGCAGACGGTACACCCAAAAAACAACCGGGTCAACCTACCGCTAAACCTGTTTGTCCCGCAACCGTGACACCTGAACTATTTGAAAAACTCGCAGATGCCGCTAAACGGGCGCATATTGCCTTGGGGTGTCGAGATTATTCTTTGTATGATTTTCGAGTCCACGCCGAAACCCATGAACCTTATATGTTAGAAGCCGGGTTGTTTTGGTCTTTCGGTAAAATTAGCATGATTTCGCGAATGCTTCTCGCCGATGGGCAAAATTTAGACGAAGTTGCCCTGGAGTTGTGGCGTGCTGCGGCTGAACGAACTCGTGTGGCTTGTGGTTCACTCTTTAAGTACACTAAAGTCAATCAACTTGTGTAAAAATACGTTCTTAAGACTTAGGAATTCTCAATGTTCTGGCAATTTGTAAAGCATTATCTCTACTTGCTGATCATCCCAGCCAGAACGCAAGGAGAAAGTAAAGTTCGCGGTAATCATCTAACTCTTTAAGATCTCTCTTCTTAACTCACGACTGCTTCTACAGCTTTAGGAATCTCATAATTAAAAAAGTCATAGGCGAGATCGGTATTAGGAAAAATAGAACGCGCTTCTATTAATAAATCGTCTAATAAAATTGCATTTCCCGGAGCGTAACGAGGACTAAAATGAGTCATAATTAACTTCTTGACTCCCGCCATCAATGCGACTTGTGCTGCCATTGTTGAGGTTGAATGTAAACGTTGAAAGGCAAGATCGGCATCTTGATGAGCAAAGGTTGCTTCGTGAACGAGAACATCAGCATTTTCAGCCAGTTCAACAGCACCATCACAAAAAACCGTATCGGTACAATAGACAAACTTTCGCCCCCGAATGGCTGCACCACTAAATTGAGAACCATTAATTGTTCGACCATCCGGTAAGGTGACGACTGCACCTTGTTTAAGTTTGGCATAAATTGGCCCCGCTGGAATTCCCATCGCCTTCGCCTTATCAACATTGAACCGTCCAGGTTTATCTTTTTCTGTAATGCGATACCCAAAAGCGGTGACTCGATGTTTCAAAGCACCACAACTGACAATATATTCATCATCTTCGTAAACCACTCCTGGCTGAACTTGATGAATAGTATAGGGGTAAGAAATACGAGTGTGCGAATAGCGATAGCAGGCTTGCAAATACTCTTCGAGTCCCGGAGGGCCATACAAATCAACTCGTTTGACATTTCCCGCTAGACCACAACTCGCCAGCAACCCCGCCAACCCAAAGATATGATCTCCGTGCAGATGGGTGACGAAAATTCGAGTGATTTGGCTAACTTTGAGATCGCTGCGAAGAAATTGATGCTGTGTTCCTTCTCCACAGTCGAATAACCAAAGTTCCGCCCGTTGAGGCAAACGCAGGGCTATACTTGAGACGTTGCGCGATCGCGTTGGCACACCTGAGCTTGTTCCGAGAAAAGTAATTTGCAAAATTCTTGCCTCCCCAACTGACTTAGGGCTGAAAATCGAGTGTTGAAGTTTAGTCTGTTTCTGGTTATCTACTATAGCAGAAACGACACCCACTTTGAATGTCGCTCCTCCTCTGTACGAATAATTTGAAATTGCTACATATCCTTATTTATTAAGCGATCGCCGCTCATTATCTAAGGCGATATAGGTCGTAATTCCTCGAAATTGTCCTTTGATAAACTGTCGAGTCGCTTTTTCTTTGCTGGATCGACGCAGCAACACTTTGCTGTTAGAACTCGAATAGAACTGAAATAGCTTGGACTGAGAGGAGTACATGATTCGTTACCAACTAAGGAGTAAGATTTGACACTAACAGTTAATTGTTCGTAATTTTTTTATAACTTCAGGATCTCATACAAATCTCAGATTTATGTGAATTATATATGAGAATTTCTTTATCATAACAAGTTTAAAGTCTTTACTCTCATAGTTCTACTGTTAAGCTTGGAGTCATCCTCAAAGATCATCAAATGATCATCAAAACTTAAACTGTTCTTAGTCTTTGAGTTACAGATGCTCTAGCCCCAAAATCAACTCGGCTTTGCCGCTTCAAATTTAAAGCTCCTGTTTTAGACCTCAAAAAATAGATTCAAAAAAAAATATAAAAATTGAGCAGAAGCCACAAGGCATCTGATAGGATTGGGTCAAAATTATGTTGCTAGCAATCTCGATTTTTTTAAGCTCTGATTTGAGGCAAAACTGTATCTTAAAGACCGAAAAATTTACAGCTAACCTTTCAAGATTTTGAGGTTTATCTATGGATATTACGACATCGACAAAACAATTAAATGAAAATGTTCAGAAGCTAAAATCTAAATATTCTGATTTGACTTCTAGCTTATTTATTGATTTCTACTGTCAATATAAAGAAGGCTGTGACTATTTATTTCCACCAACGGTACGAGAGTCAATTCGATTATACGATATTTTAGTATGCTTTTTAGATTGTATTGAAAAGGGTTCTACAAATCTATTAGTTCAGATGATGTGGAAAGATGTAATTGGCCCAACATTGGGAGAATATCGCCAAGATGAGCAAACGGAAGAAAAACTATTAAATGCTTTCGTCAATGGTGAGTTAAAGAATCCGATTGAAAGTTGGGATCGAGAGAGTCAGCCAGGCGGCGGTGTCAGTTTAATTCTTCGAGATTTATTGAACGATATTACAGAAATCGAACAGCAACATCAGTCACAGTCCTAGTCTTCTAATTTTAGTATACTTTTTACCCTAGTCTCTCTTAAATTAAGTAACGATGAATTTACCGCAACAAATACAGGGCATTTTCTCGACAGAAGACAGCATTCCCGCAGAATTTCGTTTAGAAGCCCCTCTGGATCAAAAAGAGTATTTAATTGATGGAGAATTACGAATTTGGGATGGCCCTCAAGAGGAAGTACATTCACCCTTACGTGTGAAAACGGCTGATGGTTTCAGTAACAAATTAATTGGAAAATTCCCTTTAATGAGTGAAGAAGCGGCTTTATCCGTCTTACAAGCTGCTTTAAACGCTTATGATTCCGGTCGAGGATTATGGCCAACATTATCGGTACAACAACGCATCGAACACGTCCAAGACTTTGCCTATCGCATGAAAGAAAAGCGATCAGAAGTCATTAATCTCTTGATGTGGGAAATTTGTAAATCTTATGCTGATTCTGCTAAAGAATTTGACCGGACATTAGACTATATTGCGAGTACCATTGATGCCCTCAAAGACCTGGATAGACGCTGTTCCCAGTTTGAAATTTCTGAAGGGGTTATCGGTCAAATTCGACGCGCTCCTTTAGGCGTTGTACTCTGTATGGGGCCTTCAAATTATCCCCTAAATGAGACCTTTACGACATTAATTCCAGCGTTAATTATGGGCAATACAACTATTTTAAAAATGCCCCGACCCGGAACTTTATTAAATCGTCCTCTACTCGAAGCCTTTCAAAAAGCCTTTCCGCCGGGTGTGGTTAACTCCGTCTATGGCGCAGGTCGGGAAGTGACTCCACCGATTATGAGTTCGGGTGAGGTCAGTGCGATCGCTTTTATTGGTTCGAGTAAAGCCGCAGACCGTATTGAACGACTCCATCCTCAACCCCATCGACTGCGGACTATTTTAGCCCTAGAAGCTAAAAATCCAGCCATTGTTTTACCTCATGCGAATTTAGATGTTGCGGTTAAAGAGTGTATTCTAGGGACTTTATCTTACAACGGACAGCGTTGCACTGCCTTAAAAATTGTCTTCATTCATCGACAAATTGCGGATCAATTCTTAGAGAAATTTACAGCCGCCGTCAGTCAGCTTAAATGTGGAATGCCTTGGGAAGAAGGTGTGAAACTCACGCCCATTGCTGAACCGGGAAAACCCCAATACCTCAAGGATTTAGTTGAAGATGCTAAACAGCATGGTGCTGAAGTCATTAATGAAGCGGGTGGGATGGTGAATGAGACCTTTTTCTTCCCTGCGGTTCTCTATCCAGTTAACGAGAAAATGCGCGTCTATTCCGAAGAACAATTTGGTCCGGTTGTGCCGATAATTCCCTTCGATGATATCGAGACTCCGATTGACTATATTGTGAACTCTAATTATGGTCAACAGGTGAGTATTTTTGGTGAAGATATTGATGCGATCGCTAAACTTATTGATCCACTGGTAAATCAAGTTTGTCGAGTGAATATTAATAGTCAATGTCAGCGTGGGCCGGATACATTCCCCTTTACTGGACGCAAGGACTCCGCAGAAGGAACCTTATCCGTTTCCGATGCGTTGCGCTCTTTTTCAATTCGGACATTAGTGGCAACGAAAGATCTCAATCAAAACAAAAACTTGATTTCTCAAATTGTTCGAGAACGGAAATCCAACTTCCTCTCTACTGATTTTATTTTATAAGTCAGTTGATTGAATGCGACAAAAATAGGGCGGGTGCATCGAGATTATAGTGCTAAATGAGCTATAATTTCAGCAGCCGCCCTCTTCTGTTAAGGCGATCGCAATTTACAATCTTGTGATCTATGTTGTTGACGTTGACCAACCATAATCGCGATTAACTAGGTTGTACAACCTTTCATTAAATGGAGCAAAATACTCTCGGAGTTGTGCTAGCACCTGTTCATCTTCTGGATGAGTTTCATAGGGTGCTACTGCGTATTTTTTCTGTTTAAATTCCTCAATTTTTTGACCTGAAAAACTCTCAATTTCGAGAGAATTACAGACTTGATTGAGGATTGACTCTAGGTTTTGGCAAAAATCGTCAAAACTTAGCAGTAGAATATTCTCCCGACTAAAATAGGAGTAATAGTTCTCTAGTTGCTCAACATACTTTCCTCGATTGAGGTAATTATAAGGATATTGAGCTTGATTTGTTTCTGGATTAAGTTCTTGTCGAATCGCTTCAACAAATGAGCGGTTATCAGTTATATCTCTCAAATGTTGATGTTGATTATCAGAGTAGCTGTGATACATTTGCCAGGCTGAATAGGCTCTATCTACAGGATCTCGTAACAGGACAATCATCTTAATATCGCCTAAGTCACGCTTAATCCGTTTGGGAACCTCTGGATAAAAAAGATAGCTGGGAGAGGCTTCAAAAGTTAACTTTTCTCCCTTTTTCAACTTTGAGGGGAAGTGACCTAAATACCAATTGAAGCCTTTACTATAGTTTTCAGGTCGATCAAAATAATACGTTTCTCTTAAAAAGTGAGAGACGATAATTTGAGGATGTTGGAGTAAGTATCTGTATAATGAAGTCGTTCCAGCTCTTTGAACTCCAACGATCAGGAAATCTGGTTGTGACTTAATCAACAGATACACTTGTGAAACAGCTCTCTTAACAAGCGTTTTGACCATGAAAACTCCTATGAAAAATCTCCAACTTTCTGTTGCATTCACCCTTACCAACTGTATTCTGAACCCATGAATTCATAGAGTTGATGGTTGAAAGGAGCATAGTATTCCTTCAGAAACTGAATTGTTTCTTGATCTTCGGGGCTCTTATCTTTTTTGTGATATTTACCAACATTATACTGCTCTTGCTCAAGTTTTTGAAGCAGATCCGTTGAAAAATCTTCAATCTCTAGAAAATTACAAATTTTACTTAGCGTTCCGGCTCGATCTTTTTTCAACTGACCCATTGTAAGAATTAGCAGCAGACTGGGATCGAAAAATTGATGATAACGTTTGATCTGCTCAAGATACCGTCCTCGTCCAACATAGTCATAGCGAAATGGATATTTACGATAATCAAAATCGGGTTCAAACTCTTCCTTAATCGCTTCAGTAAAGTTGCGACTATCGTAAAATTTGCTTAAATGATCAATATCACAAAAACTATGAGACATTTGCCATGCTGAGTAAGCACGAGAAGCGGGTTCCCTCAAAATGGCAATCATTTTTATATCTCCTAAATCTTGCTTAATCAGTTTAGGAACATTTTCGTAGTAAAGGTAATTCGGTGAAGCATCACAACTCAACCGATCTCCTTGGGAGAATTGGGAGGGGAAATGACCCAAATACCAACCATAGCCCCTATTATAATTTTCATCCTCATCGAAGTAGCAGACTTCTTTAAATGAAGAATTTTTAAGGATTTGAGGGTGTTGAATTAAATAATGATAAAGTGATGTTGTCCCTGCTTTTTGTGCTCCTAATATCAAAAAATTTGGCTGGGCTTTAATGAGAGGGTAGATAATATTTTTGACAGTGTTCTTCACACTTTCCATCTGAAGATTTTCCTTTTTTAACAAACAACTGAAAGGCACTCCAAAAAATCTAGACAAACCTTGTCATTCTAATGAAAGGAAACAAGGAGTCAAGATTTTTTTTAAGTATATTAACAATTTTAACTATAAATTAAGAGACTAGCAAGTCCTAGCCTCTTCTCAATCCCAGTTCCGATTTCAAATTGAGTTTTGATAAAATCTTCATTTTTTCTTCCTACAGGTTAAGCTTAGTCAGGATGTTACGATTGATTTGCACAAAGAGTTACTCTCCCTGGCGTCAGTTCAAATTCTAGGATTCGGGTTTGCCACCCCCAATTAAATAGAGTAAGGCCATCCGAATAGCGACACCGCTTGTGACTTGTTGAGAGATTAAACTCAATTGCGGATCGTCCATTAACTCTGAACTCAGTTCCACGCCTCGATTAACCGGGCCAGGATGTAAGATTTTCACATCCGGTTTACACAGTTTAAGGCGATCGCGAGTAATCCCATAATATTGATGATATTCTCGCAAACTCGGTAATAAATGCTGAGTCATTCGTTCTCGTTGTAGTCGTAGGGCCATCACAAAATCAGCATCTTTTAAAGCGGGTTCTAGTTCCCAGTGTAAGAATAATTTCCCCGGCCGTTTTTGACCAAAAGCTTGAAAAAACTGTGGTAATAATGTAGGCGAACTCACTAAATGTAATTCGGCATCAATAGCAGTCAGACTCCAGATATTAGAACGGGCAACTCGCGAATGTAAAATATCTCCAACAATGGCAATTTTTTTGCCTTCTAAACACCCAATTTGAGGATTTTCCGCATCTAATAATAAGCAAATCGTAAATAAATCCAATAAGGCTTGAGAGGGGTGTTCATGTTGACCGTCGCCTGCATTGAGGACAGAAACATTAGTATTCAAGCGATCCATTTCTGCGGCGATCGCTTGGGGAACTCCGGCCTTTTGATGACGAATTACCATCATATTCGTTCCCATTGCGAGATAGGTTTTCGCAGTATCTAAAATTGTTTCTCCTTTAGATAGAGATGAGGTTCCCGGTGCAAAGTTCAAGGTATCCGCAGATAACCGTTTAGCCGCGAGTTCAAAACTATTACGGGTTCGAGTCGAAGGTTCAAAAAACAAATTCGCAACGACCTGGCCTTGTAAAGCGGGGACTTTTTTCGTGCGGCTATTTAAAACTTGTCGAAAACTTAAAGCCGTTTGCAAGATGGTATTGTACTCTGCTGGTACAAAATCAGCCAGAGACAGGATATGGCGACGAGTCCAAGTTGTAGTAGCCATGAGCCGAAAAATTAATACCCGTAAAGATGATTAGCTATCCATAGATATCTCGGATTCAGAGACAAAACTGAATCATTGATGAGGTGTTAAACACCTGACCCCATACTTGATTGTAACAAGAGTTGGTCTCTGCTACTTTTTCAGCCTGCAAATTCCGTGAAATTTCGGATTTTGGACTTGGAAATGAGTATTTGCAAGTAAAGGTTTCCGGAGGCTGAAGTTTCAATGAACAAATTTTCCCAAATTTTGACAATCAGCATGATCTGCTTAACTGTATTGGGTTTAGGGAGTTGTACGTCTACAAAGGTGCAAGTGGAGTCTAATTCTTCACCCGAATTAACAGAAACTCGCTCTGAAACGAACGAGCCTGCGACAACGGTGAGTCAATCTACAACTTCAGATCCCAAAAAAACAACATCGACCCCGGTATTAAAAGAAGCGATAACCCCGACTAATACGATACCTGTCACTGTTTATCGGGTCGATCAGGACTGTTCAGAGTTAGTTCCGGAAAAGGTGACTGTTTCCGAAGATCGTGCTGTAGAAGATGCTGTTGCGAAAACCTTAGAAATTCAACCGGATTTCGAGTTACCCTTAAGTTATCGAGTTGAAGTTGATTCCTATTATCAAGTTGCCATCATTGACCTGAGAGTTGCCACCACCTCACGTCGCACGCTAAATTCGTTGTCTGCTTGTGAACAATTTGCTTTATTTGGCAGTTTGCGAGAAACCTTAACTCGTAATCCAGACTGGCAAATTTATGAAGTTTATTTTACCAACTTAGGGGAAGATATTTTGCTCTAAATTGTGAAGCTTAAGATTTATTGAGGTCAGTATAGGGATCTCTGTTATCCTCTGAATTTTTTTCACATCTCTGACTTTAACCCAGCTTGATACAAGCTGTCAAGCCCGGTTAAGGATTCGACTCCTATTCCCCATTTTTTCCCATTCATAATTCATAATTTATAATTCATAATTCATCTCAACTGTTGCCATCGAGTTCTCAAATAAAGAAATAGCGGGAATTGATAAGCTTCTGCAACGATCCACAACACGAGAAAGAGATGAGAAAGAAAGACAATTACAGTCCAAATAATGGGAAACCAAGACCAAAAACTACCCGGAACTGAAGGAAACAAAAAGGCAGAGAGTCCAATCAGCGTCGGTGGCAAAATCACAAGAAACAAAGCGGCTAACCAGTAAACCCAACTGAGTTCTAGAGTTCCGAGATGTTCTCCTTTCCAATTTTGACCGTTCCATCGCCAGGTAATTGGAGGTTCTCGATCTAGCATTTTTAAGAGTTGTCTTTCCGGATAAATCGTAAAAATGTGACGACAGACATTACAACCAAATGCGTCTGTTAAGGTAATATTGGAAAGGTTGCCACACCGACACACTGGGCAAGGATAATTTTCGTGATAGCTTAAGGGGTTTGCCTTTTCTTGAAATAGAGACATCGGTTAATCCTCGACTAAATTTATTCAATACTATTTTCCGTAAACTTAATACTTTCTTTAGGCTTTCATAGACGAATAGAGCAAATAACTCCGACCAATGTAGCATACCTGCTCAGTATCAGTTCTGACCTCTAGGTTAGGGCATCATATCCTGATCTATCTTGTCCGCTGGGTCATTTTCGTATCATTAGTTACAGCCCATCAATTCAAATGCCCCCTATCTTATATTATGATTCATAACAGTGCCCAGTGATCCCAGATCAATAAGCTGTTACACATTAAAAATAGAGTGTAAGGACTTGCTAAACACTTGCACTATTGGAATTCTAGAGTTTTTGAGATGCTTCAAATGACGAACAGCTCACTCTGGAAGCTTTAGCAACTTGATGACGATCGAGCCTATTATTATTGTAAATTACCCCGATTACCTTAAAAAATATCAAATTTATCACCGTTTGGGTCAATGATTAGCTACCCTTTTAGCAAGGGAGTGATCGGTTAGCCGGGAGCAACACTGGATTAGCACTTTAACGATTTGTTTCTGGAGGCAAATCTCAAGCTATTTTTCAATTCAGTGTACTAAAATATAGCGTTTCTAAGCTGAACAATCACTTCGTTGTGATAGCAATTAGGTATAACATCCAGTGCGATTTGATTCCTACCAACCCGGGGACTTCTACGATGAACTTTTTATTGCGAAAGGGCAACCTCGCCCCGAAGCGAGACTCTTGATCGAGCGCATTAACTCTCTTTCTCCTGGGGAACTCACGATGCGACAACAGGCGGCTCAGATGGCTTTAATTAAACTCGGAGCTACCTTTAATGTTTATGAAGATCATCAGGGAACTGAACGAGTTTTTCCGTTTGATATCATTCCTAGAATTGTCTCTGCTTCTGAATGGACATGGCTAGATAGAGGACTAAAGCAGCGAATTCAGGCTTTGAATTTATTCATCGCTGATATATACAGCGAACAAAAGATTGTTAAAGATCGGGTCATTCCTAGTAGCATTATTCAATCTTCTCAAGGATTTTTAGAACCTTGTATGGGATTAAAACCTCCGCAAGGAATTTGGTGTCATATTACCGGAACAGACTTAGTTCGCGATCGCGATGGACAATGGTACATCCTCGAAGATAATCTCCGTTGTCCTTCTGGAATTTCTTATGTACTTGAAAATCGGCGCGTGATGAAAAGTACATTCCCTCAAATTTTTGCCACATTAGGGATTCAGGCGGTTGATCAATATGCCAGTCATTTACTCGAAACCTTACTCAATTTAGCCCCTCCTCATATTCCCGATCCGATGGTGGTTGTTTTGACACCGGGAATTTATAATTCTGCCTATTTTGAACATTCTTTTCTCGCCCAACAAATGGGTGTAGAATTAGTCGAAGGACGAGATTTGGTGGTGGTTGATGGTTATGTGCAGATGCGAACCACGAAAGGCTTAAAACGAATCGATGTTATTTACCGTCGTATTGATGATAATTTTATCGATCCCTTGGTTTTTAATCCCAAGTCTTTACTGGGTATTCCAGGATTA
Organism: Cyanobacteria bacterium J06592_8; assembly: GCA_038530755.1. Lineage (GTDB taxonomy): Bacteria > Cyanobacteriota > Cyanobacteriia > Cyanobacteriales > Microcoleaceae > Capilliphycus. The sequence continues at coordinate 65,894 of JBCBCI010000003.1, read as the reverse complement.
ATGGAAGTCTATAGCCAAGGTCGAGTCGCATTAGCTAATGCTTTAGGAACTGGAGTTGCAGATGATAAAGTGATCTATGCTTATGTTCCCCAAATGATCCGTTACTACCTAGATGAAGATCAAATTTTACCCAATGTTCCGACCTATTTATGTTGGGAAAAAGAACAATTAGATTACGTCTTGGCTAACCTTGATCAATTAGTCGTCAAAGCAGCCAATGAAGCGGGAGGGTATGGAATGTTAGTTGGCACTCAGTCTACCCCAGAAGAACGTCAAAGTTTTGCGGAGAAAATCAAAGCGAATCCTCGAAACTATATCGCTCAACCCACTTTATCCTTATCTCGTGTTCCGACTTTAATTCAAGAGCAATTTGAAGGCTGTCATGTTGATTTGCGCCCCTATATTCTCTATGGTCAAGACATTTACGTTCATCCAGGAGGACTGACAAGAGTTGCTTTGAAGAAAGGATCTTTAGTGGTAAATTCTTCTCAGGGAGGCGGGAGTAAAGATACTTGGGTTTTAAAAGAGTAATGGGACTCACTCTTAATCGAGTCCATTGTTGAAAAAATCACGAAAAAATACTTAAAATTGCTATGTTAAGTCGTGTTGCAGATTCAATTTATTGGCTAAATCGCTATGTAGAACGAGCTGAAAATATTGCTCGCTTTGTTGATGTTAACCATAATTTACTGTTAGATTCTCCGGCTGGATTGGAGCAACAGTGGCAGCCTTTAGTGGTAATTACTGGAGATTTAAAACTGTTTCAAGAACGCTATGGAGAAACGAGCGCAGAAAATGTGATTCAGTTTCTGACCTTTGATGCTAAATATCCTAACTCTATCTTGTCTTGTTTAAGAGCAGCCCGAGAAAATGCTCGTTCAGTTCGAGAAGTGATTTCTTCAGAAATGTGGGAGCAAGTGAATGAATTTTATATGATGGTTCGGGATGCAGCACAAGGATTAAATTCTCACGATTTACCTGAATTTTTCTATAAAGTTAAACTGAATGGACATCTGTTTGCCGGGATTATGGATGCCACAATGTCTCATAATGAAGGCTGGCATTTTGGGAATATTGGACGACTCTTGGAACGAGCGGAGAAAGCCTCTCGGATTTTAGATGTAAAATATTATATTCTCCTTCCTTCTGTGGAAGATATTGGGACCACACTTGATGAAATTCAATGGATGGCTTTACTCAAGTCAACCAGTGCTTATGAAATGTACCGAAAATGCCAAAAGCGTCATCAAATTACGCCTTACGGAGTGGTTGAATTTTTTGTTCTAGATCGAGAGTTTCCCCGCTCTATACAATACTGTTTTCTGCACGCAGAACAATCCCTCCATCAAATTACAGGAACGGTATCTGGACGATGGCAAAACCCGGCAGAACGGGAACTCGGACGACTCAGAGCTGAACTAGATTATATGACGATTGATGAAATTACTCAAAAAGGATTACATGAATTTCTTGATGATTTGCAAGGTAGAATTAATCTGGTTGGAGATAAGATGTTTGAAACCTTTTTTGCCTTAAAACCTATTCCGAATTCTGCCGGGAGTAGTTCTCGACAAGCTACCTCAGCCTCATAAAATACCAGCAATAGACTGCTCGAGTTGACTACAAAGTGTCTATCTTGATGTTTTCATTAACACAATCATAATCTAGCTCAAGCTAATCGACTATTTTTTCACAGTTTTAAACTTTAATTTTGAAAATGGACGTTCGATTAAAACAAAAGTTGTGGCTGAAATTGCAAGAGTTATGATAAAAACAGCAATGAATTTGATAACTCCGGGAACAGGAAGGTAAGCTTCGATGTATCCTAACACTGCAATATGCCATAAATATAATCCAAAGCTAAGAGTTGAAATTAATCTGAGCGAGGGATGACTTAAGGCTTTTTTAAGAAAACCGGTACCTTGTAAATGTGTGACTAAAAAAACACACCATAAGAATGCCTGTAAGGTAAAAATCCAGTGACTAGCTGGTAGGCTAGCAAAGTCATTGCTAGAAAATAAACTCCATAAGTTACGACTAACAACGTTAGGAATGCTGAAAACAATCGCCAGTAGTAATGAGCCTGAAACTAATTCCATAATCACTCTCGTTCGCGGGCGAGCATCTTTCAGGAGAGGAGAAACCTTCATATTGACTAAAGCAGCAAGAGACCCCATTAAGAATATAGGTAAGTGTGGCAAGACAATTTCATTACCTTGCGCATCTTCTGGATATATGATGTTAAATCCTTCTATTAATACAAGAAACACAGTAAAAACAATTGATGAAAGCATTAAGTTTCGGTTGAGGATGAACACCATTAAGAAAAGAACTATAGGGAGAACTAAATAGTATTGAAACTCAACTCTAATAGTCCAAAAGTGACCGAATCCTTCTTGAAGCAATAAATGATTAACAAAATTAGAAAAATTATACCTAAAACCAGGAAAAATCAGGTAAACAAACAAAATAAATATATAAAGGGGATAAATTCGGATCAAACGCTTGAAAGTATAATTCGTCCAAGTATGAATACTTTTTAAGTCCACTTTCTCTCTCAGTAATTGCCCAGTCAGTAAAAAACTACTGAGAATAAAAAACAGGTAGACACCACAACGACCGAAATAATGCATTGCTGGTTTGAAGAAAAAGCCAAAAATGGTTAAATTTTCAGGAACATCAATAAGTCTAGAGCCGTGTGCGAAAAATACAAGAATAACAGCAATTGCTCTTAAGCCATCAAGAGAACCTATCCAGCCTTTTGCGGGTTTCTCTCCTACAATGAAATTGTACAGATTAAAGTCTTTAAGAAATGTATATCTTGACTGTAACCTTCTTAACATCTATGAAATTCTCCTAACTGCACTTGAATTCAACAAAAAATGTCATACTAGAGCTACATTGACATATTGATATAAATATCAATGACATACCAACGCTAAAAATTTGACTTTGCTTGTCTCTTGTTACAAATTTTTCTCCAACCTTATAGTATCCATTTTGGAACTATAAAGCTTGCAAGTAAGCCCGGTTCTATCATAGCTAGCACTTGATAGGAAAGTCAATACATGAAGTCAGAAGTCAGAAGTTAGAAGTCAGAAATATTGAGTTGACAAATCAAAAATCCGAGGTAATCACATGAAGTCAGAAGTCAGAAGTTCAGAAGTTCAGAAGTATTAAGTTGACAAATCAAAAATCCGGGGTCATCATCGGAGAGGGTTACACCCCTAATCACTCCAATCTTTAGGGATCTATCCTGAACTTTTCTATCCTTTTTCATCCCTATTCTGAACTCAGGCTCTAAACTCCTGAACTTATCCCTATCGACTTCCAGAGCAGAATCCGTCACACTATAGAGTAGAACAGCTTAGAGTATCTTGGAGATCAGAAGGTGAAGCCATGACAAAAACCGTTTTAGTGGTAGAAGATAACCCCATAAATTGGAAAGTGTTTGAGCGAATTTTGACCAAACGTGGAGGATTAGCAGCGAAACATACAGAGGATGTTGAAACGGTGATGGAGTTGGCTCAGTCGAAACAAGCCGATCTGATTTTAATGGATATTTCACTCGAAAATAGCTACTACAACGGTCAAGTGATTGATGGGATTCAAATTACACAGATGTTGAAAGCTAATCCTGAAACGGCAGACTTACCGATTATTCTTGTGACTGCTCACGGTAGCCGTTATGACCGAGAATATTTTATCAATAAAAGCGGTGCAGATGGCTATATCCCCAAACCCGTTATCGATCACAAAGCATTCTTAGCAGAAATTCACGCGAAACTCTCAGTTCAAGAAAAGATGGCGAGTTAGCTGATCGCTGAAACTCATTAACCTTAAGCTGATGACCAGTCAGTGCAACCGAGGAGCTTGTTTTCAGAGAAAGGGATAAGATCTATAAAATCTATAAAATAAAATCTATCTAGCTAGGACGACTTAGTCAGGTCAGCATAAACCCATATCACAATTAAGCACAATTTTGAGAAAGGATCTGTTGAGCTGTTTGAGAGACTAAAGTTGCTGCTTCTTGAGTTGATTTTCCAGAAATATCTATGGGATAAACAAAGCCTTGACGCTTTTGTAGGTCATATTTGTAGGTTTTATCATAATAATCTAAGATCAGATCAAACGCTTCAGTGAGTTTTTCTTGTTTAATCAAATCTACTGCCTTTTGAGTGGTTAATCCCCCTAGACGCTTACGAATTCGCTCTGTTGCTTGCACTAAATCTTGTGGGTCTACAGTTCCATAGAGGTCAACTAACAAAGACAAACGCTCCTCACGAGTTCGTTGAATCTCAATCACAGGTGCTTGTTCCATTTGCTCAAAGATTTCTTGGGGAACTCGGCAAATACCAATCCGTTTACTTTCCGCTTCGATCCAAACGGGTTGCTGACGTTGAAACTGAGACCAAGGTATCGTAATTAAATTCCAAAATTGTTCAGTTGTGGGTTGAGGAGGTTGATCCAAAGCCCCATAACTACTACCTCGATGGTTGGCGAAATCCTCTAAATCGAGGGTTTGTTCACCACATTGGGCTAAAGCGTGCAAAATTTCTGTTTTACCTGTCCCTGTCATTCCGCCCAAAATCATCATTTTCTGAGGAACTGAAAATAGAGAACGTCCCCAACGGCGAAACGCTTTGTATCCGCCCTTGAGGAGAACGACCTCAAATCCGGCCATTTCCAAGACCCAACCGACTCCGCTACTTCGCATTCCTCCCCGCCAACAATAGATCCGAACTCGACCTTCTGGGGCGAGAACTCTCGCTTGGGCAATGAACTCTGCAAATTTTGGCCCCGCGATCGCAAACCCTAACTCAACAGCCTGATTTCGTCCTTGATGTTTGTAGCAAATCCCCACGGACGCCCGTTCCTCGTCACTAAATAACGGAAAACTTACGGCACCTGGAATATGTCCTTGAATATATTCACCGGGACTGCGAACATCAAGCATGATACCCGGATCAATCATAAATTCATCAGGATCTAGAGATTTTGACATCGGCTGCGGTTAGGATCTGGCGAGGTCAATTCAATAATCTATCTTGTTGATGTTAAGACAGCAGATCTTGAATTGGAACTGGGAACAGAAACTTCTGGCGGAATAATACGGATACCCCAGTACGAAATGTTACCTTGCTTATCAACGGTACAATCAATTCGCTTTTCGCGTTGATTATTTGGGGTGAATGTCAGGTAATGATTACCACTATCTGGATCGCAGCATTGTTCAACTGACATCACTTCGGGGTCATCGCCTCGGTTTTCAATGTAGTTCATTGCTGTTTTCAAGGCATATTTTTTCGTTTTCATCTTTGAGTATCCTAAATCTTCACAAACAACTGATGTCAGATTAAGCTAGTCTACAAAATGGGATGACTAGTGCTTGTCATTATAGAGTAGGTAGAAATCATTTTGACAAGACTCAGACCGTGAGCCAATCTTATATACTCTCCACGCACCATTCGCGCCGGAATCATAAATTTAATCCGATTCCTACTCAATAGCTTACCCCATTCCGAACGCATTTTGAATAATTTTTCCTTGAGAATGCTGAAGATCTGAGCTTTTTTCTGAAAATTTCACGGAGACTTTATCCGAATCTGTACCGAAGGGATTGAGTGTTCTATTGAGTTGAACTCTGTCGAGTAAATTCGGCATTTCTTGCTTGCAGTTGGAGCAATACCAGTAAACCTGGGAGTAGCGAATGTGACGCAACATTGAAGTTGAGCAACAGGGACAGTTATTATTCATGGCTAATTTTAATGAAGTTTAAACAGAATTTAGGGCTATGTGTTCTTACGATTTTTGCGAAACTAAACTCTGATTTAGAAATCTAGAATTTAGTGCCGTCGCGATTTTGCGATTGACTTGTTGAACAATAAAAACGTCACACTCCTTAAACACATCTCTTATTTTCTGAACAGAGAAAATATAAACAATTGAACTGAGGTGCGATCGCGAATCTCAAGATAACGATCATGCTTGATTCCTCGATCTGAAACTTCAACCTTAAATAACTTGCTTGAACTGAAATAATCATACTTTAAAATTTGCTTAAGTTTGTATCAAACAATACTATTTACGTTTTTTTGTTGATAAGTCTTCTTGTAAAATCTGGTTTTTTATTGTAGGGCTTCTAGAGTTTTGACGAAAAAACAGCTATTTCCTCTTTAGTTCATTGTCTTTCGATTAAATTATTCATTTGAATAAAATTAGCTAAAATCTTAAATAAACCTGAAACTCTTTACTTTTCTTAATCTAGAAAAACAAATCTAAATTTTCTCTGAATGTATAATATTAAAATCAGATTTGTAAGTCTGAAAATTTAATTGATTGGGTTTGTATTGAAGCAGAAACTTTTCAAAAGATTGATCGAAAAATATTTTTTTAGGGTGAAAGTATCAATTAAATCATTAAATAAATGCGTAGTGCTATATCATTACATCAGAGCAGATGCGTCCAACCATTCCCTACGGAGTTGCGAGTGGAGATATTAGTTTAGGACAAGCAACAATTTGGAGTCGTAGCGATCGCCCAACTCGAATGATCGTAGAATATGCCCTGGATGAATCCTTCCGCAATCCCACAAAAATTCTAGGTTGGGAGATGTGGTTTATTCAGTGGAATTAGAACCTGCATAAATTTTTGGGGTAAGGTGAACATTTCTCACCCTACCCCGATTAGATTTCAACCTTAAGATTAATCAAACCAATCAAATCAATTAATCAAAGGAAACATATTCTGAGGGAACCCATCCCGTCATCCCATCAACAGAAGTGACATAATACCAGTGTTCGCCATTATTGCTTTGACCTTTTTCGATCACTTCAACTGTTTCTCCATGTTGTAGAGAACCGAGAGAAGAAGCCAGGCTCGGTGTTGTGCGAAGATTAACCGGACGGCCATCGGTCTGAATGCGACCTGCAACAATAGAACTATCAGCAAGAACCATTGTATTGTACTGTCTATTGCTGCTAATTTCTAAACAAGAAAAGGGTAAATTTACAGTTCCCCAGCCTTGTCCAGAAGCGGAAAAATCAGCAAACACTTCTGCGTAGGGTTGACCATTACTAAAGTTTCCGTAGCGGCGAACTTTGTAGTAACCGGTTTGCAGTGTTCCTACACCTTGTCCATAGTCATTGTAGGTCAAACATTTAGAGTTTTTCAGATAGATGTAATCAGGATTACTGTAGTAAACACGATTGGGAGAAGTAGCAGAAGCAAAGCTACCAAAAGTCGATAAACCTGTAATTAAGGTGCTAGCAAATACAGCGGCAATTTTTCCGAAGAATAGTTTCATTGGAATTCTCCTTGGGTGGTGATTAGGTGGTCAAAAATGAGAAAGGCTCTGAACAATACGAGAACAGCTTGAATTATTAATAATTCTCAATTTATGGGTTTCAAGCTTGGTAAACCGCTTTGAGAATATTCAGTTTGTTGCGAACCATCAAGCTGTAGGTTTCAAAAGCTTCTAATTCGTCTTGAGTAATCATTAGATTTTGCTCTTGTAGCCATTGCAGTTGAGCTTGTCGAATTTTGCTTCTAGGCTTGAGCTTAGGTAGATCCTGGTTTTGGTATTCTTGAACTTGGTGTTCAGCTTCAAGAATTAAAGTGTCAGTGTTCATAATCTTGAGTGAGTTGAGGTAGATTTTACAGATAGAAATTACTTTCGGAAACTGAAACAAAGTTATAATTTTCACGGCTTTCAGGGATAAATTCTCGTAATTTTATCCCTTTAGTTGAGGTGGAAAACGGTTGACAATCGCGAATCTCGTTATACACTGAAAGCAGACAATCTCGTTCTTGAAGCTGTAGGATTTCTGCGGATAGAAACGCGGTTTTGATTTGACCTAATTTGGTTCGATATTTAAACTGATAGTTAGACAAACTCCCTTGAGATTGAAGTTGAGTCATGAAGCTTTGATGTTCTTCAGCGTGTACCCAAATTTTCAGTTCTGTGGCGGTTTTTCCGATTACTTCATCTTGTTGATATCCGGTTAAACAACAAAAACATTGATTCGCTTCGAGGTATCGTTCTTCTCGTAACGTACTGATGGTGATGGGATAGGGATTGAGTTTAAAGGCTTTAGAAAATTTTTCTTCAGACAGACTTAGAGCCGATTTTGTCGAGTTTTGACAGCAAACTTCTTCTTGACAGTCTTGATTTCGCTGCTGTAATAATTGATTTTCTTCTTCTAACTGACTGACTAAACGATGCTGTTTAATATGTACCTGAATTCGAGCGATCGCTTCTTCTTGTTGGAGGGGTTTGGTAATATAATCTGCGCCTCCGAGTTGGAAGCCTTTGAGGCGATCAACTCCATCCGTTAAAGCCGTCATAAAAATAATCGGAATTGATTCGGTTGTAGGGGAAGCCTTGATACGGCGACAGGTTTCAAAGCCATCAATTCCCGGCATCATTACATCGAGTAAAATTAAATTTGGAGTTACTTTCTCTAGCCGTTTTAGACAGGTATTACCATCTTTGGCAACTAACATTTTATAACCGTAGCCTCTCAAGAAATCTGATAAAACCTTGATATTGGTCGGATTATCATCAACGATTAAAATTAGTTCTTGAGTGGTCGGTTTCATGTTTCCTCCTCATCTATGCAGTCCTAGATTCATGTATTTTGTGATGCTTTGAAGTCTTAGTCTCAGTCAATCTTTAACGTTTTAATTTTAATGTTTTGATTTTAAACTTTTTTTCTTTTGTTTTAATCTTGTATTCAATTGTAAGGATTGAACTCAAATCTTTCTGTTTTCAATGTTACGTTTTGAATATTAAGTTGCTTGAATATTAAGTTGCCCGAAAATCAACCTGAATTCAATTGAACAGCCAGGGGCATTTGAGAGATGAGTTTGTTGAATCTATGTTCCCGATGATTTTAAACTCTTGTTTAAACCGAGTGAAGCACTTTGACACAAGTAGTTATTGTTCGTATTTTTTTGGAGAGAAGAGACGCGAACCAAAGGCTGAGGCTTCGCAAGACTTAAAGATGCCAACTCAACTGTATTCGCTGCATTTCCAGGTTCAACTTGAGCGTGAATACCAATCGTTGTTACCAAAGCAGTTGCCGTGAGTAAGACTTCAGTGAATGTAATTTTCATGGTTTTCTTTCTCCTAGATAACTGTGGATTTTGTGCTGTGGATTTTGTGCTTAAGCTTGAGCTAATTTAGAAAAAAAATTAGAAAAAAATGGGAGTTGCTTTGTTGAACTCATATCATACGGAAACTAGAGTACAACTCCCATTTAATAAGCACCTGAAATTAGTTGTAGAGCGGCTCACCACTGGCCGTTCCATTTCCGTATTCTTGCATGTGTTCAACAAAGATGTCCCCTTGTTCGCGGTTTCCAGGGGATAAAGTGAATACCACATTATCAGTATTGGCATCACCCGCTTCTTGGGAAGCAAAGATCACAATTTCGTTATTGACAACCCCAGCTTGATACATTTCTTCTAGGGTTTCAATGCCTAAAGATTCTGCTAAATTTGTTAGGCGCGTGCTCACAGCGTGAGCGCGACGTTCAGGAGTATAAGAACCATTAGGATCGCTGGAGGAAAGTGTTTCTCTCCAAATAACTAGGGGTTCGGAAGCGACTTGAACAACTTGGGTGTCAACAACAGGATAGTCACCTAAGAGATCGGGATTATCCAAGTCGTAGGTTTCACGAACAACCATCGGCACGGTACCATATTCGTTTTCTTCAGCGTTGATTTCAACAACTTCAAAAACGACCCGATCTCTTACATAGGTATTAGAAGGCTTGGCTTCCACCTGGGAAATACTACCGACTAAACCTGCGGTGATGATAGCGGATGCGACGAATGCTTTAATAGTGCTTTTCATGTTAGGTTTACCTCGTGGTGATGTCAGAGCAAGGAGTGATTTGGCTTTGCGATACTCTTTAAGGTACGGCAGAACCCGAGTCCCTGTCAGTAAGAACAAAGTGATGTGTTCCAAGGTGATCTGGCACTCGGAGGTGAGGGGAAAGTAATAAAAAAGTGAGGGGGATCACAATTCGGAGGTGATAAACTCCCCTGTTTAGCTTTGGATTGTCGGTTAACTGCTGTTTCTCTCAATCAAGAGGCTTATGAGGTCTATTTCTACTCGTTTAGCGTATCTGCGCCAACTGCTATTTACTCCGCAAAAACTTGGACTTCTCGCCGCTTGTTTAATTGGGGTCATTTCCGCAGTAGCGGCGATTGTCTTTCAAGTCGGTGTGGGTGTGATCGGAACCTGGCGAGTCCATTTCGCGACTCAGTTTCCTCCTTTGATTGTTTTACCATTATTTGGGGTAGTTGGTGGCTTCATTTCCGGTTGGCTGGTTGAACGCTTTGCCCCCGAAAGTGCCGGAAGTGGAATTCCGCAAGTCAAAGCCGCGATCGCCAATGTTGCTCAACCTTTGAGTTTACGAATTGCTGCTGTTAAACTTACAGGTGGTATTCTCGCACTCGGTTCGGGGTTGGCTTTGGGACGAGAAGGGCCAACGGTTCAGGTGGGTGCGTCTCTAGCTTTAACTCTCGGAAAACGGTTTCGTCATGCTCGTTTTCTACGAAGACAAATTATCGCCGCAGGTGCGGGTGCAGGTTTAGCCGCAGCTTTTAATGCACCCATGACTGGGGTTTTATTTATCATCGAAGAATTGCTGAAAGATGTCTCTCGTCCCACTTTGGGAATAGCAATTGTTGCGTCTTTTGTGGGCGGTGTTGTCTCGCGCTTAATTGGGAACCGTGAGCTAAATTTAGATGTATCTGAGTTGGCACGAATTAGCTCTGATACATTGTTTTCCAGTTCGGATCTTCCCTTTTTTATTCTGCTCGGAATTTTGGGAGGCTTATTGAGTGCATTATTTAATCAAAGTATTCTCGCTAGTTTAAATTTTTACGATAGAAAACTTCGAGTTCGTTTACCGCTAAAGGTTGCCTTTGCTGGATTAACTTCTGGGATTATCTTTGCACTACTTCCCAGTTTTTTCATGGATAAGGCCGGTCTACTTGATTTTTTAGGGACTGGGCAAGAAGATTTAAGAACGGCTTTTTTAGCCTTGATTGGCTACTTTATTCTTACGGTTTTAGCGTATGGTTCGGGTGCGCCTGGAGGATTATTTGCACCGTGCTTAATTTTAGGGGCGGCGTTAGGATTTATTGTTGGGATTCTGGCTGAATTCACGGTGGGATCAGTTGTGATTCAGACCTATACATTAGTGGGAATGGGAGCATTTTTCAGTGGTGCAATTCGGGTTCCGATTACCGCGATCGCGATTATTGCTGAAATGAATTTAGACCTGAATATGATTTTACCTCTGATGATTGCTTCAGTGACAGCTTATCTCGTTGGAGAAGCCGTTTCACCGGGTTCACTCTATGATCGTTTATTAGAACGCAGTGGAATTTATTTGAAGCACCCCGAAGAAAAAATGCAGAAAATGATTAATGAGTTCATTGCGGCTGATATCATGCACAATAATGTTGAATCTCTCGAGAGTTCGATGACGGTGAATGAAGCCACTCAGTTTATTTTAAACTCTCCCTATTATAGCTTTCCGGTTCTGGAAGAGGGAAAATTATTAAGTATGTTAACTTTGAATGATTTGCAAATATTAACGCATAAAAAACGAGATAAAGTCAATTCAGAAACACTACTCCAAGAAGTGATTAATCATCGTCCAATCACGGTCAAACCCGATACCTCTCTAGCTGATATTTTGTTTCTTCTCAATCAAAATGAAATTGAAGCTTTACCCGTTGTCGATCAAGATCGGATAGTTGGCATTATAACCTTTAAAGATATATTGCGAGCTTGCTATCAGTAAGAGGATTAATTTCTTGAGACGAATCCAAAAAATCAATGGAAATCAGAACAGTGTTAAATTCAGAACTCGATTTTTTCAGCTTGCTTTTCTATTTTCAATTCCGATCAGTTCCGTTAACGGCTTTATCTTCCCTCATTTAAGCATTGCTAGAACCATTATTCGTCCAAATTCTATTAATCAGCAAACTTGTCCGATTGAGTTACAAAGTTTAGTTGATGAAATGTTACCGGATTTACCGAGTTATGCCAATCGTGTTATTCAACGTCAAGATCGAAATCGTCGCGATACCTATGTTTTACTCGCCAAACAGTTAGATGAATTAGAACCTTTACCCTTTAACGTTAATTTAGAAAATCCAGATGACACAAATCTCATTTATTTAACAACTTTAGAACGACAACATGATCGCAATCAAATTCTTAGATTTCAACAATTTCATTGGGTATTTTTGCGAAAAACTGCATCCGGTTGGGAACTCGAAAACATATTTTCTAAATCAAACTCCTATCCAAGATATGGATTGTATTCTCTTCCTGGAGACAGCAGCAAAAGCGCGATCGCACAAGCCATTCGTTTGTGGTTGCGAGACTGTCACGCTGGATAAGCAATCAATCATTTAGATAATGCTTCCTGTAACCAACTCTCTAAATCCTCTAAATTATTAAAGTCTAGAAAATCTTCTCCTAAACGTTCCAAATCTTCAATCGATAAATCTTCAACTTGACTACTAATTGCTGTCGGAATTTCTCCAAACTGCTTTTTAAGTTGACGCATAATTAAGGCGATCGCGGCTTGTAAACGTCCTCTGGCTTCTCCTCTAGCTTCTCCTTCTTGTTCCGCATAAGAGAGTCGCCCTTTTTCATCTTGTAACATTATCCCTCGACGGTCAACAATTTCTAACTCTTCCCGCGTCAGATTAATTTTATTCGCAATATTGAGTGCCATTTCGATCTCAAAAATAGCCCTGAGATTTTCCGGAACTTCATCCAAGCTAGACGCTTCTTTGAGAAAATAAATCCATCTATCACTCAAACTCTCTAACTCTGACAAAACCTTGTTAAACTTTGGCAATTCTACAAAAATTAATCGCAATTCTTTATTTAAACATTCAAAGTGTTTACTCTCCTCCTGAAACACAAATCGATTAATCACATCTTCAGTTTCTTTGAAAAGAATAAAATCCGTAATCGTTACAGCGATCGCGGGATTGAGTAAAGGATAGTTATCTCCAGTTTCTAACTGATTTGCATAGGCTTTAGCCAGATTATAAGCAACTCGTTTATTAAAAGCAGTCATTCGAGCGACTTGCATTTCAATCATCACTAGAGAACCATCAACTAAAATCGCTTTCACATCCAAATAGGTATCTTTTAATGTTAAAACCTGACCGGGATTATAAGGATTAACAATCGTTAAATCTTGAATCACTTTGTCTCCGTCATAAATTATAGCATTGAGAAAGCTCATCAAAATTTCTTTGCTTTGGTCTGAACCAAATATCTTTTTAAAGGCATAATCAACTTTAGGACTGATAAATTTCATTGCGGTTATTCTCCTTAACTGATATTTTTTCTCAAAAAATAAGCTGAATTCAACATGAGCGAAAAAAGAAAGTTAAAACTCTAGAAAGCTAAAAATCTGGAAAAATGTCACAATATTAAAGAGTTGCCATTAACCTCCAGTCTGTAATTCCTGTGAACAGTTCTACCACCTCTTCGCAAGCTTCAGCAAGTCCGTTTTTTTCCAATTATCGCAGCGATCGCCCGTTTAGAACCCTACTCAATCTCTATCATAAAGATCGAGCCTATATCGGACTGTCAATGGTATTTTACATCATTAAGCACAGTCCAGAATGGATTCGTCCTTTGATCATTGCCAATATTATTGACATTATCACCTATCCGAACGCTCACAGTCTCTCCGAACTCTGGTTCAATGGAGCTATTGTCGCCTTTTCTATCTTTCAAAATACACCGACTCATTATCTTCATATTCGCTTTTTGAGTACGGCGACACACTCAATGGAATATAATCTTAGAGCCACCATTACTCGCCAGCTTCAATATCTTTCAATTAGTTTTCACAAACAACGAAACTCCGGTGCGATTCAAAATAAACTCCTACGAGATGTTGAAGCCGTTGCTCTCCTGACCAATCAGGTTTTTCAATTTCTTCCTTCTGCTATTTTAACGATTTTAATTGCAATTGTTGTTACCGCCTTTCGCGCTCCTCGATTTTTAGTTTTTTTCCTGGGAACGATCCCAGTAGCTGTGATTTTAGTTCGCAAATTTCGTAATCCGATTCGTTCTCGAAACAAAGTCTTTCGTCAACAAATGGAAAACACTTCAGCCTACTTAATCGAAATGCTAAAACTGATTCCAATTACTCGCGCTCATGGAGTTGAAGAAGCAGAGATTTCTCGCACTGAACAACGCTTAAAAACCCTCAAACAAGCCAGTATTCGGCTAGACTCTATTAACGCTTTAGCTAATTCCGCCTCTTGGGTGAGTTTTCGCTCTTTTAACTTAGTCTGTTTACTCAGTTCTGCATGGTTGGCTTATACCGGAAAATGGGGAATTAGTGTCGGCGATGTTGTCTTATTAACCGGATATTTTGACGCAATTACCAGTTCAGTCGTACAGATTTTAGGGGTACTTCCTCAAATCGGAAAAGGGTTTGAGGCGTTATCGAGTATTGGGGAAGTTTTAGAATGTCCAGATGTCGAACATAATCACGGAAAAATTCCGCTCAAACGAGTCAAAGGAGAGTTTAGGTTTGAGTCCGTTTGTTATGTTTATCCAGAAAGTACAAAACAAACTGCAATTTCAGATTTTACACTTCATGTTAAACCCGGAGAAACGATTGCGATTGTGGGGCCATCGGGAGCCGGAAAATCAACATTATTAAACCTAATTATTGGGTTTTTGCGTCCGACTTCCGGGACAATGAAACTGGATGGACAAGATATGAACGAACTGGACTTGAGAACCTATCGCCAGTTTTTATCGGTGGTTTCTCAGGAGACAATTTTGTATGAAGGGAGTGTCAGAGAAAATATTTTGTATGGGAAAGATAGCGTCAGTGAAGAAAAGTTTACATACGTGGTTAAACAATCCAACGTTGATGAATTTATTCAAAATCTTCCCCAGGGACTCGAAACACAAATTGGAGAAAACGGGGTTAAACTTTCGGGAGGACAACGACAACGAATTGCGATCGCTCGTGCTTTAATTCGCGATCCGCGTGTATTAATTTTAGATGAAGCTACATCTTCTTTAGATACAGTTTCTGAGTCCTTAATTCAAGAAGCTTTAGATCGATTAGTTCAAAATCGTACTACTTTTGTTGTCGCGCATCGTCTATCTACAATTCGGAAAGCAGATCGAATAGTCGTATTAGAAAATGGAAAAATTATCGAAGTGGGAAGTCACAAACAATTATTAGAAAGTCAGGGGTTATTCGCAATGATGCACGCCTTACAAACGTAGCTCGACTGATTAACCATTACAATATCTATAGAATAGATTGGGAGTTTTGCACAATGTCTCAAATGACGATAAAAGATGTAGAGCGAATTGAGTTAATTTTGAGCGAAGCAGGCTTAGATTATCAACTCGAACTTGAAGAGGGAAAAATTACAATTATGGAGCCATCAGATATTGTTTCTAGCGAAGTCTCTCTAGAATTTGCTCGTCAACTGAGTAATTGGGTTAAACCTCGTCGCTTGGGTCGTGTTTTTGACTCCGCAGGGGGGTTTATTCTCCCCAATAGCGACCTGAAAGCACCGGATGTGTCTTTTGTTTCACGCGATCGCCTCCCTCGCAGTATTCGCTACTTTGCCTCTGTTGTTCCAGATCTTGTAGTCGAAGTCAAGTCTCAAAGCGACCGCCTAAAAAAACTGCGAGAAAAAATACAAATCTACGTCGAACAAGGGGTTCAAGTTGCCATTTTGATTGACCCTGATACTGAGGAAGTCGAACTCTACAAACCCGATCAATCAGTTCAACGCTTGGGAAATGGCGACATTCTGACACTTCCAGAATTGCTTCCGGGATGGGAATTAGTCATTGAAGAACTTTGGCCACCCATATTTGATTGAGATGAGGAGTTATAAATTTAATCCGATTATTTCCCAAACATAGGTAAAGTAAAGTAAAATGTTGAACCTTTATCTACTTCAGATTCAACCCAAATTTTACCACCATGACCTTCAACAATTTTCTGACAAATCGCCAGACCAATACCTGTTCCGGGATATTCCTGATTTCCATGTAAACGCTGAAAAATCTTGAAGATTCGCTCAAAATATTCGGGTTTAATGCCAATTCCATTATCACTGATGCTAAAGCACCATTGCGGGGTTTGGCTTTGACGATCAAAGCCAGATTTAACGGCAATTTTAATCTCAGGGATGACATCAGGAACACAATATTTGATCGCATTACTGATTAGATTTTGAAATAAGATCGCTAACTGTTTTTGATCGCCAATGATAGTTGGTAATTGCTGATAATTAATAATGGCTGACCGTTCAGCAATCGTAATTCGCAGGTTTTGTAAAACTTCTTGTAAGACTTGATTGCAGTCTATCTGCTGAAAGTTGACTGGACTTTGACGGTTTCCAACTTGTGAATAGGCTAATAAATCACTAATGAGTTGCTGCATTCGAGTAGAAGCATCCAAAATATTATCAATATAAGTTTGAGTATCGGGTTCGAGATTGCTCTCATATTTGTGGGCTAATAGCTGTGTGAAGATCTTGACAATCCGTAGCGGTTCTTGTAGATCGTGAGACGCAAGATGAGCAAACTGTTCTAGTTCCTTATTAGACTGAAGTAACTCTCGATTTAGAGAAAATAGTAGATCTTCTGCTTGTTTGCGTTCAGTAATATCAATACAAGATCCAATGTAGCCCAACAACTTACCCTCAGATGTCATTTGTGGGACAGCTTTCTCGAATAACCAGCGATATTCTCCGTCCCAACGTCTGAGGCGAAACTCAATCACAAAGGGCTCTATTTTTCCTGTATTTGAAGGACAAATATTCAATAGGTTTTGTAGATCCTCTGGATGTACACTAACCTGCCAACCTGTATCATATTCCTGTTGCAAAGTTCGCCCTGTAAAATCGAGCCAAGCTTGATTAAAGAAATTACAGATTCCCTCAGAATTTGCCATCCAAATCAGTACAGGCGCACTATTGGCCATGAGACGAAAACGCTCCTCGCTCTCTCGAAGTGCTTCCTCTATTTGTTTCCGTTCAGTAATATCAGTAATATAGCCTATAAATTCTGGAGATGAAGGGGTTTGATCATCAATCAATTTGAGTTCATTGCGAAGCCAACGATAGGTTCCATCTTGATGTAAGAATCGGTATTCGAGAATTTTAGTTTGGTTTTCTGAAATCTCTGAGACCTGAGTCAACATTTGATCAAAGTCTTCTGGATGAACTTGCTTGACCCAAAACTGAGGCTTTTCGATAAACTGATAGGGTTGATAACCTGTAATAGATTGAATCGTTGGGCTGACATAGGTAATCTGATAATCTGCCTCTACTTTCGCTGTGTAAATTGCCACTGGACTAAAACTGAGTAAAAAATGAAGCCGTTCTTGTGTCAGGTTTAATTGCTGTTCGCTCAGACTATATTTTTTGAGTTGTGATTCTAGACTGTGTGTAACTTGATCAATTTTATTTATTCGTTCTTGAACTTGTTTTTTGAGTTCTTGATTATAGGTTGTAAATTCCTCGGATAGATTAGAGTTATAACTTTGGATTTGTGCAAATTTTAGTTGAGATAAAGCTTGAAAAATGCGAGAGATGATTTTCAAGAGAATCCAACAAGAAAAAAGTGTGATTATCGTCTTAAGGAGAATCAGCACCGAGTTGGATGGATACAACTCTATTGCAAAGCTCAAGACATGAGTGGTTCCCAAGGCAATTTCCAGTAAAGCTAAAAGCGTGATGATTTGCTGATAGGGAAGATATCTTTTTTGTCTTTTCCAATTCAAGAGGAGAATAGGTAGTGCATAAAAACTGATCGCAATCAACGCCTCCGAAATTAAGTTGAGTTGAGAAGAAAATATTGTAGAATCATTAAAATCTTCTAAAGCAAAAAAATAATGATTGTTTGCAATTAATATCATTTTTAACAGTCACTATGGATGATTTATATCTATTTTAATAAATTTTTGATAGCATCAGCAATCTGAGAAAATTCGCTCAAATCAGTCGGCTTAGGAATGTAGCAGTGAGCTTTCAGCAATTGAAACTTAAGAATGTCCTCATCTGTAACGGAAGTGGTCAGGATGATGACCGGAATCGTCTTGAGAGCCGAATCCGATTGAATGGCTGCTAGGACTTCTCGCCCATTTTTTTTGGGAAGATTCAAATCGAGTAAAATTAGATTAGGACGAGGTGCAGTTTGATATACACCTTGTTGATAAAGAAACGCTAAGGCTTCTTCCCCATCTCGAACGCTGTGCATCCGGTGCGGATTTTGTAACATTTTGAGAATTTCTTGAGTCAGGAAAATATCACCTAGATTATCTTCGACCAGAAGAATCTCTAGCATGAATGCTTCAAAAGTATTACTCATGTTATGATTTGTTATATTCCTTTTTCGTGTTAGTTGTGAAAACTTAGTCCAGTCTCAATCCAGCCTTTAATCTCGATTATAATGCTAGTCTGGTGTTCAACCAATAACCGGGCGATCCAAAGAATGTGTCAAAACAGGTACAATTCTCTGAAATTAACTGTTCTAGTCAATGTTAAAAAATTTGTTTCAAACCAATGTCTAACGAAATTTACAATGAAACCTGGCCCTGTAAAGTCCTTGATTCTGTGGCGGTTGGGATCTGTTTGCTTCGTTCGGATTGGATTGTCTTATTTTGGAATCGTTACATTGAACAATATACAAAGATTTCTCAAGCCCAGATTGTGGGGACAGATTTATTTACCCACTTTCATCACCTGAATCCTCAACAATTTGAGTCCTATAGGAATCAAGTTTTTCAGCAAAGGCAAGAAGTCCATTTTTCTGCCTCATTCAATCCAGGAGAGAGTGACACTTATGACCCCAATGCCAAACCAGCCTCTCAGCATAACCCAAACCCCGTTACACTGACTCCAGTTCCGGCGATCACAGGTGAAGACTGTTATGCACTTTTAACTCTACATAATTGCCAGTCTCAAGTCAGTAGCTCTAGTCACACCACAAGCGGCGTTGAGGAGAATTCCCTTGAACTTGAACAGTTAATCTATCGCCTCTCCCACGACTTGCGAGAACCATTGCGGATGGTGGTCAGTTTTTGTGAATTATTGGGACAACGCTACTCATCACAATTAGACTCTACTGGAAATCGCATGATTCACTTTGCGGTTGATGGGGCGCGACGAATGCAACAGATGATCGATGGGTTACTGATGTACTCTCGTCTGAAATCAGAAGAACAGCAGCTTCAATTCATTGAAGCCAAAATTCCTCTCGAACAAGCAATAATGAATTTACAACCTCTGATCAACAAAACAGAGGCTCACATCCAGATTTCTCCTCTACCCACCGTCATAGCCAATCCTCAACAACTGACTCAGTTGTTTTCAATTTTAGTTGACAATGCCATCAAATATTGCCGAGATTACCCTCCACAAATTAAAATTTCGGCGAAATCTGAAGCTGAGGTTTGGGTGTTTACAGTTCAAGATAATGGCATGGGTATCGAAGCCAAAGATCATCAGGCTATTTTTGAGCTCTTTCAACGTCTACATACTCAACAAGAGTCTTCTGGGATTGGAATGGGGTTGGCAATGGCAAAAAGAATTGTCGAATTACATCAAGGTTGTATCTGGGTCAATTCTCAAATCAAACAAGGTTCAACTTTTGGCTTTACTCTTCCTCATTCTCCTCAAATTTAAACTTTGGAATATTGGAGAAAGCTTGATGTATCAAGATTTAATTAAAATTTTATTAATCGAAGACAATCCGGGTGATGCTTTTTTGATTCAAGAAAGCTTGACCAATCGTAAAACCATGAATTTTGAAGTGACGCAAGTCGAAAGATTACAGGATGCTTTGATTTGTTTAGAAAAAGAAGAGTTTGATATTATTTTGCTGGACTTATCCCTTCCTGATAGTCAAGGATTAAACTCTTTTATAAGTATTGCATCGAAAGCGGCTCATTTACCGATTGTTGTTTTAACTGGACTTAATGACACAAAAATAGCACTTAAAGCCGTGCGATTAGGGGCTCAAGATTATCTCAAAAAAGACCTGGCGACTGGAGATATACTCATTTATTCACTCTGTTATGCCATTGAACGTCAGCGAATGAAAGAACAGCTTAAACAACAAAAGATTCAGTTAGAATTCACCAATGCTGAGTTAGAAAAACGAACAGAACAGCTAGAGCAGCTCAATCAGGAACTCGAAGCGTTTAGTTATAGTGTTTCTCACGATCTCCGCTCTCCGTTACTCAGTATCGATGGATTTCTCTTCTTTCTTGAAAATCAAAGTAGTACCCAACTTAGCTCTCAAATTCAATACTATTTACAACGGATTCGAGAATCGGTAAACCGTATGGATAAATTAATTGGCAGTTTGCTAGATTTATCTCGCGTTCAGAATATTGAGATGTGTCTCACAGAAGTTAATTTGAGTGAGATGGTTACGGCGATCGCAGAAGAACTCGAACAACAAAATTCACAGCGAAAGGTACAGTTTAAAATCGCTCCGAATCTTGTCGCCCTGGGAAACCCTGAGCTGTTAAAAATTGCTTTGACCAATTTGGTTTCTAATGCTTGGAAATATACAGCTAAAGAAGAAGATGCTTGCATAACGTTTGGAGTTTTTTCTAATGATAGCAATGATAGTTATGATAGTTATGATAGTTATGATAGTTATGATAACGATAACCTAGACCCTCTATCTGACAAACATCAGAAACAGTTAATTCCACTAATTGATTCTATTCAAGCTAGAAGAGCCAAAATTTACTATATTCAAGATAATGGTGTCGGATTTGATATGTGTCAAGCTAATAAATTGTTTAAACCTTTTCAGAGATTAGAGTCATCAAAAAACTTTAAAGGGACAGGAATTGGGTTAGCAACCGTTAAACGGATTATCCATCGCCATCAAGGGAAAATCTGGGCGACATCCTCTCTCGGACAAGGATCAACGTTTTATTTCACATTAAATTAAAGTCACAATTTCTTCTTGATAGATGCAAGCAGTACCTCCTCTTGGGCGTATGATCTACGCCCCTACAAAGCCAAAGGTATGACTTTAGAAAAAATTGGTACAAGCCATTGCATAACCTAAAAAACAGAAGACACCCGAATTCATTCTATGACAAAACTAAAAGTCAGCTTGAAAGATTGACATCTCAATGTGATTGCTTCGCAAACACGGATTCACACTTAATAATTCATCCCCGATTAATTTCAAAACCCTCTATTCTCACCAACTGTTTGAGAAAATTCTGTAGGCGTTAAAGATTTCAGCACACTTAAAGTATAGGGTGCTTCTCCAATTTCTTGACCATAAGCTGCTTGTAGATAAGGTTGATAGTCCTGATTTTCTGCAACGTGAGTTTCAAAAAAAGCAACACTCAAAGCATTCATATAGTTGCGTGTTACTTCAACTCCAGGTGAAAGTAATCCGCCCATTCCTGGAATTTCACTGACGTTTGATTGATTGACATCAAAGAAGTGACTGTCACCCCGTTTAATCACTAAATACCGATTAGAAGTCGTCAGCCAAGTGAAAGATTGAATTTGTTCTAAAACTGCGGGTGCTAATAAGTCTCCACTACTCGCCCCCATCATCACAGGAATCGAAATTTTACTTAATCCCAATTCGCCTAAAAGTCCACTATTTACCGGGTTAAGAACAACCACAGCTTTCACGCGCGGATCGCGGAATTGGTACTCCTCTTGAGGTAATTCTAAGGCGCGACATTGCAAAAACATCGAAGGATTAACGATCTTATTTTCCGGTGTACAATCCGCTTTTAACTTATCAAAGTCAATGGTCGCACCTGCTAATGCTAAGGCTGTATATCCCCCGAAAGAGTGACCCCAAACTCCAACTTTTTCTAGGTTTAATTGGTGATTGAACTGTTTTTTATTTAATCCTTCTAAATGATTGAGCAAGTAAGAAATATCACGAGGGCGATCGATAAATTGATTGATGTCAAAGATCTCATTTCTCTCCCCCGCTAGTAATTGTTGTAACGCCTGATAATCACTACCGGGATGTTGAGGAACAGCGACTGCAAACCCATAAGAGGCTAAATGGATAGCCAAATCTTCAAAACGAGAGCGATCGGAAGCTAGACCATGAGAAATTACAATCACAGGTGTTGACTGTTCTCCCGCAGTATTTTCTTTAACAACACTAGGTAAATAAAAATCTGTCTCAAATTGTCGATTTCGTTTCCAATCCCATAAAGATAATGTTTGCTTAGAAACTTCAAGTAATCCTCGTTCCCGTAAGTCAGCCATTTGGTTAAAATCAACCGGACTTGAAGCTGCGATTTCGGCGGATGCTAGCTGTTCTAATGAAGTGATAACGGTATCGGTTTGACGGACTAAAGAGACAACTTGTACCATTGTCTCCAGAGTTCCTTCTAGATTAACGTGAATCCGTTCTGCGGGAAATAAACGCAAAATTTCAATCACATTAAACCCCTCTGGATCTGTAGCGGTTGCTGCAAGAATTGCATTATAAATTGCCTCAGAACCATTTTCTCCAGACTCCGTTTGAATTAAACCACCCATATATTCTAAAAAAGCAGCAACCATCGGAGATTTTAGAAGCTGGGCTGTGGCTTTCGGATCAAAAGAGTAGCGAGTCGCGAGTAATTTTCGGATTTGGCGTTGTTCGCTAGGAGTTAACCAGTTGAGATAGGTTTCTAGCGGTTGATTATCAGGAAGTAAACCTGTTTCTGTGTAATATTCCAGGGTGTCGAGAGAAATTTCCAAATCCATTTTCCCGATTGGAAATATAATCGTTTCCGCCGCTGTTGCAGGCAAAGCAACCAATACCGCAGGCACAATTCCTAAGACGAGAGATTTTAACCAGCCCATAGTTTTAAACTTTTGTTGAGAGTCAGACAGCTTCCATTTACTATTTTAATTGATTGAATTTTAGCCAATTCCAATCTATAATGTTTGATTTATCTTTCAATAATAAAAAATTAATAATGGTATCTAAAGTCACTAAATTATTGATGGTTTTCGCTATTTTTTGGTTACAATAGGTTTAAATAACTATCTCAAATTTTAAATTTTTACTTCTGCTAAAATCGTAACTGAAATGATCGACAATATTTGTATTACTCAGTTCTAAATTGTAGAAATCAATCACATCTTCCTCAAAATACGGCCCGGCGTGCCAAGTTCCCACTTCTAGCTTGATAAAACAATCACCTGGAATGCGAAAGGCTTTGAGTTGACTGATATCCGGTTCGTCACTGTTAGAAGGCGGCGCAACCGCAATTAACCACTCTTTCCCGGCTAATGACCCTAAACATTGTGTACATTCACGATGACGAGTAATTTTGTTAAACTGACTACCCCTTTTGTGAAGTCGCATAATGTAAAATCTAGGAGTACCGTTTTTGAGATTTAATTGAGCATCTGTTTCATCGTAAGCTTTGCCATCTTTTGAAGCAGAAATAACTTGTCCGTAGGGTTGAAAGGCTTCTGGTGTAATCCATTCTGCTCTTAATTGTTGAATTGTGATTGATTCAGACATTCGTTTTTCCTCTTTGTTTATTGATGAGATTGATTAGAATTCGATTGATATTCAAAGCCGTTCTTCATTTCGCCCTTCTACAAATTGAATAGAAGTAGACACACTCGCCTCCAGTGTATGATTACATTTCTAATTTAATCAAAGACATTAATTCTAACTCTGTCAAGACTATTATAAACCATATTCAAATCGAAATCAACATAGTTTAAAGTTCAGTTATTGGCTAAATAATTATCGATATCAAGAGGAAATTAAGACTATAATCATCTATCAAGGGATAGAAATTATGAGTATAATAGAAAATCGTATAACGCATTAACTTGAATCTTTTCCTATGGAAATGAAGAAAAAGTTTATCGACTTATTTTCAGGTGCAGGTGGGATGTCCTGTGGCTTAGAACTGGCGGGGTTTGAATGTGTGTTAGGAATCGATCGCGATCGCGCATCCTTAGAGACCTTTCAAGCCAATCATCAAAATGCTGAGATTATTTGTGGTGATTTGCGAGAAATTGCACTCGCAGACATTAAAGAAAAAATTGGCGTTCAACCGATTGATTTGATTTGTGGAGGACCACCCTGTCAAGGATTTTCAACCATTGGTGCTAATGATAATCGGGACAAACGCAATTTTTTATTCTTTGAGTTTCTGCGAGTTGTCGCCGCTTTTAAACCCAATTATCTGATTATGGAAAATGTAACGGGATTACTCTCTCGTAACAATGAACCGACACTTTCGCTGATTTTAAATGCTTTTTCTGAGTTAGGATATACCATCGAGGTTCGAGTCTTAGCCGCTCATCATTACGGTGTTCCCCAAGCCCGCAGACGAACGATTTTTCTCGGAAATCGATTTAGCATTCCCAATCTTTATCCTGAAAAAAAGTTTAAAGATTCTCACCAAC
Organism: Cyanobacteria bacterium J06592_8; assembly: GCA_038530755.1. Taxonomy (GTDB): domain Bacteria; phylum Cyanobacteriota; class Cyanobacteriia; order Cyanobacteriales; family Microcoleaceae; genus Capilliphycus. The sequence goes on along the minus strand of JBCBCI010000003.1, from coordinate 41,411 downwards.
AGAGCGATCGCTTACCTGTTGCTCGAACTGTAGGCTGGGCATTTCAGAACTTATTAAACTTTGAAAATACAAGCTTAAATCATAATCTTGAAGCCGCACAAATTCCCAATGAACTAGAAAGAAATCGACTTCATTATATCCCGGAAGGAAAAGGAATTCGCTATCAAAAAGATCAATTAACCTATCTCCCTGCTGAACTGTGGTTTGATGTAGACTGGGAAAATATACGCGAACAAAGATTTCGGGAAACAAAACTAAAGCGACTTGATCGAAAAGCTGTTTCTAATACGATTAATACCAGTCGAACCACCTACTATCATCCAACAGAAGCTCGCTATTTAACGGTGCGAGAAGCCGCAGCCATTCAATCCTTTCCTTCTAACTTTATTTTCAAAGGAAGCTTAACCCAACAATGGCGACAAATTGGAAATGCAGTTCCACCCCTTTTAGCCAAAGCAATTGCAGATGCAATTCTGCAACTTGATCGACAAAAAGATCGACTCGAAAAGAAAAATTTTGTTCAAGATATCTCAGCAATACGGTCTAAAGCTTTCACATACAAAGAAAAAAAAGTTTTCCGATAACAACCAGAAGAACAAGATTTTTCCTGACTTGACTTAAAGGCGATCGCCTGCTTCAGATTAACGATAACCCTCATTTACACCAAGTTGTCCAAAAATTGCTAAAATTAAAGAAGTGATTGGTAAAAATCATATTATCAAATCTCCTTAATATCAACCTTTATCTCAACGCTAATGATCAGCAAGTGGAAACCCGAACTCCTCGCCCCAGCTAAAAATCTAGAACGACTAAAAGTCGCCATTCTCTATGGTGCAGATGCTATTTATGTGGGCGGACAACAATATGGTTTACGAGCGCGAGCCGATAATTTTACAGATTATGATTTAAAACAGGGCGTAGCATTCGCTCACGAACATCACGCTAAACTTTATGTGACCTTAAATGCTTTTTTACATGATGCAGATTTAGAAGGATTAGGAGACTATTGTCAATTTCTTGAATCGATTGGAATTGATGCTGTCATTGTTTCAGATTTAGGGGTTTTACGAGTCGTTCGTCAATCCTCAACTTTGAATATTCATCTTTCAACTCAAGCCTCTTGCTTAAATTCTTCTGCTGCTGAACTGTGGAAACAATTTGGAGTCAAACGTCTAATTGTCGGTCGAGAACTCAGCATTGCAGAAACAGGTTTAATTGGAGAGAAATCAGGGATTGATGTTGAAATGTTTATTCATGGTGCCATGTGTATGGCTTATTCCGGTCATTGTACCATCTCCAATTTTACAGCAGGACGGGATTCAAATCGAGGTGGTTGTATTCAATCTTGTCGCTTACCTTACACCTTAGAAAATCAAGAACTTGAGAATAAACAACCCAATCCAGTCACCTTTATGTCCTCAAAGGACTTGTGGGGAGTTGAACAAGTTACTGACTTTTTTAAACACAAAATTTGTTCTCTCAAAATAGAAGGACGGATGAAATCTTCCTTTTATGTAGCGATGACTTGCAAAGCCTACCGACAACTCATTGATGCGTACAGCGAGGGAATAATTACGCCCGAATTGGTTCAGAAAATTGCCATGAATCTAGAATCAATTCCTCACCGTGACTATTGTTCAGGTTCCCTAGCAAATCCGGCAGATAGTAACACCGTATTTGGTCAGTTAACAGGAAATAATCGCGGCACTCACGAATATCTAGGAATTGTAATTGACAGGACTTCTGATTATCTTGCAGTTCAGTTACTCGAACCTTTAGCGGTGGGTGATGAAATCGAAATTATTCCACCCCAAGGTGAGATTATTAACTGGACAATTACTCAACTTTTTTCTGTTACGGGGACACTGTTATACCGGATTCAAAAAGACAGCGTTGTTTGTATTCCTAGAGTTGATATTTTACAAGAAATTAGTAAATTTACAGTGATTCGACTTTCACGTCAAAAGACGAGAATGCAACCCGATTTAGTTACTTCTTCAGAATATTAGTTGATAATATTAAATTAAGAATATTAAATGCAGTTCAACACCTTTATTTCATCCATTGCTGATTTAGAACGCTGCGTTCATGCACCCAACTTACAGGAGGTTTTGCTAGAACCGTTATTATTGGCGCGTCAAGGAAAACTCTCACTCTCCGAGATTGAAGTTCTCGCCTCTGAAGCCATTAAACGAGAATTGCATCCAGTCTTAGTTTGGGATATTCTCATGTCGGAACAGACAATGACAGAACTTTGTCAGACCATATCTCAGCTTAATTTTAACAACTTCTCTGCTATTCGAGTTTGCGATCCGGGTGCGGCTTGGTGGGTCAAAACTCATCTTCCGAGTTTGAAAATACAACTGATTGTAGACACGGGAAATCATAATCTTGAAGCCTTAGAAGGTTGGTGTGAAGTTCTTGAGGAGTCTTTAGAACGACTGATTTTATCGATTGAACTTCCCGAACCCAAGTTAATTGAATATTGTCAAAAACTTCCAGTTAATTGTGAAATCTTAGGTGCGGGACGAATTCTACTTTTTTACTCCCCTCGTTCTTTACTATCCAAACATTTAGCAGCGAGTCACACTGAAGACATTCGTTATCTCGAAACGACTGTATCCTCCGAAGAAAGCAATAATCGACCGTTTCCGACTCTCGAAACTGTGCATGGGACGTTTATGTTTTTGGATAAAGATCAATTTATTTTAGATCAATTAACCTCTTTAGAAACAGCAGGATTACATACAGTTTGTATAGACTTGCGACATTTCAGCCAAGATGATAATATTGCTATCAATATCGATCAAATTTGTCAACAAATTATAGATGATCCTCAAACCCTACGCAGTCAATGGCCTAGACCAACTCGCGCACCTTTTTTTAAAGCAAACCGCACGACTTCTATTTTTGATCGGATGAAGTCAAAGTCAAAACTGGCGGCTTATCGCAATGAAATTGGACTGGCTGAAATTGTAGCGGTAGAAAGTAAAACAGCAGTGATTTTTTATTCCTTACAGTCTTTTGAACTGACACAAATTAATTATTTGATTCTTCCAACAGGTGAAGAACGAAACCTTCCTGAAGGTCTAGAGTTTCGCAATTTACAAGGAGAAGTGATTCAAAATTGCGATCGCGAACAAATTTTAATTACTAATTGGTTTAAAAAAGCGATGCCCGGTTCACTACTTTTAGGCGAAAGTTAATAATCTAAAATGCCATCTAATCCCTATTTTAAGTTTAAACAATTTACCATCTTTCAAGATCGTTGTGCGATGAAAGTAGGAACAGATGGTGTACTTTTAGGGTCATGGACAGACATCAAAAATGCTAAAATTATATTAGATATTGGTACAGGTACAGGTTTAGTCGCCTTAATGTTAGCGCAACGTTCAACTGCACAAATTGATGCGGTCGAAATCGATGAAAATGCTTGTATTCAAGCCCAAGAAAATGTTATCCGTTCACCCTGGAAAGAACGAATTAAAATTTATAAAAATGCGGCTCAGGACTATGCAAAATATTGCTCAAAACGATATGATTTAATTGTCTCAAATCCTCCTTTTTTTGAGAACGCCTCCAAAGCATCAAAACCGGAAAGAACTGTAGCGCGACATACGGATCTCTTGTCACAAATTGATTTGTTAGATATTTCTCAGCAACTTTTGACTCCGCAGGGGCGGTTAGTGGTGATTTATCCGACAGCAGCCGCGAATATTTTCTACCAGAAAGCTGAAGCTTTTGGCTTATTTTGTTCTCAAAAATTGTTTGTGAAACCCACACCCACAAGTTCAATAAAACGAATGATATTGGAATTTTTTCAAACTCAAAAGTTATTATCCGAACAAACTTTAATCCTAGAAGAAAAACGACATATTTATACAGAAAATTTTATTCATTTAGTTAAAGATTTTTATCTCAAATACTAACCCATGAGCGATTTATTTGATACCGAACTTTATCTCAGTTCTGAGAAAGATGAACTTTTTGAAAAAGGAGTCTGGCCTAAACCTTTTATATTTAATGAGGAAGTCGTGCGAGTCTTTGACAATATGGTTTCTCGTTCTGTTCCTCTGTATCGAGAGGTGGTTGCTTGTGCAACTCAATGGAGTTTAGCCTATTATCAAGAGGGAACAAAAGTTATTGATATTGGTTGTTCTACAGGAACTTTTCTAGAATTACTGGGACGTTTTCTCAAGCAACCTGCAACCTTAGTGGGAATTGATAGTTCGCAGGCGATGTTAACCCAAGCCGAAAATAAATTAGCTAAAATCTCAGATTTTCATCAAATTGAGCTGATTTGCGATCAAGCTGAGAACTGTTCATTTCATCAAAGCAGTGTTGTCGTGATGAACTATACTTTACAGTTTTTACCCCTTCCCAAACGTCAAAAGTTATTGCGAAAGATTTATGAAGGTTTAGTTCCAGGAGGGTTACTCTTTCTCAGTGAAAAAATGCGATCAGCTTCTCCTCAATTCCAAGAAACGATTACCTTACATTATGAAGCATTTAAAACTCGTAACGGCTACGCCAAAACTGAAATCGAACGCAAGAAAGAAGCGTTAGAGAATGTATTAATCCCCTTAACAGAAAGCGAACAAATGGCTATGTTAAAGGAAAGTGGGTTTGAACAGGTTGACTCTATCATTAAACTTCATAACTTTATTTCCTTTGTGGCCTTAAAATCAATTTAATTGAAACTCGAACTCGCAAGCGCGAACGCATCATTGAGAAGAAGCATAAAAAATCTACTCAAATTCATCGCAGAGCAAAAGGCACACCGAGAGCAGTGAGGGAAAAGCCGATTAGGTTTTCAGGCTAGATTTTGATCTCAAGCTCTATCGATATGGCGGCTCATAAGAGTGTTCCTCTCGACGGCAATAATATATAAGTGTTTTGAGATTTTCCGTTGAGGAAACCTTTTCCTGAGATAAGACGTCCTGAAAGCAGTAAGATTGAGTGGGTTTGTCCTCAAAACTTGATGCTTGTGCGATGACCCTAGATGGGGATAAAATGAGTAGAGCAACACTGGCAAGAGTGATGCTGAACTCTAATCGATTGAGTTGCATCATTAACCTCCGAATTTTGTATGCTGAAATGAATTAGTCCTCACTGACACTACACTTTGATTCACCATAGCAACGCTTGACCAAGAACTATCTGCCTTGGTATATAGAGCGTCTAAACAACAGCTAAGTTGAAGCTATGTGAGTAATTTCACTATCTTTAAGATAACATTAGAGTCTGGAGCTTTCCGGAAGATTTACACAGTTCTTACAATACATTTATTTATACAGATAAGGGATAGCATAGGATGTACGTTTCAAGACCGACACCTTAGCTATCCCTTAAAAAAACAGACATTGATTAAATTAAACTTAGTTTGAAGGATTCAGGGCTTCGTCACTTGAAAAACCCTCGGGTGCAACTTCAGGCGTTCCCTGTTGAATGCGTTGGCGTTGCTTGGCGCGAAATTCGGCGGCTGCATCTTGAATGTTATCTTGTTGCTGATCGTAAACCGCATTGACATCAAGATCTAAAGTTCCCATTTGCGCCCGATGAATAAGCTGATACATGGTACTTTGATCGATCCCAAGACTTGTTCCTTTATCATTAGACTGACTGTTAAAATCCCCAAGTGGATTGATGGTTGTATTTTGTTGAGCGAGACTTGCTTGGGAAAACAGAGTAACACTCGCTGTGATCGCGGATAGGATAGACAAAGCCATCCCCACACCAGATTTGACTTTCAGTTGCATGGTATTCACCTAAATTGCGATTTAAAAGATTGAGCGATATCCCATATTTTAACCCTCCCGGTTTCGAGAGGGTTACAAACTTGATTAAATTCTACTGAGAAGCTTGATCTAGGCAAAGCGACGACGTAGAAGCGGTTGAATCAGGAGTAATGCCGCGATCGCAAATCCAAATAGAACCCCAAGCGCACCGCCGAGGGAAATATTTGCGAAAGGCGCCTCCATCACAATACTGCTAAAAGACCAATCCGCGTGTAAATAGAGATAACGAATCGGTTCAATCGCATAACTGAGGGGGTTTAAGGAGGCTACAATCTGTAACCAACCCGGCATAAAGGACAGTGGGGCGAGAGCGGTACTCGCGAATAAAAGCGGTAAATTCGTAACGAAAATCACCGCAATTAATTCAATGTGTCCAGGTAAGGCAAATGCTAAACCCAGACTTAAACCCGTTACACCGAGAACCAACATCAATACCATCAAGGCAATTAAACTTAATTCAGGAATTCCCGGAAGTCCAGCCCCCAAAAATGCACCCGCAGCAACAATGACTGAGGTTTGGATAAAACTCATGGTGATGATAAAAATTGCTGAGGCGATTACGATTGAGAAACGAGTCGTTAATGGGGCAACCAATAAACGATTCAAAAAGCCAAATTCCCGGTCAAACATTACAGGTAATCCCGCATTTAAAGCTCCAGCAAATGCCGTAAATACGATAACTCCCGCACCGAGAAATTGAGCATAATTTTGGCTTTCCCCAAACAAACCTTGAGGTGCATTTTGAAATAACGCCCCAAATAGAATTAACCACATCAAGGGTTGAATCACGCCAGCAATCAACGTAGACGGACGACGCTGAAGCTGAATAAACAACCGACGGGTTAAGGCTAGGGTTTCTTGGAGAAATTCTCCCACGGGGTTCGGTTGTACGGTTTCCCGCTGACTTGGAGATAGATTAAGATTTGATGAAGATGGAGTGGTTGTACCAGTCATATTAATGAGATCTCGTTACAACTTTTCTACAAATTTTAGCAAGACGTTTAATCAGTTATCAGTTATCAGTTATCAGTTATCAGCTTTTACTCTTCACTGCCCACTGCCCACTGCCTACTGCCTACTGCCTACTGTCTTAACGCATATTTTGTTTTTTCTCAGCTTTGGGGTCACGTTTTGCAACTCCGGCTAGTTCTGCATCTAACAGAGTTTGACCGGTCGCCGCCAGATAAACGTCATCCAAACTGGGTCGAGATTGGGCAATGCCAAAGGTGGGCAAATTCGCATTTTTTAACGCTTGCTGTACCGATAACAGGGCATCACTTTGAGGTTCGACAACCAAATTAAGAGAATTGCCTTGGGCGGTATTAATGATTGCTTCCTGAACAAATGGTAAAGATTCGAGGAGAGATTTGGCAGTTTCGGCTTCCTCCATCGGTGAAAACTCCCGGATTCTCAGGGTAATGCGATCGCCTCCGACTTGATCCTTAAGTTGGGATGGAGATCCAGTTGCAATCACGACACCTTTATCAATGATAGCGACGCGATCGGCAAGAGCATCCACTTCTTCGAGATAGTGGCTAGTGATCAAAACGGTTGTTCCGGCTTGACGCAACTGACGCAGGAAATCCCAAACCGCCACACGGCTTTCAATATCTAAACCAACGGTTGGTTCATCTAACACTAAGACATCCGGTTGATGCAGGAGTCCGGTGGCCAGATCAAGGCGTTTGCGAATACCGCCGGAGTAGGTGCCACTTTTTTTGTTCGCCCAGTCTGCTAAACCGAGTAAATCGATAACTTTGGCAATCCGATCTTTAATTTTAGGGCGAGGCAGATGGTACAATGCGGCTTGTAATTCCAGGAGTTCGCGTCCAGTCAGTACCTTGTCTAAAGCGACTTCCTGCGCCACGTAACCGAGGCGTTGTCTGGCTTGTCGGGGCTGTTCTACAACGTTAATCCCAGAAACTTCCAAGCGACCCGAATCTGGGGTAATCAGCGTACACAATGCCCGTAGAGTGGTGGTTTTACCTGCACCGTTGGGGCCGAGGAGACCAAAAATTTCTCCGGGTTTGACTGAGAGCGAAACATCTTTTACCGCTTCAACAGAACCATAACGTTTTTGTAACTTTTCAATTAAGATGGCAGGTGTCATATCAAACTTGAATAAGGGACTGCCCTTTTTGACATCACTTGATATTTTAAGAGATTCAGTCTGAACCCGGAGAACCTGAACCGGGGACACAGAGTGAGGAAAACCGACATCATCTTGAGAAAAACTGACTTTTGAGTCCTATAACTGTAAAGGTTGAAACTTTTGCACTGGCTTCTGGGCAAACTACATACAGGTGAATCAGGAGATTTATGAATTTACTATTCTACTGGGCTGCCAATATTACCGAAAATCAAAATTAATCTAAGCAGGCCAGATTGGAGTTATGATGGAATCGATATATGCTAAACCTCAGAGGTTAGGAAGCATCTACCGATAAAAAATCAAAAACTCAATTGTCAATTTTGGAATTGGGGCGATCGCGTTGCGATGCTGAAAACTGTAGATAAACTATTCGAGAAAATATGTTGTGATTCGGGGCGATTGAGCGATGAGAGCTGCATCTTGAGGATTTTACACACAGCATTCGTTTTTATTAACTATCTTAAAATCGTTTTCCAGAAAGGAAATTCTGTCTAATGAGCCGGATACTAATTGCTGAAGATGAAACACGCATTGCTGCCTTTTTGGAGAAAGGGCTAAAAGCCAATGGCTTTACCGTAACCGTTGCCAATGATGGCTCTGATGCACTACAAAAGGCACTGGGAAGTCAGTTTGACCTGCTGATCCTGGACTTAAATCTTCCCCATCAGGATGGTTTGCAAATTCTGAAGGAGTTACGTGGCCAGGGAGAACAGGTTCCGATCATTATTTTAACAGCTCGTGACGATCTTCAAGACAAAGTCACAGGTTTAGAAGAAGGTGCAGATGACTATGTGACTAAGCCGTTTCGCTTCGCTGAGTTGTTAGCCAGAGTTCGCGCCCGCTTGCGCCACCAAACAGTTTCACCTGCTAAAGAGGAACGGATCTTAACGGCGGGGGATATTATGGTAGATTTGTATGCTCGCCAAGTTCAAGTCGCTGATTCTCAGATTAGGCTATCAGCAAAGGAATTTCAACTTCTCGAAACCTTTATCCGTCATCCTGAACAAGTGCTGAGTCGTGAGCAACTGCTCGATCGCGTTTGGGGATATGATTACGATCCGGGATCGAATATTGTAGATGTCTATGTCGGATATCTGCGGAAAAAGCTAGGTGGCGATCGCATTGAAACGGTTCGAGGAATGGGTTATCGGCTTCGCCCTTAGTTACACTAAAGCGATCATTAATCTTCCCCTCACTCTATCACCTAATCTCGGGATCTCTCAACCGAACTGATTGTTGTGAGTCGAGAGAAAGATTTGGGAACCCTAGATGCAAAGATTTCGTCTTATATGCAAATGTTATTGCAGTTCAATTCAAAATCGAATCATAGCAGCTAGCGAGCTATAGATCCATTAATTAGAGGTAGCTCAAATGATACTCACGATCACTACTTGTTAGTTGTTACCTCCACTTCGGCGCAATATCACCTATCTTCTGGATTCTGTCGAAAGATAGATGACAAAGATAAAAATTTTAGGATGATTATTCCCTTCATGCTGTTATAAATTATTTTTATAAATCAATATTTAATTTGAAGTCATTTCTGTTGGAAATTTTCAGAAAAAATGAAGTGATTTATTTCTGTGTATATTGAATGTCTCTAGCAAAATTAATCACCTTTAATTCTCAGTAATTTTACGGAAATTGCTGAACTTTATTTAAGGTTTATTTTTTGAATAATCTCATAAATCCTTAAAAATATAGTGTTCTAGCTTCTCAATACTGTAAATTAAAAATCCGTATTTTACCGGATGCCACTGTTGCTTTTAAATGCCAGAATTAAGTTTGTAGGTTGAATGAAGTTCATAAATTTGTTCTCATTTTACCTTCATAGAGATCTTAAAGCGAGTGATTAAAATTAAGGTGTACCGAAAACAAGTAGTTCAATATCTCGCTGAAGAATCTGAGAGATGACCACGAGCAAACTCAAGCAGAAAGGAGGAAATAACATCATGCTTGAAATGCAGCAAAATCGCAACCAAATCTTTTAGTTTTTATTCACCGAACATAGTCTAATCGTCTGGCTGAAATTGCGAGATTAATACCTATATCTCGATCAGTCTACCCGTTAGCTATGAAATTTTTCGACTCAATTTTTTGCAATTTAAGTAGAGGTTTAATCTAGCTATGGAATTTGATCCTTTAACTGGTCTTCCTGTAAACGAAGAAACTGAAACTCCCACACCAGAACTTCTTGAAATTACTGAAGAACCCGTAAACGTTGATGAGACTCCCATCCCTGTTGAACCCGATGGTGGAATAGGAGATGGCGCAGAACCCCCAACTGAACTTATCGAGGACACACAAGATGAAGGAACACAAATAGAAGTAGAAGAAGATGATACAGTCCTCAAAAATGAGATTCTAGATGAATTATTTGATGAGGATGCTTATCTCGCATTCAACGAAGATATCAGAACCCTAGTAGAAGCAGGTCAACTGGATGCGAAAGCCCACTTCATTCAGTTTGGTCAGTTTGAAGGTCGTAAGTGTAGCTACATTTTTGATATTGATGAATATGCAGAGAAAAACCCTGATGTTGCTGAAGTTGTTCCCCGTGACGGTTTACTTCAACATTTCCTCAGCTTTGGTTTAGAAGAAGGACGGTCATTTAATAGCTTCTTCAATGTTCAAAAGTACCTAGTCAAGAATGCTGACCTTGATACCACTTTCCAAGGTTCAGATAAGTTTTTGAAAGCAGTTCATCACTACTTCAAATTTGGACAATTTGAATTCCGCCAAGGTAGCGACTTATTCAAATCCAGTGAATACCTCAGCTTAAATACTAATTTAGAATCCTTTGTTCAAGAGGGTCAGTTTAGCCTGTTTAAGCATTTCACAAAATTTGGACTTAGAGAATTCCGGGAGTTCAACAGTGTCTTTAGTGTTCGCGCTTATCTAGAACTTAACCCAGACCTTGTTGAATTTGTTCAGTCAGGTCAAATTACACCTGTAGAACATTGGTTAAAGTTTGGGATGGCTGAAAACCGTAATATTAACTTCTCATTCTCAACTTCAAAAGTTCTGCAAGTTCTAAATATTAGCAACCTGGCTGAGTTAGATATCGAAGCATTAATTGAGTCTATCACCAGTAATTTGGATTCAATTTTAGGTGATGATACGGATGAGGGTGATAATAATCTTCCTGGCGATGGTGACAATGATAATGATGACAATGACCAAGATGGAGATAATGATAATGACAACGATGTAGAAAATGAAGGAGATGATGATGACGACGATGATGATGTAGAAAATGAAGGAGATGATGACGACGATGATGACAATGAAACAGACAACGATAATGATGTAGAAAATGAAGGAAATGACGGTATTATTGGACAGGTTCCTGACGTAGATAACGACAACGGTGGAACTGGTGGTGATACCGATAATGAAGGCGGAACTGGCGGTGATACCGATAATGATGGCGATACTGGCGGTGATACCGATAATGAAGGCGGAACTGGCGGTGATACCGATAATGATGGCGATACTGGCGGTGATACCGATATTGATGGCGAAACCGATAATGAAGGCGAAACCGATGGCGAAGGTGGAACTGACGGTGATACCGATAATGATGGCGATACTGATGGTGATGTAGGTGGAGAACCCAAGCCTCCTTCTAAGGTTTATCTCGATATTAAATTTGTTGAGGGTAACACCGAACTCCTGGAAAAACTCGGTATTGAAGGTGAAATTAGTAGTGAGGAACTACAAGACTTACTACTTGGAAAAGAGGTATCAGAATTAGAAGGATTTAAACTGTCTAAGTTCTTTGATACTGATCAAATCCTACAAGACTTTGATGCTGAAATTAAGGAATTCTTTGAAGTTGAATCTTTTGAAGGAGTCAAACTCGGACAATTAATTGAATTTGTTCAAAAAGAAGTTGTCGAAAAAGGAAAGAGTCCGGCTGCAAAAGTTGACTTCCAGTATCTGCAAGCAATTTACGGTGAAACTCTCACTGAAAAACTCGGAGAAAATGCAACTCCTGAACAAATCCTCGAATATCTCGAAGAAGAAGGAATCAAGCAAGGGTTAAATACTTCCGTATTCTTAAACTTTGGCTTCATCAAAAACAAATATGCTGAAGAAGTTCGTCAAGAAGTTGATGTCACAGACAGTAGCGAACTGACTGACGATCAAGTCATCAAGAGTGTCCAGTCAGAAATCATCGTTGATGTCGAATATTCCAAAGTGAAGTATGCGGTTCAACTGGCTGAATTTTATAATCTTGAAGTTGAAGAAGTTAGCAGCCTAGATGCTTCCCAAGTTAAGTTATTTGTACTTGACAAAGAAATAAGTGGGTCTGTCTTTGACTTCAAGAAAATTCGGAAAGAACTCAAAGAATTTGAGAAGGAACTTAAAGACTTCTTCAAAGGTGGAGTTAAAGATATTGATGACTTAACCGATGGTCAACTGAAAGCATTCTTAAAAGTTGAAGGCTTGAAACTTGGCATCCTCAAGCAAGTTGTTGATGTCGAATATCTCCAGGAAGTCTACAAAGAAGCATTAGAAGTTGAGTTTGGTGCAGAGGTTAGCGTTGAGAATACTCTTGAGTTTATCTTCGGTAGCAAGCACTCCTTTATCGATGATAAATGGGTCAAGAAAGAATTCAAGGATGAATTAAAAGACTTCGCAGAATCTCTCGGGAAGAAATATAAAGACTTAACTTCTGAAGAAATCAAAGAATATTTCTTCACTGAAGGGTTTGATGCTGAAAAACAACTCTCTCCCTTTAAAGTTGAAGTTTATCGTACCGAAAATGTAGAAGCACTTACTCAGTTCTTTGGTGTTAGCGATGTCGCTTTAATCAGTTCCGAACAAGTCTACAAGTATATGGTAACGGTTGGCTTGGAACAAGGAATTAAACTTTCAAGCTACACCACAGAAGAAGTGGTAGAGGTTTATCGAGAAGAATCAAAGCAACAAATCGCAGAATACTACAACATTGAAGTTAGCGAAGTTAGCGAATTAAATGTCAACATTATCATTGATTTTGTTGTCAGTGGTTTATCTGAAAATGTAGACCTTGACTACTTCCGTTATAGTTTTGAGGGAGATGTTGAAGCGGTCTTCGGTGTTGAGTCAATTCGTGACGTTAGTAAACTGCAAATTATTGAATACCTCTACGAACAAGAAGGTTCTGTAGATTTCAAAAAAATCAACTGGTTTGATGAGAAGAAATACAAGGAACAATTCGGTGAAGACCTCGAACAAGCACTGAAAGACTTCTACAAAGATGTTGAGGATATCTCTGAGCTTTCCTTCCAGCAAATCTTTAAGTTTGCAGTTGCACATAGCGAAGAATTTAGCTTAGATGATTTGGTCAATATCGAATACTTGAAAACAACTTATACTGCTGCGATCGCAAAAGCACTTGATGTTGATATTGCTGCGATTACAGGTGAGGAAGTTGTCACTGTTTCTAATGTTGAAATCCTGCAATTCTTTGCTGAAACAGAGGTGAGTGCTATTGCTGAATATGCAGGCGTTGAGGAATCAGAAGTTACTGAAGATTTAGTTAAAAAATGGTTCACCAAGTCAAATCTTGTCAGTGTTGAGGGTCAAGAAGAACAAGACATTAATTATGACTTCGTTCGCTATCAATTGACTCAAATTGTCACGGTAGAAACCATCAGCACAGTTGCTGAAATTCTAGAGGTTGAGTTGACCGTTGAAGATTTGACCAGCCTGAGTGACGAACAAGTTAATCAGTTAATGGGTCATCACGAGTTCAAGGAACTTCTCGGTGAAGAAACGAAGCTTGAACTAACCATGACTGAGTTTGATTTAGAGTTCGTGGTTTCGGTTTACGGTGAAGATATTATTTCCGCGCTTGAATTAGAAGCGGATGCTGAAATTACCGAAGAACTCGTCATTCAATACTTCACTGAAAACTTCGCTGAAGAAATTGAAGATTTCGTTGGAGAAAAGGATGAATCTGATGATGATTCTGACGATGATGAGCCTGAAAGCGATGACGACGATGACGAATCTGATGATGATGACTCTGAAAGCGGAGAAGACGATGATGATTCCGATGAGTCTGAAAGCGATGACGACGATGACGAATCTGATGATGATTCCGATGAGTCTGAAAGCGGAGAAGACGATGAGTCTGAAGGTGGTGAAGACGATGTAGACGGAGACGCTCCCTTTACCGATGGGGATGTCTTAGAATACATCAAGCAACTTGATATCACAAGCGTTGCTAAACAGGTTGAAGTGGATGAAGAGTATGTTGAGTTCCAAGTCAATGGCTTAGTCGAAGCAGGAACAATTACACTCGAACAAATCAACGCCACTCTGGAAGTCGAAGTTACCAGCATTGAAGAACTCACCACTCAACAATTAGTTAAACTCACAGGTAGTGAAGGATTCCAAAGCTTCAAACTCAAACTGGTTCAGTCTGAAGTTGACTATAAATATATTCGCCAAACTTTAACCACTGAACTTGCGGAGTTCTATGAAGTTGAGGAAGGCGATATCCTACGCGGAGAAGTTGTTCCGGTAACAGAAGGTGAAATCCTCGATAGTTTGGACGAAACTTTTGCGAACCTCGATGTTCATTATCTGAAATATCAGATTTCGCAGTTGACTCTTGAACAACAAACTCAATTGTTTACTGAGTTGGAAATTGAAGTCACTGATGTTTCCAAACTCGATGTCAAACAAGTCATTGAAATTGGCTTCAGTCGTGAGTTCAAAGAAATTGTCGAAGCAGAAGTCAAGTATGACCCCATTGACTTAGAAAAATATCGTCAAGAGAACGCCGAAGAAATCGCTAAGTTCTATTACGATAAGAAGGATGATGACTCCGATGATGACTCCGACGATGATGACGAGTCTGATGACTCCGACGATGATGACTCCGACGACATGGACGATGACTCCGATGACGATGATGAGTCTGATGACATGGACGATGACTCCGATGACGATGATGAGTCTGATGACATGGACGATGACTCCGACGATGATGACGAGTCTGATGACATGGACGATGACTCCGACGACGATGATGAGTCTGATGACATGGACGATGACTCCGACGATGATGACGAGTCTGACGACATGGAAAACGGAGACATGGATGGTGGTGTAGGTGACTCCAACACCGACGACATGGAAGACGGAGACATGGATGTCGCTGATATTCCCAACAAAGACCTAATCAAATTCATGTTTGGTAAGGGATGGGAAAACGGAATCAATCCGTTAGAATACGTCGATGAAGAATACCTACGCGCTGAATTCAAGTATGAACTCGCCGAACGATTTGAAATTGCGGTTGAGAAAGTCGCAGAACTCCCATCTGAAATGATTGTTGGCGGCTTGTACAGCAAATTTATGGGTAAGTTTGTTGGAGAAGAAAAAGTCGATGTCGAGTTCTACAAATCGACTCAGAAAGCCGTCTTAGAAGAAAATTATGGAGTCTCTGTTGATGAACTCAGCGAACACCAAATCGTTGAACACGCAACAACCTATGGCTTGGCGAATGGCTTAGAAACCTCGCCTATTAATGTGAATGGATTAATCGAGAAGTATAAGTCTGAACTCTCTGAATACTTCGAGATTTCTGAAGACAAAATTGCTGAACTCGATACCAATCTAGTTAAAACATTCGCTCTAGAAACAGCTTCCAAGCTTGACTTAGATGTCAAAGAGTTTGTTAACCTAGAATACTATCGCGGTTTAGGTGATGAACTGGTTGAGAACTATCGAGTTGAACAGGTTTATTCCTTCAACTACGAAGCGGCTTACAACTACACCTCCGAACAAAGTGTTCGCACTTCTTCTCTGTTAAATACTGAATGGTTCCGCCAAGAAAATGCTCAGTTAATCGAGGAAAACAAAGCAGAACTCGATAAGAACCAAAACGGTGAAGTTGATGAAGATGAGTTAACCGGAGCCATGAAAGGTAAATTCCTCGACACCGGATTTGAAACTGATAAATCCTATGACCTCGATGAATACATTCAAGAACATGGTGATATGTTAACCGATGTCTATGATAAGTCGATTGAGCAAGTTACAAATCGTGAGGTTGTTGAGTTTGCTTTCGGTGCAGGATTAAAAGCAGGTATTGACCCCTATAGTCAAGACTTCTTGCTGGAACGTTCTGACTTGGAACTCGATAAGTTCATTGCAGAAAATGCTCAAGAATTGACTCAATACTATGGAGTTACAGAGATTACCCAAATCGACTACTATCAAGCCTATCAATATCAAGTTACTTTTGGATTGATTGGGTCTACGCCTGATTCTTCTTCTGAAGGACTTGTTTAACGACTAGCTTTTGTCTTTTCCTTCCTCGTTGAATTGAGGAGGAAAGATAACTCCTCTCATCACAACTCGTTTAAAATTAAGGACATTCTCTGGCAATATTGTCAGGGAATTTTTCTATTATGAGATGAGGAGATAAATACAACCTATGGTAATATAACTCCTAAAAGCCTAAAGCTAGATTAAAATACAGTTAAACAACAGAGGAGATATGGCCAGAGGCGATCAAATTTATGCTTATCGAGAGTTTTTGAATCTTGATGGCGTCTATGAACATCATGGAATAGATTGTGGAGATGGAACTGTTATCCATTACCGCAAACCGAGTGAAGTAATTGAGCAAACTTCAATGGCCACTTTTGCACGCGGCGGAAAGGTTTATGTGAGATCTTATCCCGTGCATTATATTCCAGATACCGTTATTATGAGAGCGAAAAGCCGCTTAGGAGAATCTAAATATAATCTACTCTTTAATAACTGCGAACACTTTGCAACTTGGTGTGTAACTGGGGTTAGTGATAGTCGCCAAATTAGAAATTTTATTCCACTTCTCGATCAATTTGATGTTGAAAAATTATACCGACCTATTCAAGAAGCTTTGACTGGCATAAAAAAAGATAATGCTCCCTTGCTATTAGATAAGGCTTTAGCTGATATTCGTATTGCTTGGGATGATGTACAGCCTAAATATAAACAAGCTCTTGAAGAAATGGAGACTTGGCAAAAAGTCGCTGCTCAAGCGATGAAAATGAATCGAGAAGATTTAGCTCGTCAAGCTTTACAACGCAAAGTTTTTTATAAGAAACGCGCTCAAGAACTAGAAGAAAATTTAGAGAGCTTGGCAGCAATGACTCAAAATTTAATTGCCAATCAGAAAAACCTACAAATTCTTTAGAATCGTATTATTATCTAATCTTATTCTAACTGTAAAGTGCGATCGCTTGTTCAGAATTAAGATAGGCATTTTGGACAGCGTATAATTGCTGTCCTACTCACGCATCACAAAAAATATTAACGAGTTTCCTGACTCATAAATGGTTGACAAGGCAAAAACTGAATCGGAGTATCTGTGATTAAATGGTTAATTTCAGCAATAGTTTCTTCGTGAGAAAAATCTTCCTGAGTAATCAGACACTTGAACAAATCAAAACTCTGAGACTCTACTCGATGATACCCATTATGAACATCTGTTTTTCCCATAAAATAGTAGATAGTGTTAATCGCATCAATCATCAAAGCATTCCATTGATTCAACTTCAAACTTACGCCATTAACCGCTTTCATTTGCGAACAATCAACATAATTAAACTTTTCAAACAAGTCATAGGCTGAAGTCTGTTCAACCGCAGCTTGTGAGGTGATCATTGACCGAATGTATGGGCGGTATTCAGGTTGATTATGAATGGATTTTGTAGGTTTGAGATAAACATTTCCGAGTCGGAGTCCAGACATTTCTAGACTCGGTTCTGTAAACCAATTGGCGAGTAAAGATAAATACCGGAGAACGGTATCGCGATCGCTAGAAAACAAGTAAATTTCTGAACAGCGTTGAATAGCAGAGCGGACATAGTTATTTCGCCCTTCTCGTAAAAATTCTAAGGGAATATCTGGAGAAGATAAAATCAATTTTTGGAGAATGAGATAATTCCCCATTTGACTTTTTTGATCATCTATGCGCTCATCTTTGCCAAATTTATCAGACAATATTCTAAGAACATTGACGAGAACTAATCCTCCCATACTATGCCCAATTAAATTAACATTTAAAGGAGAAATTGCTGAGGATTGAGAGGGAATTACGGTATCAAATGGCATACTAATATAAGGGTTTTCACCTAAAACTTTATCAAGTCGCCAAAAGAACTCTGCTAAGTCGGGTGCGCCGTAATGAACAGCTCGATAGCGATCGCGTTGATAGACAACAAGCCGTAAAAGCTGCATTAATGTTAACCATAAAATAAAGACGATCAAAGCTACAGCCTGCCATTGTAGGATTAGAGAGCCGATCTTAGAGAGGTCAAACCAAGCCCAAATCGGATCTAAAATTGGATTAAGTCCTAAACTTTGCAGCAGGGGAACAATAGCTATAGCGGAGATAATATAAAGAAACGTTCCCGCTAACCACGCTAATAATCCTAGCGTTAACAAAAACTTTAAGAAAATCTGCCAATTCTGTTGTTTATTCATCCAGAGTGCCTGAGTAAAAAACGGCTTTTCTCCCGGCCAATGATAACCAATGTAAGCATTGTGATTTCCTAATGTTCCAATCTGATTAACTGGCCCTTTGAGACATAAAGACTCAGCTTCATTCAGAAAAAATCTATAGAATTTTTCAGCCGGAGTTGAGTAACCATGAGTTCTCAAAGTAATATGTTGAAAGTTTTGCGATCGCAGCAGAACTCCTAACTCTGCTATATTAAATAGAGGACGGAATTGCTCCATCGGGGGTAATTTTCGATTGACATTGAGTGAAGTCGGTGCGGTACTCACGACTAAAAAAATGTTAGAATATTCTCGATTCACGTAAACTTCAAAGTTCCGACTCACCGCCTGAGTGAATTGCTTTTGATGCCAACTATTGAGCGTTTCAATCACATATTCTGTGTTGACTTGTCGAGCAAATTCAGGATATACATTCGGATCGCAAGTTGAACGGAGAGCCTCTGCGATCGCTTGTTCTTGCTGATATTCTCCATAAGTCGGTAAATTATAGAGAGTTTGAGGTTCAACATTTGGAGGCTGAGTATAAGCAAGTTGAACAATTCGAGCTTTTGTCCATCGGTCAGAAAATGGAGCCGCATTCTGAACAATAGACTCTAGCCAAAGGCGATCATTTTTAAGTGTTGCTTTTTGCCAATAAAACGGTAAACTTTCATATTCACGTTTAACTTCCATCTGATTTTTAAATTAATATCATTCTACAAAGATGCTCTCTATTTATATCAGGCGCTCACACCATAAATTCAGGATACTTTTCTGAAGTTTAAAAATTCAGGAAAAAATTGACGAGATCAATGTGGAGATTTCTCGTCTTTTTCCAGTCAAACTTGATTTCTCCTTCAATTCCACAACCATCTCCACCAAGGTTTTCGCTCAACGGGAGGTAAATTGGCTTGAGTGCGAATATCATTAATATTCCAATTGGTTAGGCGAGCTAAATTTTGAATTTCTTCTTCTTGTCGTTCTTGAACAGATTCTCGATAAGCATCAGCGAGATCGCAAGTCATTTCACCCGTATAAGGATGATTAATCACATAACGTCCTTGAAATAATCCTCGGTTTCCTGTTTCTTGAAACTGCAAATCTTCTGGGAACGTTTCACGAGTATAACGAACATGAATCCGACTAATAAACACATTCGTCGGCTGTCCGGGTCTTAACCAAAATACACCCGCTTGCTTCAATTCTTCAAAGCTTAAAGGATCGGCTGAACACGGATCGCAACCTCGCATATCCCAAGCATACTCTAGGAAAGCCACTCTTTTCTGTTCTCGTTGATAAGCGGTTTTAAACATAGCTTGGTAGAATTCAGCAAATTTATCCTGAATAAACACAGGAACGTCAATATTAGAGGGGATTTTGACAGTTCGATAATTTGTAATTTCGGTTTGACCTTGAGGTGAAAGTAAATAAACAATTAAATCTTGTTCTCCTGTTGCATTCATCATTCCCAAACGAATTGGTAACATAAATCGAGGTGATTCATAGGCAATCATCAAGGGGCGTAAAGACTGAAAATAACTCTGATTAAATTCTTCAAGATTAACTTTAGCCACAAAAAACTTTAAATTCTGACGAATATAAGGCTGTAAAAGTTGACTCGCACCTTGAGGGATTTGATAACCGTTTTGAATCAGCCACGTTTCTAAGCCATCAGATTCTTTTGCGCTCAGAATTAAAATATCATATTCTCCAACTGTAAACTGAGATTCTACGGTTACACCTAAGCTTTGATTACTTCGGGCTGCGGCTTCTGGAGTAGATTCCAGCACCCAATCTGCTGACCCACCTCGTGTTCCTCTGGTATATGTATTACAGGGATTTTCATCAAAATATTCAACTAATCGAGGCGCACTAAACCCATCAATTCGCTCAATAATTTCCGGTTTTCCAACTTGTACTTGATCTTCAGTTAAAACGACAGGAACTGGAACGATTAAAGCAAAGTTTTTGACATCTCCTTGATAGTCATTCGCCATTGTTAAAACGGTACGATTGCCATCTCTAGCGATAATGACTTGCGAAGCTTGGTTATATAAGCGACTATCAGCCTTAGCCACGTAAAATCCACAAAATGCCCAAGCCGATGGAGAAAATAGAGTAAAAACTGCTAAGATTAAAATGAATAAAGTTAATAGTTTAGAAATATTTTTCATTTTTAAAAATCTATTTTCAAGTAACGATTATGTAGAGATGGAGTATTAAACTTAGTCTTGAGCCATTTAAACTGAGGAGCCAGCCAGATTTTATCGAAAACCAGGGTTAGGGGAGAAAGGACAAATAAAGCCCAGAATAAAGCCGTTGGGAGAAAGAGCGAATGCTGTAAAATGAACGTCAGCAGAGCAATACTAATCGCCCATAAAATACGACCGATAGAAGCATTAGGAATGGAGCGTGGATCGGTTAACATAAATAGAGCAAATAGTAGCAAACTTCCGCTCATTAATTGATGGGTGAATACATCAAAACTCCATCCTAAATAGACATGACGAACAGCTTCAAGTCCAGCATAACTCGCTAAAAATGTAGCGGATGTTTCCCAGCGACCGACTTGCTTTAGGATCATTCCACCAAGTCCTAAGAACAAAAGAACATATAAACTTTCTGTTCCCCATTGTCCCGGTGAAACCCAAGCATCAGAAGTTAAGGTTAAAGCAGCAATAATTCCGAAATTTGCTGGATTGAAAAAATGCTTTCCTCGATAATGGAAAATAAATTTACTGGCGATCGCAAATACAGAAGCTAGTACCATTGTAGTCCAGCTATTGGCTCGGAGTAGTAAACAGAGTCCTAAAGCGGTAATTAAGGCACTTTTCCAGGAAAAGAGAGTGGGTTGACACCCAATCTCAATTTGAGTCGATGGAGAATTCAAGTCTTGTAACCCCATCATTAAAGCTTGAGTCAACAAGCAGGTACAAATGACTACCAGGATTAATTCAGGTTGAACTGTCCAATCTCTCGTGCTGACCCCTAGACCCAAAAAGAGAGAAAGAAACAAGATTTGAGCATTACGAGCATCTTTAAACATTGCTTATGCCTACGATATGCTGTCTAGTCATCTATGACGCTGTGAATGACTTGATTTGTTCCTAATGTCTTCACTTATTCTTTTTCTCTACATTAACAATAACTCAATAAAATTGTCCAGTCTATTTTGATATTTTTCTGTTTGTTCCTGACCTAACTTAATGATGCCTCGCAAATTATCATCTGAAGTGTCATCAATTGGAAATAGAGACTTATCTTCTAAAATCGGACTAATTCGCAAATATTGATCGTGTTTTTCTATCGCGTCGTAAATTTGCTTCATCTGATAATCGACTGTTTCAGATACGCCTGTCATAATAATATCAAATAACGGCATTAACCATTCAATTTTCCCCCAGTTTCTAGCACTTTTATAGGGATAGCTTCGCTTCACATCTCCTGTTCCCAAAGATAGAATTACCATTTCTTTCGCAGTCGGACCATTTTCATAGCGTTCATCTAAGTTAAAATAGCGATTGAATTTATGTCGAGCTTCTGCGTAGGCACAAAGAGCAGGATTATTAGCAAAAACACCGCCATCAACGAAAGTATAAATTTCATTTTTCAAAGATTTAATATGGGCAACCTCAAAAAATGTGGGTGCGGCTGTTGTTGCTCGAATTACATCTCGAACTAAGAAATCATACCGAGAATCTAGTCGAGCGTCATGTTGAGTGAAAAAATGAGTTTTGCGTCGTTCTATTTCATAAGCCGTGATCAAACTGGGTTTCAAAAGTTGGCTTAATCGTAAATCAGAGAAGAAGTTTTCTAAAAGCTTTGCAAAGGTTTTATGGGAATACTTTTCATTCAGAAAACCTCCAAAATTCAGCAAACTATGTAAAAAAGATTTTGCAAAAATTTGATCGGACTTCTCATAGTAAAATTGTAAAACTTCCTGGGCAAATAGCATTGGACGTGTTGGGGAATTGGGATCGGGACATAAGTACAAGCAACTTAAGATTCCTCCAGCACTACTCCCAGCAAATAGATCAAAATATTCTGCTAGTTTTGCATCCGGGTTCCCTGTTTTTTCCTGTAGCTTCTGCTCGACATAGATTAAAATCTGAGCCGGAATCAAGCCTCGCATTCCACCGCCATCTAAAGATAAAATTCGAGTAAACTTAGCCATAACGAAAGATCCTTGCACTCTTGAAAATAAGATTTAAAATTTAATAATTCCAACGATTCTTCAAATAATCACAGACTTCAAAAAAATCAGTCCAAAAAATATAAGGTTTTTGTTGTTCTTCGAGGTATTTTGCGAGGCGATCGCGTGCGAAAATGAGAGGGACACTCAAAGCCATATTCAAATCAGTTACCGAGTCCCCAATTGCAATTTTTTCATCACTTTCATATAAATCCATCACCTTCACTTTCGCGACTAATTCAGTCCCACTTTCAAACTCAGAATTCACCCGCCAATAATCCTCTTGAGCATCAATATCAACAGCATAAATTGCGCCGACACGATTGACTAAGTCTCCCAAAACAGTTTCAACCATAATCCGAATTCCGCCAGACACCACAACAAAAGGAACCGCTTGAGAATCAAGAAAATCTATGAATTCTACTAATCCAGGGCGAATCTGCTGACGACGAGAAAATTCTATCACTTCTGGATATCGTGCTGACGGAATTGACTCTAACATCTGTCGCACCCCTTGACGCAAAGTTAGCTCTCGATTATATAATTTAGGCATGATCTCTGCCGAGATTTGCGGAGCGAACTGCTTGAGCATTGCAACAAACGTTTCTTCTATGGTAATCGTGCCATCAAAATCACAAAAAACAATGGGTTTCATAGAAGTTTGATCTACACTGCAATTGAACTGATTCTATTCAGTTGACGGGTTGGGCAAAATATCCTTGCTGTAATTGTTGCAGAAGGATTTACTGAGTTTACCATAAATTTAACTGACTAAATCTCAGAGATTGGACAGGGGCGATCGCCAATCTGGATTCATACCAATTTCTATATTTCTTCAACTTTAGTGAATTTTATCTTCTTATAACTGCTGTTTCACAATCCGAAAAAAATTGATAAAATAGCTAAAAGCTATAACAAAAAACCCTGAACCATAAAGGCTAGGGTTGGGGAAAGTTAAAGCTAAATCTGAAAAGTCAAGTTATATCACAACACTATTTCTAGCGCACGCCCAAATTTTGGGAACTTAACTCAGATACAGACGATTTGACTTCGACAAATTTTCCGAGAAGTTGAGCAACATTCACTTGATTTGCAAAGCTAGTGAATCCACTCTCGATTTGATTATTTTGGAAGAAGCCAGAAAGACTGAGAACGTATTGTTTTCCATCAATTATTACAGTCTCTTTAGACTGAGTATTAGGGATAGACACAATATCAGGAGGAGATTGACTCACCCCAGGAGTTTGAGGACTAACTTGGCTCACTCCCTGCTGATAAAGCGCTTTATTGAGCCTGAACTCAAAGCAGAAGTTAGCATTAACCCCGTTAATGTTAACTGTTAGCTGCAAGGTGACAGAACTAATACTACCAGTAACCGGATAGTTATAGTGAACAAATGTTCCTAATGTGAAGTAAGAAGCATCTAAGGAAATGGAAGTTGTGGTAATGCCCTCAAAATAATAAGAACATGGATTTCCTTGAGAGATTGGTATTCCGCAACTGATTTGATTCGTTCCAATTCCGGTTAAATAGGTAGAAGCAGATACCTGTTCGCTCACTAACCAAATCCCTACAGTGCTAATTGAGCAGGTTAAGGATGATATCTGTTGTGTTAGGTATCCAGATTGACCGGGAATTACATATCCAGATTGACCAGGAATCACGTATCCAGATTGACCGGGAATCACATATCCAGATTGACCGGGAATTACATATCCAGATTGACCGGGAATCACGTATCCAGATTGACCGGGAATCACGTATCCAGATTGACCGGGAATCACATATCCAGATTGGCCTGTGGTTGTAGAGCCTGGATGACAACAGTTTGGATAACAAACAACTACAACGGGTGGACAAGCAGTACCACCACCACCTGTTTCTATCTTTTCTTCCTGTTCTATCTTTTCTTCCTTCTCTGGCTTTGGTTTACAGCCGCCTCCACCACAAGGTCCGCATGTTCTAGGACGTTTTTTTCGACAGCGTCGTCTTTTACGGCAACCCATAGGAATTACTTTCTCCTGAATAAATGACTGAAATTGTTAACGGTGTCTTAGAGACTTCAGCAAGGGAAATGTCTAGATTTGATCGTCGGGTAATTTTCCAATTTGTCCCCCTAAATTGAGGATATTTTGCTGAGTTCCTTTTTCTGGGAAGAAATCTATATCACAGATAACACTTTGAGCAATAGCACGGGCAAGTCGCACAGCTTTGACATTGTTTTTGGTGTCCATATCTGCCTCAAGACTAATAGAGGCAAAAAATCGAGCATCACAAAAAATTCCACACTCGACATTCGCTTCATAGTCAACTTCGGCGACTTCAATATGAGAATGAAGCTCACATTTATAACAGGAACTGTTCTGTTCATTGCCAATGGTTCCGGCTTTCACCAAAGCTGATTCCAGGGCAACTGTGCTATGGTCACTGCAAAATACTAATGAAGGAGTAGCTTTTGAGGGAGACAGATAACAGTTTTCGATTTCCAGAGTTGAGAAACCTGTAACGTCAACAGATGCTATGTCTACTCCTTTGACAATCACAGAGGAATAAAAACTGACGGCGAGTCCAAAATCTGCATCTTCTCGAAAGGGTCTGATTTGAACAGATCCGGGATACTCAAGAGAACCAACAATTTCTACTTGCCGTGCATTATGACCATAGATTTGAACAGCATCGTAAGATCCGGGTCCAACTGATATGAGCAGATCAAACTTTTCGCTGAAGTCGTAGTTATTATTTGCCCAAACTACAGCATAGTCAATTGTGGCAAAAGGATTGGTTTCTGTTCCTTGGCCGGTTTCATCAGAGCCATTAGGGTCAACATACAACATTAAGCCAGCAGTTAAAACCCGCTTACTCTCGGAAATAAGAGTTGTTTCAGACATAGTGGTAACAAAGTAAATTGAGTAGAGCCATTATCTAGGAGCAGCAGCAGAAGGAGAAGGGTTGTTAACTTCTACAAGTTGACAGACAAGTTGAGCAACATTCACTTGATTTTCGCAGGTAATGAATTGACTCTCGATTTGATTGTTTTGGATAAAACCAACAACGCATAAAGCGTATTGTCTTTCGTTAATAGTGACCAGCTCTTGAGAGTAACAATTACTAATTGAAACAATATCAGGACAGGGTGGAGCAAATCCTGGGGTTAAAGGACAGGTTCCATTAATGCCATTATTCGCAACTTCGTTATGGTTAAACTGGAAACTAAAGTTAACATCAACTTGATTCAGTTTAACTGTCAACTGTAAAGTAGCAGAACGAATACTATAACCCGTGATTGGGTAGTTATAGTGAGTCAATGTTCCTAATGTAAAGGAAGAACCATCTAGGGAAATAGAGGTTTGGGTCACACCCTCAAAGTAATAGCAACTTTTACCTCCTTGACCAACAGGAATTCCCCAACTGATTTGATTAGTTCCAACTCCAGTTAAATAGGCAGAACCTGCTAATTCTTCTACCACATTTAACCAAATTCCCACACAACTAATAGAACACACGACAGATGATGTTTGTTGTGTTATCGTTGTTCCAGTTTGTCCGCCTTGAATTACTGTCGGTCCAGTTTGTCCGCCTTGAATTACTGTCGGTCCAGTTTGTCCGCCTTGAATTACTGTCGGTCCAGTTTGTCCTCCCGGAATAATAGTTGGTCCGATTTGTCCTCCCGGAATAATAGTTGGTCCGATTTGTCCTCCCGGAATAATAGTCGGTCCGATTTGTCCTCCCGGAATAATAGTTGGTCCGATTTGTCCTCCCGGAATAATAGTTGGTCCGATTTGTCCTCCCGGAATTACACCCATTGGTGGATAAATTACGCAAATGGGAGACACTGGGGGTGGGGGTGGTGGACAAGGACAAGGCGGACAAACAATAATATAATAGGTCGGACAAACCGGAGGACATGGTGGAGAGGGTTCCTCTATCAACACTAATTTGCAATAGATTTCGGCTTCATTATCTTGAC
This sequence comes from Cyanobacteria bacterium J06592_8, assembly GCA_038530755.1. GTDB lineage: Bacteria > Cyanobacteriota > Cyanobacteriia > Cyanobacteriales > Microcoleaceae > Capilliphycus. Next base: position 14,805 of record JBCBCI010000003.1, on the reverse strand, counting down.
TTTCTTCCGTTGTAAAATTCCGAGTCACTTTCCCATTCTGTAAAAAACCAGTGATGGTCAGTGCATAGACTTTTCCTTGAATGGTGACTTCTTGTGTCGCTGAAATTTCTGGAATAGAAACCTTATCTGGAACAGGTCCAGGTTTATTGGGGGTTTCATTGTGTTTGAATGTTACATTAAACTCTTTTGTCCCTACTCCCTGAATATCGATGGTCAGCTTAAGGATTGCCTGAGAGATGCTGTAATCGCTTGTAATCGTATAGTTAAAGTGAGTAAATGTCCCTAACAAACAGTCCTTTCCATCTAAGGTTAAAACTGCTGGAGTTAGGCCATCAAATCGGTAAGCACTTTGTCGATTATCTTTATTAGCAGTTATTCCCCAATTCACCTGATTGATATTAATTCCACTCAGCCTGCTTTTTGCCTTATCGCCTTTATCTTTGACTGATATCCAAACCCCTGATGTATTAGCTTTTACTTTACCACCGAATGGCGGAAGAGAACGTGTAGGGCTGGATACAGCACCTGGGGGAAGTCCAGTCTGGGGAGTTAGCTGGTTCTCGTTTCCCACCATAAGGGGGGGTATAACCACTGGTATCGGGTCTTGATGCCAACCATGAGGTCTATTAGGATTGGGCGATTGAGGCATAAAATTTGCTCCTAAGAATCGGATCTGATTCAGTTAACCGTTAACCTAATGGATTTTCAAAGTTAACTGGAAACTCACGTTTCTGCGGAAATGCAGAAGACTTTTGTAAGTTCTCTACTAATCTACTCTCTCAATCTTGAGTTACTGCCAATTATTTTTTTTTGCTAAGTTTTCGTAATATTCTGTTATATACAAAGAAGTTTGTACAATTTTTTTTGATATTTTAACTAACAATATCTAACAATATTAGGTCTATTATGAAACCGGATTTAAACATTAAAACCGACTAGATTATATTATTCAAGATTTACCAATTTTCTCGTTGATTCTCTCGACTCTGCCAATCATTTTCTACCGGGTTAACTAAAGGTTTTTTGAGATGAACTGGGGCGGTAAATTCAGGTTCATATTCTTCATCTTCATCCTCATCGGGAGATTGATTCAAATTTAACGGTTCAATTACACGAGCGATCGCATCTTGAATAAAACTTTTAATAAATTCATCTTTTCGGGTTAATTTAAACTGTTGCTGTACGACTTCAGCGATGCCGCCATCTCCCCAATCTTGATCTTGACGGAAATACTCAATAAAACTTCTGCCCGCAATCCGCGTTAAATAGGCGGCTGTTACCGCTTGAATGGCTTTCCCAATCACAATTGTTCCGAAGTGAAATTGTAAGGCAGTTGCCACTAATTTTATTGCGCCTTGAACGACTCCCAAACTCCCTAATGTTTTCGCTAAAGATAAGGCTAATTCTCGCCCGCGTTCCATGTTTAATTCACATCCATAAATTTTACCAATTTCAACCACCATTTGAGCATTAACGGCGGCTGTTGCTAGTAAGTCAACTACAGGTAAAGGCGTAACAGCAATCACGCCAGCCCCAACCCATTGAAACCGTTCAACCACTTTACTGGCTTGACGACGTCGTTGATTATCTAATAAAGTTCGGGCTTCTTGTCCTAAACGTTGAGATTGTAATAAGATATTATCGGCGACTAAATCTTCTCCTTCATCCCGTAAAATTTGCGCCATTCGCTGAATTAAAGGCATGATTTCAGATTCGGGTTTAAATTGTTCTCCTGTCTCTAATAAAACCGCTTGAGGATTGGCAGCAACCTTGACAATATCTGCGGGTGAAATTAAGGCTTGTACTCGCTCTTCTAAACGAGAAAGAAGTAGATTTTGATCATCTTCAGTGTAGAGATCGATTTTATTAAAAACCAAAAGCGAGCGCTTGCCAATTTCGGCTAAACTATAAAGGGGTTGATATTCAGATTGTCGCAGATCGTTATCAACTACAAAGAGTAATAAATCGGCTTCAGTTGCTAAAGTTCGGGCAAGTTTTCCACGTTGGCTGCCCACTTCTCCCGCTTCTAATATTCCGGGTGTATCTGTGATTAAAATCTCTCGTTCTAAGCCCTGTAATTTTAAAGCATAAGTTTCTCCGACTTCCGTTGTTCCCATCGGCGCACTCACATCACCCACCATGCGCCCCATCAACGCATTTACAATTGATGTTTTTCCGGCTGAACCTGTACCAAAAATAACAACTTTAATATTTCCGCGTGCTATATTATTTTCGATTTCTTGTGAACGCTGAACAATCGCTTGACGAGAGACTTCATCTTGAATGTGTTCGACTTGTTGACGAATAATTTTTAAAGATTCCTCTGCGGCTTCAGTTTTATCAACAGGAACTCGCCAAGCTGAAGGGCGTTTTCTCCGAGATTTTCGAGTCGGCTTGATAAGTCCGGTATAATAGAAAAAAGCAAAAATTAATAACCCTAATATAATAATAATCAGGAGTAAAAGTAAATTCGCAAAAATGGGGTGAGCCAGCCAAGCCACTTGACTGTACAAGCCCGAAATGGAAGTCACAAGCCAAATCATTAAGCCCAGAATTAAACAGAAGCCTAAAATCAGCAGCAATAAGCGAGATACAGGCATAGCAGAAGACGGAAAAACCGCAGCAAATTAACTTCAATTACTTCATATCTTAGCGAGGTTTGAATCAAATGCGGAAAATTGATCGGATATTAGGCAAAATTAATGTCAAAATAGTAAAGTTGTCTGCTAGTTGGGAGTTTGCATCATGGCACGTTTGGCACTCTTGAGTACATCCGATAAAACGGGATTAATTGAATTTGCCCAAACGTTGGTCAAGGAGTTTGAATTTGATTTGATCAGTAGTGGTGGCACAGCAAAAGCTTTGCAGGAAGCCGATTTACCCGTCACCAAAGTGGCTGATTATACAGGATTTCCCGAAATCTTGGGTGGACGAGTCAAAACTCTACATCCTCGCATTCATGGCGGAATTTTAGCCCGTCGAGATATTCCTGATGATTTACAACAGTTAGAAACTCACTCCATTCGACCCATTGATTTAGTGGTTGTGAATCTTTATCCCTTTGAACAAACAATTGCAAAAGAAGGCGTAACCTTAGCAGAAGCTATTGAAAATATTGATATTGGAGGGCCGACTTTATTACGGGCATCGGCTAAAAATTATGCCCATTTAACGGTGTTGTGTAATCCCGAACAATATCCTGAATATTTAGAACAGTTCCGTCAAAATCAAGGGGAAATTTCCTTAAAATTCCGTCAAAGTTGTGCGTTAACAGCTTTTCGTCATACTGCCACTTATGACCAGGCGATTTCTGCCTATTTACAACAGCAAGAAACGCCAGAAGCAACAACTTTGCCTTCACGATATACCTTAAGTGGGACTCAATTGCAAGTTTTGCGTTACGGAGAAAATCCTCATCAACCTGCAACTTGGTATCAAACCGGAACAGTTGCCAGTGGATGGACAGCCGGAAAAATCTTGCAAGGAAAACCCCTCAGTTATAATAATTTAGTCGATTTAGAAGCCGCTCGACGAATTATTTCTGAGTTTCCAGATGAACCCGCAGCCGCTGTTTTAAAGCATACAAATCCCTGTGGTGTGGCGATCGCAAATACTCTATCCCAAGCTTATCAAAAAGCGTTTGCCGCCGATTCTGTGTCAGCTTTTGGAGGAATTGTGGCATTAAATCGGGCGATTGATGCCGAGACGGCTACGGCTTTAACTCAAACTTTTTTAGAATGTATTGTTGCCCCCAGTTGCACACCCGAAGCAGAGGAGATTCTTCAGAAAAAATCAAAACTACGTCTCCTGATTTTACCGGATTTAATGCAGGGGCCATCCGAAACAATTAAAGTGATTGCTGGTGGATTTTTAGTCCAAACTGTTGATGATGCCGTGGAAAATCCTCAAAATTGGCAAGCGGTTACTGAAAAGCAACCGACACCCGAACAATTAGCCGAGTTACTGTTAGCGTGGAAAGTAGTTAAACACGTTAAATCGAATGCAATTGTCGTCACAAAAGACCGTGTAACATTGGGAGTTGGGGCCGGACAAATGAACCGAGTAGGTTCAGTGAAAATTGCTTTAGAACAAGCCGGAGAAAAAGCAAAAGGTGGATATTTAGCCAGTGATGGATTTTTCCCCTTTGATGATTCCGTTCGCACCGCAGCCGCCGCCGGAATTACCGCTATTGTTCAGCCGGGTGGAAGTGTTCGAGATCAAGATTCAATTAAAGCAGCTAATGAGTTAGGAATTGTGATGGTATTAACAGGAATGCGTCATTTTTTACATTAACAGTATTAAGAGTATGGGATGGGCATTGCCCATCTTATATATTGTAAGATTTGATTTGATCTTTGAATTGTGATAGTTTTAAGTCAGTATTTTGAATTAGCTTTGAGGTTGATTAAAGTGTGAATCAAAGTTAAAAGTTCAAAGCATAAAACTGTTCTAAAAGCTGGCTAGCAGCTTGACTATCAACAGGTTTGGAGACCAAGTAGCCCTGAATCAAATCACAGTCTAATGCAGCGAGTTTTTCAAGTTGCGATGTTGTTTCGACTCCTTCTGCAACAACATCCATATCCAAGCTATGAGCCAAGGCAATAATCATTTTGATTGTCTCTAGATGACCTGCTTCTGTTTCCATTTGCTCAATAAAAAATCGGTCAATTTTTAAAGTATCAATGGGAAACTCATGTAAACGACTCAAGGAGGAGTAGCCTGTTCCAAAGTCATCAATACAGATTGCAATTCCGAGCTTTTTGATCTCATTTAAGATTGATATTTGAGCTTCTACATTTTCAAGTAAACAACTCTCCGTAATTTCTAGTTTTAAACTACTTCCAGAAACTCCAGTCTCATTCAAGAGCCACTCAATATTCTGAACTAAATTAATGTGTTTGAGTTGGATGGGTGAGAGATTAATATTCAGCATTACCGGAACAGTTTTCGATACTTTTTGCCACTCCTGCAGTTGATGACAAGCTTCTTGAAAAACCCACAAACCAATAGATGTAATTAATCCTGTTTCTTCAGCAATGGGAATAAACTGCATCGGAGAAATTGCTTTTTCTTCTGAAGTGTTCCAGCGTATTAAAGCCTCAAAACTCCTTAAATCCCCTGTATGAGCATCAATAATCGGTTGATAGTAGAGACAAAACTCTTGTTCTTTAATCGCACGTCGCAACTGATTTTCTAACCGTAAGCGTTGCATAGCACTAGCTTGAATAATTGGATCGAAGATGACATATTGCCCTTTTCCTTGATTTTTAGCTCGATACATCGCCGCATCTGCATCTCGGAGAATTTCTGTTGCGTCTTGATAATTCATCGTACTCAACGCAATTCCAATACTCGCACCACTATGAACTTCATAATCATTGAGATAAAAAGAGCGATTAAGCTGTTCTTGAACTCGTTGAGCAATTTGAATAACGTCATGTACATCGGCTAATTCTTCTAAGAGAATTGCAAATTCATCTCCACCAAATCGAGCTACCGTATCAGAAGTCCGAACACAAACTTTCAAGCGTTTAGCAACTTCCTGTAACAGTAAATCTCCCATGCCATGACCCAGACTATCGTTAACAACTTTAAATCGGTCTAAATCAATGAATAATACGGCATAAAGGTATTCTGAATGGCGTTTATTGAGATAAATACTATGTTCAATTAATTGCAGAAAACAAGCCCGGTTTGGAAGTTTAGTGAGCGGATCGTGAAGGGCTGTATACTTGAGTTGGGCTTCGGCTTGTTCCAGTTGACGTTGTTTTTCTCGAATGGTTAAATGAGTTTGAACGCGAGCTAAAATTTCTTCAGCGTGAAACGGCTTTGTCACATAATCAACGCCACCCACTTCAAAGGCTTTGACTTTATCAATAACTTCATCTAAAACGCTCAAAAAAATGATCGGAATATCACAAGTTGCGTCCGACTTTTTAAGCTGCTGACAGACTTCATAGCCATTCAGATCGGGCATATTGATGTCTAGTAAAATCAAGTCAGGTGAATGGGATTGAACCGAACGCAAAGCCATTTTTCCATTTTTTGCCGTGCGAACTTCGTATCCGCGTGCAGTTAAAATATTAGCAAGTAAACGCAGGTTATCTAACGTATCATCCACAATTAAAATTTCAAATTTATCGGGCTGACTCTCTTGAGAATTACTCATCTAAAGTAGGCTGTGTTAAGTTAATTAAGGTATCATAATCAAAATCATTAACGAGATTCATCAAAGCCTGTTTTAAATCAGTTTGATTATGGGGAATCTCTTGGAAGAGTTCTATTAATCGTTGATTTCGTCCTTCATAAGCCGCTCTATAAACTTCATCAATCCAGTCTGTTGGCATGACGTTTAGAGTAGAAGATTGTAGAACGAAAGCAGATGTTTTAAACTCCTCTAAATCAGATTTGAAGTTTAAGGGTTTGGCTTCTTCATAAAGATAACTTACTCCAATCTGTTCTGCCATTTTATTGAAAATATCATGCTCTCGAAAAGGTTTGCGTAGGAAATCATCACAGCCCTCGCTAATTAAGGCAATTCGTTCCTCTTCGATGACACTAGCAGTCAGAGCAATAATTTTGATTTTGGGGCTGATTGCTTTAATTCGTCGGGTTGCTTCAACGCCATTCATAAAAGGCATCCGCATATCCATCCAAATTAAATCAGGATGCCAACCTTGAGAGAGTTCAACGGCTTCAACTCCATTCGTCGCTTCTTTTAGCTCAAATCCTAATGGACTCAGTAGTTTAATTAATAATTTCCGGTTAATTTCTTGATCGTCTGCAATCAGAATACGATAACGAGGTTGATTGGGTGAAAGTGCCAAGATTCGACGCTTTGGCTCCTGGGCTTCCTCGTCCACTTTCTCTACAATATCTGCCACTATATTGAACTTAAAGGTTGTCCCCTGATTCACTTGAGATTGAAGGCTGATTTCACCTCCCATTAGTTCAACAAATTTACGACTAATTGACAGTCCTAAACCTGTTCCTTCTGTAGATTTTCTCCCGGCTTGACTTTGAACAAACGCTTCAAATAAGTTTTCTAATTCATCCGGCGTAATTCCTTCGCCTGTATCTTCAACTTCAAAGTAAATCTTGGTTTGTTTTTGAGGCTGAATCTCTTTCGTAAATACTCGAACACCTATCCCTCCCTCCTGTGTAAATTTAATCGCATTACTGATCAGATTCATTAAAATTTGACGGAGTTTGACTTCATCACTCCGAATATAACGGGGAACCTGCTCACTCCAGTCAAATATTAGCTTTAATCCTTGTTCTTCTGCCTTCAGAACAAACAGATCTTCTACATCACTCAAAAGACGATAAAGATCAAAGTCTTTTAAGTTTAGTGTGGTTTTACCTGCTTCAATTTTTGATAAATCTAAAACACTATTAATCAGGCTCAGTAAGTGTTCACCACTGTGCATAATAATTTTCACATTTTCCTGATTCTCGGCTGATAAACTTTGACTCCGCATCATCACCTGAGCAAAGCCTATAATCGCATTTAGGGGCGTTCGGAGTTCATGGCTCATATTGGCTAAAAAGGTGCTTTTAGCTTGATTGGCGACTTCGGCTTTTTCTTTGGCGATCGCGAGTTCTTTTGTACGTTGGGCAACTCGTTGTTCAAGTTCTAGATTTAAGTCTTGTAGGGCTGTTTCTGCTTGTCTTCTTGAAATTGCACCCCCAATGGTTCCGGCGATCGCCTGTAATGCTGCAACTTCGTTCTTGCTCCAGTCATGTTCAGCGTGACAATTATCAAATCCCGCAAATCCCCAAAAGGTCTCACCAATAAAAATCGGAACCACTAAAATTGATAAAATGCCTTGAGGTTCTAATAGTTCTCGTTCCTCTGGTGGGAAATTCTGCACCAGTCCGACAATGGGCTGACCTTGAACCATAACCTCGTACCAACGGGGTAGATATTTACTGTAGGGAAGATCTTGTAACTCTGGATTATTAATTTCTGGTACAATCCCCTCCGCTACCCACTCCCAGCGTTGACTAATCGCAATTTCGTTCCGTTCAGAATGAAGATGATTCTCAAAGATATATATTCGATCAACATCGGTCGCTGGCCCCAGAGCCGCTAAAGCCGTATCAATAGAGCGGTGATAATCAGTCACCGTGAGCAAGGAATTGGTTGCCTTGGCGATCCCCTGAAGTAAGCGATCGCTGGTCGTATTGAGATCGGCTGAAATCGTCATCTTTCCAATTCTTGCACTGTTGTGTATCGGTGTTGTTAGGTTGTTACCATTCTCTACATTCTACCAATCCTCTCTGGTCATAAGAAATTGAATTTACAAGACGACATACAAACTGTTATCGTTAATTTTTTAAAGATTGTTTAATTTACTGTTGGACATCACTCAGTCTTCATGTGTGTTAAGGATTGGTGACAAAACGATCAAAATAATGCTTTGAGAACCGTGATTTCTAGCTTTCTTGTCAAAAAGAAACCACTATTGCTCAAAAGCGATTGACTGAATCGTCAGCTCTCCAGAGGAAAGTAATGCTTCAAAACGAGTAAAAAGAATGTTTCAAAAAGATTTCGTAAGTGTTGTGTAAAACTTCTGTAAAGCTTGTGTAAAGCTCTAACAATTCCGGATTTTTACGGATATGATTAAGACTATACAGAAACAGATACAAAAGTACATAACTGAAAAAGATCTACCATGAAGCGTGTTGAATATTTAGGTGCAGTTATTTCAACCATAGGTTTAGTTGCAGGTGTCACAGCCTCTCCAGCCACAGCAATTACATTTAGCCAAGGCGATCGATTCACTGGAACGACTAACTTTAATATTAATGGGAATGCGGCGACTTCTTTGGACTTAGACTTTCTTGATGTTAATGGCAACTCAGGAGGTGGAACTGGAAACTTCGGTATCGCTAATGCCACTGCTGTAGGAGCTTTCTCTGATTACACAACCAACTCAGCGATTGTTGGAGAAAATACGATTAGAGATACAAACTTTGGGGTTGCTGGCTCTGTAGTTGACTTCCTGTCCTATGATGATGGTGCAGGTGGACTAGATGAGTGGTCAATCGACTTAACAAATATTAGTATTGAGAACGATTTCATATCTGGAAATATGCGATTTGTTGATATTGGTGGTCTGGCAATCTTTAAAGGTGACAATCAAGTTCAAGGATCGGGTGGTTTCCAAGCTTTACTGACCATCGACCAAACTACCAACCAAGCCCAATTTGACTTTGAAGCTGAAGCTGTTCCTGAACCTTTAACACTGTTGAGTACAGGAGTTGCTGCTGGGTTTGCTGGACTATTCAAGCGTCAGTCTGACAAGCGTAAACAGAACCAAGCTTAGATCCAATTCCAGAATTGAAATAGCTTAATTTCTTGAAAAAACAGTAGAATGATCGGGCTCCCCTAATGAAGTTAATATGGCAAGGGGAGCCTAACGATGTAAAAAGCACAATTTCAATGCTCAAATTCAACTCTGCAAAAATAAGCGATTCACTCTCTGTGAAGACTCTTACAGAATCAAGGTTCTGGTTGCTGGGAATTGCCGCCGGACTCATGGCAATTCACCTGACCTTGACGATACATCGAGGAAGTCCAGATTTGCAGGCAATTAGTTTCTTATTTTGGCTTGCTGCCTCTTCACTGGTTTGGCAAAAACGCTCGAGCCTCAACCTGAAAAGTGGTATCTTCCCGACTTTACTCGGTTTGATCATCATAGGAGCTGTATTGATCAAAAGCTCTACCTTGGCTACCTCTAACTTTTTGGGGGTTTCACCCTTTATTTCTGGAGTGGGTTTAACACTACTTGCTTCCGGTTTTCGAGGGTTTCAATATTACTGGCAGGAATTGTTGATTTTATTTTTCCTCGGTGTTCCAAAAGTATTACTATGGCCTGTTATCGACATCTCAGGATTAACAGCTCGCTTTGCAACATTTATTCTTTGGTACTCTGGGTTTGAGGCTCACCGTCTTGGCTTTAATGTGATTCTGCCTGGGGGCGCAGTTAATGTCAATATGGGATGTTCAGGCTTCTCTGGAATGTTTTATTTATTGGGGTTTGCTGTATTATTTCTGACTCTGTTTCCCTTGAATAAACTTCATAAAAAGGTCATCATCTTGACAGCTTCTATGAGCATTGCCTTTGTTGTTAATGGTTTTCGAGTCGCAGTCATGGCATTCTTTGCAGATGCTCAGAATAAGACGGCACTGGAATATTGGCATACTGGAGATGGTTCATTGATTTTTATGATGATTTCAGTGGTGCTATTTGGTTTATTGTATTGGTTTTTCCTGACTCAAGAAGGTGCTGAGGAACACCCCCAAGTAGAATCAGAAATTGACAAACTATTAGAACAGTAGAGAAAACGAGATAAAATGATAAAAGTATGGGAGTACCTGCGAACTACAACACTAATTTTTACGTTTGGAACTGTGATTTTTGTTTTGGGAAAATCGGTTTTTTATCCAGCTCCAAAACAATATATAAAAACAGACTTTACCTTTCCTGAAGAAGTTCCCTTACCAGGATGGAAAGAGATAGAGAGTCAAACAGTAACAGATAATATTCCAACAGAATTGTATAAATATACGGCTGACAATCTGAAACTAGAAATAGAGATGCAGTACGTGGAGCGTCCGCAGACCAATGAAAAGAAATTCCGTCAATACGATCCTCGACTCGATACCTCAAGGTCAAAAAAAACAGTCATTAAACAGCAAGATGAAATAGGTTCATATAGTCTAGGAACTCAAGAAAATCGAGCTTATCTGAGATCTTGTCTGAACCCACGCGGGCCAGCAACTATTACTTACGAACAATTCATCCAAAACCGCTATACTTATGATTGGCAGTTCTCTCGTTTATTGCCTGTACTATCAGGTCGGGAACCCTTAAGAGATCATCGCTGTTTGTGGAGTTCTTTGTCGCTACCACTTGATAATATATCTGAACAACAAGCCTATTCTGTTTTAGAAGAAGTTTGGTTTTCTTGGTATCAATGGTGGCATCCTCGCTTTCCTGAAATTTAAACTCGTTAATAATTAGCACATTTTTAGTCTTTAAACCCATGACTCAATCTCCAAATAACCCCTTAACAGACAAAGTAGATACACTGTGGAAATTTAGCTCAAGTTTACTTCAAACCATCCCTCCGTTGCGTTGGGTCGGCTACACGCTTTTATTTTTAAGCTTAATTGATATCATTTTTCTCTTAATTCCCCCTCAGTTTACCAATCCCGTCTGGGAATTTCAAACCATGGGAGGCATTATTGAGCGGGTTGCGGTTCCTCTGGTTGGGTTTGCTTTAATTTTTTATGGAGGACACAATCTCCGGGCAAAATGGGAAGGAGTATTGTTAAAATTCTTGTCAATCTTTGCCTTACTGTTCGGAATTATTTTACTGCTGTTAATTCCATTAGGTGTGTTTAATACGATTCGGATTAATAACCAAAGTGATGAACAAATTGATACTCAAGTCGAACAAAGAATGACCCAAATTCAAGCAGTACAAGAACGACTTGACCAAGCCAATACAGAAGCAGAAATGGAAGATCTGTTAAGCCGTCTCAGCAATCAAGGTCGTTCTCCTGATATCCAATCTGCACAACAGTTAGAAGAAGTGAAAAGTCAACTCTCTAATTTTGTGACTCGCACGGAAATTCAGACAAAAAGCCAAGCCGAAGCCACCCGTAGAAATCGCCGAATTGTTCTCTTCAAAAATTCAGTGAAGTGGAATTTGGGGGCTTTAATCTCTGGCGTTTTATTTATTACCCTTTGGAAAGCAAGCGCTTGGACTCGTCAACGAACTTAACTTGATGAACACGCTGTAAAATACTCATCGCAAAATTTAGTCTAGAGTTGTCTATTGAAAGCTTACTCAAAGATGGGCAACTCCTCTGGGCTTGGGTAAAGAGTGCGTAAAAGGATACAATACAAACTCTCTAGAATATCTCTGCGAGAAGATTTATGAAGATTGCTATTCTATCTCAAGATCCTAACCTCTACTCCACAAGACGACTCCGAGAAGCCGGAGAAGAACGAGGTCATGAAATATATGTGATTGACTATTTGCGTTGCTATATGAATATTACCTCCCGTAAACCAATGGTGATATACAAGGGAGAGCCTTTAGAGGGATTTGACGCGATTATTCCTAGAATTGGAGCTTCACAAACCTTTTACGGAACCGCAGTCGTCCGACAATTTGAGATGATGGATGTCTTCACACCCAATGAGTCTCAGGCGATTTCTCGTTCTCGAGACAAGTTACGCTGTTTACAACTCCTCGCTAGAGAAGGCATTGGTTTACCCGTTTCTGGCTTTGCTCATTCAACTAAAGATATTGATGGTTTGATTAATACCGTTGGCGGTGCGCCTTTGGTGATTAAGCTGCTCGAAGGCACCCAAGGGATTGGGGTGGTGTTAGCAGAAACCTACCAAGCCGCAAAGTCTGTGATTGAGGCTTTTCGGGGTTTGAATGCCAATATTTTGGTACAAGAATTTATTGCAGAGGCTAAAGGTTCAGACTTACGTTGTTTTGTGGTTGGCGATCGCGTGGTTGCGGCGATGAAACGGCAAGGAGCGGAAGGAGAATTTCGATCTAATTTGCATCGCGGTGGAAAGGCGGAGAAAGTGAAATTAACCCCAGAAGAACGATCAACCGCAGTCCGAGCCGCGAAAACAATGGGCTTGAAAGTCGCAGGAGTGGATCTGTTACGCTCTAATCATGGGCCAGTGATTATGGAAGTAAATTCTTCCCCTGGACTCGAGGGGATTGAAAAAGCGACCGAAATAGATGTTCCGACAAAAATTATTGAATTTTTAGAGAAGAATGCCGTTAAGGGAAATATCCGCGATCGCATCCAAGGTTAAGAACGTTAAAAGTTTATTATGAGCAGAATGCAGTCAATTAATGATATGCTATGTCTGTCGATTTGATTGTTGACATCGAGGCTGGCTATCATGGAAGTTAATGATCTAGGGTTTATCGCAACTGTACTGTTTGTGCTTGTTCCCTCTGTTTTTCTATTGATTCTGTTCATTCAAACTCGTGGTGAGACTGAAGGACGTTAAGAACAACTTGTTAATTCATCGCATTTAGGGCGAGTATAGAAGAAAGCGCTGCGAAGCTTTAAGCTCACTGCGCTTTTTTCAATGCAATTAATTTCTAAGGTGCCATAGTCCGAGCCAGTAATACAGGACATTCAGCGTGAACCCGAACATAATCAGACAAAGATCCGCCAATTAAACGATCCAAGTCAACTAAGCTTTTCGCAACAGTCGGGCGGCGATCTGGAGATCCTAATATCAATAAATCTGCTCCGACTTCCTCAGCAATACGACAAATTTCCGGTCCGGGTTTACCGACTGCACTCACACAGCGATAATTTACACCCATTCGCTTGACTGATTCAACCGCCTCCGCAATAATCGGATCGGCTTGAGCATTCTCAGAATAATCTTCAGCAGAAACTCCGGAGACATCCTTATTGACATGAGCAAGAATGAGTTGTCCGCCTTGAATATCCTTCACTAAGGATAACGCCAAGTCTAAATATTGTTGAGAACTATCACTCGCATCCAAAGCCACCATAATCTGCTTCAGCTTCTTGACATAGGTACCATCCTTAACCAACAACATCGGTTTGGAGGTCAACTGAAAAACATATTGACTCACAGAATTTTCTAGAATGGCTCGGAGTCCTTGCAAGCCTCGTGACCCGATGATAATCAAGTCGGAATTTTCCTCATCCGCCACTTGACAAACCACATCTTTAGGATCTCCCTGCTTTAAACGGGGATTGACTTTACTCGGATCGACATTGAGATACTGTACCGCTTCAGCTAAGATTTTACCGCCCTGTTCTAGCTTTTCTGACATCCCTTCGGCGGAGACTTGGGCAGGAACAATATGTAAAACCGTTACTGATGCTTGTTTAATCGACGGAACATCCATCAACATATTCAGCATCTCCTCACACAGTCCTCGCCCCGCAACCGCAACTAAAATTTTGTTAATATTCATTGTGTTTTCCGATTGTTGTAATTTGATCCAATGTGATACAAAGACCTGCAATCAATTAAACTAATAATTGACACTTGCCTATACTTCAGGATAAGCCTGATAATTAACGAAAAATCTGTAGACATCCGATTTTGGAATAATTTGTAACGTGTCTTCTCAACCTTCTTTACCTTCTCAACCTCAACCTGTGCCTTCTGTGATTACCTTCTCTGAAGGGTGGTTTATCCTTCCTGTTCGAGTCTTTCCCCATCAGACTGACTATGCCGGGATTGTTTGGCATGGAACCTATATTACTTGGATGGAAGAGTTGCGAGTTGAGAGTTTACGCCTCCTGGGGATTGAATATCGTCACCTGGTTGCTTTAGGTTGCGATCTACCTGTCGTCGATCTGACCTTACGTTATCATCAGTCTGTGAAAATGGGGATGACAATTTTGGTGAAAGGGCGGCTTCTCCCCATCAAAGGTGTGCGTTTGATTTGGGACTATCAACTGGTTTCTGAAGACCGTCAACACCTCTATGTGAGTGGGAAGATCACCTTAGTTCCATTGAGTCGAGAAACAGGTAATATTCTACGGTTTCTTCCGCCTCAATTTCAAGAAGCATTGGCTAAAATTGATAAACTATAGGACTTTGTTTAATCTAGAAATGTAGAGGCATATTAATTTCTCTCGTCCCTTGACCTCAATTCCTGGTAATGATGCTGAACTTAACAGGTTATCAAGAAACAAACCTCCTTTACAGTGGAACTCGTACTCAAGTCTATCAGGCGATCCGAACCGACGATCAAAAA
>JBCBCI010000002.1:0-226671 GCA_038530755.1 Cyanobacteria bacterium J06592_8 | reverse complement strand
CAAATCGAACAGCAAATTCTGAATATTTTCCGAACCAATACGCAAAATGCCTTACAGTCTTTTGACCTCAATCGAGATGGAATCATCGACAGAAATGAACTAATTCAACTGTGCCAACAGCAAGGATACGACCAATATAATGCCATGCAAATGGCTGATAGTATTCTCAATCAGTTAGATATTGATCGCAATGGTTTCATCACTGTTCAAGATTTTCAAGACAACATTGGGTCAGCCCAGCGCAACATTCGACGACATCAACGTAGCCCACTCAAAGCTTATGGGTACTACAAAGGCTATTTGACAAACTATGGGGACACCAAAAGCGAAGCGTATTTCGAGTTAACCTTCCTCGATAGTAGCAGGCTTTCCGGTAAGATTATCCATACCAATTTGAGCGGTCAGACTATTGAAGAGGAGTTGTCGGGAAAATATGCGAGTGGAAGTGCAACCAGGCAACTAGACATTGGATTCCAGAACGATGCTTCAAAAAGACTTTTCATGGAATACATCACCCCGAGCTTTAATACTCAGCCACATTATGCAACAGGGGATTATAGGATCGAACAGACAGGAAGAAGAAACATATACGGTAAGTTTTCAGTATTTTTGGACACAGATAGGAACAATGCAGTATTTCTGACAGATTTTCCGCTATTTGTTTCTGATGGAAATGGGATCAAAGATGTTGTTAATGAGAAAGTGAGTTACTTCAAAACGTGGGGGATCAAGCAATACCTCATCGATGAAAAATATCCGGTCGCAAAGAACGAAGTCGTCGGGGCTGAAGTGAAACGGCAGTTAGATCAACACCGCCAAGAGCACAAAAAAGTATACGCTAGGGTTGCTCCTTTAGCCCTCGCCCAATCCTTGAAACAGAGAACCTTCTTGCCTGAAAACCAAGGTACTGTCGATGCTTGGGCTCTCGACACCTATAACAATACACTGAAGAACGATCCAAACCACCCCAAAGAGTACAGTGCGATGTTAAGCGATCTATACCGAAAAACATTTTGGTATAACTACACCTTTACCCACACGGATACAGGAGATAGCGTAATTTTAGGAGATTATGTCGAGGAATATGGCGAGGGGCAGACCTTTGAACAAAAAGCCCTTCAAATAGCCCAGCAAATTAAGAAGCACTATGAGAATGAGGCGGTTCTCTTCTGCTTAAAACAAGAGCTTGAGGAAGATACTGAACAGGGTCGTTCCAACACTCTTGCAAAAATCCAATCCATCAGCACGATCCTGGAAATGTTCCAATATCCAAATCAAGATCCTCAAGCCCATCAGGACAGCTGGGGTGACAAGCTGAGGACAAAGCTCATGGGTTTTGTCAAGATCGCGGTCGCAAAAAATGTGCGGATTACGAACGCGAACATCACGCTGGCGGATTACGCTCAGATCAAAAAATGGATGGAGTATGTAGTGAGATGCGTTCCCAGTAATTCGTCCATTGGTCGTTACTTGAGAGAGAACAATATTGCAACGAACGGCGATTCACTGACGAAAACCATCTCCAATGTATTTAGTGTTGGTCAGCTTGGAACCTACGCCACCGAACCGATTAATACGGTTTATGAGACAAGGTGGGCTGACGCCTTTGAAAAGGCTGGATTTACTAAAGGTGGTGCAGAAGCTATCTCACAGGGATCGCGGTTTCTCTTCGGGGCATTTTGCGTGGGCTTGCTCATTAACGATATGGCAGAAGATGGTCATGCCGATTGGACTGCTTGGCTCAATAATGTTTCCAATACGACCTATTCCACAGTCGATTTCTTTGAACGAGTGCTTGCTGAACCAATAGCCAATGCCCTTGAAAAGGGAGCCATGGACTATGCCCGAAATGCTGCTTCTAACCGGAATTTCTCAAATCCGAGCAGTCGATTGTTATCAAAGCTGAAAGACTGGTACGATGTAAAGTCAGTTAGCTTTAAAAGCGGATCAGCACGACTCTCGCGGGTTTTGAAATCACAAAATATCGGCAACATCGCGAAAACTCTGGGTCTGGCTACGGCAACGATTGGTGTCGTGGTTGCTGCGGTTGCATTAGACAAAGTGGTGAAAGCAGGACACGGCGGGCCTGAACTTGGCTTTGCCATTGCGAATACGGTATTGGGAGTCCTGGGATTTCAAGCCGCAGGTATGGCCTTATTTGTCGGGCCGATCGCTGGCGTTTCCTGCTTCGGGCCGATTGGTATGGCGCTCGCCGTCGCTGGACTTGTCCTCTTCATCGTCGAGAAGTCGATCCCGCCCAAACCAGCCGAAACCGTAATGGTGGAAAAACTAAACGATATCTTCAAAAATCCAACGGTCTTGCCAAATGCCTAATATAGAGACCAACTCAGCTTGTACACCTTGGTTTGAGTTGGTCTCTATCGAAAAGTTGAGGTAAAGGGGAACATTGCCGATACAATGTGGGCAGAAGTTCCTGCGTCGAAAGAATTGGCATGAATATCCGCACAGTCTCAACTCAACCCTTTTCTGATCAAAAGCCCGGAACCTCTGGGCTACGCAAAGCAGTTCCTGATTTTCAACAACCCAATTATCTAGAAAATTTTATTCAGTCTATCTTTGACACCCAGGAAGGGTTAGAAGGTCAAACCCTCGTTCTCGGTGGAGATGGTCGCTACTACAACCGCCAGGCGATCCAAATTATTCTCAAAATGGCGGCAGCCAATGGAGTTGGACAGGTATTAGTCGGATGTGAAGGTATCCTCTCAACTCCCGCTGCATCCTGTGTGATCCGCAAAAACGAGGCGTTAGGGGGAATTATTCTCTCTGCGAGTCACAACCCAGGTGGCCCCGATGGAGACTTTGGCGTTAAATTCAATACTAGCAATGGTGGCCCTGCACCTGAAAAAGTGACTTCAGCCATTTATGAACGGACGAAAGTTATTGACTCCTACAAGATTTTAGAGGCGGCGGATATCAACCTCGAAACACCAGGAAGCTTCAAACTGGGTAGCATGGCGGTTGAGGTAATTGATTCTGTTGCGCCTTACATGGAGCTGATGGAGTCTTTATTTGATTTTGATCAAATTCGTCAATTACTGACTTCTGGCAATTTTGGGATGTGTATGGACTCGCTCCATGCTGTAACGGGGCCTTATGCCAAAGCGATTTTTGAGAAACGTCTAGGCGCACCCGAAGGAACAGTCCAAAATGGTCAACCCTTAGAAGATTTTGGCGGCGGTCATCCCGATCCAAACTTGGTTTATGCTCACGATTTAGTCGAGGTTTTATTCGGGGAAAATGCACCTGACTTTGGGGCGGCGTCTGATGGTGATGGCGATCGCAATATGGTTTTAGGTCGGAACTTCTTTGTAACTCCTAGTGATAGTTTAGCAGTCTTAACGGCAAATGCTCATTTAGTTCCGGGTTATAAAGACGGTTTAGCGGGAGTTGCGCGTTCGATGCCGACTTCTCAAGCCCCAGATCGAGTTGCGGCTAAACTGGGAATTCATTGCTATGAAACGCCCACAGGTTGGAAGTTCTTCGGAAACTTACTGGATGCAGGAAAGGCTACCCTTTGTGGTGAAGAAAGTTTCGGGACAGGTTCTAACCATATTCGCGAAAAAGATGGGTTATGGGCTGTTTTATTCTGGTTAAATATTCTGGCGGTGCGTGGAGAATCTGTTGAGGATATTGTTAAGGGTCACTGGGAAACCTACGGACGAAACTATTATTCTCGCCATGACTATGAAGCGGTAGAAAGCGATAAAGCGAATGAATTAATGTCTCGTCTGCGTTCGAGTTTAGGAGAGATGAAAGGCAAGACCTTTAAATCCTATCAAGTTGAATATGCAGATGATTTCAGCTATACCGATCCGGTTGATAATAGTGTCGCTGAAAAGCAAGGGGTTCGGATTGGATTTTCTGACGGATCTCGCATTGTGTTCCGTCTCTCCGGAACTGGAACAAAAGGAGCTACATTACGGGTTTATATCGAGAGTTATGAACCGGATGCCAGCAAGCATAATTTAGATCCTCAAGACGCATTAGCTGATTTAATTGCTATTGCTGATGAAGTCGCACAAATTCAAGCGATCACAGGTCGTAAAGAACCGACTGTTATTACTTAGATCGTGAGACATTGACAGTCTTAACTTAATTCTCAATGCTGCAATTGGTTATTAGTTTCTTTGTTAATATTTCTAATAGCTAATTGCAGTTTTTTTCTAAAATTTGATGTAGTTTTACTGAACTGACTGTGTAAACTTTCGACGGCTTAAAAAGTTTTTCTTGACCTAAACTCCCTACCTACTCTCTATTGGCTCTCTCAGATAAAAATGATTAATCCCACTCTTCTGGAGTCCAAATTGAGTTCTTTTGTGGATTTTTCAGTTGACGCATAACAAGCGATTGCGATCGCATTAATTTCCCCAATACTTTTTGAGAATTGGAAAGATTAAAAAACTCGACACAAAATAATTCGGGCAGATTCTGTCAAAATCTATGTAGGTTATCTAACAACTTTGACGAACCCGCCCAACTGTTACTGATTCAAAATTTCAACAACTAAACTCACCTTAAACAAAGGTATTTTGGTAGTCTGTGAAGTCTGTTGCACTTAGAGTCACCGGATTGGTAAAGGCAATGGTCAAAGAGTTACGACCAATGGAGAAGTCATAGGTTGTCCCCCCATCGGCAGTCGTAAATTCATTTAAGTCTAAGTCTTCAATCGCCAGTAGATCAGTACCTTGCTCAAAGTCTACAATCAAGTTGGTCAAATCATCAGTCGCCGCATCAGTACCAAATCGGAAGATATCGGAACCTGCACCGCCTGTGAGGGTATCCGCCCCCTTGTTCGCTTCAATAATGTCATCGCCATCACGACCATCAATCACATCATCGTTTTGATTACCCAGGAGAATATCATCGGCTAGACTTCCGGTAATCGTATCATTACCACTCCCCCCGGTGACTTGAGCACCTAATGTACCATTGTCGGTATTGATAATAATCGCATCATTGCCATTACCGCCATCAACAATCAGGTTCTGTCCAGTCCCGGTAATATCATCGTTACCCCGACCCCCATCAATCTCATTGTCATCTCCAACGACCACAATCACATCATTACCGGAACCTGCATCAACGGTACTGGCATCCCCGGTAACAGTAATATCGTCATTGCCATCTCCGGCATCAAGAACTGTGCCATCACCTGTAATATCAATCTCATCGTTGCCATCTCCGGCTTCGACGGTATTGTTGTTCCCGATGATATCAATATCATCAATCCCACCACCAGTCTCAATGGTGTTGCTTTCGCCCTCAACTTCGACGATATCGGAACCCAAATCTGTGCTGATGGTGTTGTCGTCTCCAATGATAGTCGCTTCATCGTCTCCGAGACCTGCATCAATGACGTTACCGTCTCCATTGACGGCGGTGGTATCATCTCCGTTACCCAGGTCGGCTTCGTTTTCGTTACCCAGTACCAGTAGAGATTCATCTGTACGACCTCCGACTTCTAAGCTGGGTTCGTTGTCTCCTTCGATGATAATCACGGAGGGGTCAAAAATGGTCAGGTTAACGGTAGCGGTGTCGGTTCCACCGTTGCCATCTTCAATGGTGTAGGTGAAGCTGTCGGTGACGGTTTCTCCGAGGGCGAGGGTAATTTGACCGTTGGGGTCATAACTAAGAGTGCCATCGGGATTTTCGGTAATGGTTGCACCGAGGTTGCTGGTGCCGTCGAAACTGTCAATACTGAGATTGTCTCCATCGGCATCTGTGTCGTTGTCTAGGACGTTAATGTCAATGACGGTTTCGGCGTTGGTAATGGCTTCGTCATCGACTGCATCGGGGTCTGTATTCGTTGGGATTACAGGTGTGCCATTTTCGTAGTAACTCACAGTCCCGCCGCTATTCCCAATCACAGCATCAAGGTCTCCATCCCCATCAACATCAGCCAAGCTAGGAGAGTAACCTCCGATACTAGGTATCGGATTAAAAACGCCATCGAAGGGGTTGTCGCTACCGGTTCGTTCCGCATAATTAGGGCTGGTGCTACTGCCTGTGTTCTCGAAGTAACGAATAGAACCACTTTCACCTATAACAGCATCAAAGTCTCCATCTCCATCAAGATCACCAAAGCTAGCGAGGAGAACATCATCGATACCATCAAAGGGGTTATCACTGCCTGTTTGCACCACGTAATTGGGATTGGTGCTACTACCTGTGTTCTCGAAGTAACGAATAAAAGACAACCCAGAAAGAGAAGTCCCAGTAACAACAGCATCAAGGTCTCCATCTCCATCAAGATCAGTCAAGCTCGGTAAGCTGTCGAAACCCACATCAATGCCATTAAAGGGGCTATCACTGCCTGTTTGCACCACGTAACTGGGATTGGTGCTGGTGCCTGTGTTCTGATAGTATCTCAGGGTACCGCTGGTATTCCCAATCACAACATCAAGGTCTCCATCTCCATCAAGATCACCCAAGCTGGGGACTCCCTGAAAACCTACATCAATGCCATTAAAGGGGCTATCACTGCCTGTTTGCACCACGTAACTGGGATTGGTGCTACTGCCTGTGTTCTTGTAGTAAACCAGATCCCCGTCACCTGACCCAAAAACAACATCAAGGTCTCCATCCCCATCAAGATCACCAAAGCTGGGGCTGCTGTTCCCGAAAGTACCTACATCAATGCCATTAAAGGGGTTATCACTGCCTGTTTGTTCGGTAAATGTAATCATATTGGAAGTTTGAGAAGAGTGTTGAGTGGAAATCAAAAGGCTCTACATTTGATGAAAACTGAATACTATTTAATCCAGAAAGACCTGATTGAGCTATCCAGAATTACTCTCTATCAAATCAAGCACTGTTCCTTTTTTGACTAACTCCAAGAATATTGAAACCATCCATAACTGTCAAGAATAATTCTTGACCTTCATCAAATTTTCACATAAGGGGGTGGTATTCACGGATGACCTTTACATAACCCCCCTGAATGTAAAGCTGTGAGTCACTCATTATAAAGAATTATGAACATAGAGAGGTTAACATCCGAACATCAGTAATTCTTAAAATTTTGGGAAATCTATAAATTTTTCTTGATTTAATTAGGATTGCTAATCAATCATAGATGTTTTCCTTTTAAATTGAATATTCATACTCTTCTTGAGTCCCCGTTGAGTTCTTTTTTTGTCTCTAAGCTACTATAGAAGAATTAGATTAAATCTCTAACAGCTTATCTTTTCTTGTCAAGATGGTTCTTGTTCCATGACAGATAAGACATACTCGCATTGATTAACAGAATGATTGGCGGAAAGATCAAAAATCACTCCATCTGATTCAGCTTTGACTTCAATAACTTGGGGTAGATTTTCGGTTTTGTTAAAGCTTAAGATTTGATAGAGTGGTTCTCCCGTTTTCACAAAGCTTTCCAGTTGAACTCGATTTTGAATCATACCGCCAGTAGAGGCATAGTATCTTTTAATATGGCTTTTGAGAGTAAGTTGCAAAGGATGGGTTGAGGTTTCGGATAACGGATATCCATCAATGATTAAAAGCTGCTTACTCGCCAGGTAGTTTTGAATGCCACGAACTCCTTTTTGAACAGATTCTGGATTCATTTTCATGCCGGAACCGAGTTCTAAAGTCCAAGATTCTATATCAAATTGAACCATTTTTCCTATAGCAGAAAGCTGTTTTTCGAGGGCAAGCCAGGGTTTGAGAAAGGCTTCGTCAAAGGCATCACCATCGTAATCATTCATTAGAATTCCATAATCGAGTAAAAAAGCTTTTGCACTTTCTTCTCGACTGTGAAAACAGTATAAATAATCAACAGCTTGATTGGTAGAACTGTGTAAATCAATTACATAATCCGCATCTAAGCACAGAGATTGTAAAATAGAGCGATAATATTCAGAATAGGGAACATGACTGGGTGAATGAATAGCTTGAGTGAGAGAATGGAAAGATTCTAGGATTTTTTTGAGATAGTTTTGTTGGATTTCTGCTAGACTTAAATTTTGTTGCGATCGCGCAAATTCAGCTAGATCAATATCCATTTTTTCATAATCCCAAAAAATGCGATTCCAGTCTTTGCCATCATAAGGATTATAACGACCCGAAGAAAAATGATGAGCGCGTTGATTGACTCCCAAGGGATTACAAACGGGCACCAGCAAAATTTCACCCTGAAGCTGAGTTTCTTCTAATGCAGAAAATTTTGAAATTAACTGATGAATTACGGCATTACCACTAATTTCTGCCCCATGTAAGTTGGATTGAATATAGGCTTTTTTTCCAGGCTTTGCTCCCTTAAATTTGTAAACTTGAAGAGCAAGGTGATCGCCAGAAGCGAGTTGAATCAATGGAATTGTGGTAAGAATCGGTTGCATTTAATTTTTAATGAGATAGTACACTCCTACACCTGAACCTAAACCGAGTAAAGAAGTGGTCAAGAGAATCAAAAAAGCCGACCAATTTTTAACCCCTAGCGTTTGCAGTTCCATCCGAGATAATGTTGTCGCTGAAAGGATTAATAAGATTTTCGAGAATGTATTTAAGTAAGTGGCGATAACTACAATTAAAAAAGCCCCGAAGAGGATGGTTATAAATGTTCTAAAATCAGTTTGAAACCATTGGATAATTGGCTTTTTCAGTTGAGAAACTGGAGTCGTAAATAATAAACATAAGATGAGAATACCTACAAAAATAGCTCCCCAAGTGTAGGGATGAATTTTGAACTCAAAAAGCGTCCATCCTAACATCATGTAGGTTAACATTAACAAAAACAAAGAAAGCCAAGTTGCCTGTTTCACGTTCAGAGTTGCTCGCTATGTTACCTAATTATCAAATTTAGAATCCATGAACTCGCGGGTTGAAAGCACTCATTATACACATTGAATTTAAGATGACTCAGTGCTAGACCGAAAACTCTGTCTTCTTGAAGTTAAGTTCCTTTGATCATTGAGCATTGATCATTCTATCCGATCATTAAAGATTAGTTGAAATCGCTTGCACTGGACAAGCCGAAATACACTGTTCACAAACAATACATCGTGAGCGAGTAAACGTCAGATAAAAAGTTTCGGGATCGAGAGTCAAAGCTTGAGTCGGACAAACACCTGTACACAAACCACAATCAACACAAAGTTCCTCATCAATGAGGATTTCTCGTCGTTCCAAGGAAACCTTAATATTTTGGGATTGCATCCAGTCAATTGCTGCTTCAAGTTGGTCAATATCTCCAGATAACTCAACAACAAGTGTACCAATTTGATTTGGTGTGACTTGAGCGCGAATAATGTTTGATGCCACGTTAAAATCCTTTGCCAATCGATAGGTAATTGGCACCTGAACAGAAGTACGAGGAAAGGTAAGCGTGACCCGTTTTTTCATCCGAACAATAGAGAGAACATCGCCCCAATCATATCATAATGAGATTCAAACTTTAGAGAAAAGAATCCGTTTAGCACACCTCAAGCGAAAACAGTGTGCTAGCATAGACAAAGCCCATTCTCACCGCCAAGCAATCCAGTAAGGATGTGACCGAAGTGTTGAGGTCAAACAGTGTGATTTGGGTGTGAAAAGAGTAGGTCATCGGACAGATAGAGAGTAAATTGCAATGAGTTTAGAGTGAGACAAAGAGTGGGCAAGTGCAATTAAAATGAACAAGCGAATTAAACGATCTGAACCAATGCAGCAATTTTCATCCCTGAGCTTATTGACATTATTATTGATACTAACCATTCCCAAGATCAGTCTGGCTCAATCTGTCCTTACGCCTTCAAACCGTGTAGAGAATCCGGTCTTTAATCTAGCTCAGAGAGAAACAGCCTATCAACTCGGATCGGGCGATCGCATCAATATTAATATCTTTCAAGTTCCTCAGTATAGTGGTGATTTTGAGGTTCAGGTGAATGGAACTGTTAACCTTCCCCAGATTGGAGGAGTTGTGATTGCCGGGCTAACCCTCGAACAAGCCGCTGCTGCCATCGCACAAAGATACGAAGGTGCAAGAATACTCAGACAGCCACGAATTACTGTTAGTTTAATAGCATCTCGGCCCTTGATTATTGGGATTGCGGGTGAAATTCAGCGGCCTGGGTCTTATACTTTAGCTTTAGAAGGCTCGAAACTTCCCTCTGTTAGCCGTGCCATTCGACTGGCAGGTGGGATTACTCAATCAGCTAATTTGCGTCAGGTTCAACTGCGACGTCCTCGGCGAGATGGTTCAGAACAGATTATTAATGTTAATCTCTGGCAACTTCTGCAAACTGGAGATCTAAGCTATGACATTTCGCTGCGAGACGGAGACACAATATTTATCCCAACACTAAGTGAAATCAACCCAGAGATTGGGTCTCAATTGGCAAATGCGAGTTTTGCAGCCGATCAAAATCAACCCATCAATATAGCGATTTCTGGAGAAGTTCAACGACCCGGTCCTTACGTTGTGGCGGGGGCTGGTGCATCGGCGAGTATTCCCACTCTCACCCAAGCCATTCAGCAAGCAGGAGGAGTGAAATTAATGGCCGATATCAGTCGGGTGCAGGTGCGTCGGATGACCAAAACCGGATTTGAACAAACCCTAGAAGTTGACTTGACTCCATTGCTCGAAGGCGGAGATCTTCAGCAGGATATTCTTTTACAAGAAGGCGATAGTGTCTTTATTCCCTCGATTGAGAACGTGAGTTTGGCGGAAGTCTCTCAACTGAGAACCACGAGCTTTTCTGCCTCTCAAACCGAACCCTTGAATATTGCGATTATTGGGGAAGTATTTCGCCCAGGCCCCTACACTGTAACAGGCAATGCCAGAACAGGTCAAGCTGGAGTTCCTGGAGGAGTGAGTACAGCCGGAAATACACCGCCAACCGTGACTAGAGCGATTCAAGTGGCTGGAGGAGTGAAACCCAAAGCAGATATTCGTCAGATTCAAATCCGGCGGGTGAGTAATTCAGGTGTCACACAAACAATTACCGTCAATCTTTGGGAGTTGCTCAAACAAGGAGATGCAGCTCAAGACACCATCTTACAAGAAGGAGATACCGTTTTTGTACCGACAGCAACAGAGGTCAAACCAGAAGAAGTCAGTCAAATTGCTGAAGCTAGTTTTGCCCCCAATACAATCCGGGTTAACATAGTCGGAGAGGTCAGACAACCGGGGCTAGTAGAGATTCCACCGAACACCCCTTTGAATGAGGCATTACTCAGAACAGGTGGATTTAACTCTCGTGCCAATGAAGGAACTGTGGAATTAATTCGATATAATCCAGACGGTACAGTTGAGCAACGTCAAATCAACGTGGATTTTGCTCAAAATGCAAACGAGCAAGCCAACCCCATACTCCGCAATAATGATGTCGTCATTGTGACTCCTTCTACCTTAGCGAATATTTCCGATACGGTAGATAAGGTTGTGAGTCCTTTGAACCGCATCCGCTCCTTGTTTGTCGTACCTTCAGCGATTATCGATGTCTTTAGGGACTTCTAACGGGATTGAGTCAGCCAATGGATTATACTGAGGCTAGACTGAGGGGAAAACGAGGATAGATTATAGGCAGGTTATTCATTTTGTAGGAACTTATGATTCGGGTAGGACGAGATTCTCAATCATTACAGGCGGCTTATATTCCCCCTATCGAGGATGATGACGAGGGAGGACTAGAACTTGGTCAGGTTATCGGGGCTATTCGTCGGCGTGTTCTGATGGTACTAGGGTTTACAATCGTTGTTGCTTCAGCGGCAGTTTATAAAGCAGCGACGGACACTCCAGTTTATCAGTCTCAATTTGAGATTTTAACGGAACCTGTCACGATTGAAACTCAGGTGATTTCAGCAACAAACCCAGAAACTTTGAGTAGTCGAGAAGAAATCGTCGCGGTGAATGCAGACCCAGTTAAACTTAAGTTACTCGAAAGCCCAAAAGTGCTTGACCCTGTTGTTGAAAAGCTCCAAGATCGGTACCCAGGAATTACTTATGAAGCGGTGGTGCGGAATTTGAATGTGAAAGCATTCGGGACAGATCTGTTGATTGTAGGATATCGCAGTCCAGATCCCGAACTCGTGAAATCTGTTTTAGATCTCGTCACAGAAGCCTTTCTTGATTACAGTTTAGAAGTTCGCCAAACCGATATTATCAAAGGGATTGAGTTTGTAGAAGATCAACTCCCGGTATTGCGAAATCGAGTTCAAAATCAGCAACAGCGTTTACAAGCTCTTCGACAGAAATATAATTTAGTTGATCCGCAAACAACCGGACAACAACTAGCGGCTCAAATTAGTGGGATTGAACAGCAACGCCTCGACGTTCAACTCCAACTGCAACAAGCCCGAGCCATGTATACAAATCTACAGCAGCAATTAGTCAATTCAGCAACGGAAACGGCAACAGCTTCGGTCCTGTCTCAAAATGCACGTTACCAAGCTCTTTTGAGTGAACTACGGGCGATTGATAATGAAATTGCCAAAGGGTCGGTTCTTTATCTAGAAGAAAGTCCAGAAATTCAGGTTTTGCAGGAACAACGCAGCCGACTATTGCCCTTACTCCGTCAAGAAGGAGAACAAGTCGCCAGAGATTTAGGCAATCATATTCAAGAGTTGGAAGCTCGCTACCGAATTCTGAGCGAGACCTTAGAGCGTTTCAATCAGCAAGTTAAGCAATTGTCTGTGATTAATCGCGAATATGGCGATATTCAGCGAGAATTAAGCATTGCGACAGAGAACTTAAATCAGTTTCTCTCCAAGCGAGAAGCATTTAGAATTGACGTGGCTCAACGAGAACGACCTTGGCAATTGTTGACGCCAGCTTCTGAACCTAAACCCTCTTCTACTAGTGTCAAGACTAATTTTGTCTTGGGGTCAGTGTTAGGAATGCTTTTGGGTGTGGGCGCTGCATTAGCGATCGATAAATTCAGTAACATTCTCTATACGCCCAAGGAAATTAAAGATATTGCCAAACTTCCGCTGCTGGGAATTATTCCACTGGATAAAACCCTAAAACATCGCAATTCAATGGCAGACCTGAGTAATGTTTTCTTGCAAACTGTACCCAATGAACTGAGTTTAGAAGCTTCCAATCCTTCCCAACCCTTAGTTCCCATTTTTTATGAGGCGTTTCGATCTTTATATACGAATATTCGTCTTTTGAGTCCTGATGCTCCCATTCGCTCCGTTGTCATTAGTTCAGCGATGTTGGGAGAAGGAAAGTCAACGGTTGCGATTTATTTGGCTCAAGCTGCGGCTGAACAAGGTAGACGAGTTCTCCTGGTTGATACAGATTTACGTCAGCCCAATCTTCATAGCTTCTTGGGATTAGCGAATATGCAAGGGTTAACGGATGTTATTTCTTCTGACCTAGATTTTAATCATGTCATTCAGCAATCTCCCCAAGAAAATAATCTATTTGTTTTAACCGCAGGTTCAACGCCACCCGATCCAATTCGAGTTTTAGCCTCTCAAAAAATGCTAGATTTGATGGGTCAACTCAGATCGGCTTTTGATTTAATTGTGTACGATACCCCACCGTTAACGGGGCTAGCTGATGCTTTTTTACTGGCCTCTGAAACCAATGGTTTGGTCCTAGTCACCAGCTTAGGTCAGGTGAAGCGTTCAGCCCTTGAAAATACTTTAGATCAATTAAGAGATCGCTCAAACTTTAGCACTCCAGTTTTGGGTTTAGTTGCTAATCGTTCTAAAGATTTATCCTTACAAACCTACAGTTACAGTTATAACTATAAATCGAATGGGCAAAGTTCTACGAGACAACCCGTTTCAAGTGGTCGTAATTCTTCGCAGAACTCCGACGATGTGATGAACTTTCTCCAGAAAAGAATTAAGAAAAAATAGAGTTCGACACCTCAAGATTTCCTGATATTTAAGAATATACTCGGATTAGAAGAACACTACGTGATTGGCAGCGTAGAGTTATGTATAATTGCTATAGATATTGGGTAACAGCGACATGACTCAGACCACATCGAACCCTGAAAACACCAATAAATTTGAATTTTGGATTGATCGAGGTGGAACATTTACTGATATTGTCGCGCGTACTCCATCCGGAAAAACACTAACCTATAAATTACTCTCAGAAAATCCAGAACGGTATCAAGATGCAGCCATTCAAGGGATTCGAGAAATTTTAGAATTATCACCCGATGAACCGATTCCCAGCCATCGGATTTCGGAAATCAAAATGGGAACGACTGTCGCCACAAATGCCCTACTTGAACGTCAAGGCGATCGCACGGTTTTAATTATAACAAAAGGATTTCGAGATGCGCTGAGAATTGGCTATCAAAATCGCCCCGATATTTTTGCTCGTGAAATTATTTTACCCGAAATGCTTTATGAACAAGCGATTGAAGTTGATGAACGGTATGATGCTTCTGGAACTGAATTAAAAGCTGTTGACTTGCCATCTCTAGAACCGAAATTAAAAGCCGCTTACAATGACGGTATTCGCAGTTGTGCTATTGTTTTAATGCACGGCTATCGTTATCCGAAACATGAACAAGAAATTGCTAAACTCGCTCAAGAAATAGGCTTTGATCAAATCTCGGTTTCTCACGAAGTTAGCCCTTTAATGAAATTAGTCAATCGGGGAGATACCACTGTCGTTGATGCCTATTTATCGCCAATTCTACGCCGTTATGTCGAACAAGTTTCAAGTCAATTAAATAGTAAAGATGAATCGGTTTCATTACTATTTATGCAATCAAATGGCGGCTTAATAAATGCCCAAAATTTTCAAGGCAAAGACAGTATTTTGTCGGGACCAGCCGGAGGCATTGTGGGGGCAGTTCAAACGAGTTTACAAGCAGGTTTCGATCAAATTATTAGCTTTGATATGGGCGGAACCTCAACAGATGTTGCCCATTATAACGGTGAATATGAACGAGAATTTGAAACTGAAATTGCAGGCGTGCGGATGCGAGTTCCGATGATGGCAATTCATACTGTTGCGGCGGGTGGCGGTTCTATTGTTCGGTTTGATGGGTCTCGGTATCGCGTTGGGCCAGAGTCAGCCGGGGCAAATCCTGGGCCTGCTTGTTATCGCAAAGGAGGGCTATTAACAGTCACAGATTGTAATGTAATGTTAGGGAAAATTCAACCCGAATTCTTTCCGAAAGTATTTGGAATTGAGGGAAATTTAGCCTTGGATGGGGAGATTGTTCGGCAAAAGTTTAACGAGTTAGCCATAGAAATTTCAGCGAAAACAGGAGATAATCGCACATCGGAAGAAGTCGCAACTGGATTTCTAGCTATTGCTGTTGAAAATATGGCAAATGCAATTAAAAAAATCTCACTGCAACGGGGTTATGATATCTCAAATTACACGTTATGTTGTTTCGGTGGGGCAGGCGGTCAACACGCTTGTTTAATTGCGGATACATTAGGGATTCAACAGGTTTTTCTACATCCTTATGCGGGGGTTTTATCAGCTTATGGTATGGGTTTAGCTGATATTCGGGCAATTCGAGAACGGTCAATCGAAGAAACACTAACTGAAGCATTACTCCCACAGTTACAAACAACTTTAACTGAACTAGAAACGGAATGCAAGCAAGAACTCAATACAGATGCTGAACTGAAAATATTAGCAAAAGTAAATTTAAAATATGCGGGAACAGACTCAACCTTAACTGTTAATTTTGCTGACGAGAATAGGATGAAAGCCGAGTTTGAACAGAAGCATCAAATAATTTATGGCTTTATTCGAGAAGGGAAAGCATTAATTGTAGAATCCGTTTCTCTAGAAGTGATTCAACAGATGGAAATACCCGAAGAACGGCTAATTTTTCGTACTCATTCTCAACCGCCTTTACCCATCTCAACAATACAAATGTATACGCCCCAAGGGTGGCAAAATACTCCGGTCTTTCAGCGCGAAGATTTACAGCCGGGAGATGCGATAATTGGTCCAGCAATTATTATCGAAGGCATCGGCACTAATATTATTGAACCGAGTTGGCAAGCGACTCTCACTGAACGCAATCATTTAGTTTTAAATAAGCTAAAAATCGTAAATTCTGAACCCAAAATAACTCAAATTAAGCTATCGCAACCTGACCCCGTGCGGCTGGAAATCTTTAAGAACTTGTTCCAATTTATTGCCGAACAAATGGGAATCACACTGCAAAATACAGCCGCTTCGGTGAATATTAAAGAACGCCTTGATTTTTCCTGTGCGATTTTTGATCAACAAGGTCAACTCGTTGCTAATGCCCCTCATATTCCCGTACATTTAGGGTCAATGAGTGAAAGTGTTCAGAGTTTAATTCAGGCTAAAAAAGAGAGTTTTCAGCCCGGGGATGTTTATATGCAGAATAACCCCTACAATGGTGGAACGCATTTACCTGATGTCACCGTAATTACCCCTGTTTTTGCAGAGAATAGCAATCAAATTTTATTCTATGTTGCCTCACGAGGTCATCAAGCTGATATTGGGGGAATTACGCCCGGTTCTATGCCAGCGAATAGCACGACAATTGAAGAAGAAGGAATTCTAATTGATAACGTTCAGTTAGTGAAGCAAGGACAATTTTGTGACGTTGAGGTGTTAGAATTATTAAATTCGGGACGTTACCCAGTCCGAAATTCTCAAACTAATATTGCTGACCTCCAAGCCCAAATTGCTGCCAATGAAAAAGGAGTCCAAGAACTCCGAAACATGGTGAGTCAATACGGCTTAGAAACCGTACAAACCTATATGGGTTATGTGCAGGAAAACGCAGCCGAGTCAGTGCGTCGGGCAATTGAAGTGTTGAAAGATGGTGAGTTTAGTTATGAAATGGATGGCGGCAGTCAAATTCACGTTGCTCTAAAAATTGACAAACAAACTCGCAGTGCAACCATTGATTTTTCCAGAACTTCCGAACAACTCAATACTAACTTTAATGCCCCACAAGCTGTTTGTAAAGCTGCCGTTTTGTACGTGTTCCGAACGCTAGTTGATGACAATATTCCTTTGAATGCAGGCTGCTTGCAACCGCTAAATATTATCATCCCCGAAGGCTGTATGTTAAACCCTCGCTATCCGGCGGCGGTGGTAGCCGGAAATGTGGAAACCTCTCAAGCCATTGTTGATGCTTTGTATGGGGCGTTAGGCGTGATGGCAGGTTCGCAAGGAACAATGAATAACTTTACCTTTGGAAGCGATCGCCATCAATATTATGAAACCATTTGTGGCGGTTCAGGCGCAGGAAAAACCTTTCATGGAACAGATGCAGTGCATACCCACATGACAAACTCTCGCTTAACCGATCCAGAAGTTCTAGAATGGCGGTTTCCGGTACTTTTGGAAGAATTTAGTATTCGCCCGAATAGTGGCGGAGAAGGTCAATATAATGGCGGAAATGGCATCATTCGCCGCATTCGTTTTCAAGAAGCAATGACAGCCAGTATTTTATCCGGACATCGGGTTATTCCGCCCTTTGGACTTGCGGGAGGCAAAGTAGGTTTAGTCGGTCAAAATTCCGTTATTCGTGCAGATGGAACCGAGGAAATATTAGGGAGTACCGCCACAATTGAGATGAAACCACAAGATGTATTTGCGATCGCAACGCCAGGTGGAGGAGGATATGGAAACGAATAGGTTAAATTCCGAATGAGACCTGAGTGTGAGACAGTAGAGAGGAAAGCAAAAACAAGCATAGCCTGTACTTGTCAATCCTGCATCTACCCCCATAGGAGGCGATACCGATGAAAATCCTCAAGACCCAAACCCTCTGCGGTCCTAACTTTTGGAGTATTAATCACCCTGATCTGATTGTCTTACAACTCGATCTCGAAGACCTAAGCGATCGCCTCTCCAGCGACATTCCCGAATTTTGTGATGAACTGATCTACGCTCTTCCCGGTTTAAGAGAACATCACGGCGATCGCAGGTGTCGGGGCGGCTTTTTACAGCAGATGCAGCAAGGAATTCCAATTGCTACAATTATTCAACATATTGCCCTAGAATTGCAAATCCAAGCCGAAATGTCGGTTCAGTTTGGCTGTATTCGTCCGGCGGCGACTCCTGGAATTTGTCGGGTCGTATTTGAATATCAAAATGCTTTGGCAGGAAGATATGCAGGACGGGCGGCGATTCGCATTTTTCAAAGTTTAATAGAGTTCGGCTACTATTCAGAAACTGAACTCGAAATTGACCTCGAAGATTTGCAAGAACTGAAAGCCGAAAATTCCCTCGGTTTAAGCACAGAAGCCATTTTAAGTGAGGCTAAAAAGCGAGGGATTCCTTGGCAAGAATTACCCGCTCGTCATGTTATCCAGCTCGGTTATGGTAAATTTCAACATCGAATTCAAGCCGCTCAAACCGATCAAACCAATATTCTCGGTATTGAATTTGCGGGAGATAAAAAAGCCACAAAAACACTCTTACAAGCGGCGAGTTTACCTGTTCCTCGTGGAGAAGTCATCTACTATTTTGATGAACTCGAAGATGCGATTGATCACGTTAGTGGTTTTCCGATTGTGATTAAACCCCTCGATGGCAACCATGGTCGAGGAATTACCCTAAATATTAACAGTTGGGAAGACGCAGATCGAGCCTATGATTTAGCCAAAGCCCAATCAAAAGCAGGTGGAATTATCATCGAACGTTACTATCAAGGCAAAGATTATCGAGTTTTAGTGATTAATGGGAAAGTAGAAGCCGTTGCGGAAAGAGTTCCCGCTCATGTTGTCGGTGATGGTCGTTCAACGATTGAAGAATTAATCGAAGATATTAATAATCATCCCAGTCGAGGAGCGGGTCACGAAAAGATCTTAACTCGCATTGAAATTGACCTTCATACTGATGATGTTCTCGCCCAACAAGGCTATTATTTAGATAGTATCTTAGAAAAAGAAGAAATCTGTTATCTCAAAGCCACAGCTAATCTTAGTACAGGCGGAATTGCGATTGACTGCACCGATGAAATTCATCCCGAAACCATTTGGATGGCAGAACGAGCGGCTCAAATTGTTAGCTTAGATATTGCCGGAATTGATATTATTTGTTCGGATATTCGCCGCCCTCTCAAAGAAACAGATGGAGTGATTATTGAGGTGAATGCGGCACCCGGTTTACGGATGCACCTCCAACCCAGTCAAGGAACACCTCGGAATGTAACGGCACCAATTTTAGAGATGCTTTATCCATCAGGTTCTCCATCTCGAATTCCCACAATTGCTGTCACCGGAACGAACGGTAAAACCACAACAACCCGTCTTATTGCCCATATTTTCAAACAAACCAAACAAGTCATTGGTTACACCACAACCGATGGAACTTACATTGGAGAATTTTTGTTAGAATCTGGAGATAATACAGGTTGTCAAAGTGCTCAATTGATTTTAAACGATCCTACTGTTGAGGTGGCAGTCTTAGAAACAGCTAGAGGCGGAATTCTTAGGTCGGGCTTAGGATTTAATCGATGTGATGTGGGAGTGGTTTTAAATGTGGCTGCCGATCATTTAGGCTTAGAAGATATTAATACCCTCGAAGATATGGCACGGGTTAAAAGTGTGGTGGCTGAAGCAACAGATGAAAAGGGTTATGCGGTTTTGAATGCAGACGATCCATTAGTTGCAAATATGGCAAAACGGGTTAGAGGAAAAGTGGCTTATTTTTCTCTCAATCCTGAAAATGAGATTATTAAAGACCATTTACAAAAAGGTGGAATAGCAGCAATTTGTGAAGAAGGTTTTCTCACCTTTTGCCAGGGACAAGAAAGAATTCGGATCGAACAAGTCGTGAATGTACCTTTAACCTTACGCGGTTTAGTTTCCTTTATGATTGCGAATGTTTTAGCCGCCAGTTTAACTGCTTATGTACAGGGCGTGAGTATTGAAAATATTAGTACAGGATTACGAACTTTTCAAGCTTCTTTAGAACAAACACCCGGTCGCATGAATTTGATAGAATTTGACAAGTTTCATGTTTTAATTGATTATGCTCACAATCCCGCCGGATATGAAGCGATTGGTGAGTTTGTTCATCAATGGTCTGAGGGCGAACGGATTGGTGTTGTCGGTGGGCCAGGTGATCGCCGAGATCAGGATTTAAAAGCATTAGGAAAATTATCGGCTCAAATGTTTGATCGCGTTATTATTAAAGAAGATGACGATACCCGCGATCGCCCTCGTGGAGATGCCGCCCGATTAATTCGAGAAGGAATTAGTCAAGAAAAATCTCAATTCAACTACGAAGAAATTTTGGACGAAACCCAAGCCATTCAAACCGCTTTAGACCAAGCTTCAGAAGGAAGTTTAGTTGTTATTTTTCCAGAGAGTGTTAAACGAGCGATCGCACTTTTAAACAATCATCAATGATTTTTAGCGTTAATATATCAATTGGTGAATAGAGCAAATTAAATTGGGTCGGTTTTTCAGGTTAAATTGCGATCACTTAATACGACTGTTAACGCAAAAATGCCCCAGCACTGCCGGGGCTATCATTTTATTTATTGAGGAATCAATTATTGCTCTACTTCATGGAGTTGAGGCTATTCAGCAGAATTCAAGCTTACTTTTACCACACGGTTAACGGTTTCAGGTGCTTTGGGCATGATGACAGTTAATACACTATCAGCATAGTCTGCTTTAACTTCAGTGTGAGCAATAACTTCTGGCAGATTAATCACCCGATGAAATTCACCTACGGGGAATTCAGAGTAGAGGTATTTGTGACCTTCTGCCAGTTCAGGACGATTGGTTTTACCAGAGATTGCAACAGCTTTCTTGGTTGCTTTGATGTCAAGTGCCTCAGCGTCTAAACCGGGAAGAAATACTCTGAGAATGTAGCTATCTGGAGTCTCTTGTAAGTCAATTGCGGGAGTCCAACGAGTCACAACTTCAGAGTTAAAAATCCGGTTGAGTTGACGTTCCATTTTTTCCATTTCAGCAAAAGGGTTGTAAGCTAGCATCATAGTTAATTGCTCTCCTTTAAGTGTTGAATAAATGAATAACTATTGATTACATTTACTATGATGCAACAGCCATCTAGTAGACAAAAAGAGAGAGAACCGTACTCTAATAGACAACTTTCCTCACCTTTGAAACCGGAGATTTTAAGCCCGGAAGATAACCGAACTTTTTTTTCGGAATACTCTACATTTAGTTGAAGTCAAACATCATCTGATACAACCTTTTTAATTTCTTCCAATAATAATTGGATTCGTTGTAAGTTAGCAACAATTAAATTAATGCCGAAAATCCATCTTGTTACCGCCACCTGAATAGGTAATACTATGAACAAGTACAAAAGTAGATAAGCAAAAATCTCTTCCATAAGAATACAACTATTAATTACAGATAGATGCTGATGTAGCCCTACATTATTACTTCACCTAGCCAATCTTAAATTATGCAATTTACTGTTGAGAGAAATAATTGAAGGGTTATAACTTCTGTATAGCAATGGTTTCAAGTCACTCACTACCATCATCAGAGTCACTGCTACAATCATCACTCTCATCAAAATTGCAATCATCAGCGTCGCTGCTGTAGTCATCACTATTAGAGTCACAAATAAAGAATTGCAGTATTTTGTAATGTGGGTGGCTGCAAATCAACCCTCAGCAAACGTTTGGCAGAAATAACTGGATTACCCTTAATATCACTCGCTCTCATGCAATATAAACCATAAAAAAAGAAGGGTGCGTTCAAATAGCACCCTTTAAGTGAACATATCTCACGGATTTTTTCGTTTTTACTTACTTAATCTTTTACCAGAAACAAACTTTTTACCTGCTAGTCCCATCGCTACAATTCCAAGACCAAGCATTGCACTCGGTTCAGGAACTGAAGTAGTATCATCAATACCTTGTACTGCGATCGCATTAATATCAAATCCATCTCTATTCTGTCTTTGATAAGCATCTGGAGTGATATCAATAACTTTAACAAAGTGGAAGATATCATCTCCAAATAGATCAGTTGTAAATAGACTCGCACCACCATCTAATTGACCATTTGTATCTTTCCCATCAGTGGGGTCATAGGCTCCATCTTCAATATTGAGGATGCTTCCAAGTTCAAACCAGTTCCCGTCTAAGTCACCGACAAAAATAGCAGCTTCTTCCCAATAATCTTTTTGAGAATCTTTAGAATCCCAGGTGGTTTCCCAAATTTTCACTTCCCCAGAGAAACCTGTATCAAAACTAAATACAGCTTCACCCCCAAAACCTAAGCTTAAAAAGTCTTCATTTGCATCAACATTTCCTTTATCGGGTGCGCCTAGAGCATTATCAGTATTTGTTCTGGAATTAATCATATCTACATCATCATAAAGGAATTTTCCTTGTGTATAAGACTCAACTGTTGTTGCATAGTTGAGTGACGCGGCAAAAGCATTTCCAGCGAATAAAGTTGTTGCTGTTACAGTTAAAGTGGGAATTAAGAGTTTGAGCTTATTCATAATTTTACGCCAAATTGGGTGGGTATGTCTTCAATATACTCAACCCAAAAGTGTGATGGCTTCACCCAACTGGATGAAACTCAAAGCTACAAATATCAAAAGTTTATAATAATCATCATCACTCAAAACCTTGATCAAAATCACAGAACTCTATGCTGATTCTTGTTTTAATATCCGATTCAAAAGGATGAAATTTATAAAAGTAAGACGAGGGGACATAAAAGTGTAAAAATATGAGGAGTATTCTCAACTTTCTCGAAAAAACGCTATGACTGCAATCACTCAAAATATTAACTGGGATGAAATTGCTCGTACACTTTCTGAACTTGATGTGGTTCGCGATCGCACTCAACTTAGGAAACTCTCTCAAGATTACTATCACTTCAGCCCGGTTTTGCAGCCATTACTACAGGACAAAATAGCCGATTTAGTTGTTCGGGTAACGAATGAAGCTGAAGTCTTAAAAGTTGCTCAACTTTGCGTTCAACATAAAATTCCCCTCACGGTTCGAGGCGCAGGAACGGGAAATTATGGACAATGTATTCCCTTAGAAGGGGGAATTGTTCTAGACTTGTCGAAAATGAATCAAATTCATTGGATCAAACCCGGGTTGGCTTCTGTTGAACCCGGAGTCAAATTAGCCGCCTTTGATAAACAGTCTCGTGAACAAGGCTGGGAACTGCGGATGGCGCCTTCAACCTATCGCACAGCAACGATTGGCGGCTTTATTGGGGGCGGAAGTGGCGGAATTGGTTCAATTAATTATGGACAACTGCGCGATCGCGGTAATCTCCATGCAGTTAGGGTTGTGACGACCGAAGATCAACCTCGTGTATTGGAGTTGCGCGGAGATCAGGTGCAGAAGGTTAATCATGCTTATGGTACTAATGGCATTATTACCGCTTTAGAAATTCCCCTCGCACCCGCTTATCCTTGGGCTGAATTGATTGTCACTTTTGATGATTTTATGAATTCAGCTCGTTTTGGTCAAGCCTTGGGAAATTCGGATGGAATTATTAAAAAATTAATTTGTATTTGTGCGTCACCGATTCCGTCTTATTTTGCGGCGTTTCGTGAGTTGATTCCAGAGAACAAGCATTGTGCTTTATTAATTATTGCTGAATCGAGTTTAGAACCGTTTCAAGATTTAGTTCGAGAGTTTAACGGTGAAATTTGTTATCAAAAATCGGCTCAAGAAGCGAGTAAAGGGACAACCGTTATAGAATATACCTGGAATCATACGACCTTACACGCACGCAGCGCAGACCCGTCTTTAACCTATTTACAGGCTTTATTTCCTCACGATCCAGATTTAAAATTGATGGAGCATTTCTATCATCATTTTGGGGATGAGGTGATGTTGCACCTAGAATATTTAAGAACTCAAGGACAAATATTGCCTGCTGCGTTACAAGTGGTGCGGTTTACAACAGAAGAACGATTAAATGAGATTATTCGCTACCACGAAGATAATGGAGTTTTAATTTTTAATCCTCATACCTATATTTTAGAAGATGGTGGCATGAAAACCATTAACGTTGAACAATTGGAGTTTAAACAACAGGTTGATCCTTACGGTTTATTAAATCCTGGAAAAATGAGAGCCTGGTTTGAGCTGTGAACAGTCGAGGACAGAAAGTTCAGATCAGCGAAATCCCGTCATACTCTATTGTGAAGTTGAGTATTCGGCTACGCAGACATTGAACCCTGAGCGAAGCCGAAGGGTTCCACTTAGCGAAATGCCGACTTAACACCTCAGCGACGCGAATATTGAGCGAAGTCGAAATGCCGACTCAAGAAGTCTCACTGTAAAACGTAATTTTTGGTGTCGGGAAAAATCACGCTAAACTGAAAGAGCTATACGCTGAGGATACGCTTCACAAACGGATGAGTAAAATTCATGGTGGTCAGCTCTTATCACTTTGGCGATGGTTACAGCGGAGGATAGGGAATCTTTCTCTGAGGACTGTTTTGGTGGTTCCGTTTATTTTGCAGGTTTTGACCACTGTAGCTTTAGTCGGCTATTTGTCCTATCACAATGCCCAACAAACCGTTAGCGATTTAGCCTCTCAACTGCGAAATGAACTGACCGCCCGCATCGATCAACG
The DNA here is from genome assembly GCA_038530755.1 of Cyanobacteria bacterium J06592_8. GTDB lineage: Bacteria > Cyanobacteriota > Cyanobacteriia > Cyanobacteriales > Microcoleaceae > Capilliphycus. The sequence goes on along the minus strand of JBCBCI010000002.1, from coordinate 202,194 downwards.
ATTAGAAATTTATGTGAAAACTCCCCATGCAATTAGTCGTCTGAATGCCGATTCTTTAGCTCAAAATGAAATTAATTTTGTTTCGGGTCAAGGAATCAACCAGTTTTTACAACAAATTAAAATTACACCCTATGTGAATGGAGTCTACTGCGGGGAAGAACGAACAGGCAATTTTATCGGAGTGAGTCGGAACGATGAAAACACCTATTATCAGTTGATGATCAGCAATGCGTCAACAAACTACAAGATGGAGCTCTATCGTCTTGATGTTCGGGCAAAGCCAATGTATTTTACTCAGAAACTTGACCCCTACGATCCTCGAAAACGTCCCTGGTATCGAGCGACAAAGGCATCCAGTCAAGCCACTTGGAGTGAGGTTTATTTAGACTTTTCCACAAATCTTCCAACAATAACAGCAAGCTTACCTGCTTATAGCAAAAATGGCAATTCTTTTCTAGGGGTTTGCGGAGCTGATGTCTTACTTTCAGAAGAGTTACGCCGATTTTTGAAAGGACTAGACATTGGAAAGTCTGGAGAGGCATTTATTATGGAACGCTCTGGAAAATTGGTTTCGAGTTCAACAGATGAACCCTTAACTTTTCCGAATGGAGAGCGACTCAGAGCCCCAGAAAGTCGCAGTCAATTAGTTCAAGCAGCGGCACAATATTTACAAAAACGCTATGGTAACTTTAGAAATATTCGCCGTTCTCAACACTTACAGTTTAAAATCGGAAATCAACTACAATTTTTAGAAATATTATCCTTTCGAGATAGCCGAGGTTTAGATTGGTTAATTGTCTTGGTTGTCCCTGAAAATGATTTTATGGCTCGGATTCATGCGAATAATCAGATGACGATCTTACTGTGTGTTGTGGCACTAATTTTTATCACAATTTTTGGGGTGATTACGGCTCGTTGGATTAGCTTTCCCATTTTGCATTTGAGTCAAGCGAGTCAGGCGATCGCTCAAGGACACTTTAATCAATCTGTTCACCCTAAAAACCTCAAAGAATTGAAAATAATGGCTCAATCTTTCAATACCATGAGTCGTCAAATTCAAGAATATTTTAAAGCTTTAGAAGAAACTAATGAAGAACTCGAAAAAAGAGTAGAAGAACGCACATTTGAATTACGAATGGAAAAGGAAAAGTTTGAATACTTACTCCTAAATATTTTGCCACGAGCAATCGCAGATCAACTTAAACAAGGAGAAAAAACGATTGCTGCTGCGCGAGAAGAAGTGACGATTTTATTCGCTGACGTGGTTGGATTTACACCGATTTCAGCCCAAATAACACCCATACAATTAGTCGGATTACTGAATCAACTCTTTTCAAGTTTTGACTACTTAACGGAGAAGTATGGCTTAGAAAAAATTAAAACCATTGGTGATGCTTATATGGTTGTTGGCGGTTTACCACTTCCTCAAGATAATCATGCAGAAGCGATCGCAGATATGGCTCTAGAAATGCAAGTGGTGATGAATAATTTTGAAGCTGAAGCCATATTAGGAAAGATAGAAGCATGGGACGGATTGCAAATTCGGATTGGGATAAATACAGGTTCAGTCGTCGCAGGTGTAATTGGAATTAAAAAGTTTAGCTATGATTTATGGGGAGATGCGGTGAATATTGCCTCTCGCATGGAGTCTTCTGGAGAACCGGGACGAATTCAAGTCACAGAAGCCACCTATGAACGCTTAAAACATCAATATAATTTAGAATCTAGAGGCGAGATTTCTGTTAAAGGACGGGGGAATATGAAAACCTATTGGTTACTCGCAAAGAAAGCTTAAACTCATCCTCTGACTATTGCCCCCTAAATCCCCAGGGCTGTTTCATTCTCAGTTAAAAATTGCCGGGGTTGATAGGGTGATGGGGTGATGGGGTGGTGGCCAGAAGGTTTAATTCCTTTCAAAAATAGCTTTTTGTTAATAAAAATCTTCCCTACCTCCCCACCTCCCCACAAATCAAGTTTGTAGGTGGAGGGATTAGGCAAAGGGGGGCGCAAAAATGTATATAAACGATCGCTTAACAACAGAGAGGACAGGCAATGCCCATCCTCCAAAGAAAAATCTTAAGTTTTAAATTTTAACGAACGTTTTTTAAACCGCAGCTAACTCAGGAGTTGGACGCTTGCTGTTGCGAATTCCCGCGATCGCTTCTGCATAATCAGGAGCTTTAAAGACCGCAGATCCTGCTACAATAGCATTCGCACCCGCTTCTAAAACCTGCCAAGTATTGTTGACTTTCAAACCACCATCCACTTCGATCCAAGGATCTAAGCCGCGTTCATCGCACATTTGACGCAGTTTTTGAATTTTGGAAACAACAGCCGGAATAAAGCTTTGACCACCGAAACCGGGGTTCACACTCATAATCAGAACTAAGTCACACAGATCGAGAGAGTATTCAATCAACTCTAACGGAGTCCCAGGATTGAGAACAACCCCGGCTTGCTTACCGAGTTCTTTAATTTGACCTAAAGTGCGGTGGAGGTGGGGAGAAGCGTTATGTTCCGCGTGAACAGAGATAATATCAGCACCTGCTTTTGCGAAACCCTCAACATATTTCTCCGGTTCAACAATCATTAGGTGAACATCAAGGGGTTTAGACGTTACAGGTCGGAGTGCCTCTACAATTAACGGACCAATGGTAATATTAGGAACGAAACGACCGTCCATGACATCAACGTGAATCCAATCAGCACCCGCTTCATCAACGGCGCGAACCTCGTCTCCTAAGCGACTAAAATCGGCTGATAATATAGATGGAGAGATAACAGTTTGTTTTTTGGACTGGAGCATGGTGGAATATGTTCTCCTATGTTTGGGGTTGTAATTAGTGTATCAGAATTTGTTCTTCCATAAGGAAAACTACTCACAAGTTTCGGAAATATTATCAGGGATCAAGAATTTCGAGAAGAAGTACCGAGCCAAAACTCAAATTCCCCTGGGATGGGTGTATTAATTGCAAGCTTAATCTGTGAAAGGAGGTTCTATGAAACAATCCGATCCCCTAGAATATCCGGACGATCGGCCAGTTGGATTGTTTGTTTATTTGGTTCCGGTGATTGGGGTATTTCCTGCGCTTTGGACTTTGTATCGACGCCAGGGAACTCCAAAGCAGAATGCAACCAGTCGTCTAGCGGTGGCTTTAGCGTTCGGGTGGCTATTGGGACATCTAGCATTAGAGACAGGCTCCAATACGACGGAATTTTTAAGGATTCCTCTGTTGTTAAGTAGTAGCATATTAACAACAAGTTATTTTATAGTCTGTTTTGGATTAATGATTCGGCTTTGGCAACGTCAGACCTTGTGGCTACCTGGAGTGAGTCAAATCGCCGAACGGGTGCTAAAAAAGCATCTCTCTTAGGTTTGAAGATGGTGGTGTGCTATTTTCAGACAGTTAAATAAATGTTATTTCGTGTGTGAGGAAGCCTGTGTCTGTTCGTAAAAATCGTCATCATAATCTATTGCGTCAACCTAAACCTGCTCAACCCTTTCTGAAGAAATTGACTCAATCCAGCCCCGGACGCTGGTTAGGACTTGCATTAGGATTAACCGGAGTTGCGACTATCTCTGCGACCGCCGGAGCGTTACTGGCGGTTTCTCTGTCTACAACGCCCCTAATGCAGCAAAAGTTAACCGCAGAAGAAGCAGCTATCTTCTCTGGGGGTCAAATGGCGAGAGGAAATTTACGGTTTCCAGAGTTAACTCGTCCTGTGAATATTCTGGTTCTCGGTATTAAAGTTCTTACCTCTGAGGTTGAAGACGAAGACGAATTACCTACCGGAGCGGAGGAGTTAGGATATCACGCTCTGGTAGACTCTTTTAAGGGCCTGTCTGATACGATGCTATTGCTTCGGTTCGACCCCGCAGAAAAGAAACTCAAGGTGTTATCCGTTCCTCGTGATACTCGCACTTATGTTGAGGGTATCGGGATGACGAAAATTAATGATGCGAACTTCTATGGGGGTCCGGCTCTGAGTGCAAAAGCAACCAGTGAACTCTTAGGTGGTGTCGGAATTGACCGTTATGTTCGTGTGAATGTTCAAGGCGTCGAAAAATTGATTGATGCTTTGGGAGGGCTAGATATTTATGTTCCCAAAGACATGAAATATATCGACGAGAGCCAACATTTGTATATTGATTTGGAACAAGGTCAACATCACCTGGATGGTGCTGAAGTCTTGCAGTTTTTACGGTTTCGTCAAGATAACTTAGGAGATATTGGTCGGGTTCAACGACAGCAAATTTTGATGCGCTCCTTTATGGATCAAGCATTAAATGTCGCGACAATTTCTCGGCTTCCGAAGTTGGTTTCGATTATTCAGTCTCATATTGACACCAATTTAAGCTTAGAAGAATTAGTGGCTTTAGTGAGTTTTGCCACAAATATTGAGCGAGAAAGTGTTGAGATGCTGATGGTTCCTGGACAATTTAGCAGTGTCAAAGAATATGGTTCGAGTTATTGGCTACCCGACTACAGTCGCCTCGATAGTATTTTGGCTAAACATTTTGATTTTGGCTATGATTCTTGGCGATTTGAAAATGTCGATAGCCGAGACTTGAGGATTGCGATTCAAGACAGTACCGATGATTGGGATGCTGTTGATAATTTAGTGATAGAACTGAACGACGATGGCTTCTGGAATATTAAAGTTTCTAAGCCCTGGACTCAACCTCTAGAAGTGACTCGAATTGTTGCTCAAGATGGAGATACAGAGGGTGCAAAGGCTATTCAACGTACTTTAGGATTCGGAAAAGTTGTCGTTGAAAGTACCGGGTTTTTGGAGTCTGATGTGACGATTCAGTTGGGTCGAGATTGGCTTGAAAAATCTGCTCAACGGGAATTTGAACAAGATCTAGACACCGAAGACATAGACACCGAAGACATAGACACCGAAGACAGAGAAGATTTTGAAGACTTTGAACCTCGTCGAAGGAGAAATAGATTCAACTAAAAGATTACTATCGCTTGAATTAAAGATTCAGGTGCATCCTCATTAACTCAACTGCATGGATCTTCTACTTACCCTCATTTTTTCCTTTATTCTGTTAGTTTATAGTACCCTCAGAGGGGTCTTTATCTTTTATCCCTTACTCGCTTCGCTACTGCTTTGGATTGGAGTTTTAGTGCGGCGAGGTTTTTTATTCAAAAATTTAATTAAAATGGCAATGACTGGAGTGAAGAAATCTTTTCCAGTTTTCATCATTTTACTTTTGATTGGAGTCGTAGTTTCGACTTGGATTGCTGCGGGAACTGTACCTACTTTAGTTTATTATGGCATTCAAGTGCTTAACCCTAACTATTTTGTCTTACTAGCATTTTGGTTAACCTGCTTGGTTTCTCTGTTTATTGGGACTTCATTTGGAACGGTTGGAACCATTGGAATTGCTTTAATGATTATGGCGAGTGAGAGTGGTGTGAATCCGAATTTAGTAGCGGGCGCGATTCTTTCTGGGGCTTATTTTGGCGATCGCTGTTCTCCAATGTCATCGAGTGCGAATTTAATTGCGAGTATTACTCAAACCCAACTCTATACTAATCTCAGAAATATGTTTAAAACTGGATTAATTCCTTTAATCCTCACCAGTTTTATTTACCTCATCTTCTCTCAACTAAATCCAATCCAAGCTACAGATACAGTTATTATCTCAGAAATCGTTAAAATCTTCAATCCTCAACCGATTTTATTACTCCCTGCTTTGGCTATTTTTATCTTAGCGTTACTGCAAGTTGAAGTTAAAATCTCCATGCTAGTCAGTGTCGGGATTGCGGTTTTATTAGCTTTATTTTATCAAAACTACAGTCTTTTAGAACTTATCAAGTTCACAGTCAATGGATTTATTCTAGATGAATCTTCGCCTCTATACTCGATTTTAATTGGAGGCGGAATGATTGCCATGCTGAAAGTGATCTTAATTGTGATTGTCTCAACGGCATTAGCCGGAATTTTAGGAGATACTCATATTTTAAATTTTATTGAAAAGTTTTTAAATCGAGCCAAATCTCAGCAGCAATTATTTTTAGGAACAATCTTAATCGGTTCGCTCTCCGCCGCCTATGGTTGTACCCAAACTATTGCAATTTTACTGACTCAAAGCCTAGTACAACCGAGATATGAAGCCTTAAAATTAAGTCCGAATCTATTAGCCGTCGATCTCGAAAATACTGTTATTCTGATTTCTCCAAGCATTCCCTGGAATATTGCGAGTTTTGTTCCTACCGCTTTGATTATGAGTGATTTTCACTGTCTTCCCTATGCGTTTTATCTCTACTTAGTTCCGATAGTTAATTTAATTTACAAGCCGAATAACATCATACAAGAATCGAAATTTTTTTTTGAAAACTGATAATGATTTAGATCAATATAATTTAAAAGTTTTTCGGCCAATAGTCTGAAGCTTTCTGGGGAACTTCTCTCTCGTCAGTTAACTATAATCGTTCCCGATCAATTTTCCTCAGAACAGGTAGAAAAACTAGAAGGATTACCCGGATTAAAAATTAGATCGAAAACTGAGCAATCCTTCAACAATCAAGAATCGGAGGAAGAGGAGAGTAATGTAGATGTTTTGGTCGTTGACTATCGACTCCCAGATTCATTAAGTTTTGCAGAAGAATAACGAATGCTAGCAATTTCAAAGTAATCACCTACTCTGTCAATTTTTTCAGATTAGCTTGACTAAATTCGACAACGGTTTTTTCTGAAAGTTCGTGTGTTGTGATGGCTTTCAAAATCTCTAGAGGTAAAGTTAGGTAAGTCGCTCCGGCTTTTATTGTCGCTGTGGCTTCTTCGGGAGATTTAATACTCGCGGCTAAAATTTCGGTCTGACTTCCTCGCAGTACCGCCGCCATTTCTGCAACTAATTGAACTCCATCTCCCAAGAGCCGAGTCGCACGGTTAACATAGGCGATCGCATATTTGGCTCCAGCTTCCATCGCCACCACTGCTTGAGCGGGACTATAAATCGCCGTGACAGCACAAGGAATATCAGGAGACAGACGAGCAACCGCTTGAAATCCAACCGCCGTAGCAGGTATTTTTAATACAGTCTGCGTTCCGAGCAGTTCTTGAGCCGCTTTAGCTTCTGCGATCATTCCCTCTAGGTCAGAAGCCGTGAGTTGATAGCAAACTTCTCCCGATGTAGTTTGTTTGAGTTGTCGCAGAGTTTCCGCAGGAGACAAAGGACTTTTCGCAAGTAAAGTTGGGTTGGTCGTAATTCCTTTGACCCAACCCCATTGACTCACTTCTTTTGCTTCTTCGACAATTGCAGAATCAAGATAGAGTGCCATAGCTCAACTTTATTGACGGTATTGAGATGTTCCACTGACAGCATAAAACAAAACAAGAGGTATGGTGAAGCCGATCAATTACGCTTGTGTCCCGATATTGAATCCAGCAAAGCCCTAGCAGAGATGACTAGGGCTATTTTTATTAAAGTCAAAAACAGTTTGATCTAGTTTTGTTTAAACAATTTTAAAGCAGTTAAACTTCCAGCAATCGTTAATAAGCCAAAGATTGTTCCGGGTTCAGGAACAGGTTTAACTGGACCATCTGCATTTGCTAACAAAACAATTTCATCTCCTAAAACTCGGCGTTCAGTCCGAACTAAATTGTAATCGCTATCCAGAACGGGAAATACTTGAACAGGCGTTAATACAACCTGAGCAAACGCATTTTCACCCTCGGTTAAACGTTCAATATTAACCTCTAAATGACCATAGTGTTTACCGCCTTCGACCAATTGTAAAACACCATCTACCTCTTGCCACAATTCCGGTTCATCTTGGTCGGCTGACCATTGACCGAATTCATTGTAATTTAACAGGTCTCCATTCTCATCTTGGCGTTCACCGCGTAAACCATCTCCGGCGACACCAACATCATAATAATGAACTCCCATTCCATCATTATCTTCATCCACAAAACTGCGTTCAAACATCTCACTATGACCCGAAAAAACCGCAGACACACCATATTCTTCAAATAACGGATGGTATTGGCGCATCGGAGTTCCACCTTGACCCGAAGAATCTTCATGGTTCATGGGTAGTCCGTGAGTTCCATTTGAGAAGGGAACATGATGGAACTGTACAAAAACGATTTGACCTTTTTCACGGGCATCTTGCAACTGGGCTTCAACCCAATTCCACTGGGGACTACCGGGATTAAAATCAGCTAAGTCCGTCCCGCCTGCCGCTTCGTATTGTTCCCGTGTCACATTCTCTTGGGTGTCTGTACCCGGACCTGTGTATTCTTGTCCGCTAATTTGAGGCGGTTGTCCTTCTCCTCCGTAGTTGCTGCGACTATCATCCGGTTCACCATTAGAACTATCAAGCGTTAGAACGGTAACAGGGCCATAATCAATTCGATAATAGTTATCTTGATGTTCGGGTGTACCATTTTCGGGGGCATCAAAGTAAACATGGTACTTATCTCGTCCAAATAGAGGGCCATAACGTCCATCATCATCAAACCCATACCCTCCATTCAGGGCACCGAAGTTTTCCCAGTTTCCCAAGGCAGGTAAAAGCGGATATTCGGAAAGTCCACTATCAAACTCCCCGGCGTTATGACGGAAAAATTCATCCCAAGCCGGTTGATAACCTCCTCCTTGAATTAAGTCACCCGGCATCATCAAAAAGTCAGGGTTGCGACTATTAACTACTTCTAGGTTATTTTGATAGCCTTGTTGTTCGCTCAGGGCATACAGTAGTCTACTTCCAGTTGTTCCAAAGGTTTCCGCCCATTGGCTATCGACAGCATCAGGACGTTCAGCCGAATCTGGGGCTAGGGCGCCTTGTTGCCAATCTCGGGTATTGACTCGCCCTAGAGGTTGGGTTTCACTGTCGGAGAAGGCAATAAATCGAATATTATCCCAGTCGTCAGCAGTGGGGGCGGTTGTAAAGGTGGAATTGAAGATATTATCGCCAACAGTAACGGAGTAGTCATAGGATGTGTTGGGCAAGAGTCCACGAACATCGACTGTATGCTTGTAGTTGTCATCACTCAGTAACCAAGACCCCGGTTCTAAACCCTCAATTTCTTGATTTTTCTCTGCATCGGTATAAGTTAGTAAGGGTTCAAACGTTGTTGTACTGGTAAAAGTCAGAGGACTGGTTAATCCAGGCCCGGTAATATTTAATGTTCCGCTGACATCTTCTTCAGTAAACCAGGTAAAATACATCCCATCAGAAGAGGGTTGTTGTAAGTAAGGGTTGACTCGAAAGCTGGCAGCATGGGCTGGAGTTGCATGAATCAGTCCGATTCCGATAGAAATCACTGAAAGGGCTTGAGAGAGTAATATGTTTCTGGGTAGATGCGTCATCATTGATTTACCAAGTAGTAGTCGTGATGAGTGTAAGCTTTGAACGTAAAAAACAGGTTAACAATTGGATGGAGATTGATGTTTTTACAAAAGCTTTACTTTACATTGAATTTTGAGGTGTAAATGTGGATGGAAGCTTGTACTCACTGTTAGAGTTTCTCTGAATGGTTGTGATGGGGCAACTGCAATTCTCATCTAACGGTTTGAGTCCACCTGCTTGTACTGTGGCTCCGTTCCTGTCAATTTTTATTTCATACCCGTTTAGCTCCAGTATCTTCATCCGGCATCAATTGTTTGTTTTGTTGGAGTTTCCTCAACCCAGGGTTGACCCACTTCGACCTCAGCCCGTCGTCCCGTTGCTTGAAGTATACAGCGGTGTTCAGGCTTTTCCTGAAGATTCAGGATGCCTTTGACGGTTTGCAGCGGATGCTCGCATCTCCGTCTCGGTATTCGCTCAGGTGAGGGACATTCCGATCAGTCGTCCTAAACTTAGCGTTAGATAGCCTAACAGTGAGGCGAGTCCAAAATTAAGAGCTTATACTGTTATTAAATTTAATTCGAGCAATGGCAGCCGATCACAGTTCACCTGTCAAGTTGGCAGTGACTTTCTCTGGGTTGTAGTTTTAAGTAGAAATTGATCTTTCACGATCAACTTTAACTGACAGCTTCTGTTTGAGATTTTTTGGCTTTGATCTGTTAACCTTATCCCAACTCAAGATTATGAACAGTACAACCATTTTGAACCTCAAAGGTGAATTTGAAAGTGTACTCAATTCCCTCAACACACTTGGCGATCAACCCGATTCCAAGTCACAATATTTTAAAAAAATCAAAATTATTAAAAATCAAATTATCGCCATCCATCGCTCTCTTGAAAATGAGAATAAAAATCATAAATCAATCGGAAATTCTTACCGAATGGATAGAATCATTCCTAATAAAAATGATCGCCAGAGTTTGGAGGAAAATAGATTATATATTGAGAAATTAACAGAGGCGATGCTCAAAAGCAGTTCACAATTGATGGATTTCTTGAAAAAGATCAATAAGCCGTCTAATCTCTCTCCGGAAAAAATTGAAGAGCTGAAACTCAAGATCCAGGAGTCTCAGTTTTTGATTCAACTAGAAACCGAAAATTCTACTCAGGAAGAAGCTCGGTTACAAGTCTACTCTGAAAACCCCCAAATTGACAAAGATATCGAACTTAAAGAAAGCTCAAAAATTGAGACTAAAAAGAAGAAAAATGTAAATTTTATAAGTTTATTATTATTGCTGATCGCTTCTGTTTCAGCTCTGTTTGCTTTGTTTTCATTTCAATTTATTATTCAACAACGATATCGATCATCTCTTTTAAGTTCAGAGTCCGTAGAAAACGAGATAAAATCAGCTAAAGCCTTAGCAAAAAAAGCAAATGGAATGATTAAAAGTCCACCCTACCCGTTAACAACTTTGCGAACAGCACAAGATAAAATGCTAACTGCGATTCAAATATTAGAGGCGACACCTGGTGATGTCCGAAATTCGGGAACTATCATCAGATATTTAGAAATTTATCAAACCGATTACTACTCTATCACTCGAAAAATAGCTCGAGAGCAAAGAGCAGCTAGCAACTTAAAAATGGCTGAAAAATTAGCACTTGAAGCTTTAGAAATGCTTGAAAATCCTCTGAGAACATCAGACACTCTACAAACCGCACAGAACCAAATGCAAAAAGCAATTAATCTTTTGGAGAGTATACCGAAAAATGCTTTCATTGCACCTGAAGCACAAGAGAAATTAGAAATTTATCAAACTAACTTAGAACTAATTACTCAAGGAGCGAATGTAGAATCTCTACAACAATAAATCGTTTCTTTATAGAGCAATTTCTACTCTAATTTTGTCCCGGTAAAATTGTAGATGTAAAATATTTATAATATTTTGACTCAAACATTGATTTTTATGAGAAGCTAAAATATTAATGTTAAGTCCAGGGATGAGATGAGGCACGGCGATGAATACAGACTTACTCCTTCAGCTCAAGCGAGAATTTCAAATTCTAGTTGAACAAATGAAAACTGTCTTCTGCTCCCAGGAGGAGACTAAGCAGCACGCCTATAATATTTTACAATTTAAAGTTCCGCTAGCAAATCTTCAGAGTCGTTTACAAGCAGAACTGCAAAATCATGTCAGTTTTGGAAGTTTAGATCAATTCCAAATTATTTGGGCGGATGAAGATCAGAAACAAAAATGGTATCAAAAACGAGAACAACAAGAACAATTATTAGAACGGTTGCTAATTCATAATAATCTATTGCTGAGTTTTTGTGGTTTTATTCGATACAATGCTGAAAAAAATCGTTTGAGTCTGACTTCACTGCTTCATCATCTTCTAGAATTTATCGCCATTGATATTCGTCGTTTGGCTCATTTTCCCCATTTAGCGATCGCCTATAACGGTATAGAAACTTTAACAGCAAAGATTAATACGTTTAAAAACCAACTCAAAAAACAACTAATTCCAGAAATACAGAATCAGAAGAGCCAAAAACAGAAGCAGATTTATGAACTGCTTTTACAGTTAGAAGAGTATCAGCCTATTCTTCAACCTCAAGCCGAACTCTTTGCTCAAGAAAAAGCTGAGTTTGAACGTCAAAAGCAACAATGGTATCAAGAACAAGAAGCACTCAAGCGTCAACAGCAAGCTTGGTTAGAAAAACAAAAAGCTCAAATCCGTCAACAAGCGGCTCAGTTAGAAATCGAAAAAATTACAGTTCAACGACAGCAAGCATTACTTGCAGCTCAACCCAACTCATCATCGAAAGAACAACTTAAGAGTAATAATAACAAACATTTACGTTGGAGTCCCTTACTATTACTGGCAATGGTAATGGGAATTTTAGGTGGAGTTCAAATTCTTCCTAAAGCCTCTGTTAGTTCTCAGAAAAATCTCAGTGCTTTAGCCCAAAATCAACCTCTAGAACGGAGATTAAAATCAGCTCAAACACTAGCAATGGAAGCCAGTGAAGCCGTTGGAAGTCAACAGCCTTTACCGTTAACAGCGTGGCAAGAAGCACAAGAAAAATGGCAAGATGCGATCGCAGTGTTACAGGAAATGCCCGAGCGTAAAATGCAGTCAGATCCTGTTCAAAAACAACTCGCAGTTTACCGAGAGGATTATAATTGGGCGAGTCAGAAGTTGATTCAAGAGCAAACCGCGATCGCCAACTTTAACAGTGCTAAAAAATTTGCCTTAGAAGCTTCAGTGATTGCCAAAAAGACATCTCTACCTTTAGAAGTTTGGCAACAAGCTTACCAGAAATGGCAAAGTGCAATCAGCCTATTAGAAACGATTCCTAATGATAGCTATATTGCTCCAAAAGTTCAAGAGAAAATAGCTTTTTATCGTTTAAATTCTCAAGAAATTGAGAAACGAATTTATATGCAAAAGCAAGCCGATCAAAAACGTCAGACGAAAACCGGAACCTGAAATCTTTTGATGAGTTTATGAGTGTCCAGGAATTAAAATCCCTGTCTAATTAAAATTCAAAGTCCTCGCGCATAGGACTAAAACTCACTGTCCCCTATCCCCTGCTCGCCCTGAGCTTCGTCGAAGGGTCCCCTATCCCCTATCCCCTCATAATAATGAGAGTAAATGTAAAAAAATATTACGAGACTACTAATAAAGTGAACCAGATGCCTCACAATACATCCGGTAGGTAGTGAAAAATGTTGGGGTAGCTGTCCTAGCTGATGACTGATTTGGATCGTTAAGCAGACCAATGTAACTTTATATTGCGACTCAGTCGAGAGCAGTAGGAGGGTAAAAAGGCTGTAAAACCGAACAAATTAGCCAAGCAGAGTGGTAAGTGACACTTCGTTGTCCTCTTGACAGAACTATACTCAACAGGGTTTCATTCGGGTTAGCCCCATGAATGAGCAGCCCTAACATCTGACCCGTTGAGGGTGAGATTATGAAAACGTTAGCTAAAACTCTTTGGTAAAAAATGAGTATTGTTACTAAGTCCATCGTAAATGCCGACGCTGAGGCTCGTTACCTTAGCCCTGGTGAGTTAGATCGCATCAAAGCCTTCGTAACCACAGGTGAGCGTCGGGTTCGCATCGCAGAAACAATGAGTTCCGCTCGTGAGCGCATCATCAAGGATGCAGGAAACCAACTGTTCCAGAAGCGCCCTGATGTTGTATCTCCGGGTGGTAACGCTTACGGTGATGAAATGACTGCAACTTGCTTGCGTGACTTGGACTACTATCTGCGTCTAATCACCTATGGAATCGTAGCAGGCGACATCACTCCGATCGAAGAAATCGGTATCGTGGGTGTTCGTGAAATGTACAAGTCTCTCGGTACTCCCATCGAAGCGGTAGCAGAAGGCGTTCGCGCTATGAAGGGCGTTACAACTTCCTTATTGTCTGGTGAAGATGCTTCCGAAGCCGCAGCATACTTCGACTACGTTATCGGTGCAATGTCATAGGATCAGTTTTGATCTGTTTGACCTCCCCCATAAGAATCTTAGATTCAGCAGCAACACTTAAGAATTATTAGAGTCAATCATGCAAGACGCAATCACTGCCGTAATCAATTCCTCTGACGTTCAAGGAAAGTATCTTGATGCTAGTGCCCTCGATAAGCTCAAAGCTTATTTTGCGACTGGCGAACTCCGTGTTCGGGCTGCAACAACTATCAGTGCGAACGCTGCTTCTATCGTTAAAGAAGCGGTTGCTAAGTCTTTGTTGTACTCCGATGTAACCCGCCCAGGCGGAAATATGTACACCACTCGTCGTTATGCAGCTTGCATCCGCGACTTAGACTACTATCTGCGTTATGCAACCTACGCAATGTTAGCTGGCGATCCTTCCATCTTGGATGAGCGCGTGCTCAATGGCTTGAAAGAAACTTACAACTCTTTGGGTGTACCCATCGGTTCTACTGTAAATGCTATTCAAGCTATGAAAGAAGTAACTGCTGGCTTAGTTGGTGCTGATGCAGGTAAAGAGATGGGTGTCTACTTCGACTACATCTGCTCTGGCTTAAGCTAGACCATTGGAAAAGACGAACTGATTCAACAAGGATTTAAAGTCAATTTACGTGATTTTTTCCTTCGTTACTTTCTCTTAATCGTCTCTGAAGCAAGGCTAGGGAAGTCTGGAGTGAGTGCTAGAACACCAAAGGCTTGTCTGTTGTGAAATGATGAGTTTTCGTGAGCTAGTATTGACCCCAAACTCCCAGCCTTCAATTGTTTAAAAATAACTGTAAAAACTGGGAATTTTGTTTCGGGAGAATCATTAACCATGCGAATGTTTAAAGTGACAGCTTGTGTTCCGAGCCAAACTCGTATTCGGACTCAACGGGAATTACAAAATACTTACTTCACTAAATTAGTTCCTTATGATAACTGGTTCCGTGAACAGCAACGGATTATGAAAATGGGTGGCAGAATCGTTAAGGTTGAATTAGCCTCCGGTAAGCCTGGAATGAATACAGGTTTAATGTAGCTCAGTCCCACGCCATAACCCTTTGTGGGTGTGGCGAGTGGGTTAATCAAATATATATAGTCAGTAAGTTAGTCCTAGAAGCGGAATCGTTAACAGCTTTTCGCTTTTAGGTTTACATCAGAGATCAGGGGAAGAAAGAACTTAGCAATCAGACCCCTATCTTGAAAAGTTAAAAGTAGAACTACTACTTAGATTTTACAAGCTAAGATCAACCCTAAAATATACTAAACGTACCAAAGATTTCTGATGAGAGGGTTCTTATTTTTAACGCTAGCTAACAATCTACCTAGATTAAAAGTATACAATGAAGCTCGATGCAGACTATTACGCCTGGCTGGAGTTCAGATTAGTGAAGATTGCACAATCTGGGGACCTCTTACAATTGCTCCCATAGAGGGTATTAAAAATATTCAAATCGGTAAGGGAACATTTATTAATACTGAGATTCGATTTGGAGTACCAAAGGATAAGGTAATCATTGGGGATAATGTTCAGATTGGTCCCCGCGTCATGTTTGAAACAGTCAGTCATGGACTTCAGTACATTTCCGGACAAGGAAGAAGTTCTCAGAGCAAGCCGATAGTAGTCGAGGATGAAGTTTGGATTGGGGGCGGTGCGATTATCTTACAGGGTGTAACGATCGGTCGTGGCTCAGTCGTGGCTGCGGGAGCAGTTGTCACTAAGGATGTTGAGCCAAATACTGTTGTTGCTGGTATTCCTGCAAGGTTTCTTCGTAGGACTGATGAAAAAAAGGAAGTGAACAACTGATGGTTCTTCGATACTTGTTGTGGTAAATTATTGCCTAAATGCCAAAATAATCAGGCTATGCTCTTATAAATTCTCGAAATTTTAAACCCAAACTCACAACGTTTTAATGCTTTCAGTGTATTATTAATATCTTCAACCATACCATTAGTAGTTTTCTTCTCAAAATAAACAATTCAGTGGAATATTTCCGATTAAATTAATGGAGTGGAAAATGGTAAATCGTTTCTCCATCCGGCTGAATTTTAACTGTTGCACTGAATTCTAAGGCTTTCTTTTCGATAAAAATTTGAGCTTCCTGTTGAGATAATTGGGTATATTTTGCTAGATGACTTGCTGTGATTTGACCATTATTTTGCATGAGTAAATTAAAGAAGATAGCATGAATCCGGCGGGAGTGATTTTCTATCTTCTGACGAGTTTGAGAACAGCCATTCCAGAGTAACCAACTCCCGATTCCCAATGCAGGTAAACCCAGAGTTAATCCGCCAATTGTAGTGCTGAGTTTGCTGTTGGAGGTGGCATCCGGATTGACCAGTTCGGTTGCGATCGCCAGCCAGAAAAACAGCCCTACAGAAATCAATAAACTTGCAGTGATAAGCTTAATCAACTGCATTATATTCCCCTAGAATGGTATCAGCAATCAACCTGCAATTTAGCATTTTTATCGGTTTAATCGAGGAGAGCTTTCCCCAGAACAGTTAATAACCCAGAACAGTTAATAACAAAGTCATCGAGTTTAACTCCGAACTGCTTCTAACAACCGTGAAAAATAAAAACGAGTGCTAGTCATCTCATTACGAGCGATTTGAAACCCATTTGTCTCTAAAATTTTAACGATATCAGCTTCTCGATGAATATAAGCGCGAGTCGTTTTACTTGGCCCTGGGAAAAACTCACCAATTTTTTTGAGAATAGACAAAGCCAAGGTTTTGGGTGCAAAACTCAAAATTAGGCGAGATTCAGCCAAGGAAGCCAGATGAGCAATCATATCGGCTATTTTATCATCCGGATAGTGAATCAATACATCCAAACAGATAACGGTATGATATCGACCCTGTAAGGCTTCTAAATCCTGTGTTGTAAATGTAACATTACTGGCTCGTTGTTCCAAGATAGCTTGAGCGCGCTCAGCGCCTTCAGAAACCATTTTCTCAGAGATATCGCTAGCGTTGACAATCGCGCCCGCCTCAGCCAACGGAATGCTTAAACTCCCCACACCACACCCCGCGTCACAAATGGACAAACCGGATAGATTGCCATCTGCATTCAGCCAGTTTAACACGCGATCGATAGTTTGTTGATGTCCATTGCGGATATCGAGTTGAACTTTATTGACCTCGCCATCGCCGTAGATTCGTTTCCAGCGATCAAAGCCTGTGGAGTTAAAGTATTCCTGAACAACGGTTTTATCGTCTACAAAGCTCATAAATTTGGTTGACAGTAAAAGTAGAGTCCAAGCTTTTAACCTATCATTATCCGGTACAATTTAAACTAAATCTTGAGTGACTCAGTAGAGAGAGTTACATCTCTAGAGGAGAGTCAAAAATTCACCTTCCGGGTTAAGTGAGGGTATTTTAGGGTTCGCTCAGTCACACAATTCGCGATTAGGCGAAGCGCACTGGCGGAGTCAATCGCACAGCTTTCGATTGCGGTAGTATCAATTGAAACATATCAAATCTGAGAGAGTGGTTTTATTTGTCGAGATCAAGTCATTAATCAGTCAAAATAATAATTCCCGTTATTTCAAATTTTCTTCATTTTATCCTCATTTTGTCCAACTCTTCGCTCTTATCTATATCAGGGTCAATTACTTGCGTAGTCAAAGCTTGTTGATTTTAGTAAAATAGGTATACACTTGAGTCGTGATTAACGGTAATCTGTAATTTCTGACAGGAACTGAGGATTGACCGGAAGCTACAAGCTTTGCTACATCGGCAAAGGTACAATTAAGAGATGATATCAATGTTCCAGACTCTCTCTAACATTTTAGACATAGAAATTAATGACTATTCTCTGGGTAGACCTCTAACTTATTTGCTATTAACTTCTAGTGCTACCCTCAATCTTGATGCCCTTGCATCTACCTGATTTTCGTATGAAAAATACTCACTTTCCAGACAAATCAGATACAATTATTCGACAGTTTTTCCGACCGTTCCCCGCTTTGATATTGGGGGTGGTACTGGGTTCAGTGGCAACAGCCTATGGAACTTTGACTCATGTTGACTTATTTAACTATTTAGAGTCTGATAATCAAGATATCATTTATTTTTATGGGGAACTTTTAGGATTTTACAATAATGATATTCAGCGAAAGAAAGAATTTAAAGGCTATATTGAAGCTCTAAATATTACCATAAATCCTGACAATCTTAATATGTATTCACTTCCAAGCTCTTTATGCGAATCTGCAATCATTGAAGGGGATAAACTCAAGTTTACAGCCCTCTCGACCAATTCGGAAGCGAGCCGCTTTGACCTGATTCAAGAGCAGATTGGCAAAATTGTTAAGGATGGTGTAGGTAGCCTGGAAGTGAACGATATAAATGGTGAATCCGCCACGATTGAAATCAACTTATTAACAGAGACAAAAACCTGCATCCGAAAACCACAAGAAATGCAGCAATTGGAGGAATTACTGCAAGCAAAAAAGTGGAAGGAAGCCGATCTAAAAACCTATGATGCGATGTTAAAGGTAAGCAATCGGAAAGCAGAAGGGAATTTAGATCCAGAATCAATCCAGAACTTTTCTTGTTCTTACTTGGAAACGATCGATCAACTTTGGACTCGGTATTCAGGTGGACAATTTGGTTTAAGTGTTCAGAAACAAATCTATCAAAAAACCGGAAATAATCTGACCAAAAACTTTCTGCGAAAATATGATCCAGATGCCTACATTCATTTTAGTGATTTAGTTCGCTGGATTGAAACCCAGGATGATGGTAAAGAAATTTGGAAACCCTACGAGCAACTGACATTTTCTCTTGATGCTCCAGTTGGCCATCTTCCTCGGTTAGAAAAATTAGAAGCGGGTCTGGAAAAAGAGCCTGGATATCAATTCCTATCGCCAAATTCATTACCTCTAACTTCTCAAGAAATTCAAGCTCGAAACCTCTTATTTTCTAGAGTAAAAGCCTGTGAACTGTGACCCAATTGCATTGAACTGCTCTTCCAACCTTTCTCAAGGAGATCTTCTCAACAAAATTCTGAGATTTTAAGCCGAGGAATGCTAAACCTCGTTACAATCAGGGGAAAAGTATGTACTGTTAACCTCTGTCAGCCGAATATGAACAGCGTTAGAACCTCCGAAAATGATCCCATTACCGTTGATTTCCTACCGCTGGATCGCGTTCCCTATCCAGGTAAAATTGGCCTAACTTTTGCACCCGGAAAAAAACATCAAGGAATGCACTTTATGTGGGATCGCAATTTGGCTGTCGATCTTGATCGCCTCCGAAATAACTATCAAACAGATACCCTCGTCTCCCTGATCGAAACCCACGAGTTTGAAGCTGTAAAAATTCCAGATTTACTCCGGCAAGCTCAAGCCAGAGGAATACAAACCGTCTGGTTTCCAATCAAAGACATGAGTATTCCCTCCTCGATGGATGAATTAATTCTTTTAGTGCAAAAAATTCTACAAAATGCCAAACAGAATCAAACCGTTGTTATCCATTGTATGGGGGGTTTAGGACGAACAGGAGTGATTGCAGCTTGTTGTTTAGTCGGTTTGGGTGATTCTGCTGAAGACGCGATTCAAATTGTTCGTCAGACTCGTGAGTATACGATTGAAACTCAACAACAAGAAAATTATGTTTTCAAATTTGCTCAAGCTTGGCAAACTCAATTGCGGTTGTGGTCTTGAAATTATCACCTTTCCGGCGGATTGGAAGTCTACACTGAAAACACGCCCCGGTTTTTGGTCAAAATATTAATATTGGGCTATTCCCACTCCAGAAATAGTCTGGCTACACTAATATAAGAGGAGTGGAGCATCAATCACGAGTTATATCCGACGCGGGATTATTCTACTGAGAACTAGATAAAGATTGTCTGCATTCTCGATCAACCTAGAGACAATCCCAAAGGTAGACACTCAGAAAAATTGCGGGGCCAGGGAACTCACCAAAACGAGACTCAATCTTGAGTACCGTAAAGACTCGCACCAACAGGTTCAGAGCGACTACGGGGTGATGTCCGCACTGCTCCGAAAGCTCATCAGAGTTCAGAGGAACAGTTGATTCCTACTTTGTTCGCTCAATATCACTAATGAACTCCAACTGTTAACTTGAACAGACGGAGAGTATCTGTAATCTTGAATATTCATCCCCGTGTAGGGAAATTAAGCTAGAGGAAGACTAGATGAACGACTACGCAAAAAGCTTTTCTTCATTTTGCCACGACCTTGTCAGTGGAACTATTCGTAGTAATACGAAACGCCTGATGATATTAACTGCAATCTCTGCGATCGCACTTCCAGGACTGAGCAATGCAGTTCATGCCAGCCTAGATAATAATGGCCCAAAAGCAGTGGTTGATGAGGCTTGGCAAATTGTCTATCGAGAGTATGTTGATCCCAGCTTTAACCGCAGGAACTGGAAAGCCATTCGACAAGAGTTACTGAGCAAAAACTATTCCTCTCGTGAAGAAGCTTATCGCGCTCTACGTCAAGCTCTCGAAGAGTTAGACGATCCCTACACTCGGTTCATGGACCCGAAACAGTACGAGCGCTTAACCAATCAAACCGCAGGAGAACTCTCTGGTGTAGGAATGCAGCTTTCCTTGGATGAGAAAACCAAAAGAGTGGTTGTCGTCTCTCCCATTAAAAACTCTCCCGCCAAAGCAGCCGGAATTCAAGCCGGAGATCAAATTTTGGAAATTGATGGAATTTCTACAGAAGGCATGAGCGTCGATCAAGCCGCAGAAAAAATTCGCGGGAATGTCGGAACTCAAGTCGAACTCCGAATTCAACGCCAAGGCCAAAGAGAATTTGATGTCACCCTGACTCGCGCGCGGATCGAACTCGAAGCAGTTTTCCATCGCCTCAATACCGAAGAAAACCGTAAAGTTGGCTATATTCGCTTACGTGAGTTTAACTCCCACGCCGCAGAACAGATGCAAGAAGCTATGGAGGAGTTAGTTGAAGAAGACGCTGAGGCGTTCGTTCTAGATCTACGGGGAAATCCGGGTGGGTTGCTTCGCAGTAGTATTGAAATTGCTCGGATGTGGATGAATGATGGGATTATCGTTAGTACCGTTGATCGCGATGGCTCTACCCAGGAAATTCGAGCGAATCGCACCGCAATTACTACATTACCAACAGTTGTTCTAGTCGATGGGAACTCCGCAAGTGCCAGTGAAATCCTTGCAGGAGCGATGAAAGACAATCACCGAGCTGTGATCATGGGCGATCAAACCTTCGGAAAAGCCTTAGTACAGTCGGTCTTCTCATTGTCTGATGGTTCGGGCTTGGCAGTCACGATCGCCCATTACTACACACCCAATGGCACTGATATCAGTAAAAAAGGCGTTACACCTGATGTTAAACTCCAACTTACAGATGCTCAGAAAAAACAACTAGCAGGTGATCCCAAATTAATCGGGACTCAACAAGATCCCTATTATGCCAGAGCCATCCGGATTTTGGAAACTGAGGCAGCTTCACGACCTTTAACAATGAGAGAAGGACAAAATCGACGATAGAAACTCAATCGGGCAAATGACCAAGTCCAAATTTGCCCTGAATCTTTTAACTATTTTGATTGAGAATTGTCAGCCAGAAAAATACCAGGTAATCTTGAGGGTGATGTTGTGTAGATTCAAGTGTTACTATGTCACGCTCTATGCCTCCAAACCCATCATCCCGCGATGAATCTCGCCATGATGAATGGATTGCCGTTTTAGTCGCACTCTTAGCGATGGGCGGTATCTTTTTTTGGGTAATGGGTCGAGATCCGAAATTCGGTAAGACAAAGTTTTCGTCTCCAAATCTTCTTCCCGCTCCTGAAACAAGTGTTTCAGATGATCTTAATCTATCTAGAACTCTAGAGGAATCTTTAGCCTTACCTCAAGGTCAAACTCCTTTTCCAGCGCCTCGCTCAAGATCTGGAGATTCTACTGTTGTCTTTCCAGCAGTTAATGATCAAGCCGATTCTTCTTCAAGGGCTTTGAAACCCATCTGGGGTATTACTCCCTTTGCTTTTGCACCACAAGATCAAGCCACGCAAACTGAGGCTGATGCAGGTGATACAGAACAAGCTAACCAACCCGAAGTTGAAGCTAGTCCGGAAGTAGAAGAAACACCGACTCAATTACCTGAGACTGTACCCAATCCCGAAGCTGAACAGGCGGCTCAACCGGAAACTGAAGCCAGTCCTGACGCTGAACAGGCGGCTGAACCGGAAACCGAACCTAGTCCTGACGCTGAACAGGCGGCTCAACCGGAAACCGAACCTAGTCCTGACGCTGAACAAGCGGCTCAACCGGAAACCGAACCTAGTCCTGACGCTGAACAGGCCGCTCAACCGGAAACCGAACCTAGTCCTGACGCTGAGGAAGAAACAGCAACCCAGTTACCCATTGTTGTCATTCCTGATGTATCAGAGGACTACTGGGCAAAAGATTTTATTAACTATTCAACGCAGAATAACATCGTTGATCCCTATCCTGACGGTACATTTAAACCGGATCAAGATGTGACTCGTGCAGAATTTGCAACTCAGCTCGAAAATGCCTTTGCTCCCAAGCAAGAGCTATCCGATGACACTGACTACAAAGATGTAGCTCCAGACAATCCAGCTCAACAAGAAATTACAGATGTGACGGCAAAGGGTTTTATGTCAGGTTATCCAGGCGAAATTTTTCGTCCAGAAGAAGCCGTTCCCCGTGTTCAGGTTTTAGTGGCTTTAGCCAGTGGACTAGAGCTTCAGCCCCCCGGAAACCCTGAAAAAGTCTTACAAGACGCATTTGAAGATGCCGATCAAATTCCGGAGTGGGCGGTTGAGCAAGTCGCGGCGGCAACAGAAGCCGGATTAGTGGTGAATCATCCAGAGATCAAGACGCTCAATCCGAATGAACCTGCGACTCGCGCAGAAGTCTCAGCAATGATTTATCAAGGGCTAGTCAAATCAGATGAGACTGAATTCATCCCTTCCGATTATATTGTTAAGCCAGACAAGGGTGGAATTTTACCCTTTTAACTAGCGGGCAGCTTTCAACATTCAGCTCTCTCTCTGTATGAACGTTCACAAACGGAATTACAGAGAATTTTTTTTACTCAAATGGAGTTATTTTTGATGTTTAAGAAATCTCGAACACTCAGGGAAATTTTGACTGTATTTTTAAGTTTGAGTTTGAGTTCAAATCTGAGTTTAAATTTTTTGATGCAACCGACGCGATCGCAAGACATAGAACCTCTACTACTCACCAAGTCTCCTAAATTATGTTTTTGGGAAAATGAGAAACTTCCTCCTCCGCCCCTGTCTCAAACTGAGTTGAGTATTCCCAGTCTCTGGCTAGCAGAAGAACTCTATGGATATTCAACTCTAGAACCGCGTAAATTACCCTCTGATGATGATACAACCAATTCTGAACCCGATACAGAAAATCGTGAACGGTATAAAATTTTAGAAACCTGGTATGTTGAACTTGAAATTACACAACTTGAACCCGATTTATATGTTAATAATTTAGTCACTCTTGTCGTCAATCGGATTAACTGGAATCGAGAAAAATACATGGGACAATATATTTTTGTCAGTCGATTTGCCTCCGTGACTAGACGCTATGGTTATAATTTGCGAGTTTGTAATCGTCAGGGAGATTTACTGGCTTACTATATTTGTGATTTTGACCAGACTCCCTTAAGTTGTCAGATTGAAATTCGCTCCGAAGGGTTCGGACTCCGAGATTTTCGAGAATTTAAGCCGGAAACCCTCTCTCCTGAATAAAATTTTATAAAAATTTAAGATAAATTGTTATTTAAAATACAGAAAAAACAAATTAACAAAAACGGATTAAGCCGATACTCCTGGAATTGAGTTATAGCAACGAGCGCTCGTGTGTTTACAGATCTAAGTGACCAATAATCGCGAAAACTATAGATGTAACAGGGTTTTTTAGTCCCTAACACCTAACACCTAACACCTAACACCTGCGCGCAGCGCTATAATTATTTTTACAATTATCGGGACACAAGTTGGCTTGCGGCCTCGCAACATTTCAGGATACGGCGATCGCCTTGAACTCAAACTGATTCATTCATTAAGTTGTGTAGACCTAATTTGAGAAAAAGCTAATTTCGTTGAAGGTTCTAAGCAAGACAAGACGGTCACGCTGTGATTATTGCTTGATGCAAAGAATAATGACTATACAAAAATTGCAAGTTTTGATAGTATTACCTGCTGTCCACATAATTTTCTCAATACCTATTTCTATTGATATGTTTATAATCTGTGCGATATATCTATATAGAATAAGGTTGATCCTAGATTAAAAACCTGAATGAAAATCGCAATTCTAACATCGGGTTTCCCGCCCGTTCTAGATGGAGTGAGCGTCAGTGGGCTGTATCGAGTCCAGAAACTGAGTCAATGGGGACATCAAGTTGTAGTTTGTTATCCCGATTATAGCCCCCTGGCGGATCTCTATCCCAATTGGAGTGAATATGTGGGAAATATTCTTCCCGGTGTACGAGTAATTGGCTTAGACAGTACGCCAATGTTTGGGGTTGACTTTGAACGAAATGTGAGTTGGAAATCTTACCCAACTGTTGTTGAAGAATTAGAAAACTTTCAACCTGACGTGATTCATGTCGATGAACCTGAACGTCTATTTTTTGGGTTCTTCCGTCTGGCTGGCTTGAAATATGCTCAAAAAGCCGGAATTCCTTGTGTATGTTTCTTTAGAACCAATTTTATTGAATATGCTGAGGATTTTTTACCTGCACCCTCGTTTATGATTCCCATGATTCAAGGGATTGTGGGGAAAATCTTTGCCCTGATTTATAATGCTTATGATTTAACCTTGGTTTCCAGTAAAATTACGGCTGAGAAACTGAAAAACATGGGAATTAAAAATCTTCACTATGCCAATTTATTGGGGTTTGATGCCGATCAATTTAATCCGAGTTTACGTCAAGATGGTTTTTTTGAACAGCGTTACAGACTCACAGATATTGATCGCAAAGTTAAACTCATTTTTCTAGGGCGTCTGACTCCCGATAAAGGCTGGATGTTCACCCTGAGAACTTTTGAACGATTGGTTAAAATAGTAGATCCTGATCGATTCGCGATTTTAGTGGTAGGAGATGGGCCTCGGCGATCGCAAATTGAACAGCATTTGAGTCAGCTTATTCCCAGTGTCGCAATGTTAGGTCGAGTTCCACCTTCAGACGTTCCAGCCATTCTCGCTAATAGTGATATTCACGTCACCGCCTCTGAAAAAGAAACCAGAGGATTAACAATTCTAGAAGCCTTTGCAACCGGAATTCCAGTCATCGCCCCTCGCGCGGGTGGAGTGGTGGAGAATATTCAAGACGGTGAAAATGGGTTTTTGTATACCCCTCAAGACTGTGAAGATTTTGCTCAAAAAATGAAGCAGTTAATCGAGAATTCCGACTTGAGAAAACAGATGGGTTCAAACGGTTTGTGCTGTGTTGCAGACTACAGTTGGGATCAAACTGTGAAAAATTTAGTCGAAGTTTGGGAAAATCAAATCACTCAGAAAAAAATAAATTCACCCGAATTGAGTCCCCCGCACAAGACATCCTAAACCCTCAAAGTCAGCAATCTTCCCTGCAATCAATGACCTTCTGCCTATTCTCGATTACCTCTTGTGCCTTAAAAATCGGGGAAAGTATGTGACAGTTTTTTGATCTGTACACCCGAATTGTATCCCCAATCTCAATTATCAAACTCAAGCCAGAATTATCCGGAAACCTTTCCCCTTTTTAGGGAAATGAGAGCATAACAATCAAAAGATATTAGGGTATTTATTCGTCCTCTTGGACTATCAATGGCACAATGAACAGCAATCATTGAAAGCCCTTCTAAAATGCGGGTCGATTTCTCTTAAGTTCATTTGTAACAGACACAACCGATCGCAACCTATGCAGACATTTTTTATTATCTGGTTAGGGCAAGTTGTTTCCGTCCTGGGAACATACATTACCGATTTTGCCCTGGGAGTATGGGTCTACCAAGAAACTGGCTCCATTACCCAATTTGCCATGACAGTGGTATTCATGCACCTACCAAACTTAATGGTTTCAGCCTTTGCTGGAATATTGGTAGATCGCTGGAATCGACGTTGGATTATGCTCTTGAGTGATTTCACCAAAAGCGTCATGGCGATTATTTTGATTATGCTTGTCACCTCAAATCAACTACAGGTGTGGCATATCTATATCGCCGTTTCCCTGAGTTCCTTCTGTACCGGATTCCAATGGCCTGCATATATCGCGGCGATCGCTCAATTAGTCCCCAAACATCAGCTTAATCGAGCTAATGGTATGGTGCAAGTTTCTAGGGCTGTAGCGCGAATCCTTGGCCCCACGATTGCTGGATTTTTAGTCACCAGTATTGGTATTCAAGGTGTTCTGTCGCTGGACTTCTGTACCTACAGCGTGGGAATTATTACGCTACTCTTGGTGAATTTCCCCCAGGTGCAGCCCACTACAACACAAACCGTTGCGGAGAAAACGGCTTCTCTGGCTGTTGTTTGGGAAGAAGCAATTTCCGGCTGGAGTTATGTGGCTGAACGTGCAGGTTTACTGCGGTTGATTCTGTTTACAGGGATTATCTATTTAACTGAGGGTGTGGTTCAGGTTATGTTCTGGCCTTTGGTTCTCAGTTTTGGTACACCCGATCAACTCGGAATTATACTCTCGGTGAGTGGCTGTGGGATGTTGTTCGGAAGTATTACGGTTAGCGCTTGGGGCGGACGACTCGGACGACGAATGTACAGTATTTTGTTCTTTGTGGCGTTGCAAGGTTTGTGTCTGTGTCTCGGTGGCTTAAAAGCTTCAGTCATTGTTGCCGGAATTGGCGGTTTTGGTTACTTATTTGCTCAACCGATTATTATCAGTTCCAACCAAACAATATGGCAGTGTAAGATCCCAATTGATTTGCAAGGACGAGTCTTCGCACTTCAAAGTGTGATTGAACGATTCTCAATGATTTCGACTCAGATAACAATTGGGCCTTTGGTTGATCATTTCCTAGAACCGATGATGGCAGAGAATGGTTTACTTGCAGATAGTGTCGGGAGAGTCATTGGTGTTGGGCCAGGGCGAGGAATTTCTCTACTCTTAGTAATACTCGGTTTAATCAATGTTGGGGCTTCTATTATTGCCTACCGTACTCCTCGTTTACGTCGAGTCGAAAAAGAACTCCCCGATGCGATCGCGCCTAATGTTGTTTCTGGATAGACTCAGTTCGTAGTAGAAGTTTGTCGTAGATTTATCCCAAAAAATTGGGATCAGCTATGTCTCTCGTACTGCGTCGGTAATGGGTCAGGATTTAGGGTGAGTAGAGTCAGGTTTTTAAAGAGCCAATAATCTCGATAAGTGATTAAGAATAAATCCAAGGCTTCGACAAGATTCACCTCTAAATCCTTATTCTGAATATCCACAATCATCTGATAAATCAGTTCAAAGATGACTCGCTGATCTTTATCCAGAAAAATATAATTCCCATTGTCAGCATTAGAAAATTTTTCCAGAAATTCCGCACTTTTCTTCGCCGTAATCATACCTTCACGGGCTTCTCGACAGAGGTTAAATTGAATTTCGGGGTGACTAATGACTAATTCATTCCAATTCCGAATCCGATGATAAAATTTAGTTCCACTTTGATGCAGGAAGCCTACCGCAAATTGATGAGTAGAAGTTTGAATCACTAAATTTTCCGGAAGCACTCGCCGCCGCCCTAGCTGTAATACCTCAAAGTCCAGAGGAGAAATCACAGAACGCAAGGCTTCGATAATGGTTGTTAATTTTCCTAAATCGTCACTTTCAGTAATAATTTGAGGTTTGCTGTAGTTCTCCTCTAAACTGAGACGTTGCTGACTTAAATAGTCTTGAATTTTAGCTTTAATCGGTGAAAGAGGTGGACTCTCACCATCCGCAACAGCCGAGGATTCTAATCCGACACCATTACCATTTTCACTAATCAATAACGTCTGAGTGATTTTGAGAAGATCTTGTTTGATCTGAGCGACATCTGCGGTTAATTTTTGAATTTGTTGTTCAATATTAAGTTCACCCGAAACAAGATCAGCCGTTGTCGATAAGGATTGAGGTAGAGAAATTTGGTCAATTTTGTATCGATAATAATCGGCGGCGGTATTGAGTGTAGCTCGAATAGAAGCTTGAGCTAAAATCGCTTGAATCTCATCGGGTTCAAACAGTTCTTGAACAGAAACCTCAGCCGTTTGGAGTTTGATATTCAGCAGTTGAATCATTTGCTGATTTGACGGTTTGGAGAGAACAATCTGAGACTGAGACACTCGATCAACAATTGAACCATCAAAAACCTGTTGGAACTGTTGCCAGCGATCGGGAAAAAGGTTTAAGATCATTAAGCTATTCGGAACATGAGTAAAGACTTCTTTAATGGCTTCCCCAAAGCTTTGGAGAAGGGCTGTATTGTGTTTTAAACCGAGTCCTTCTAACTGATCGAAGATGATAATTAACGGTTCATCCAACAAGGACAGTTTACTAAATACTTCTAACGCCGCGAGTGAGATTTCTTCTCGACTCCAATCTTCTCCCCAGGTTTCGAGTCCGACTTTCTCGAGTTCTTCAGCAGAGACATCATTTAAAGCTAACCACTGGGTAATAATTTGACGACGCTTGAAGTCAGTATATCGACAAAAGCGAATAATTCCTTTGAGAATTTGAGGGGCGTATCCAGCCGAGGAAAAGGTGCGTGACCACCAATCTGAAGCCCGCTTTTCAATATGTTGCCAATAGTCTCGTTTTGTTTTGGTTTCTTCCTGTCCTAATGCTGTAAATAAATTCAGATTATTGTCTTGAATAACTTCTAATATTTTCTCGTCTTTCTGGGTCTTTTGGGTAGAATAGGATTCTTGATTTTTAATAATTTCAGAGAAGCTATTCGCGAGGAGATGTTCGAGCTGAGTGCGATCGCTTCCGGGAACATTTTGAATCAGAGACTCTAGGATTCGACTATAAATATGAAATAAAATTGTATCTTTGTTATTCGGTTGTCGAATAAATAATAATCGATTTGTTTTGAGTAAATCCTTCGCCAGACGCATCATCAAGTGCGTTTTTCCAGAACCCGGCTCCCCTAAAACTACCGCTCCTTTACTTTGATGATTGGGGTCTTGTTTAATATCAGTCAAAATAGATTTTAACCGTTCAAACTCATCTTGAAAGATCGAGCGAAAATCGAGATGTTCTTGAAACGGCGTATCCACACGACTCGACCCAAACGGATTCGGTTTTTTCTGGAGTCTATCCTTTAAAAATTCATTCATCATCCGTCTATAAAGTTGATAGGTAAAAAGGGCATCATACTTAGCACGATGGGATGAATCATTATCAAAAAGTTTCCCGTCTAACTTCAGTTTAAGCTGCTTGCTTAAAGCTTCTAAAGAGTGACTTCCCAGTTCAGGTAAATGACGTTGAGCCAGTTCAAAACTACACTCAAACACTAAATGTGGAGTTGGAATTCCCACCGCTCGAAAACTATTGCGAAGAACCTCGATATCATGGCGAGCATAATGACAAATAATTGTTTTAGAATGGGCGTATTCAAGAAAATCTGTAATAATTGTTTTTAAGGGCTTAGTTTTGGGGCTAAGTTGAGGATTATTGGGATGATTGTCCGCCCAAGCTTCGTAGATAAGTTTCCCCTGATGATCGACGATTGCAATTTCTCGTAGAATTGGCTGTCCTTCAGTATCAACGACAATAAAGTTAGGATTAAATTTCATAATAGATAAATATATAGATAATAGGTATAAATACGATCTATCCAGACTGATGCGCTCTATGACTGGCAGAATCCGGATTTTTACGGAGTGAGAAAATTATCAAGTTCGACCTTTTATTATTGTGACACAAATGGTGACGCTGGCCACAAACGATTTACAGATTGCAATGGACAATATAAATTTTCAGGAAAACAGGTTCAAGACAGACGCAGAAATAATGAATAAAAAATCAACTTCTGAGTTCTGAAAAAACAGAGTTCTAGGTTGTCAAGTCCCTAAAAAACAAATAGCACCGTCATAACAACGGTACTATTAAGTAGAGAAAAAACTATGTTATTGTACTGTTAAAAACCGATTGACTTACCGCTTGAAAGTGTCCTTCAAGGCTTCATCAATTTTCTCTTCTACAGAAGTGGCGTTGGAGTTTCCAGGGCGTTTCATTTTATTCTTATCTGCATCTCCCTGAACCAAATTTAAACCCATATCTCCATCCGCTTTAGATTCATCAATAGTACCAGGAGACATTTCAGTAATATCTTCAGATTCCTCCCGAATGTCATTCAGGCTTGCTTCACCTTGAGTAGGCATACTCTTAGCAGCCATTGCTGGAATTCCTTGAGAAAACACCATTAATGCACAAACAGAAACGGCTAAAAAGACTCGAGTTAAACGAGATATAGCGCTGCGCGCAGGTGTTAGGTGTTAGGTGTTAGGTGTTAGGGACTAAAAAACCCTGTTACATCTATAGTTTTCGCGATTATTGGTCACTTATATCTGTAAACACACGAGCGCTCGTTGCTATAAAAAGCTTTTCATTTTCTTTCGCTCCCAAACTTTAATTACAGAACATTTGTAGCAAAATGGATTCAGCCTTTTCGTCTCCCCAAGGATAGAGATGTGATGATTGAAACCCCAATATCACCTATTACCCGTTGTCTCGTTACCTGTGCAAGAGTAGGGAATTCGGTATTCGATTAAATATTCTGTCCCTACTCATGCTGTTTATTCTTCTGTGGAATCTGGCTTAGACTTCATCAATAAACCGACTGGAAAATGTTGTAGAATCGTACCCACTCGGATAAAATTACTGGCTGCAATCTCTGTATCTGTAATCGTTTCACGCCAGTCTGATTCTGAACCTTGAGGAATTTCAATTGCGGTATCTCCCCAAACTTCCTCACCCATTGGGAATACATCTGGTTCTACAATACGAGTTAAAAATCGTGGAATCACAGTAATTGCAATTTCGTCTTCGTAAATACGAGCAAATGCGAGAATATGATCTTGATATTGACCTGTCACTTTTAAGGGAACATAGCTTCCATATTGAAAGAGTTCTTGAAATTGTTGACGAACTTCTAACGCACGGGCGATACAAAATAACTTTAATCGTCCATCCTCACAAGTCGCCATCAAGTCTTCGAGTAGACTGGTCATTCCAGTTTTACAACGGCGTTTAATTTCCTGGAGAAAAGAGAGTCGCTGTTCAAAGTCAACCGGGCGACGATTATCAGGATCAACTAAACTTAAATCCCACAGTTCTGTTCCTTGATAAAAGTCAGGTATTCCCGGAGTTGTCATTTTCAAAAGGGTTTGTGAGAAGGAATTAAACATTCCGTAAAAAGCTATTTTCTCTTGGAAAGCTTGAAATTCCTGTAAAAAAGTATTCTCCTCAGAAGGATCAAGCACCTGTTCAACAAAGGAGATAAATCCAGCCTCATAAACCGTATCTGGACGCAGCCAAGCGGTGTGAACTTTCGCTTCTCGAACCGCTTTAACCACGTAATCTTTCACCCGTTCAACAAACTGAGGATATTCTTCCTCGTACCAAGGAAAAGCCCCAATTATAGTTTGATAGAGGAAATATTCATCATTTCCGTCTGGGATTAATATTCCATCGCTTTCTGTCTTTTTAGAACGATTAATTTCTATCCAGTTTCGCACTTGAGTTTCCCATTCATCCGGAATTTCTGAGATTACATTTAATCTCGCCCGCACATCTTCGCTGCGTTTGGTATCATGAGTTGAGGATGCACTCATCGCGTTTGGCCAGTTTCGCAGTCGCTGGTGATTAAATTCGTTAAATTTAGTTGGGCTAATTCCAAAAAATTGGGGTGAACCGCCCACTTCATTCAAAGATAAGAAGCGGAAATAAACGTAGAACAAAGTATCCTCAATTCCCTTGGCTGTTAACGGACTGGAAAATTGCTGAAACTTCATCACAAACCGCAACCATAACTGTTGGTTCTCCTCGCTGAGAAAATCATCGTAATCTAGGAGGAGAAACTTCTCAATTAAGTTTAATTCATTCAAGAGTTCGGGAAGTTTACCCTTGGCTTCTTGAATGGCTTTCTTGACATATTTACGATCATCTTCGCTGACCCCTTCTTCGGTAATATAAGTGCGATATACCGGAAAGCGTACCAGAACTTCCATAATCGCCGTTTTCAAACCCAGTAAGGTAAAATCACGACCATAACGATATTGTCCAGAAATTCGCTTCAGTAAATGCGCTAAATTATCTGCATCTCCAGCCAGGTTCTTATCCGCAATTAATCGCTTATTCTCAACAATCAGTTGATTGTAGGGTGTACTCAATCCGGTAACATCTCGGTAAATTTGACTAAATCGTTTTTCATTTTTACTCTCACAAAAGAGTCCATTAACATAGTTCAAATATTCATAACCCGATGTTCCTTGAACCAGCCATTTTGAAGGCAGCTTTTCTTCAAGCTCTAAGATTTTTTCAACCGTAACATAAACATCTCCAACTTTATCTCGTAACCAACGCAGATATTGTACGGGATTATAAAGACCATCAATGTGATCGATTCTCAACCCTGTAAATTGTCCGGACTCTACTAATTTTCCGATTAAATCATGGGTTTTCTGAAATACTTTGAAATCCTCAACTCGCACACAAATTAACTCATTAATTGTAAAAAAGCGGCGATAGTTCAATTCTTCTGCGCCCACTTTCCAAAATGAAAGTCGGAAATATTGATTTAATAGTAAATTATCTAACAGGTTAAAGCTTTCGGGTTGACCGACTTCCCCATTAAAATATTCAACATTTTGATCGATAAATGCAGTAATCTCCGGATTATCTCGATAGAGTTCCCACAATAATCCTTTCACAAATAAAGCTTGATCCCGACGCTGTTGACTAGAGGTTTCAGTGGGAATATTCTTGAGCATATAAAGCACACCCAACAACTTCACCACATCGGGGTTACGACGCCCTAATTTTTTCGAGAGTTCGCCGAGTTCGTGACTAATAAACTGAGCGTAGGATTCAACATTGATCGGGACTCTTAAATTATAATAATTAACGCTTAAACCTTCTTCATCGTAGGAAAGCTTGAGTTCTCCATTTTCCAAACAATTTCCATAAAAATCGCCCAGTAATGGCGTTAGAACTCGGTTCCGAATATCTTCATAAGGATGTTGCCACTCTATCTCAAAAAAGTCAAAAAATTCCGAGTCTGGGCCATATTCGAGAATATCCATTAATAGCTTATTTTGACTATCATAAGCCATGTGGTTCGGCACAATATCCTGTACCCAACCCATATCTCGATCTTGCAGTTCTCCAATTAACTGGTCAAAATCTTCTTGTGTTCCGAGTTGGGGATTGAGTTGATTGGGATCGACGACATCATAACCATGCGTACTTCCTTCTCTGGCTTTAAAAATCGGAGATGCGTACAAATCAGAAATTCCGAGTTCATGGAGATAGGAAACAATTTTCTGAGCGGATTCAAACCCAAAAGTCGGGGTAAACTGAATTCGATAGGTTGCAACTGGGACTCTCATATTATTTTTAAAGTCTAAAGGAGTTTGAAGTTATCCAATTATACGGGATTGACTCTACTTTCTTTGGTAAAGCACAAAACTTTCGGGTGCTAATGTTAAAGTTGGGGATGAGGTGAGAGTATCAGGTAAATTTGATCCATTTCCCATCCATTTCTGGTCAGTAGAATCTAAACGCTTTTGCCAATTTCCATCTATACTAATACTCTCCGTTGTTACGGCTTGATTGTTAAAGCTCAGTATACAGAGAACTTCACTTCCTTCACTCCATCTGCGGATAGAGAGGATTTTTTCGCTTTCCCAACATTTGATTTCTTGATCCTGAAAACTTAAATTTTTCAAGGCTGGAATTTGTCGCCGCAGTTGGATCAGTTCTCGATAAAAATTAAGTAAAACTTTGTGTTTTCCTTCCGTCCGCAAATTCCACTTCAGAATACAATCTTTGAAGGTTTCTAGACTCTGAGCATCGGGCGGTTCTCCCTCCGCATGGAAGGCGGCGAATTCTTCTTTTCGTCCTTTACGAACGGCCTCGACTAAACCCGGATCGGAGTGACTAATAAAGTAAGCAAAAGGGGACTCTTCCCCGTATTCTTCTCCCATAAACAGCATCGGAACAAAGGGAGATAAAATCAGGGTCGCAGCGCCTAATTTTAAGCCTTCAAAAGAGGTCAGTTGACTTAATCTATCTCCTAACATTCTATTTCCGACTTGGTCGTGATTTTGAATACAAACCACAAACTGAGACGCGGGGCGATCGCCTGCATAATTTCCATGATATCGCTGACGACCTGGAGAATAATCCCAAGAGTACGCAAAGCCTTGTTTGAATGCTTTTTCTAAATATTCACACTGACCAAAATCTATGTAATATCCGGTATTTTCTCCCGTCAACAAAGTATGAACGCAGTGGTGAAAATCATCACTCCATTGACCATCTAAACCATAGCCGCCTTCAGCTTTGGGTTTAATAATTCTGACATCATTAAGATCGCTTTCTGCAATTAAATAAAACTCTCGCCCAAGCTGTTGAGATAACTCATCGGTTCGGTCGGCGATTTCTTCTAAAATATGATAAGCGCCAAAGTCATAAATCGCATGAACAGCATCTAAGCGCAAGCCATCAATATGATAATCACTAAACCAATAGAGGGCGTTCTCGATAAAGAAATTCCGCACACCGGGACTATAAGCATCATCGAAGTTAATTGCTCGTCCCCAAGGTGTATTATATTTTCCGGTAAAATAAGGGCCAAACTCTGAAGTATAGTTCCCTTCCGGCCCGAAATGATTGTAAACTACATCTAAAATCACCATCATCCCCTGTTGATGGCAAGCATTCACCAACCGTTTCAACCCTTCTGGGCCGCCGTAGGAAGCCTGTACACCGTAGGGATAAACGCCATCGTATCCCCAGTTACGACTTCCGGGAAACTGCGCCACAGGCATGATTTCAATGGCGTTAACTCCCATTTCTAAGAGGTCCCGAACCCGATCTATAATGGCTTCAAAGGTTCCTTCTGGGGTAAACGTCCCGACATGGAGTTCATAAATAATTAAATCTTCGAGGGCGATCGCCTGCCAATTTTGATCCGTCCAGGTAAACGCCCCATGATCGACAACAGCAGAGGGTTTGTGGACATCATCAGGTTGATAGTGAGATGCAGGGTCAGGGCGAGTCACGTCTCCGTCGAGTTGGAACTGATAACGACTTCCTGGAGAAACCTCTGTAACGCTCAGACGCCAATAGCCTTGGTCATCTTTTTCCATGGGTAGAAGTCGTTTTTCGGGAGTTAAAATTTCAACAGCCACTTGCTGTCGTAGTGGCGCCCAAACGATAAATTCGCAGCGACCATCACCCAGATAATTCGCACCAACTCTCATTGTTTCTCCTTTCAAAGTTCGGGTTCTGCTTCCCTCACACGCACCTCAACCGGAATATTTTTTGATAGTTGTCGTTGCTGTCCTTCGGAATAATCAGACTGTTCCTCAGAACGGTTGAACTTTAGCTTGTCCGCTAAGGTGTCGCGTTGGTTAACGAGATAAATACTGACCAAGGTAAAACCTACCCCTAATGATTGTACCGGACTAAGGACTTCTCCCAAAAACAGATTTCCAAATAGCAGGGCGAATACCGGAGTCAAGAAGGTAAGGGAACTGAGGCTAGTGAGTGAACCGCTAGAGGCAAAGTAGAAGAATAAGCCATAGGCGATCGCACTTCCAAATACGGTAGAGTAGCCTAAAGCCAGCCAGTCATAGCTTCCAAGTTGAGTCCATTGTCCTGATTCTAAGCCCAGAGAAACTGCCAGTAAAGGTACACCTGCCAAGATCATGTGCCAACCTGTCGCCACAACCGGATCGCAATGACGACAAACCCAACGCACTAATACTGTCCCAACCGCCATTGACAGAGAGGCGAGTAACATTAACCATTCGCCACTTTGGAATAAACGATCTACTCCCCAAGCCATACCTGCCGTTTCCAGGTTAAACCCATTTAAAATCAGTTCATCGGGTAAGCCAATTAAACTAATTCCACCGACACCAATAACTAAGCCCAGCCAACCCCAGAAGCCAATTCGATCTTGAAACAGCCACAAGGACAAAATCGCTACCGCCAAGGGTTGAGAGTCGATCATCACTGAACCCAAGCCTGCCCCTGTTCTCGTCAGTCCTTCGGCGAGAAAGCCTTGAAATAAGATACCATCAACGACTGCAAAAATCGCGATCGATAACCATGCTTTCCAGCTTCGGGGCTGCGGTCTACCTTGCAAGGTTGTAAACAGTAATATCAGTAAACCTGCTGGGAGTAAACGAACACTGGCGACAAATAACGGCGTAGTCTGAGGTAGAACGCCCTTCATTGCTACCATTGCTGTTCCCCAGAGGAAAAACGGGGCGATTAAAAGTAAAGATTGAAAAGGTAATTTAAAATCGGTCTGCTTAAGCTGCATTCAGCTTGCTCCTCTATATTTCGCTACTTTTTTGAACAAAATTTAGACAAAAATGATAGTCTTATTTATTTCTGTTAAATTATCTTTACAATATACCGAGTAAAGGCACCGAATGTCTAGTTCCCACAGGAGCAGTTTGATTAAGGTAAGGTGTTCAAAGGAGAAATAATGACTAAACGTATAGATCTTAGTGATAAGACAATCGATCGCGTGATTGAGATGGCTTGGGAAGATCGCACTCCCTTTGAAGCCATTGAAGTACAATATGGTTTAACAGAAAAAGATGTGATCGCGTTAATGCGACGAGAAATGAAGCCTTCTAGTTTTAGGATGTGGCGAAAACGAGTCAGTGGGCGAAATACCAAGCATCTACAGAAACGTAATTTTGATCGAGGTCGGTTCAAATCATCCAATCAAAAAACCTGATCGTAGGTTGCAGACGTATAGCGCGATCGCCACACTCAATATTAATCTTAAATCAGAGTCCGTAGTGCGATCGCCATACGCAACTTCTGTGCTACCCGTTTGATCTAAGTTTAGCTCTATTGATATTAAACCATATAACAACTCAGTTCTCTGTGGGTGAGCCGTGAAAATTATCGGCTGTGATTGGCTTCGCTACTGCTACTCTTGTACAAATCGTAGTCAAAATGTTGATGGCTTTCAACTCGATCCGATCGCCATACTCTCTAACGCCTCACACCTAAAATGATTTGATCGGGAGTAGTATAAAGCTAGTGTAAAGAAGCCGTAATATGAAAAAAATATCTATGGTTTTAGAGAGGAAACAGACCCCTCTGGGTCAAGCTCAATTTTAATTAAATTCCTGAAACCTTTAATTACAAATACTTTGAATTGTTTCTAAGTCAGGTTTTATCTCAAGCTAATAAACATCTGTTATCAGTAGAATCTCGGACGTTTAAAATCCATCTTAATCTCTTTTTTGTGTTCATTTTCCGTAAAAACACCGAGAATTTTATTCGTTCAAAAGTTTTAGTATACCTACCTAAGTATACTTAAGAAAAACCTCGGTTTAAAGAATTTGTAAAATCCAGAGAAAACTGTTGCCGTTTTAGAGCCTGTGTTGTTATTCTCGTAAGAGTGAACAATGAAACGGATTTAACTTTCTCACGGAAAACTATGAAAACTACAAACGCGATCGCATTCGTTGCTCTAACAACTATCTCTACCTTTGGGGTTGCTAATACTGCTCACGCAGGCTTCGGTTTTGAGATGAATGAAGGTCAAGCCTACGAAGGAAATATGGGGATTACTACTACAGTTGAAAATACTGTGACTGTTGACTTCAACAATCGCTTAGGTAACACAACTGGATTTACAGAAAACTTTGAAGATGGTAGCTCTGCGACCTATTCTTTTGAGGATAATTCTGGAAGTTCTTCTGTTCGTCAGGACAAGTGGGCGCCTGCAAACATCGATGGTACTGTCAATAAAGAAAACCCCTACCTGGCAATTTTTCCCGGCAATAGCGTTACAATTAGCTTGAATGATACTGCTAACTACTTCGGTTTCAACTGGGGTTCCGTGAGCCAAAATAATAGAATTGAATTCTACAATGGTAATGTATTAGTTGGAGCGTTCCAATCTGCTGGAGACGATCCTGACGTAGAAGTTGATGGTCAAGCTGAATTACAACGTAGATGGGAACAAGTTGGAAGTGGGAGTTCAAAAATGTTCTGGGAAGAAGCAGATGCTTACTTAGAGTTCTGGGCTACAACTGAAGATTCTTTGTTTGATAGCATTGTTATGACTCAGCTTGAAGGCAAAGGTGGTGGCTTTGAAAGTGACAACCACTCCTTCTTAATGAGTGAAAAAGCTTACTCTGTTCCTGAACCCGGAATGGTTGTTGGTTTAGTTGCTGTTGCGGGTTTGGCTGCTAAGAAGTCTATTAAAAAGTCCTAAATCTACTTTTAATATATAACGATAAGAAGGCACAGTGAGAACTGTGTCTTTTTCGCTATTCTGTATTTCAAGAGAGTCAAGATTTTAAAAGAGTCTGGAGTTTCTTCGCGCCTCTAAGAATTGGTAATAGATATTTTCTAAATTAGAAGTGTGTGTAACTGCATCACACAAGGGAGAGTTGAGAACCTGTTCTTGGAGTCGAGAACGAAGTTGACCCAAAGCCTCCCAATCTTCAGCAAAAGTAACCGCTTTATTCAAATATTCTTCTGGCGTTTCCGCGACCCATTCTGATAAACCAACAGTTGTTAATAAGCTCTGTCCGACACGGTTAACATGAGCAAAACCTGTTAACGTTAAGGTAGGAACACCCATAAGCAATGCTTCACAGGTTGTTGTTGTGCCATTATAGGGAAACGGATCGAGGGCGATGTCAAGATTGCCATAAAAAGCCAGATGATGACTCGGATCGTCAATTTTGCCAAACAGTTTAATTCGTTTGGGATCGATACCCTTTTCAGTAAATAAACTTAAGTAGCGATCGCGAGTCGAAGCATCATCAAACCATCGCACTTTTAAAATTAATCGTGAGTTCGGAACGGCTTGCAGAATGCGTGACCAAAGATCAACAACTTGCGGTGTCAGTTTAGGAAGATTATTAAAAGAACCAAAGGTAATTCGCCCCACCGTTTTTGCAGGTAAAGTATTAACAGCAGGTAAATCAGCAGGAGGCTGATAACATAAAAAACAATTCGGCAAACGAATCAGTTCTTCTGTATAATAAGGGTCATTCATCCCTGGCGGATCGGCGATCGCATCGGTGAGACGATAATCAATCGTTTCCAAGCCCGTTGTATTCGGATAGCCAATATAAGTGACTTGAATGGGGGCAGGTTTATTTGCAAAAACAGGTAAGTGATTTTGTCCGGTATGACCTGCTAAATCAACTAAAATATCAATCTCATCGGCTTGAATTTGCTCACAAACTTGTTGATCATCAAGGCGATAAATATCACGCCAATGTTCCGCCAATTGAGACAAGCGTTCAGTCACCGGATCGGGCTTACTAACATTGGCATAACAAAAGATTTCAAACTCTATTTTATTATGGTGATACAAAATCGGCTCAATAAAGTAGGCGACGGAGTGCTGTCGGAAGTCTGGAGAGAGATAGCCAATCCGTAAGCGTGTAGATTTTCGCTGTTTTTTTGGGGTAATATTTGGGGTGGGTTGCAGTTGAGAGGTCAGACGTTTACCCCAGTTAAAATGAGCTTCTATGATTGCCTCTAGATCAAATTGTGAGTCGTAGTTGAGGGCATAAAGCAAATTAGAATTAGCTGAGTGAGAGTCCGGTTCAATATCTAAAACTCTCTGAAAATTCGCAATTCCTTCTGAAACTCGACCTTGATTATTCAGAGCAAATCCTAAGTTTAAGTAACCCGCGCCCAATTGAGGATCAATCAAAATCGCCTCCTGACAATGTTTAATCGCTTCTCCAAGGCGACTCATTTGGATAAGAGCAAACCCTAAATTTGTATGGGCTGTTGCCAAGTCGGGCTGAAGATCTATTGCTTGTTTTAAATGGATAATTGCCTCATTATACTGTCCGAGATCGCTATAGACTGAGCCTAGATTACTATGAATTTTGGCACTATCTCGATGAGAGGCTAAGAAGTTTTCAAAGGCGGAAATAATCTCTGGAATTCGGTTTTGCTTTTGAAGTGCGATCGCCAGTTGAGTTAAGATGTCTTCATTATCGGGTTGCTGTTGAGTAGCAGTTTGGAGCAGAGAAATTACAGATTCAGTTTCTCCTCGTTGTTGTAATAATGCCGCTAAACCTAAGTAAGCTTCAAGAAAGTCAGGCTGTTGCGCTATCGCTTGTCTCATTGCCGTTTCCGCTTCGGAGAGATTACCCAACTCCTGGTAAATTCCAGCTAAATTTAACCAAGCTTGAGCAAATTGAGGCTGAAGTTGCAAAGCTTGTTGATAAGCGGTTTGAGCTTCTGGGTACTGGGCTTGCGCTTTGTAAACATTACCCAAATTGTAGTAAGCTTTGGCATAGTTGGGATCGAGAGTGATCGCCTGTTGATGACTGACAACTGCTTGATCGAGTTGACCTAAAGCCTTAAGAACATTCCCCAAATTACAATAAAAACGAGCCACATCCGGTTGATGAGTGATCGCTTGACGATAAGATTCTGCTGCCTCTTCCCAGCGTTCCTGAGTTTGCAACAATTTTCCTAAATTAAAGTAGGCAGATGCTAAATCGGGCTTGAGTGCGATCGCCTGTTGAAAGGCGTTTTCGGCTTCTGGGAAATCGGCTTTAGCTTGGAGCGTATTGCCTAAATTAAACCAGATTTCGGGGCGATTTGGCTCTAATTTTAAGACTCGGCGGTAAGTGGCGATCGCCTCATCAAGTTGACCTTGACGTCTGAGCAAACTGGCAAGATTTCCTAATGCTTCGACGTGGTTTGGTTGTTGAGATAACACCTGTTGGTAGAGGGCTAAAGCTTGATCGTATTGTTGCTGTTGATGGAGTCTCATGGCTTCTGCAAATAACGACGAGACACCTTGAAATTGCTCTGAGATTGGCTTATTTTTCGCTTTAGACTTATTGGATCGCGTTTTTTTCTTTTTCTCAGCAGGTTGGTTACTAAAGCCTTTAGGAGTCAAATTTGGGTTCGGTTCGGTTTGAATATTAGGTTGAGATTTTCCTTCAGGAGATTGATGATAAGTTTCAATCAATATTGGTTTAGTCGCCTCAATATTTAAACTAATTTTGTGGTTAGCAATGGTATATGTTGAGAAATCTTTATATCCTTGAGGATTCACCTGGTTAGGGTCATAACTACGAATATCAACAAATCCAACTTGCTCCAGGATTTGCGAAAGAGAGGGAAAGTCCCAAGACCAGTAATGGAGGTTGTCAGGGTAATCTTGACCGCCATGAATTGCTCCCACAATAGATTGTAGCGGTACTTTATGGTTAATATATAAATTAGCCAAAGCTGCAAAATCTGGTAGTGATAATCGTAGAATACCACTCGGTTTAAGTACCCGTTTCCACTCGGCTAAAGTT
This sequence comes from Cyanobacteria bacterium J06592_8, assembly GCA_038530755.1. Classification (GTDB taxonomy): domain Bacteria; phylum Cyanobacteriota; class Cyanobacteriia; order Cyanobacteriales; family Microcoleaceae; genus Capilliphycus. The sequence continues at coordinate 160,871 of JBCBCI010000002.1, read as the reverse complement.
TGAGCAATTTGATAGGGTCGAATATGTTCTAGCCCATGACAAAAATAAATCAGTTCGACGGAGTTATCTGCAAACATCGGTAGATGAGTGACATCAGAAACGACATCGGGTTCTACAGACGCCCGCACATCAACATGAACAAAACCTGATAATCGTTTTGTCCCACATCCCAGATGCAATTTTAAGGGTGATTTACCCTGAGTTGATAAAAAGTTAAAGTCTGGAAAGGAACGTAAGTCATTGCGATTATTTGAAGGCATAGGTTTATCGTTCTCTGTCAATGTCGCTATTAAATCCTAATACTAAAAAGTATAAGTAACGATGAAAAAAATCAATCGTGAACGCTTCCATCTGGCATGATAGCACCTTTGAGATTAGCGGGATAATCGGTATTTTCTCCCCAGTCTACATCCTCTAATTTAGCATTCGTTAAGTTTGCTCCTGATAAGTCAGCGTAACGTAATTTAGATGCACACAAGTTAGCTGAGGTTAATTCTGCGCTTACTAATTTTGCACTTCCGAAATTAGCTTGACGTAAATCTGAGCCATTTAAAGTTGTTTTCGTTAAATTTGCTCTCACTAAACTCGCATTTTTTAAATCAGCATTATTCAAGTTTGCACTCTCTAAGTTAGTCACGTCCATAGATGAACGTTGAAGTTTAGCTGAACTTAAATTAGTATCTCTTAAGTCGGCATTATTCAGATTCGTTAAGCTGAGATCTGCTCCACTTAAGTCCGAACCACTTAAATCAATATTACTTAAATCTGCCCGAACAAGGTTAATATCTTTGAGAGATGCACCTGTTGTCAGGAGATAGGCTCCCGCTTCTACGGGATTAAATTCCGGCGGAAAAATCGTCTCAGGATTACAAATCGCCTGTTGAAGATTAGCCCCGTCTAATTTTGCGGCTTCCAGATTTGACCCGAGTAGATTTGTACGACTTAAATTAGCCTCGGTTAAACTGGCTCCCATGAGATTTGCAGCACGTAAATTCAAACCCTTTAAATTCGCTTGATTGAGATTGGCTTCACTAAAGTTTGTGTCTTTTGAGATGATAATTCCACTGAGATCTGTTTGAGCCAATTGCGTTTTACTGAAGTTAGCCGAACTAAAAATTGCATCCTTTAAGTCAGACTGGCTGAGGTTCGCTTCCTCTAAATTGGCATAACTTAAATCAGACTGCATGAGCTGGGCTTGAGAGAGATTCGCTTGAGAGAGATTAGCCCCTGATAATTTAGCGGCTTTTATTGTCGCGCCCTCAAGATTTGCTTGGCTAAGATTAACACTTCTAAGATCGGTATTGCTTAAATTAGCACCTGTAAGATTGGCTTTCGATAAGTTAACATCCGGCGCAAATGACTGTCCACTTAAATCAATTCCGGCTAGATTAATGCCTCGAAAATTTCGTTTTCCACTCTTATATCGATACACAAATTCTTTGGTTGTAATTCCTGATTTTTGCTTCTCTTCTGGAGTCACTTTTGGAGTTACTGTTGGAGTCACTTTTGAAGTCACTTCCTTAATCTCTTGAGCGGGTTCCAATGGTTTGATTGGAGTGTTAAACCGTTGTAATGCGGTTAATTTTTCCGGTTCTTTCGTTTGATCGAAGCGTTGAATTAGACCTTGAACAATCTTCGGATCGGTTGTAAAAATTCCCGTGTCTCGTTCTGTATTTTTGATTCCAGATGCTAGAATATTATGGCTGCCTACTAGAGCAAAGCGAGTATCACAAACTAAGTAGTTTTCATGGGTTCCTAACAGTTTCAAACGCAGGAGTTTGGGGTATTCTCGTTGTAAATTTTGTAACTCCCCTAACGCATTATATCGCCAGTCCTGACTAATTTTGCGGCGATCGCTGGAATGTCCCCAACCAATCTCGATTTTACAACCCCGACTCAGACAAGCTCTAAATTGTTGTAGCAAATCGCGATCAATACTGTGATTCGTCAGCCAAGGACAAATAATGATAATTCGTTTTTCTGCGGTGGATAAAGCTTCGAGTAGAATATTACGACTTCGGGAGCGATCAAAGATCAGTTGAGATTCGGGTGGAGAGGGAATGACTTCGGTTGTCAGTAGGGGAGTCGTTGGTATAACCTCAGTAGAAAGAGCTGTCTCGGTCTGTGGGGAGAAAGAAATAGAATCAAATTTTTCGCTTAACTCACCGAGGCGATTTTGTAGCGTTAATAGGTTTTCTTGTATCTCGGCTAACTGTTGGGGTTCGGGTCGCGTGTTAAATTGTTGACGGTGGTCTTCTAGACGACGTTTGAGGATAGCAATGTATTTTTTGAGTTGAATTTGCTGCTGTTCAAGTTGGACAACTCGTTCGATTAATTGAAATTCAGTATCAGAAGCCATCGTTTCAAAAGGAAAGAGGGAGGTCAAGACAGTCCTTGACCTAGTCTACCTCAAAATTATCTCAAACTTACAATGGTTTCAGCGTCAAACTTCCGGCTTCCGGAAACCCCAAACTATTGGGTTCACCAAACCGCCAATGTTGTTGATATTGATTCAGGTAATTTTGACCCACGATTCCATCAACACCCAGTAAGTCTAATAATTCGTTACTCAAGATAACGCTATCTAGGTTTTTCGACTCAAAACGTTCCATTCTAACCGACGAAAGTTCTACTTTTTTGCCGATTTCTTTACCACAAAATCCTTGAACATCGGTATTTTCAGCCCGATCTAAATCAATGGATAAGTTATTGGCTAACCGTTCTGAAAGTACCATTACATCTGCACCTGTATCCAGTAAAAAAGTATAAGGCCCTTTGCCATTGACCATCACTTCTGCGGTCATTATTCCCATTTTTCCTTGTAAGGGAATACCATCACTCACAACTGTTGAACGCGGTAAAAGTTCTAAGGTTGCATCTTTGGGGTCGATAACAACATCAAACCCTTTTAGGAAATCCATCCCTAAAACTCCGGATAAATCTCCAGGAATTGCTGTTTTTGGGAGTCCCATTCCATTCATCCCTTCGACGGTTGCATCCTCAACTGAAATGGTAGGCAAACTATGCAATGTTGCTTTAATATCTGAACAGTCATCTCCGACAACAAAGTAAGCTAAAATATCACTGGGAAGGGTTGCTCCTTCTAACCCTAACTGAGCCACAATCGTTTCAGATAAAATTGAATTTGAGGCTCCGGTATCGAGTAGAAATCTTTGCGGTTGACCCTCAATTTCAACGGGAACAGTATAAACTAAACTCTCTGGAATTGTTTCGAGTTTCACTGAAGCTTGTCCTTGACTCATTGCAGCCGGAAGACTGACTTGCATCGTCGTGAAAACCGCATTCATCCGTTCATTAGCATCCGGTCGAACTTTACCGTCTGGTGTCAGAACAATCACTTTAATTGTACATCGCATTGAAGCAACTTGTAGTTCTTCTAAAGAGTTGGGTTCATTATTGGGAATTGCCCCTTGCATACATTGAGAAATCTCTTGAACCAGTTCTTGTCCGAGATCGTTAACAGGTGCTTCAATTTGAGTTTCTTCCGGAGTCGGAGAAGAATAATCCCGATCAAATCGATTATTTCGGTTCGAGGGAGTATCCGCAATTGAAGGTAAAAAAGCGATTGTAACACTTCCTAAAACAGTAATCAGCGTTAAACCGGAGGTAAGATAGGAGAAAAGTTTCATCTTGAGTTTGATGTAAGTGTTTTTTTTAACCGCTACCAGTGATCAATTGAGTCTGAAGTTCTCTGACTGTGATACCCTAAAAAAAGTTCATCGGATTTGAACTCAATATTTATAGCTTTCTACAAAACCCGATCTATGTTTCCTGTTAAACTCAAAACATTACTCTTACCATTAGGAATTGTCGCGATCGCAGCAATCGCAGTCTACACTTATAATACCGCCATAGCTGCCCCCTTACCTAAAGGCTTTCCGCCTCCTACCGAAGAAGGCAAAATCGAAGTCAAGCGTTATCCGGCTTATCGGTCTGCAAGCGTTTTGTATACCGGAGATTTATCCCTCGCAACTTTTCGAGCATTTGACCCACTTTTTCGCCATATTAATGATAACGAAATCTCCATGACCTCTCCAGTTGAAACCCGTTATCCGATTTTTACCTTAGACCCGAATAATACAGATAGAAATGGTGAAGCTAGGGTGTCTTTCCTCTATCGGGATAGCGAGATTTATCCCCAAGAAATTGCAGAAAATATCGAAGTTAAAGACATTCCAGCGATGACCGTTGTTAGCATCGGGTTGCGAGGCAGTTACGACTACAGAAGTTATCAAGAAAATATCAAAAAATTACGGACTTGGTTACAGCAAAACCCGGAATATGCAGTGGTTGGACAACCGCGACGGTTCTTCTACGACTCACCCTTTGTTCCGGAAGCCTTGAAACGCAGCGAAATCCAAATTCCAATTGAAGAAACCTCAGAAACAGAACAATGATCGCTTAACATTGAGGTAGCTTGGGAGCTTTTGCCATGACAAATCCTCAGATTTCAGCCATTATTTGCACTCACAATCGCGATAATTACTTAGGCGCGGCGATTGATAGTTTACTTCAACAGGATTTTGAAGACTATGAAGTTATCGTTGTTGATAATGCTTCTAGTGATTCGACTCGCGAAGTGACCGAAGCCAGATTGCCTCATCCTAAATTAACCTACGTTTACGAAGGAGTTACGGGGTTATCCGTCGCTCGGAACCGAGGGGCAAAAGAAGCAAAAAGTCCAATTCTTGCTTATCTCGATGATGATGCTGTCGCCACACCACAATGGTTAGGAGTCTTATATCAAGCCTACCAGGAGAATGAAAAACTGGCGATCGCAGGCGGTAAAGTCACATTAATTTGGCCGGAAGGAATTGAACCTCCGAGTTGGTTATCAGATACATTAGCCGGGAATTTGGGGGCCTATGACTTGGGTGGTGAAATTGTTACTATTACTAACCCCGGTTTAACACCCAGAGGCTTAAATTACTCCCTACGGCGGTCATTCTTAGATCAAATTGGCGGATTTGACCCCAACTTAGGTCGAGTGGGAAAAAATCTCCTTTCCAATGAAGAACTTCAGATGACCGAATTGGCTTTAGAAAAAGGATGGCAAGTCGCCTATCTTCCCGAAGCCCTCGTCGCCCATAACGTCGCCCCCGAACGAGTTAAACGCGGTTGGTTTATGGAACGAGGATGGTGGCAGGGCATTAGTGAATGTTATCGAGAACAACTCGCGGGTCAGGCAGGTTGGGGCCAACTCAATCGCGGGGGAGAACGGATGATTCGAGGATTGTATAAGTCCGTTAAGAATTTCAGCGATCCTGCACAACGATTTGATAATTTCGTGTATGCTTACGGTCAGATTGGTTATTTAAAATCTGCGATTGCTGGAATTATCACCTCCAAGTCCCCAGAGCATTAGATATATAAAAAACAAGGAGATAGCCTAGTTTCAGCACTGGATAAACAAAAGATAGCCGAGCGCGATCGTTAGGCAAGGCAAGATGGGAAAGGTTAGAGTGGGGAGGGGAGAGGTTTAATATTCAGATTGGCTTGATGTATCCTCTATGATTCTCTAGTTCCAAACGTTAGTAACATTCTAAATTTGTGACATCTTTGGACAGGCATCCAATTTCTGGTAAAACTACTACATAAAACTTTTAGCTATGACCTCAACTGCATCTAAGATTCCAGTATCCGTTCTAATTCCTGCTAAAAACGAACAAGAAAACCTACCTGCTTGTTTGGCCAGTGTTGCCCGAGCAGATGAGATCTTCGTGGTAGACTCTCAAAGTGAAGATCGCACAGTTGAAATTTCTGAAAGTCATGGTGCAAAAGTCGTACAGTTCCACTTTAATGGAAATTGGCCGAAGAAGAAAAATTGGTCGCTAGAAAATTTACCCTTTCGCAATGATTGGGTTCTGATTGTAGACTGTGACGAACGCATTACCCCCGAACTTTGGGATGAAATTGAACTTATGATTCAAGATCCCGAATATTGTGGGTATTATCTCAATCGTCGAGTATTTTTCTTAGGCGTTTGGATTCGTCACGGTGGTAAATATCCCGATTGGAATTTACGTTTATTTAAGCATAAACAGGGTCGCTACGAAAACTTAAAAACTGAAGGGGTTCGCAATACTGGAGATAACGAAGTTCACGAACACGTTGTCATGTCTGGGCCGGAAAAAGTGGGCTATCTGAAGAATGATATGCTACACGAAGACTTCCGTGATATGTTCCATTGGATTGCCCGACACAACCGTTATTCTAACTGGGAAGCCCGCGTTTACTATAATATTTTAACTGGGCAAGATGACACAGATACCATTGGTGCAAACTTGTTCGGAGATGCGGTTCAACGCAAGCGATTTTTGAAAAAAGTTTGGGTGAGACTTCCGTTTAAGCCCTTCTTACGCTTTGTTCTATTTTATATTCTCAGACTGGGCTTTTTAGATGGTCGAGCTGGATATATTTATGGTCGTTTACTCAGTCAATATGAGTATCAAATTGGCGTGAAGTTGTATGAATTGCGGAGTTTTGGCGGAAAATTGAATGTGGGTAAATCCGCTGAGGAACCAGCCACAACTTCAGTTCCGCAAGTTCCCCAAGCCGTTCAAAAATAGTTAAATTTGTAGAGGCGTGATTCAATTAGCGTCTCTACTTTTTTTTGGGAATTTATGATGGAGACTCAACAAACGAAATCCTGGGTTGATTTACGTCAATACGACCAATCTAATTTTGATCGCGGAAGACCGGGTTGGTTTATATTATTTTGGTGGTTTATTCAGGCTGTTACTTTTCCACTCACGCTACATTCTTTCAGTGGAGTTCGCTGCTGGATACTGCGACGATTTGGTGCCCAAATTGGTCAAGGGGTTCTCATCCGTCCAACTGCTCGTTTTACCTATCCCTGGAAAGTCGAAATTGGGGATTATAGTTGGGTCGGAGATGACGTTGTTTTTTATAGTTTAGACCAAATTAAAATCGGTCAGCACTGCGTTATTTCTCAAAAAAGTTATCTGTGTACTGGGAGTCACGATATTACTGACCCCGCTTTTGGACTGAAAACCGCTCCTATTACCGTCGAAGATGGGGCTTGGGTCGCGGCTGACTGCTTTGTGGGTCCCGGTGTTGTGATTGGGTCGAACGCAGTTATTGCTGCTCGTAGTAGTGTATTTAAAGATATGCCTCCCGGTCAAGTTTGTGTCGGAACCCCTTGTCGTCCCCGTTACAAGCGTCAAATCAAGAATTAGAGGGAATTTATATTTCATGCAAAAAAGCCAGAAACTCTCAAAATTTCTGACTTAATGGGGTGAGTATTCTTAAAAAATTTAACTTTTAAAGATGTTAGTTAGAAGTGTTGAGCTGAACCAACGTATCACCCGCTAAGAAATGATCTAAGTGATAAGCTCGTTCTTCAGTTTCTAGGAGGATTTTCTCATAGAGGTAACGAGTAGCGCGATCGCCAAGGCTTTCTGCTTGTCCCGCTTGACGACGGAGCAATTGTATAACTTCTTTTTCAGCCCCGAGGTCATGTTCGACCATTTGGCGAGACATATAGTAACCATCGGCTTCAGGTTCAAAGCAGCACATTTCTGCCAATTTGCTGAAGCTAGCAACAGGAATTCCGCCTAAGCCATTGAGACGCTCACCCAGTTCGTGAACGTGTCCTTGAACTTCTTCGTAGCTTTCTTGGAAAAACTCATGCAGGGAGTAGAACTCAGCTCCCTCAACCACAAAATGATGTTTCTGATATTGGATGTAAAGTGCCTGGAAACTTGCTAACAAGGCATTCATACCTTCGCAAATTGGCTTTGTAACGGAATGGTCCAATGAAATGGGGTTATCACCCATCTCACCTAACTGACGCACCGGACTTTGAATTTCAGCCATGCCTTGATTTCCTCGCATTAAGTACCGTTATTGCTAATGAACATAGTTTATAGAATTATGAATTCACTTGTCAATCTCCCTGCTCAATCTCTCTTAAACTCCCATCCTGCCTATATTAGCAAGAATTTCGAGCTAGTGAGTTTTTTTACCCCCCCTATTGAGAAATATTTTTACTTAAGATATGCTAAAGATGGAAGACTCATCCTGACAAATCTGAATAAAGTCTGAAAGAGATGGGTCAGGACTAAGTAAAAATAAGTTGCAGTTGGTACAAGTAATGAATTCATCACAGTTACAGCCCGAAAACAGCGAAATCATCGAAGTGAACTGCTGGGCCGACCGATGGCAGGTCTACAGACGTTTGCAAGAGTTAGGAATCCCCTGTTCCTGCGAAGTGGATCAACCCCTGCGGGTGCAGATCAACAGTGGAAGTCATGCTCTTCAACTCTCTAGTGTTCTCAAACAGTTCACGGGTTCACGTCAAGAACTGCTCGCAGGTCTAGAACGCTCTTGGAATGCGAAGTGTGATTAAGAAGCTCACCAGCACCCGAGATACTTGCCTCTCAACTGAGAAAAGTATTAATAGTAGACCCTCAGCCTCAACTTTAGCTATCTCAACCCTAGAAACCTTACAATTACCCTGAAACCAATGTCCAAAACTGACAAACAGATTACGGAATTCAATTTTAAAGGTCAAGTCGCTTACGTGTTCTTCGATGGCAGCAAGCCCAAATATCTACAATTGATGACATCTGAAGGACTACATCTAATCAAACTTGCTAAGGAATCTCGTTCAGCTTGTGAACGGTTGTTAATTCCCGGTCAGCAAGTTCAAGTCAGTGGGATAAAGAAATACGATTTCAAGAGTGGTAAAATCAAGCTGAAAGCCGAGCAGGTGATGGCTGTAGGGAGTGAAGAAAAAGTCAGTCCCAAACCCTGTTCATCTAAAAAAGAAGGGAAAAAGAGCTGTGCTGGGAAAGCTCAAATCCTGGTTTGTGGTAAATCAGATTGTCGTAAACGGGGCGGACACCATCTCTGTTCTGCCTTAGAAACTGTTCTCAAGGAACGAGGACTCGAAGACCAAGTCACGATTAAGACAACCGGATGTCTCAAACGTTGTAAAGCAGGCCCTAATCTTGTAATGATGCCTGACAAAGCTCGCTACAGTCGAGTTCGCGCTCAAGAAGTTCCTGAGTTAATTGCTAAACATTTGTAGAGAATCGAAAAATTCCGATACTGCTAAAATCTAAATGCTGACGGAAAAAAAGCACCCAACGCTTCTGGGTGCGATTTTATTATTGGACAAAAATTATTAGAAGAAATTCAAGTCAATTTTGCTTCTAAGGCTAGATATTCAGGCGTTGAAAACGATAGAGTTGAACTCGAATTTTGATAAGTTTGCATAAACTCATCGAGAGTTCGACGTAAATCTTCCCGTCCATGAAAATGTTCCAGCCGATATAACTCCTGGCTACGGTCAAACAAAATCAGCGTCGGTAAAGTCTTTAAACGATAGCGACTCGCTAATTTAAGGCTTTGATCCGCATTCACTCCAACGACCTTAACTTGATCTTTCCAGTTGTCCTGAAATTGTTGCAGTTGAGGAACAATCAGCCGACACAACCCACACCAAGGCGCCCAGAAATGAACGAGAACGGGAATAGAGGCACCCAAGACCTCTTTAGCAAAATTTTGCTCACGAATTGAAAGCAGCATCATCTTGGAAAATTTTATTATTGAACATTTTATATCTCTGGGATCATGCTACCAGGCTACGTTACTTGTGGCACCGATCAAAAGGGGATGAGCTTGCCACAATAAGATCACGAAAACCGTAACACCCAGATAAGACCAGCGGATGAACTCTCTCCACTGAAAAGTTTGGCGACCCTGAAGAATTGCCAGAAAGGGTATCACAGAAGTGCGATCGCAAACAGCATCAAAAGCTTCACCATAACGCCCTCTTAAACGCTTGTCACCGTGCCAAACTGCAAACAGATGATGCGCTATCAAACCGATAGAAGTCACCAGCGTGAAGCTTGTACCGAGCCAAAGGGTATGAGCGATACACCAGATCACCTGTCCGACCATCTGAGGATGACGAGTAATGCGAATAATCCCGGTTTCGTAGAGATGGACTTGCGGTTTATCGATCGCAGCAATTTCCAAAAGATTAAAGGTTGCCGGATACAGAAACACAAAAGATAAAGCCGACAATCCCCAGACGATGGGTTTAACCACAGGGTATTGTTGAACCTGCCACAGTTGGACACCATCATAACGATGGTTGAAAAAATAAATAATTAAGACAACCGCCAAGGGTAAACTCACCAATGCAAATAAAATCCGATAGAGTCGAGGACCGATCTTTTCCTCACCCCAAGGACGGAGTGCCGCGAGTCCACTGTGAGCGATCGCAAAGCCCAACAGTAACCCCAGTATTACAATTTGGCTCGATGTTAGCCACTGATCCACGATTGTCATTTTTTGAGTCGATAACAAAGTTAACTTCAATACAGATCATCCCGCAGTATGCTGGAAGAACTTGATCCCCTCTTATTTTCCCCTAAAGCTTCTCTAGCCTGTAGAGGTGAAGTCCTATGTCTGACCTGCCATTTACATTAGATCAATTACGCATACTCAAGGCGATCGCAGCTGAAGGAAGCTTCAAGCGGGCAGCCGATAGCCTATATGTCTCACAACCTGCGATCAGTCTGCAAGTTCAAAATCTAGAACGACATCTTGATGTACCGTTGTTTGATCGAGCCGGACGTCGTGCTCAACTCACAGAAGCAGGTCATCTGCTTCTCACTTATGGAGAGAAAGTCCTCTCCATGTGTCAGGAAACCTGCCGAGCGATTGAAGATTTACAAAATCTTAAGGGAGGAACTCTGATTGTGGGAGCTTCTCAAACAACGGGAACCTATCTGCTGCCTCGGATGATTGGGTTATTTCGGCAAAAATATCCAAATGTTGTCGTGCAGTTACAGGTTCATTCGACTCGGCGCACAGCCTGGAGTGTGATGAATGGACAACTAGATTTAGCGATTGTCGGAGGAGAAGTTTCAGCAGAACTCGCCCAATCTTTAGAAATTGTTCCTTATGCTCGTGATGAACTGGTTCTGATTGTTCCGGCTTCTCATCCTTTCGCCCAACGAGAGAGGATTACTAAAGAAGACTTGTATCAACTTCAGTTCATCAGCTTAGACGCTCAATCTACCATCCGTCGGGTCATCGATCAAGCTCTGGCTCGTGCAGGTATCGATCCGGTTCATTTTAAAATTGAGATGGAGTTAAGTTCGATTGAAGCGATTAAAAATGCAGTTCAGTCAGGCTTGGGGGCAGCTTTTGTCTCGACTTCAGCCATTGTAAAAGAACTCAGTCTGGGAGTGCTACAAACACTGACCATTGATCAAGTGCTGATTACACGGGTTCTATCCGTGATTGCCAATCCCCATCGCTATCAATCGAAAGCAGCAAAAGCTTTTATTGATGAAATCCTACCTCAATTTGCCACCCCCAACCTGGGGAAATATAGTCTCAATTCTCAAAAGTCCAAGGAGGTAGAATTTTTAAGAGCTCCGGCTCAGATGTGATCTGAGTTGAGTCAGAAAAGAGTCTAGCTTGATTTAGATCTAAATGATAAATTTGATCGGTAATGCTGAATTAGCAAGGGTTCACAAAGAAAGATTTTTTTGACTGTAAACCTCAACGAAAAAGCCTTCGCTCGCCATTGTGTTCGATCAAGAATTTGGGTATTGTTGAATATTGAATATTAAACCATTAATTTTAAAAAAACCATGTCAGATGTTCCGTTTACCTTAGACCAATTACGCATACTCAAAGCGATCGCGGCTGAGGGAAGCTTCAAGCGAGCGGCTGATAGTTTGTATGTCTCACAACCGGCGATCAGCTTACAAGTTCAAAACCTAGAACGGCAGCTCAATGTACCTCTATTTGATCGCGGAGGGCGTCGAGCCAAATTGACAGAAGCCGGACATCTTCTCCTGAATTATGGTGAAAAAATCCTCAGTTTATGTCAAGAAACCTGTCGTGCGATTGAAGATTTACAAAATTTACAAGGCGGTACTCTGATTGTCGGGGCCTCTCAAACGACAGGGACTTATCTGCTTCCCCACATGATCGGACTGTTTCGCAAACAATATCCGGATGTCGCAGTCCAGTTACACGTTCACTCAACTCGGCGCACCGCTTGGAGTGTGGCAAATGGTCAAATAGATTTAGCGATTATTGGTGGAGAAGTTCCACCTGAACTTCAGGAGTCGATTACAGTTCAGCCCTACATTGAAGATGAACTGGCATTAATTTTACCTGTGTTTCATCGCTTTGCGAAACAAGACTTTATTCACAAAGAAGATCTCTACAAACTCCAGTTTATTGCTCTAGACTCTCAATCCACTATTCGCAAAGTCATCGATCAAGTTCTGACTCGCTCGAATATTGATCCTCGCCGTTTACAAATTGAGATGGAATTGAACTCGATTGAGGCGATTAAAAATACAGTACAAGCCGGTTTAGGTGCCGCCTTTGTCTCAACTTCAGCCATTGAGAAGGAACTACAAATGGGCGTTCTTCATCAAGCAAAAATAGAAGGGGTCACTGTTCATAGAATGTTATCGGTGATCGTTAATCCAAATCGTTATCAATCCAAAGCCGCAGAAGCCTTTAGTCGGGATATCTTGCCTAAATTTTCAACTCAAAAGCTAAATTTTGGCAAGCAAGAACCTGTATCTACAGAGTAAACCTCAGTTAAAATTTTTAAACTTGAGTTTTAGCATTGAGAATACAGATCGCCATAAATTTTTGTTAAAATCAAGAAGAAAATTGACGCCAATGTAGTCAAGTATCTGTTTGGGCAAATCTCGATCTAAGTATACCTGAACTCCAGATGGAGTTAAGAAGCGGTTGCGACTACCAGACAAGCTGCCATAACGTAGTAAAGAAGCTCATAGCGGCAACCGTAGGTCTCAATATTGGGAGTTCCACTCATTAATTAAAGTCTGCTGCATCTATCTGAATTTAACCCAGACTCAATCCGGAATACTCTGGGGTGTTTTTTTGAATACATTGCGATCAGACCCATAGAAACTATTAAACTGATTGAAGATAGATCTTCATCAACCGGATTCAGTTAGATTGAACGGCAACTCGCGAGCCGTCCTCTGTAGTTCTATCTTGATAAATATTGTTTTCAAACGAGGTTTTTATGAAAATTCACTGTACTCGTCCGGGTTGTTCTAATCCTGAAAACTATATTGCTAATTTTGATGAAACAACAACCTTAAAAACAGAACAGCAAATCTTTTGTGCAACTTGCGGGATGCCTCTGATGTTAGATGGTCGCTACCTCCCTCAAGGCTTACTCGCTCAAGGGGGATTTGGAGCTGCTTTTCTCGCACGTGATCGCCGCTCTCCTGGCTTACGACAATGCGTGGTTAAACAGTTTCAACCGAGCGATCTTTGTCCCTCTCAGCTTGAAACCGCACAGCAGTTGTTTGAACGAGAAGCGATTGTTCTCGATCGCTTGGGAAGTCAACATCCACAAATTCCCAGTCTTCTGGCTTACTTTTCTTTAGAAGCTCCCGATTGGGGAACACTACAGCATCAGCAATTTTTTTATATTGTTCAAGAATATATTGAAGGTCAAGATTTAGAAGAAGAACTGGAAGCTCAAGGTCAATATTCAGAAGATCAGGTGCGAGAAATTTTACAAGAAGTTCTCAACATTCTAGATTTTATTCACGATCAAAATGTGATTCATCGTGACATTAAACCCTCTAACATTATGCGCGATCGCAAAGGTCGTCTCTACTTACTTGATTTCGGTGCAGTCAAGCAAATTACTCAACAAGCGAAGACGTCTGGAAAATCCACGGGAAAATCTACAGGAATTTATTCGATTGGGTATGCTCCTCCTGAACAAATGCGAGGTCATCATGTTTTTCCCTCAACGGACTTATATGCTTTGGCTGTAACCTGTATCGTTCTATTAACAGGGAAAGAACCCGAAGATCTATTTGATAGTCAGACTGACCGTTGGTATTGGAGAGAATACACTCAAGTTTGTGATCAACTTGCTGATATTCTCGATCAGATGCTTCTACCAACACCCAGCGATCGCTTTACCTCAGCTCAACAAATTTTGAAAGCTTTAAATCCTGACTTTTCAACTGACCAAACCTCTTCAAATTCTATTTCGCCTCCCTCTTCCCAACTGAATACCCCACAGGACTCACCTGCTTTTCTGAGTTTACTTTCTACGGGACAGTTAATTCGAGCTGCACTGACCGGATTTGAAATCGGTTTGTTGAAGATTGGTTTAAGTAGTTTATTAGACTCAATACCTCTGGTGGCTTTGATTACAGGCGGTACAATTGGCGGATTGATTTGGGCTCAATATCGTCAGTGGATTGAATCTAAAGAATTGGCAATTCTAGTTGGAATTTCGCTAGCTCTAATTGTTTTTATTCCTGCCTTAAGACTAGAGCTGAGTCTCACTACGATTTTAATAATTTCTATTCTGGTTGCTTGTATTTTTATGGGGACATCTTTTCTATTCCGTTTAATTTATCTACTGCTTAAGCATTGATTGGAAATGCTTGTTGTCAACCATTAGTTTTAGATTTCAGCTTTTTTATGTCTCAGACCAAAGAAACCCGGACTATTTTCTTGGCATTGCTGACAACTCTAGGATTAATCGGAGTTTGTTTCTGGGGATTACTTCAGATTCAAGGATTCTCAAATCCTTCAGTCTCATCTTCTCGTCAAGATTCATCTGCAAATTCTCAGTCTCCAACTCAATCAACATCTTCTTCAAGTCCCAGTCAAACTTTTGGTCAAGTTTATGATGTTCCTAGAGGACGATTTAACTATGGAGGAGGAACAAGTTGGAATCTACTGCGGGAATCAGTTGACCCTGTGATTGAAGAGATATGGCCGCAGTTTAAGCTACGTTATACTTTGCCTCCCAGTAAATCTCTCAGTTCCACAACCGGAATTGAAATGTTGCTTGATAATCAATTGGCTTTTGCTCTGTCTTCGCGGTCTTTAAAGCAAGAAGAACATCAGAAAGCTCAACAAAAAGGTTTTCCGCTTCAAGAGATTCCTGTTGCAATTCATGCCATTGCCGTTGTGATTAATCCTCAGTTGAAGATTCCAGGGTTAACCGTGTCACAACTCAGAGATATCTATCTGGGAAAAATCACGAATTGGAATCAAGTGGGAGGCCCTAATTTAGCGATTACTCCTTATTCTAGAACAAGTGATTCAGGAACCGTTGACTTCTTTTTTGAAAATGTTTTGAAGGGAGAAGACTTTTCTGGAAATGTGGAATTCATCAATACAACTACGTTAGCCATTAACAAACTGGGGAATAATTTGGGAGGGATTTATTACGACTCTGCGCCTAAAATTGTCGAGCAATGTACAGTTCGGCCTTTAGCGATTGGGTTAAGTAACGATGAGTTTATTCCGCCTTATCAACTCCCTCTTGTCTCTCCGGAAAATTGTCCAGAGCAACGAAATCAGTTGAATCAAGAGGCGTTTCAAAGTGGTGAATATCCGATGACAAAACGACTCTTCGTGATTGTCAAACAAAATGGTCAAATCGATCAACAAGCAGGTGAAGCCTATGCCAACCTACTCCTAACCTTACAAGGACAAGACTTACTTGAACAAGCCGGATACACTCGAATTATCTATTAAATTTTGTCTTTCTGGCTTAGAGTTGACCTCTATTTTGCCCCAGCTAAAGCATCGAGTTGCGACTCGCAAATATGCAGAATAGAATGGTGAAGATAAGCCAAAGCCTTTAGGGGGGTTGAATTATGAAGAAGCAGAAAGAAGCTAAAATGTTGATCGTATCGTTAATTATGACCTTGGGATTTATTGGAGCCTGTATTTGGGGATTAACTCAGATTCAGGGATTCGCAAAGATTTTTTCTTCATCTGCTTCTCAAGATTCGCCCCCAGATTCTCAAAGTCCGGCTCAAACACTTGCTCAAATTTCTAATGTACCCGCTGGATTGTTTAGTCATGGAGGCAGTACAAGCTGGGTACCCATTCGTGAATCTATTGACTCGAAAGTCCAAACTGTTTGGCCTCAATTTAAGTTGCGTTACATTCAGCATCCAACCCAACCTCCAGGTTCAACAACAGGAATTACAATGTTACTCAACGATCAATTGGCTTTTTCTGAATCTTCTCGTCCTTTAAAAGCTAAAGAATATGAGCAAGCTCGACAGAAAGGCTTTGAGATCAAAGAAGTTCCGATTGCTATTGATGCGATCGCGATCACTACTAATCCCCAGAATAATATTCAAGGATTAACGGTGATACAGTTGAGAGATATCTACCTCGGAAAAATTATCAATTGGAAAGAGGTTGGAGGCCCTGATGTCAAAATTACTCCTTACTCTAGAAGCGCAGCATCTGGAACCGTTGATTTTTTCACTGAGAATATTTTAGGAGCTCGAGAGCTGGGAGCGAATGTTGAAATCGTCGAGACAACAACTTCAGCGATTGGAAAAGTTGCAAATAATTTAGGTGGTATTTATTTTGCTTCTGCACCAGAAGTGGTCGGTCAATGTGGGATTAAACCAATCGCCATTGGCTTCCAACCCGATCAATTGATTCCTCCTTATCAAGAACCCCTCGTTCCCGCAGAAGATTGTCCGAATAGACGCAATACATTAAATCAAGCGGTGTTTCAAAGTGGTGAATATCCCATTACTCGGAAATTATTTGTGATCGTTAAAAAAAATGGTCAAATCGATCAACAAGCAGGGGAAGCCTATGTAAATTTACTCTTGACAAGACAAGGGCAAGATTTAATTGAACAAGCTGGATATACTCGTATTCAATACTAAGACTGCAATTTTCTCAGCAAGGGGTTGACAAAATTCAAAATTTGCATGATAATAGTAAATCGTGCAATTAAAATTAAGCGGAACTGGCGGAATTGGTAGACGCGCTAGATTCAGGTTCTAGTGTTCGCAAGGACTTCCGGGTTCAAGTCCCGGGTTCCGCATCAGACTAAAGGCTATAGCTAAAAGCAGTTTCACCCGAAAGCAGTCATTTAACTCCGGGTGAATTCCCTCATTTTTCTATCATTAGATGTAACAGCCCCGATTATGTTTGTAGTTGCGCTTCAGCTCCGTCCATCTCAAACAGTGCTAAAGCCCAACTACGACGATTTGTTTCTCAGTTAGGAGGCTTGACCAAATTGACGGTCATAAACCTCATCTTCTTTCCCTGTTTCAACTTTTAAATCAGACCGAGGATAAGAAACACACAGTAAAGCATATCCTTCTGCTTGCAGTTCTGGACTTATACCCATACCTTCAGCTTGTTCAACCTTACCGGAGAGGAGTTTTGCAGCGCAGGTGGTACAAACTCCCGCATGGCAAGAACTGGGTAACTCTAGTCCAGCTTCGTCTGCGACATCTAGAACACGCTTATCGTCTGGAACTTGTAAAGTGTGAACGTTTCCTTGATGGTGAATTTCAACTGTGTAAGTCTGTGGCATAATCTGTTGCAAGTTTATTCAAAACATTTCTCCTCTCCCTGTTTGAGAAAGCTGCTTTCACTTCGCTACAAGACCTAAGAAACACTTAAACTTGGAGGAATTACTTTCTGTTAAGGAGAGGAGAGAATCTCTAGGATTAGTTAGAGTTAGTTAGGTGTGAAATAACACTAAACTCAATAATTATTCTACAACCAATTTTCCAACCATTCCTGCACCCCGATGAGGCGCACAGAAGAATTCATATTCACCAGAGGTGGCATCTTCAGGAATTGTCACATCAAAACTTGCTGAAGCCTGATACTCTAACTTATTGTGAGAGAGGGTTTTTGCCAAACTTCCATCAGCAGAGTTGCTGGGGTTGAAAATAACATTATGAGGAGCAAGCATTCCATTTTTGAATGTTACGGTGTCACCGGGTTTAACCGCAACTTTCCTCGGTGAAAATTGGAGTCCACCTGCACCCATTGTCACTTCGTAGTTTGCTGCTGTCGCCGGAGAGGCGTTGAATACAAAGCTGCTCACCATTAACAAAACAACAGATAATCCTAATACTATTCTCTTAGAGAGTGAAAAAACAGAGTTCATTTTTCTTCTTTCCTTTTTATTGGCTCACTTTAATGGAGTTGTTTCCACTTCGACACCATCCAATGCCAAGAATTTTCTGAAAGGACAGTTGAGCAAATGTGGAATCGATGCTTATTGTACCATAAAAAATTGGAGAATATGAGAAAATTGTGTATCGACAGATGTAGGATTTGCTAGTTTGATGCTTCGTTTGCGATCGCTACTTGGAATTAATCTCTTTGAAAATGACACCTTTACCCGATTATCGTCCTGAAAAAATGTCTCTCGGTCCTCTCGAACAAGAGATTTTAAACATTGTCTGGGATCTCGGCTGCGCTACAGTCAAACAGGTTCACGAATATATTCTCACCGATCCCGATCGCGAACTTTCCTCGCCGAGTGTCACAACCGTGTTGAATCGTTTGCTAGAAAAAGGGTGGCTGAGTTGCGATCGCACTGGACGCGCCTACATCTGGAAACCGAGAATTTCTCGAACAGAAGCCCAAGCCATTAAAGCCCACGATCACCTCAATCAGTTCTTAGCCTTGGGGAATCCAGATATCGTTGCTGCATTCGCCGATCAGCTTGATACTACTAGTTTAGACCAATTGGATGCGATCGCACAACGCCTAAAAGCTCTACGAGAAGCCAGAAAGGAGGAATAATCATGCACTTAATTCTGATTTTACTCTCACTTGGATTTGCCCTAAGCTGGCGATGGATTTACGTTCTGGGTTCAGCAACTTGGAGACAACGTTGGCAGAGGGCATTACTGAGTCTAATCATACCGCCTTTAATGCTGCTAATGAGCGCGATCGCGGTGATTTGGATGGGACCACAGGGATGGATGCTCGGACACCCCACAGGCTGGCTGGGGTACGGGTTAGCCTGGATGTTGTGGGGATGGGCGGTGGTTTTGGGTTTCAGTTTAGCAAGGGATGGATGGAAATCTATCCAACAAGTTCGGCGTTATCCTCAAATTCAAGTTCATGGATTTACCGCTCGACTCTTAGAAAATCCCATATTATTCTGTGCTCAAATTGGATTTTGGCATCCTGAACTTGTCATCAGTCAAGGACTCTTAGAAACCTTGACTCCAGACCAACAAAAAGCGGTTTTAATCCACGAACAGGCTCATAACTATTATAAAGATACTTTTTGGTTTTTTGGATTAGGATGGTGTCGGCGTTTAACGGCTTGGCTACCGGGAACGGAAGCACTCTGGCAAGAATTATTACTCCTACGAGAACTGCGAGCCGATCAATGGGCTGCTCAACACATTGACCCTTTACTGTTAGCAGAATCATTACTTTTAGTTGTGCGTCAACCTATCACTATTTCCGAAGAAAACTCAGCCGCATTTAGCTGCACAGCACCTCCAAATCGTTTTACAGAGCGGATTGAAGCTTTAATTAATAGCTCGGCTAGTATCGAACCTGAACCGAGCTCAAACTACTGGAATTGGAGTTGGATGATATTTGTATTTTTGCCCTTGATTTCGGTGCCATTTCACCACAGTTGTTGAAAATTCTCTCTTTCTCAATCTTTTTTAACTCTAATTTTTTCTAATCCAGATTCTCAGTCTCATCGAGATGTTCAGCCACAGCTTTATATAAATCTAAAACATGACGATCTAGGAGACGATAATACACTTTACGCCCTTGCTTGCGGTAACTCACTAATCGTAACGCCCGCAGCGATCGCAATTGATGAGAAACAGCAGATTCACTCATCTGCAAAACTTCGGCTAAATCACAAACACACTGTTCTTGTCTGGCTAAAATCGAGAGTAAGCGCAGACGGTTCGCGTCTCCTAATAAACTGAAAAACTCTGCCATCCGTTGAGCTTTTTCTACACTCAGAGTTTGAGTTCTGACACTCTGGAGATCTTCAGGATCGACAATATGATGTTGATCGCAAGTTGGGGCTGTTGCGGTTTCAATGCGGTCCGTAATTGTGTCGTTCACGACAGAGTGTTTTGACATTATCAGTTTAACTTGGATGACATCTCACTCTTATTTTAAAGGTTTGGGTCGCTTTTGATCGGCTTTCAGCCTGTGGTATTGGCTAATAAGTGTGACGCTACCGCCTCAATCGCGCTGATCTACAAACTTTCTCTCCCCCAAAGGTGAAGCGCAAATAACGCATAACCTTCACCGTTTCAGAGATAAGTTTCTCTAGAAGTCAAGGGTCAGTAAAATTCCTGATTAATCTCAGAGTTGATTTCGAGTTAATCTCAGAATATTACTGCTGCTTTAGCTACTGAGTATTATAGCCGAAAATGCGACTCTTACCCCAAGAAAAATTTACACTTCGCACTCCCGAACCCCTTTCAAAAATCATTGAGAGACTCGAGGCTAAAATTGAAGCCCCAAAAACATTTCGTTGGAGAGTTTCCCGCAATCATCCGCCTTATGCAGGTACAATCTCTGAAGATGGATTTAAAATTTATCGAATTATTCATTATCGTAACTCATTTTTACCCATTATTCGAGGGGAATTTCAGTCGTTCCTGAATGAAACACAGGTTCATATTACCATGAGCCTGCACCCCTTTATTCTGGCTTTTTTAATCTTTTGGTTTTCAACCTTTTTTAGTGTTTTAATTCCTATCGTTCTGCATGAAATTCTATCGGAAAATGGATTAGTCTTCCCGGAAACTTTATTTCTAGGACTCCCAATCTTCGTATTATTTACATTTTGGTGTGCGTTTTGGTACGAAGCGAACTATAGCCGCAATGAACTGACTCAAATCATTACCGAAAAACCGTCAAAAATTAACTCATCTCGCAACAAAAATTCTACCATTTTGTGGAGTGTTATAATCGCTACAATTTTCATCGTTAATTTGCTATTTTTTACCGGGAGAGGAGAGTTTTTATCTTTTCCCCTGCAAACACAACAATCTTTAGTCTCAAAGTTTTGTTCTGAAAATCAAACTCAGTCTCCCTATTGTGATTTTTCTGAGGCTTATACTTTAGAAGGATATCCAAGCGAATCTGCGATCGCAATCAGTTCAGATGGTAAAATTTTAGTCAGTGGTGGAGAAGATAAAGCGATTAAAATCTGGGATTTACAAACTGGAAAACTGAAAAAAATACGACCGAGTGATTCCGGTGTGATTAATACTTTAGCCCTTTCTTTTGATGGAAAAACCGTTGTCAGTGGAAGTGGCGATCGCATGATTCGGATTTGGGATATGACTTCAGATCAACCTCCAAAAATGCTGAAAGGACATTCGGCTAATATCGGCGAAGTTCAAATTACTTCTGATGGAAAAACTATTATCAGTCAGGATTATAAGGAAATCAAGGTTTGGGATCTCGAAACAGGTACACTCCAAAAAACCTTACCTAATTCTCTCTCTCGTCAGTTCAAAATCGGACTCCTTGTCATTGAAGATAACGCATCCTATTTCAATCCAATAAAACTAAGTTCAAGTGGGATTACATTAGTTAAAAAAGGAAACAATATTTTGGTATGGGATGTCATCAAAAACCAGCACATCCCTCTGGAGAGAAAATGGTTTGATAACGAACATATTTACTCGGCTCAAATTAGCTTCGATGGAAAAAAAATTGTAATGACTTCCTATCAACAACCCAAAAATTATCTAAAAATCTGGGATTCACAAACCGGAAAACTGCAAATAAAGCAACAATTTAGAACAGCTTATATACGAGATGGACTTGCTTCTCATATTCAAAGTGGACTCTACGATCTGACTCTAACTCGCGATCGCATTATTGGCAGTACCAAAGACAACAAACTAAAAATATGGAATCTAGAAACGGCTGAGTTAGAAGCTACATTAAATACAGAAAAAATGCGTGATTTAGTCGTGAGTGCTGATGGTAAAGTTTTAGCTGGAATTATCGGAAATTCCTACAATCACGATACCCAAATCAAAGTCTTAAAGCGTTAAACTATTCATTATCGTTCGTAGTTGCGCTTTAGTACACCCAAAATCCTACAGAGTCAAAAACATCAATAATATGAACTTTAAAGGTGCGATTGTATTAAATGATAGCCATGAGTTTGGAGTTCCAGAACTCTTTAAGGCAATTCTAAATCAATTTACAGAAAACCCAATTAAATTGGCAATGTGGCTAATTGAGGACATAGACTTATCCCAACTGAACCCTCAACTCATTCAAGCTAATTCTCCATTCAAAGAAAGTGATAGCATCCTTGCAGGTTCAGGAGTTTTAATATCAATAGAACCTCAGAATTTAGAGAAGGTAATACAGCTTTTGACGACTGAAGATTACTTATACCATGAGATCTTGCATCTTGAAGTCGAAGTGAACGGTTTAGTCCAATTTGCCGCTTATGACCACTTTGAAGCTATATTATTTGGTATGTCATCTAGACATTAGTCAGTTCTGATTGCTATCAGTGCAATCAACTGATAATATATCGGAGGCTGGCGATCGTGTATAATCGACTTATTCATGGTGTTTGATAGCGATCGCCTTCAATTCTTAGTATCTAAGACTCAACGACGAATGCAATCCCCAAATATGTCACAAGCTGTTGATCAAGCACGTAGTTACTCTAACTGCAACGATTCCGAACAATTGTCTGCAACAATAGCGAATAACTGCAAAGTGTCTGTTTATGATGAATGGTCGCCTTTAGAAGAAGTGATTGTCGGAGTTGTCGAAAATGCCAGACTTCCTCAACCTGACCCCAGTGTACGTGGCGTAGATTTTCCCGAATTAGCTGATCAAGATATCCCCACTGGACAATTTAGCGATCGCGTTATTGAAGAAACTCAAGAAGATTTGGCTAACTTGGTGGCTACGTTGCAAGAATTAAACGTGACAGTTCGCCGTCCAGAAATCACAAATCATTCAATCTCTTTTTCTACCCCTAATTGGTCTTCTTGTGGACATTTTAATTATTGCCCTCGTGATGTGTTTCTAGCACTAGGTAATCAAATCATCGAAACTCCTTCTCCTTCCCGTTCTCGTTATTTTGAAATGGATGCTTATAAAAAAGTATTTTTAGAGTATTTCCATTCTGGGAGTCGTTGGATTTCAGCTCCTAAACCTCTGTTACTCGATGAGTTATTCACGAATCCTAATAGTGAAAAAAATGGGCTATTAAATTCTGAAATTGCTTTTGATGCAGCCAATATTCTTCGCTTAGGTCAAGATATTCTTTATCAAGTTAGCGATTCTGGAAATTCGTTAGGAGGACAATGGTTGCAATCAATTTTAGGAAACGATTACCGAGTCCATCAATGTATTAATGTCTATCTCGGTAAACATATTGATACCACATTTACTGTTGTTCGTCCGGGTTTAGTTGTAATTAATCCTGAACGAGTTAATGATGATAACTTGCCAGCATTATTTCAGAATTGGGATAAAATTTGGTGTCCCGAACCCGTCGATATCGGATATGAAGGTTATCCCCTCTCATCAATTTGGATTGCGATGAATTTTATCGTGGTTAATCCTGAGTTAGCAATTGTTGATAAAAGGCAGGTTTCTTTAATTAAAGAGTTGGAGAAACGAGGTATAAATGTGATAGGATTACAACTGCGCCATGCTCGCACATTAGGCGGTGGATTTCATTGTGTAACTAATGATGTGCGACGTTCTGGATTACTGGAAGATTACTTTAGCTAAAAATAAATTCTTGATTTATAGGGAGGAATAAAAGACAATGAGTGAGAAACTTAAAAGCGGTTATCAAGGACTCAAAAAAGGTGTCGAACCCCAACGCTGGTCTAAGCAAAAAGCATTGCTGAGTGATGAAAAATTAGCAATTGAAGGTCATCCAGTCATGGAACGTTGGGAAACTCCTTATATGAAGGGTTTCGCAGCGTTGGTGACTCGAAATGGGGGTAACATATTAGAATGTGGTTTTGGCTTAGGAATATCAGCTAATGCGATTCAATCTTATCATCCAGAAGAACATACGATTATAGAAGCCAATGAAGATGTGTTTAAAAGATTGATTGAATTCCAACAAAAAGCAGATCAGAAAGTAACCCCAATCTTAGGTTTAGCTTGTGAGGTATTAGAATCATTTAATGAGCCAAAATTTGATGGTATTTTTTATGATACTTATCCTTTGAATGCAGATGAACAACACACCCACCAATTTCCTTTTGTTAAAAAGGTTTATCCCTTGCTGAAAAAGGGTGGGATTTTAACCTATTGTAATTTAACTTCAACCGGAGTCCTCAAGAACAAATACGATTCATGGGAAGCTCTTTTCAATGAAACTCAACTTCCTCATCTAATTGAAGCGGGTGTTCCAGAAGATGATATTAAGGGTATTATTGTTTTTAAAGTTTTCCCACCTACCGATTGCTTATACTTTCAACACAAAACAGCCATGATTCCTATTATTATCAAAGACTAGATGTGTTGAATTATAAGGTAATACAGTTCAGTTAAGGATTTTTTACTGTATCTATGAGGTATAGAAGCTCTATACTTACGTGACTTACATGATCACTTTGATGAGTTTTAGCCTGAGCTGAACCGTATTGAATCATCAAGTTTTTTTATGATCAATTCATTAAAATTAGGTTTAAGTAATATTTATAATTTAATATTTCCTAAATCTTAATCCTATTTTTACCCCTAGTTTTGATAGATTTTCCACATTTATCAATCCTTAAATTGGTTTAATTCTGTTTCTAATTATTTTAAATTAAACACATTACTTATGAACTCGTTACTCACAGAAAAACCGATAAAAAAACAGATAACCACTCAGACATCACCATCAAAGCGTTGGCAAGGGATTGTCGCTTTTGTAATTGTTGCTATTTTGTTTGGCTCTGAGCCAGCCGTTATGAAGAAAGTGGCTGACTCTGTAACACCGACGGTGCAAGTTGCAATACGCTATTCAATAGCTTTGATCATCTTTCTCCCCTGGATTTTTAAAATTTTCCTGAATATTCGTCCCATAAAAATCTGGACAAGTCAGTTAACTGGACAAAGTTTAAACCTCAAGATCTCAACGGAAGAAATCCCTCAAGCCAATTGGACGATTAATCGTTTACTACTACGAGATGGTTGTATATTAGGAGTTCTCACATTTTGTGTTCATTTTTGTTTGGCTTTAGGCATCAAAAGCACTTCCGCTAATCGAACTTCTTTTCTATTTGGTCTTTGCATTATTTTTGTCATGCTTTTGAATCTTCTCGGTCGCCAGCAGTTCTCCCTCCGAATATTTTTAGCTGCAACTTTAGCGTTGGGCGGTAGCAGCTTAATGTTTTGGGAGCAAAGTAGTGAACCCCTCAGTGGTAGTTTATGGATTTTAGGATCAGTTTTATGTGAAGCGATTCTACTAATTTTTTTGGAAGACAATGCTGCTCATCATCATGCTCTGACTTTGTCTATTGTCAGACAAGGAGTTGCCACTATACCTGCATTGATCGTTACTATGGCTGAACTATTAAGGCAGATTCCTCAAATTCAAGCGAATTTACTACCCTTGTTTTACTTGGGTGGTATGACAGCAGCGACAATTTGGCTCGTTATTTTTGCTTTACAAACTTTAACGGCGGCTGAATCTGCCTTAATTCAAATGTTAGAACCTGTGTTTGGGGCAACAATTTCATTCTTGTTACTTGGAGAAATCTTCGGTTTGCGAGGTTTAATAGGTTCGGGATTAATTTTAATCGGAACTACCCTAGCTATCTTGACTCAATCAACCCCAAGTGCGGAGAGTAAAGAGCATCTTAGAAGTTGACCTGTATAAAGCCCTGGACTCCTTGTAGGAGCGTAGTTGTGCTTCAGGATTTATTAAAATTTTATAAATGCGCTAAAGCGCAACTACATCGCTCAAATATCAACCCTTTATTCTGAAACACCTTCGATTGAATTGGGTTGAGATTGTAACGCCTGATCACGCTCTTCAATGAGGCGGCGGAGATGCTTTTGCTTTTCGCTATCTAAGGGAAAGTTCCACATTGTGATTCCGGCTAAAAGTAAGATCGGAATCGGAGTAAAGACAAATAGATATTTCAGAGCAGTGAGTGTTTCAGGTGTATTTACTCCACCCGGAATAAACCCAATCCAATCCAGAATCGGATAAGTAATCCCCACAGCAAGAGCGTAACCAATTTTGTTGGTCATCGTCAGCAAAGAATAGTAAAGGCCCGTGCGTTGTGTCCCGGATTCAAGGTAATCTTGATCGGTCACATCTGCCATAATTGAGCGTAATAGAAAAGCCCCAGCACCCGAGGCTGCTCCAAATAACATATTGCACAGAGCATAGAACCAAATATTACCGGGTTCAACGAAGAGAATAGAGAGCAATGTGATCGAGATATAAACCTTCGCAGCCGTGAATGTTTGGTGTTTTTCGAGGCGATAACTTAAACGAATCCAAAAGGGTATCCCACAAAAGCTAGCAACAAAATATAGCAGTAGCATTAAGCTAGACCATTTGCCGAGATCCATCACGGAGTTCACAAAGAAAATATACAATGATCCCGTGATTCCAGGTGCAATTCCTGTTAACAAATCGGCTAAAAGTACCCTCATTAAGAGTCGATTTTTGAAGAGGATAACCGTTGCCCGTTTCCAACACATGGGAGGCGGATTAGGGGTTGGACGTTCGGACACCTGAGAAACAGCAATTGCAACGGTAATCGGCAAAAACACAATCACAAACCAACCCATCGCAGCGAGTCCCATGGAATCACTCGCATCAGATAAGTGTTCAATGATCGCAGGTAGTACCAAAACAGCCAACATCCCAAAAATCAGGGCAAACTCCCGCCAACCTTGTACCCGTGAGCGTTCATAATAGTCGGAGGACAGTTCAGCCCCCCAAGACATATGGGAAATACTCAGTAAAGTCCAACCAATATAAAGCAGTATCATCCAAACCAGGAGATAAGTTCCCGTCACTGGAGGTTGAGGAATAAAGATCTTGAAAACACAGATCATCAGAATAGGAACGGAGAGAATGATCCAATGACGGCGTTTTCCGAGAGGGGTTGTTACTTTGTCACTGATAATTCCCAGAACTGGATCAGTGAAAACATCCCAGAACCGGGTAATCATAAAAATTGTACCCACAAGAGATAAACCGAGTCCCATTTCTTCTGCATAGAAGGGCGGCAGGTACACCACCATAGGCAAACCTAGTGCTGCCAAGGGAATAGCGGGGGAAACAAAAGCAACAATCGTTTGCCTTTTGAGATTCATAAGTTGAGGTCAAAGTGTGTTAACAGTAGCACAAACCAAGTACCCATGACCACGAAGAATATCAGGGCTGTTACCTACCTTTCCCCAGAGTATGCCATGTTATTGACTATTATGCCGATCGTTAAGCTTTAGGATTGCTAATTCTGATAATAGCCGTTTGAATTCATCAAAGTGTTACCTAAAATACTTAAATTTTTGCTAAATTTTTACTAAATTAAGATCTTTAAGAGTATAAAAATTAGGATGGCGATCGCAGATTAAACGAAACTCAGCACCCCAATCAATATTGACACAGGGATGATTAATATTGCTGAAAACAGAGCAACAATTCTTAGAATTAGTTAGAATAGGCAAGTTTAGACCCTCACGTAATACGGGTCAAGGGCATTTATTCGCCTAAGTCTTGACTCTCCGCGCGTTTCTTCGGAGGTCTCATTCTCAGGTGAAAGTGGAAGTCACCCGGAGGCGCCGATGAGAACTTTTTCAAGTGAAGTAAAATTAGCTCAATTTAGGTTAAATTAGACACACACCTCTATCACGAGGAATCTCTACTCACGATTTTGTTGTTTTTCTGTTTGGTTTGGTGAGGAGTTTCATTCAATGGTCTTTCAAGTTAATCGTCACACTCGACTTAAAGCTTTGCTTTCGGCAGGTTTAAGTGGTTTAATGCTTTCTATCGTGCCTCAAACTCGGGTCGAGGCTTCGCCTGCAACAAATTCAGAAATGGCACAAGGGTCAGCAGCACAGGCGGCTGTAATTCCCTCAAATTTGTTAAATCCAAGCTTACCCGGACTTGACGATCCTTCTCGATTTTTACCACTCGGGAACCCTCAAATCCGGTTAGTTTTACGATTAGCTCAACGACGGGTTTTTGTGTATCGTAATGATCAACAAGTCGCAAGTTATCCGGTGGCGGTGGGAAAACCCGGTTGGGAAACGCCTACTGGTGAATTTCAAATCATTCAAATGGTTGAAAATCCGGTTTGGGAAAACCCCTGGACAGGAGAAGTGCGTCAAGCTGGCCCGGACAGTGCGTTAGGACTGCGTTGGATTGGTTTTTGGACTGATGGCAAAGATACAATCGGCTTTCATGGAACGCCTACTGTTAATTCTATAGGACGGGCGGCTTCTCATGGATGTGTGCGGATGCGAAATGAAGATGTTGTCGCGCTGTTCAATCAAGTAGAAATGGGAACTGTTGTGATTGTTGAACCCTAGATGTTTTAACTAGGTGGGCAAATTCTCAGAGATACTGTATTTGCTCACTTTATATAATAATGAAGTGCTTATTCTGCTAGCACGTAGAAGGTTTGAGAGTCTCCTAAACTTGATGGAATTTTAAAGGTATTCTCTGTTTCGATCAGATCAACTCGTCGCCAAAAATTCCCTTGCTGATCTTGACGAACCTCTCCATGATTCCACTGACTAAAGACTTCTTCATTAAAGCAACCATTAAGACTTAACCATTGACGATTTACCATCGAAGGGCCGGCTGAGTAGGTTTCTAACGGGCGAAGTTGTTGAAGAGATTCTGGAGAATACCAGGTTTTTTCTTTGGGGTCTTGAAGATTGAAGCGATTGGCTGCACCAGCACGCTCGGTGCGATCGCACAGTTGATGATAGAGTGAATAGAGACGATTCAGTTCCGCTTGAGTTTGTTGTTGAGCTTCTAGAACGCTATTCAGTTTTTGGTTTATATGTTGAGATTGCTGCTTCTGAGTGGCAGTTATCCAGTCTTTAATTTGCTCTAAATCTGAACCCTTTTCAGGAGGATACTCGTCCTCCTGTGAGTTGTAATGTTCGAGGGCAAATTGCAACAATTCTACGATAGTCTCAGAAAGTTGAGGCCGTTTGGTTCGAGGATGAAGTTTTGCTCCTTTTTGAATGGCGATCGCTTCTAACTTCTCATACACTGCCTGTGGCAGTCGAAGCTGATAGCGTACAACATCATCTTTATTTTTAGACATTTAACTCACGTTGGCGGTGAATCCATTTTGATATTTTAGCGGATTTGGGATCGTTCAGCATATTGAAAAATCTCCTTAATTTAAGGTCGAAACATAATGAACAAGTTGCCCAATTCGTTGACGTAATGTTTCCAAGCCCAATGCCACAGATGCTGAAATAAACGCGGCTTGAGGATATTCTTCTTGAGCAAATCTCAAGGTTTCCCCATCGACTTGATCGATTTTATTAAAGGCTAATAAAGCAGGCCCGGGTGTAATAGGCATAGACATCAAAATCTGCATCACAGACTCAATTTGACTTTGCCAAGCCGGATGAGATAAATCGACTAAATGTATTAACGCATCTGCATCACTGACTTCTTCTAATGTCGCCCGAAACGCATCAATGAGTGCGGGAGGCAATTCATGGATAAATCCTACGGTATCGGTCAGAACCACCGTTTGAGGATCGTTCGTCACCGCATCGGGAATGGAAAGCCGACGACTGGTGGGGTCGAGGGTGGCAAACAGTTGGTCAGCCGCGTAAATCTCGGAAGAGGTGAGAACATTTAGCAGTGTCGATTTTCCCGCATTCGTATAACCGACAATGGCAATGGTGGGGACTTCCTGTTGACGGCGTTGACGCAGGCGAGAACGGTGGGCTTGTAGTTGATTGACTTCTTTTTGCAGACGGGCGATGCGACGTTGAATGGCTCGTCGTTCGGTTTCTAACTTCGTTTCACCAGGGCCTCTGGTTCCGATACCGCCCCCCAATCGAGACATGGCTTGACCTCGCCCGGTCAGACGGGGCAAACTGTATTCTAGTTGAGCCAGTTCCACCTGCAATTTTCCGGCTCCTGACTGGGCGCGTTGAGCAAAAATATCTAAGATTACTTCGGTTCGATCTACAACTCGAACACCAATTTTGATTTCGAGGTTGCGAATTTGCGCCGGAGATAAATCCCGATCAAAGACAATTAAATTGACACCAAGCGTTTGGGCGGCGAGGGCGATTTCTTGAACTTTTCCTTCTCCGACAACGGTTTGAGGATGTGGGCGCGATCGCTTTTGACGCAGAGTATCCAACACCCGACCTCCGGCTGTATCCACCAACCTAATCAATTCTGCTAGCCCATCTTCAAAACGTTGAGCGTTCATTTTGTCGGTTTTCACACCCACCAGTAACACCTTATCTCCATCAGACTCAACGGTTTGGGCGATAAATTCCCGTTGCAGTTCGGCTTCTAAGTTATCAACCAAGTCCAGAAAGTCTTGTTTGGAGAGCATATCCAAACTTTGAGGCAAAGAGAGATAGTAGGGAATCGGGGCAAGGGGTGTGGTCAGATTGCCGTTGTTGTGTTCGGCAGTTGGGGGAACCAAATGAGCCAGATAGGTTTCCTTGATATATCCGGTTCCACCTCCACCTCGACGCTCAAAACCTGTTCCGGTCAAGGTTAGAACTACTAATACATCTAACCTCTGAATTGCCATTGCGGTTAAAGCTGATTCTTTGGGAGGTTCTGACTTCATCTGAGTCGCAATGCAGCGAATACCACTTAAACGTCCTTCGCCGTAACGGGGTAACTCTAGGAGCGGAATCTGGGTTTGACGGGGTGTTCCAACTCCGACCCGAATCACTTGTCCCCGACGGTTTAGGTAAGCACAAACGGGTTGACCAATTTCTGTACTGCTGGCGGCTAGGCGTTGAGCAAACTCTGGGGTGGTAATGCGATCGCCAGGTATCCGTTGATGGTAAAGTCGTTGCAAGCCCTTTAGTTGACTCGATTTTAGTCCTTGCAAGTTTCCGTAAACTGTCTCGATAGGCCCTCCTAACCAGTATTCTGGCTGTCTAAATGATGTCTAAATTAAGAACTGAGATTATTTAACCTATAATAGTAGCACTTTTTTTTCAAGTTACAACTCTTCACATTAGTTCTGAGTTTAGAGTTGAGCTTGAGTTCAATCCGATTAAGATTCAGTCATTAAACTTTGAATTCTTTTCGAGAGTAAGAGTCGTTTTTCCTCTAGTATTATTTCTGAGGATTCTTCAGGTTGCTGTTGATTCAGCTTTTCTTGTAAAGCTTGCTCGACGGAAGGATTAACATCACAAAAATCAATAATAGCATCAGCTAGGAATTCAGCGTGATCGGCTTCGGGAAGTTGTTCTACACGATCCACTGATATTTCCAGTTGGCCTAAATCTTGTTTGGCTTCTCCTGTAAATAGTTCGGGCTGATTATTTAAAAGTTGAAGAAAGGAGTTAATAGTTGCTTCAGGCTCCATCTGATTTTCTCTCCAGAATTTTAAGTCAGGTTCATTATAGAGCAAAACAAAATCTTTCAGACAACTAATATGATTAGAGTATCCGGTCTGGCTGACTCGAATTTAACTTCACGGGACAAGATGTCCTCAAGTTGGACACAAAAATTGAGTTGTGATCCTTCCAGACTCCGAAGCTTTAAAGAGGAATCTCCCCCAAAGTTGAGGGAGTGAGAGGATCTAATCGTTCAGGTCAAATCTAACCGATTTTTATTTGCCTTTTGGTGGATTTTTAGCCTGTTCAAGTGCGATTTCTTTCATCGCTTGGAATGAACTTGCATTCGAGGTCCCTTCAATGGCTTTGACGGCTAAATCTTGAACTTGTTTGAGGGCTGCATCTAGTTGTTTCGAGAGACTTTGAATCCGGTTTTCTTGATTATTAATCGTTTCAGATAGAGATTGAACGCGCAGTTCAAAGAATTGTTTTTGTCCTTCAACTTCTTTGGCGAATAAATCGGCTTTAATTTTAGCTTGATAGTTGCCAATATTACGTCCGGATTCTTTTCCTCGCTTAATGTTTGCTTCTAGCTTCTGTGAAAACTCTTCGACTTTTGCTTTGACTTCTGCATATTCTTTTTCGGTCTCAGCAATACTTTTTTCTCGTTCTTCCCATTGTTTTTCTTGTTCTTGTTTAACCTCATCTAACTGCTTGTATAGGGTTTGCTGAGTTTGTTCGTATTCTTCGTGGTCTAAATCCCGCTGAAGCTCTAAATTATAGTGGTAGGATTCTGCCTCTCTGGCTTGACTTTGCTGATAATTTTCGTTCCGTTCTTGAATGGATTGCTGATGATTTTTCTGCTCAGTTTGCCAAGTTTTTTGTTGTTCTTGGAGTTGTTGTTCTAGTGTTCCTTGGTGTTGAGTTAATTCCTCTGTAAAGGTCTTTGAATTTTCTTCGTAGCGTTGCAGTAAAACATCTAAAGTTTCATCCTGAATCTCTTCTAAATCATGTAACTCTTTAAGTTTTTCGCGTTCTAAGTTGACATTTTCTTGCAAGGCTTGCAGTTGGGTTGCTTCTTGGGTTAACTGCTCAGATAATTCACTAACTGCTCCCCCAAACCCTGACTGCAAAAGCGTTAAGCTTTCTAAGACTTGCTGCATTCTTGTTTTTTTGGCGGATGAAGTGCTGGTAGATTTAGGAGATGCAGTCGCAACGGTTCCATTTTTACCATTCCCGTTTCCATTATTAGCATTGGTACTAATATTAGACTGCTTCACTTGAGTTTGTAGAGAAGAATTTTCTTTTTTTAACTCCTGATAGGCTTCGATAATTTCTGCTTTTGTATTGCGATCGCTGACTCGCTTTCCCATTTTATTTTCTCCTATTTTACTTTACTTTACTTTGCTTTACTTTGATTGAGTTTGAGGAAATTAACTTTGAGTTGAAGAACTCGCAAACGCTCGCATTGCCAAGTCTTGTGCTTGCTTCATTGTCGCTTGTAACTGAGCAGATAAATCCGTAATTTGTTCGTTTTGACGTTGAATTGTTGATTCTAAAGAAGCCACTTGCAGTTCGTATCCTTGCTTTGTCGATTCCCATTCTTTGGCGAATAAATCTGCTTTTACCTTTGCTTCGCGGTTGGCATCTTGAATCGCTTCTTCTTTGGCTTTTGTATAGGCTTTCTTCAGTTCTTCTTCAAATCCTTCGACTTTCTTCTTATTCTCTTCAAACTCAGCCTTATCTTTCTCTAAGATTGCTTCTCGCTCTGACCAGTTTCTGTCTTTTTCTTGATTGATATTGATGAGTTCACGTTCCTGTTTTCGGCGGATTTCTTGATATTCATCTTGCTCAATTTTCCGCTCTTTCTCTATCTCATAGTTATAATTTTCTTCTTCTTTTTGACGAGCTTTAGCTTGTTCTTCTTGTTGCTGTTGAACTGTGGCTTCAAAATTAGAGGCTTCTTGTTCCCAAGCTTTTCGTTTCGCGATTTGATCTTTTTCTAAGGCTTCTTGACGAGTTTGATAATTTTGGGTTAATAGATTGAGTTTTTCTTGGTGTTCTTGACTGAGTAAATACAACGCATCCGCAACAATGCGAATTTTTTGTAGTTCTTGAAGCTGTTGAGTTTCAATATCAATTGATCGCTTTAGTTCATCTAATTTAGACGATTCTGTTTGAAGCTGGTCAGAAATTTCGAGAATGGTATTGCCAAAATCAAGCTGTAAATCCGCTAAATTTTTAACAATACTATCAACGGTATAAGCCGAAGTTTTTTCGAGAAGTTCTCTTCCTTTTTCTTTTTCGGCTTCTTCTTCTTTGGTCGCAATTTTAGAGTCAACTCTTTTCTGTTGCTCTAAAATTTGTTGAAATTTACTAATGATTTGAGTCTTGCTATTTTGAAGGGTAGATTGCATTATTGATTGTACCTCGAATGATTGAACATAAAGTTTTTACTGAACGGATCGTTAACCCAATTTTAACTTTTGATCTGTGACTGTCGCCTCCGTAGTTGAGCAATAATTTCTTGATAATCGGATACAGAGGGTTGGCGTTCTTCCGTGTTTTTACGCATGAGTGAATTCAAAATTAGTTGACAGCGATCGCATCGATTTCCTGACCAACAATAGCAGTTATTAACCAACTCTTTTAAAACGGCTTTGAGTCTTTTATTCTCTTCCAAAACCGCCTCATAATTCTGTTGTACAGATTTAACAATAAGCTGGATATGTTGAAGATCTGCACCTAAACTTTCTAAATCGTAGACAGCATTTTCTCGAATGCGATCGCTGAGTTCCTCTTGATTAATTGTGCAAGCAGATAATTCGGTTTCTTGGATCAGTTTCAGAAAATCTTTCATTTTTTTAAGGGTTTGAGTTCAAGATGAACAAACTGAGATTGAGCTTAGGAGGAACTCCGAAATCGGGGTATCCTCCGTCTCTGTTAATTCAGCCCTTAAGAAACCTGAACCGGAACTTTTTCAGTAGCGGGTGGAAGTGCCATTTCTCGACTTGCATCTAAAGGAGGATTTTCAGCTTCGTTTCCAGAGGTATGAGTCGAAATCAAATAGGCAATCTCGTGCGGGGATAAATGATCAAGACAAACCATTGACCTTGTTCCTTCTAAATCAATCATCCGAGATAAGTTGTTTTCGTTTGCCAAAACCGCCGCTGCTTGTTTCACCATCGACCAGTCAGTTCTCTCTTCCCATAACCATTTGAGGCTATAATAGTTAATGGGTTTTAGCGTGCCATTTTCATCGGGCTTTTGACCGGAATGCTTGGTAAATTCGGGAATGAAAATTCCAGTTGCAGGCTCAACTCCTCGGCTTTGAATTGAAGCCACGAGGCGATTAAAATCACTCAGGCTGCGACTCTTAATATATGTAACCAGGATCACTCCTTTGGGCAAATCTCCTGATTCTGCTACAAACCAAATTTGCCCCCACAACGCATTTTGAGTTTGACCTAAGTTCCCAAAAAATTTGCTAAACTTAAGGATAGTCATCGAACATTTTGAGCCATATTCTTCATCTCCAATTGTCCATTTTCCGGCTTGACAGTTGTTGCGGACAGCGATGGGCATTTCGGGAACTAAAATGGCTTCTTTATTTTTTGTACCAAAGACTGAAAAGTTAAAATTTTCGGGCATTTTTGACATTTTATTTTTCCTTTTTCGAAATATTTGATTGACATTTTTTCGCGCACAGAGTCAGACTTTGAGTCGAGGGATGAATCGTCTGCCTGTAGATGATCTGTCTCTGAACAATCAATATTGGACTACCGAATCACGTGAGTTTTGCTTTCAGGTTCTTGATAGGTGTATAATGTTTCTTGTTGGGCTTTAATGATTCGTAAAGTTGCGATCAAATTTTCCAACATTTCGGTATGAGCCGGAGTAAAATGGATACTAAAGCCTTCACCATCTCGTGCGTATCCTGGACATACCAGAGATGCTGAACCTTGTTCTTCGTGGTTGGCAATATACATCCAATCATCGTTGTCTAGTTTGTAGTGCGTGTCTGTCCAAGTTCGGAGCATAGAGATTCATCCTCCTGTCAAATTCATACCAATAAAGAGATCTAGAGTGCCTTTACAAGTGATGTAAGTTTCAACCCCAGGTTTAAATTGAGAGACGTGTTGACTTTTTGATCAACTACCCTCATCCTAACAGGCGTTGATGTAAGCGTCAAGTTGTAAGTTGAAATTTTATTCAAGCTGGCATAAGATCAAGCATAGGAGGAAAATACCGTGGAACAAACATTTGGAAAACTCATCCGTCAAGCCCGCAAGGACAAAGGGTTCTCCCAGAGACAGCTTGCGGCCTTATTAACCGTTGACTTCACCTATCTGTCCAAGCTAGAAAACGACCGTGCTGACTACCCACCCAAAGAGGATGTAATCCGGGGACTGGCTCGTAATCTAGGGATAGATGAAGAGGAATTAATCTTTCTAGCCGGTCGAATTCCGCAGCATTACGAGAATTTTCTCAAGCAGAACAACAAAGAAATAACTGCTCTGTTTCGGAGGTTACAGGAAAATCCTGGCTTTGCTAAGAAGATTTTTGATGCCGCGCAGGAGAGGGAATAAGTGAGTATTTTAAAGCCGTACCGTTATTATCCGAAAGAGGTGATTGAGCGGGAGGCAAATGATATTCTTTTGCGAATGAAAACTCAGTCTAATTTCGTCCCTCAGTGGCCATTTGAGTCATCTTTGGTGGCAGATTTTCTAGACTTAGGGGTTGTTTGGGATGTAATTCCTCCAGATGAAGAAGGAGAAATTGCAGCCCGGATTCTGCCCACTGAGCGGACAATTGAAATCAACGAAAAGATACTGGAAAAACCTCAAGGCTTTATTGAATCAACCATTGCCCATGAAATTGGTCATTGGGTTCTGCACATCAATCAAGCGGAAGTCGATGGTGAGGTGAAACAGTTAGAACTACCTTTAGGAGAATACGGAAAGACAACAACTGATTCTGATGAACCTTTTGTGTGTCGGGGTTCGGCTTACAACTCAAAAATTAATTCCATTGAATGGCAAGCTCAATATTTTGCAAGTTGTTTGTTGATGCCGCGACAGATATTAGAAGACAAAAGGCAGAGGCTAGACCTGACAAAATGGACAGATTTATACAAGCTTCGTGATGAATTGGGAGTCACGATATCAAATCTAACCCGTCGCTTGCAAGATATAGGCTGGATTACAATTCCCAAAGGGACTCGAAAAATTTATCGCGGTCGAGGAATTGCAGAAAATCAGCAGTGTTTATTTGGGTAGTCTAGCCCTCAATTTCTAACAAAAGTTAATTTTTAGAGAGTGAGTAGAGGCGTTGTTATCAACGTCTCTCAATATTTTTTTAGGATATCAGTTAGGGTAACAGAAACAAGATCATCTATCAAATTATTACCGAAAGACATCACGGGAAGCTAGAGTGTCTCTCGACTCTCGATGAGGGAACAAAGTTTATCATGCAAATTCCAATTTTACAGAACGGAATTCAAAAACCACCGCATCAGCCTGAACAAAAGAGTTTAGTTGAGTTGCATTAAAATAGAGATGAACTGCCAGTGAGGATGGGTTGGATCGTTTGAGGGACAGAGTTTTTTTGATGGGATGGAAAAAATCGTTGCTGTGCTTTAAAAATAAGTAGAGGGAATCAGGAGAATCGATGATGAAGACAAATCTCCCTAGCCTGATCCCATCACTGATGAAATTGACATCGGACAAATGTTCACAGCCCTATCATGTTTAACAAAAACTGAGGTGAGTGCCATGAAAACAAATTTAACCCCAAAATGCTCTAATGTTTTAGCTTCTAATCTTCTAGCTTCTAAACACAGTTTCCGTCTGCAATCTTTAGTGGGACTGGCAATTTTCACTTCTGTGAGTCCATTGATCATTCTAGATGGAGGAGGCGCGATCGCTCAAGAACTACCCGGTTGTTTTATGAAAAATAAAGCCGGAAGATATGTCCGCCTGAATACCATTTGCCGATTTCCAGAGATTGAGTTTGCGCCCCCTTCAACTACAAGTGCAAGTGCAGGTACAACAACAAGTGGGACACCCGGAGTTTATCTGGTTCCTATTATTCGTCGTGAAGCCGGAATTCCAGTCATTGAAGTTCTTTTTAATGAAAATCAAACCTTTGAGATGTTAGTCGATACAGGTGCAAGTGCTACTGTAATTACACCCGCTATGGCTGAACTTCTCGGAATTGTCCCCGTTGGCAAAGGAAGAGCAGACACGCCCAGTCAAAGAGATGTAGAATTTGACATTGGTTTAGTTCAGTCCGTTACCATTAGTGGGGCTAGACAACTGAATCTTCCCGTTGCGATCGCGCCAGCATTAGACTTGGGACTATTGGGACAGGATTTCTTTCGCCGCTACGATGTCACTATTAAAGAAGATGTGATCGAATTCAGGGAACGCAGTTGAAGGTTGTTATCATTTAAAGGATAAGTGTCAGCTTTGCCATAAATTGGGGTTTGTGAATGCTTACAGAAATTGTTCGTCCACTAGTTCGTACTCAGGTTCGTCTGCTCGCCAACTCCAACAGCACTCGCCAAACTCTGACTCAAATGATTGGGCGATGGTTGGGTTATTTAGGTGTAGAAGCACAGGTCACTCAGCTAGAGGGCAGTAGTGACCAAATTCAAGTGGCTTTACGGGTGAAGAAACCGCAAACCTGTGACGGGACAGATTGGCAAAAGATTGTTGATAATATTAGCAGTGAGGCGAACCTTTCCTCAACTGATTCAAGTCATGGATTAACTTACGATAAAATTCCGCCGAAACAACAGATCAAATTGCAACGTTTGCTAGCTTATATGATTCAAGTTGAGCAGCCTGAGTCCGAGATGGATTGGGATCGGGTTTCACCTGTACTTAACAATCTAGAACTCGATCCTGAATTGGTCACGGGTATTCGCTCTGCCTTAAAAATTCCTCAATCTTTGGATCTTTTAGTCGAAGGCTTAGAACCTGATGTTGCAGCGATCGCCCTTGAAAAAGCGGTTGGAATTGCTCTATTAGATCGTCGAGTTAATTCGGAAGAAGATCGCGCTTTAGGTCTTTTATTAGAGGCGATGAAGCGTTCAATCTGATGAATTTATAGTTGGATTAATTCAAGAATTATAGTCTATCATTCTTTGTGAGTCTGATAGATATTTTTAGGGATTGAAAAAGTAGATAGTTTTATTAATTATATGTAGAGCTTATTAAATTATAGCAAAGATTCAAAAGTGAAAGAGATGATTGTAAAGTTTCCCAAATTTTCAATCCTAGACTAGAAATAGCAGCAAAGCAACTATTTTTATTCATTATCCTTCACTTGATTTTGTAGAGGCTAACAATTTTCAAATTTTTAGTCTCAAGACACCAATGGATTCTCTCGGAATCAAGTTTAACATTTTGTTAACGAATCGCTTCCCGACCAGTGCTACACTTCTCATCAGTACAATCTCTGAACATTCTCTTCTGGATACCTGCAATTGTAGGACAAATTGTGACTCCGATCTGATAACCTCCTGACGCTTAAGACGATGGCAAAACCCGAAAAAACGAAACCCACTGCATCTACTGCATCTGAAGATATCAATTTACGCGATCCTCAATATTTCTTGAATCGGGAATTAAGTTGGCTAGAGTTTAACCGTCGAGTCCTCGCAGAAGCGTTTGACTCCCGTACACCCCTCATTGAACGCCTGAAATTCCTGGCAATTTATAGTTCAAACTTAGATGAATTTTTTATGGTGCGAGTCGCGGTTTTAAAGCGACAACAAGAAGCACAAGTCAATAAGCTGACCCCAGATGGTCGCACACCTGAACAGCAACTTCAAGAAATTAATCAGAAACTGCTGCCGATGGTGTCAGAACAACATGAGTATTTTGAGAGAACCCTCAAACCCGAACTGGTCAAATATGGTGTCCATCTTCTCAACTATATCGACCTCAATCAAGAACAACGAACCTACCTACAACAATATTTCGAGGAACAGGTTTTTCCCGTTCTAACACCGCTAGCAATTGATCGCAGCCATCCTTTCCCCTACATTTCTAACCTGAGTTTGAACCTAGCTGTTGTTCTCAAAAATCCAGAGACAAAAGAAGAGTTTCTCGCCCGTGTCAAAGTCCCAAAACTTTTTCCTCGGTTTGTTCCCTTACCAGAAGATATTCAGATTCACAACATTGATGAATCAACTGTGTGGACAGGCGTTCCCCTCGAACAAGTGATTGCCCACAACCTCAAATCTCTGTTTCCGGGAATGGATATCCTCGAATATCATCCCTTCCGAATTACTCGTGATGCAGACCTCTCCGTTCAAGAAGATGAAGGAGATGATTTACTCCTGGTCATCGAACAGGAACTTCGCAAACGTCGCGTCGGTGGGTCAGTGGTTCGCATGGAAATTAATCCTACCATGCCCAATAGTATAAAAGAAACGCTCTATCAAGAGATGGAGTTACAGCCAGAAAATATTTATACCGTTGAGGGACTTTTAGGATTAAAGGATCTGATCTCGTTTATGGCATTACCTTTACCAGAGTTGAAAGATGCGTCTTGGAGTCCAGTTTTACCTCGCTGGTTACAACAGAGTGATAATATTAATATTACAAATACTTCAGGTCAGAGCGAAGAAGCCAAAGATATTTTTTCTACAATTCGTCAGAAAGATGTCTATGTTCATCATCCTTATCAATCTTTCTCTGCAACCGTTCAACGGTTTATCGAACAAGCCGCCTATGACCCTGATGTGTTAGCGATTAAAATGACTTTATATCGCACGTCTGGAGATTCTCCGATTATTAATGCCCTGATTGCGGCGGCGGCAAATGGTAAACAGGTTGCTGCTTTAGTTGAGTTGAAAGCCCGTTTTGATGAAGAAAATAATATTCAATGGGCGCGAAAACTTGAAAGTAGTGGGGTTCACGTTGTTTATGGAGTGGGCGGACTGAAAACCCATACAAAAATTGTCATGGTGGTGCGTCAAGAAGACGGAAAAATTCGCCGCTATGTTCATATTGGCACCGGGAACTACAATCCAAAAACGGCAAAACTTTATACGGATATAGGGCTTTTGACCTGTCGTGAGGATTTAGCAGCCGATTTAACCGATTTATTTAATTTTCTCACGGGGCATTCTCGTCAACAGTCCTATCGGAAATTATTAGTTGCGCCTGTGAATATGCGCGATCGCTTTTTAACCTTTATTCATCGGGAGATAGAAAACGTTCAACGAGGAGAAACCGGACGCATTGTTGCGAAGATGAATTCTTTAGTTGATCCGGTGATTATTTCGACATTATACGAAGCCTCTCGTGCGGGAGTATCTATTGATTTAATTGTGCGAGGAATCTGTTGTTTGCGCCCAGGAGTGGAAGGAATTAGTGATAATATTAAAGTCATCAGTATTGTCGGGCGGTTCCTGGAACATTCTCGGATTTTCTACTTTTATAATAGTGGCAAAGAGGAAGTCTATATTGGTTCAGCAGACTGGATGCCTCGAAATTTAGATCGACGGGTCGAAGCCATTACTCCCATCGAAAATCGAGAAATGATTAAAGACTTACAAGAAATCATAGGAATTATGCTTTCTGATAATCGTCAAGCATGGGACTTACAACCCAATGGTGAATATATTCGTCGCAAATGTCCTAATAACAAGGAATTAAGCGCTCATCAAATTCTCATGGAAACGGCTTTAAAGAGTTAAAACGAAGCCAGATGATCCAGCTTGTCCAGAATTATTTTCTCTGACAGTGTAAGAGAATTATAAAATCAGCGCAGAGGGTTTGGTATCAAATCGTTATGACAACAATATACGTTAACCCAGCTCTGGGTAATAATCAGAGTGAGGGCAGTCAATCCGCGCCTTTGCAGACTTTAACACAAGCATTATCTCAAGCCTCGTCCGGTACAACAATACAACTGGAGGTCGGAACCTACAGTATCGCCAATGGTGAGATCTTTCCCTTAAAGATTCCCGCAGGCGTGATGGTTGTCGGGAACGAATTCGGAAAAGGCAGTGGTATTTTAATTGAGGGTAGTGGTCAGTATTCGAGTCCCAGTGCAGGTCGTCAAAATGTCACCCTGTTGCTAGAAAACGAGGCCCAACTGCGAGGCGTGACCGTGAGTAATAGCCAAGTTCAAGGAACCGGAATTTGGTTAGAGTCAGCCACCGTAACCGTTGCCTATTGTACGCTCACTCACAATAAACGTCAGGGAATCTACGCCACAGGTTCAGGAAGTCCACAGATTCTCAATAACCAGTTTATTGACAACGAAAGCTATGGACTCTCAATAGCCGGGACTGTGACTGGGGTTGTTCGCGGAAATATGTTTCAAATGACCGGATATGGCCTATCTATCCAAGACCAAGCCGCCCCGCAAGTCACCGATAATGCCATCTTTGAAAACCGATCTGGGATATTAATATCATCCGAGGCTAAACCGATTC
This sequence comes from Cyanobacteria bacterium J06592_8, assembly GCA_038530755.1. Taxonomy (GTDB): domain Bacteria; phylum Cyanobacteriota; class Cyanobacteriia; order Cyanobacteriales; family Microcoleaceae; genus Capilliphycus. The sequence continues at coordinate 119,053 of JBCBCI010000002.1, read as the reverse complement.
TACGCCGCAATACTATCGAGTACAACAGTGGTGATGGTATCGTTATCAAAGAAAAAGCCGCCCCAGACTTAGGAAACTCTCAAGATCCCGGGAGTAATACCTTCACCAAAAATGGTGGATTTGATGTACAAAATACTAGCGTTGTTGCGATCGCTTCTTTTGGAAATCAGGTCAGCGATAATCGCATTCAAGGTAATGTTAATGTTGTTGCTCAGAATTTTACTACAGCTTCAGTTATGACTCTTTACGTGAATTCCTCTACAGGCAATGATTCCAACTCCGGAACTCAGTCGAGTCCGTTCAGAACGATTACCAAAGCATTGAAACAAGCCCAAGCCGGAACAGATGTCCAAGTTGCGCCGGGAACCTATACCGCTTCAACTGGAGAAAGTTTCCCGATTTTTGTCCCGTCTGGGGTGAAGTTGCTTGGAAATGTCGCCGGAAAGGGCAATAATACTCAGATTACCGGAAGTGGTCGGTTTACCAGTCCGAGTGCGGCGGGTCAGAATGTCACCGTTTGGATGGAAAATAACGCGACACTACAAGGTTTTAGTGTGACAAATGACCAAATTCGGGGAACAGCCGTTTGGATTGAGTCAATTTATTGTGTAGTGAGTGATTGTACATTAGCGGACTCGAAGCGGGAAGGGATTTTTATCACCGGAACAGCAACACCCGAAGTTCTCAATAGTGTCTTTACTCAAAATGCGGGTAATGGAATTGCCTTATCGGGAAATGCGAAAGGGGAAATTCGCGGCAATAAGTTTGACAATACAGGTTATGGGATTGCAGTTCAGTCTCAAGCGGCACCGATTATTGAGGATAATCAGATTGTCAGAAATCGGACTGGATTGGTGTTATCAGGAAGTTCCAAACCCGTTCTTCGCAAAAATGTGATTGAGAAGAACCTGCAAGATGGGTTAACCGTGATTGCTGATTCTGTTCCTGATTTAGGTAACTCTCAAGATCCCGGTGACAATATTTTCCGGGATAATGGCAAATATGATTTACAGAATGCAGGTAAATTCGAGTTATTATCCTTCGGAAATCAACTTAATCCGACTCGGACTAAAGGAAAAATTGCCTTTGAAGCGGTTGTCACGCCCACACCCACACCAACACCAACACCGACTCCCACACCGACACCCGGCGGTGGATTAGCAGATATTAGCCAACATTGGGCGAAAGATTTTATCCAAGGATTAGTCGATCGCAATATTATTAGTGGCTATCCTGATGGAACATTCAGACCCGATAATAGCTTAACCCGCGCAGAACACGCCGCATTACTCGCCAAAGCCTTCCAGTTAACCCCCATTCGCCCCGCGACAAATTTCCGAGATGTGGCTTCAGATTTCTGGGGAAAAGCCGTGATCGAACAAGCAAACCGGGCCGGATTTTTAGCTGGGTTCCCGGATGGTACATTTCGAGCTAATCAAAATTTAACCCGCGCCCAAGCAATTGTGTCTTTGGTGAATGGATTGAATATGACAGGCGGAACTTCCAGTTCTCTACTCGCTTACAGCGATCGCGCCCAAATTCCCAGTTATGCAACCGATGCGATCGCCACTGCAACCGAAAAGAATATGGTAGTGAATTATCCCCGTCGCGATCTGTTGTCTCCCCAACGGGATATTACTCGCGGAGAGGTAGCTGCAATCTTCTATCAAACCCTTGTTGCCCTCAACCGCGCCCCCAGTATTAATTCACCCTATATCGTTTAAAGTTGAATTGCGCTAACAACATCTCTAGCCCGATGAGTCGCTAGTCTTCAATTTCCAGGGGTATCTAGTTTTTGATGCCCTTGACGTTTTATCATAAAGGGGTGAAAATTTAACAATTGTTTAAAATCTCCTGGTAATACGATGGCTACAATTCAATTTGCACGAGGCGTTGATGAAGATAAAATTGCTGATGTTCGTTTAACTCGTTCTCGTGATAAGACTCAAGGAACAGCAACTTTTTATTTTGAGAATCCTAAAGCCCTAGACAGTGATTTCGGCGAGGAAATTACGGGAATGTATATGATCGATGAAGAAGGAGAGTTGTTAACCCGTGAGGTGAAGGCAAAATTTATTAATGGGAAACCGGAAATCATCGAAGCCCTTTACGTTATGAATTCTGAAGAAGAATGGGATCGGTTTATGCGGTTTATGAATCGTTATGCTGAATCCAATGGATTAGAATTTAGTAAATCTTAAACAGTATTCAGTATTCAGCATTCAGTTGTCAGTTAAAATCAAGACTAACCTTAATACTGAGACCTCTGATGTGGAATTCCCAAGGAAATTAACAATGGCTTCTTACGTTCCTCATCCTGATACTTCTAATGTTACGGTTCATTGTGGAGTGATTACGATTAGTGACACTCGCACACCGGAAACCGATAAAAGTGGTCAATTGATTCAAACTTTGCTGAAACAAGCTGGACATCAAATCCGAGAATATTTAATTCTCCCCGATGAACCTGGAGAAATTCAGACAGAAGTTCGGGGAGTTTGTCAATATCCTGAAGTTGATGCTTTAATTCTCAATGGCGGCACAGGAATTGCTCCTAGAGATACAACTTATGATGCCATAGAAGGGATTTTGGAGAAAACATTGCCAGGGTTTGGGGAAATTTTTCGCAGCTTAAGTTATGCTGAAATCGGTTCAAGAGCGATCGCATCACGTGCTGTAGCTGGAACCTATCATGGAACAGTCGTCTTTTCGCTTCCGGGTTCAACCAAAGCCGTAAAGTTAGCAATGGAAAAGCTAATTCTTCCCGAACTGGTTCATTTAGTTACTCTATTCAAACCCCATTCAACATAAAAAACTAGATCGATGTCCTCAACAGACCCTAAACCGATTAACCCCTGGAATTACAAACCTTGGTGGTGTCAGCCTTGGTCAATCTTATTAACTGGAATTTCGATAATTTCAGGGAGTTGGCTTCTGTTTCACACCCTTTGGTTAACGTTGATTGTTGCTCTTCCAATTTTAGTGTGGATGGGATATTTTCTCTTGGTTTGGCCGAAACTTGTCATTGAAAGTGGTATCCTAGACTCCAAGAACTAGGCTTTTTCTAAAGGCCCCATTGTTAAGCCTTCTCGACTAAGTTGAGTATGATACAGTTCAGCTTGTTCTTGAGGGCCGACCCAAACCGTTGCTTGACCTTCGTAGTGAACTTGATTGGTTAGCTTCCAAGCCCGATCCTTGTTCATTCCAGGAATATATTTCATCAAACAATTAGCAACGTGCTGAAACGTATTAAAATCGTCGTTCAGAACAATCACCTTGTAATTCGGATAAGGCTCATGGACAACTTGACTGGAACGACTGGGCGCGACAGTAGGAGATGAAGTCATGGGTCAGCTACCAGAACAAGGGTTAACGAATTAATAATCCAAACTTATATTTAGCCTGAACTCGAGCTGTCAAAATTATCAGAGAGTTTAGCTTATAGTCTTAGACTATAACACAATCGAAAGCATTATGAACTAGATGCCACAGAACCTGTTTGCGATCGCGCTAAGAAGCTTTTTGTTTACTTTAGAGATATTCTAGAGATCGTCTAAATTTATCCACTCATCCGCAAATCTCGACCTTCATAAAGACTGGGGACACCAATAACCGCATACCAATCTGGACGTTTGTACCCACTCGTATGTTGTAGGTCATAGTACAAATTTAGGTCACTTGCAACCAAAAAAGAATCTCGATTGCCGACTCCCTAGTGCCTACTCCCGATGGCCTAGTGATAATTACGGTCAACTCGCCATAACGCTTTACGGTTGACGAGTTAAACTGAAAGTTAGAGAATCAAGCCAGATTGGAGAAGCAGAAGGAGAAAACCAACGCATGGGTAGAGTAGTCGGCATAGACCTGGGAACAACAAACTCTGTGGTCGCTGTCATGGAAGCGGGGAAACCAATTGTAATCGCGAATTCAGAAGGAATGCGAACAACCCCTTCCGTCGTTGGTTTTACCCGTGAAGGGGAACGAATTGTGGGACAGATGGCCAGACGACAAGCCATTTTAGACCCACAAAATACCTATTACGGGGTGAAGCGGTTAATGGGAAATAAATACGGGGATCTGACATCAACCTCCAAACGGGTTCCCTACACCGTTCGGCGAGATGAAGTGGGTAATATTAAGATCCGTTGTCCGCGATTGAAAAAAGATTTTGCACCGGAAGAAATTTCCGCCATGATTCTGCGGAAGCTTGCTGAAGAGGCTAGCCGTTTTTTGGGAGAAGAGATCACAGGTGCGGTTATTACGGTTCCTGCCTATTTTAACGACTCTCAACGACAAGCTACAAGAGATGCGGGGCGGATTGCCGGACTTGACGTTAAACGGATTCTCAATGAACCGACGGCTGCTTCTTTAGCCTATGGACTCGAAAAACGAGAGTATGAGACCATTCTCGTCTTTGATTTGGGTGGCGGCACCTTTGATGTCTCTATTTTAGAAGTTGGAGACGGAGTATTTGAAGTCAAAGCCACCAGCGGCGATACTCAACTTGGAGGTACTGACTTTGACCAAAAGATTATTGATTGGTTAGCAGACCAATTCCTAGAACAAGAAGGAGTCGATCTCAGACGCAACCGCCAATCTCTACAACGTTTGACCGAAGCCGCCGAAAAAGCCAAAATCGAACTCTCTGGAGTCGGAGTCACAGACATCAATTTACCGTTTATTACTGCAACTGAAGAGGGGCCAAAACACCTCGATTATCGACTCAGTCGCGGCGAATTTGAAGGATTATGTGCCGATTTGGTTCAACGCCTACGTCGTCCGATTAAACAAGCTTTAGCCGATGCTAATATTAATCCCAGTCGTATCGATGAAGTGGTCTTAGTGGGCGGTTCGACTCGAATGCCAATGGTACAGAATGTTGTTTACAGTTTAATTGATCGCGAACCGAATCAAGGCGTGAACCCGGACGAAGTCGTTGCCATTGGTGCCGCCATTCAAGCCGGAATTTTAGCTGGAGATGTGCGAGATATTTTACTCTTAGATGTAACGCCGTTATCGATTGGTTTAGAAACCATTGGCGGTGTGATGAAAAAATTAATTCCTCGCAACACCACCATACCAGTCCGGCGTTCGGATATCTTCTCCACCTCAGAAAATAACCAAACGATGGTAGAAGTTCACGTCTTGCAAGGTGAACGAGAACTCGCCCGCGATAACAAATCCTTGGGGAAATTCAAACTGACCGGAATTCCGCCTGCGCCGCGAGGTGTTCCCCAAGTTCAGGTTTCCTACGATATTGATGCCAATGGTATTTTACTGGTCACTGCCCTCGATAAAACCACCGGACGAGAACAAAGTGTTACCATCCAAGGGGCTTCAACTCTGAGTCAAGAAGAAGTTGATCGCATGATCGAAGAAGCAGAACGATTTGCCGATCAAGATCGATTGCAACGAGAACGAGTCGAAAAACGCAACCGCGCCCAAGCTTTAACCTATCAAGCCGAACGACAATTGCGAGAAGTCGCCCTCGACTACGGAATGCAGTTCGCCCAACGTCAGCGAGGACGAATCGAAACTTTAATTCGGGCGTTGCGTGATAGCCTAGAACGAGATGACGATCGCGGTATCGATCAAGTGGGGGCGGATTTAGAGGATGCACTCTACGACCTCAAACGCGAGGTTTCTTTGATGGATGCAGATGACGATGATGATTTGTTTGGATCGATTCGTCGTACTTTTTCTGCTGATGACCGCCGCCCTTCAGAACGGTATGACTACCGTGATTATCCTCCTCGTTCAGACAATTTTGATACTCGTCGCACCACAAAACGTTACTATCAAAGTGATGATTGGGATGATAACGATGATGATTGGCTATAAGTTCTTGAACATCCCCAAGCCGAGCGATATTAAGAACGTTAATAAAGCTTAAACCTTTGTTGACTGCCCATCCTGAGTCCTAAATTGCTTCACTGTAAATAAACACAGACCGTTAAAAAAATCGGTGTATCTTCTTGATTTTGACTGCAAATCCTTTAAAATTTATTGACCCTAAAGATGCAAAACTTTCGGAATTATTATCAAATTTTAGGTGTTCCTAAAGACGCGACGCTAGAAGAAATTAAGCGAGTCTATCGCCGACTGGCTAGACAATATCACCCCGATCTGAATCCCGGTGATAAAGAAGCCGAAGAAAAATTTAAAGATATTGGGGAAGCCTATAATATTTTATCGGACGCTGACAATCGAGCGCAGTATGACGAATACAGTAAATTCTGGAAGCAAAAAGGATTTCAAAGCCGCCAAAGTGCTCCCTTTTCTGGTGTCAAAAATTGGGTGAGTAGAGCAACAAATGGTCGCACACAAACTGAAGAGCTTGACTTTGAAGACCACCCCGATTTTAACACCTTTGTCGATCAACTGTTAGGACGAGAACGCCGAGTCCGAACCGCAACCGAAGACCCTCCAGAAAGAGTCTCCCCCGACCCCTATCGTTCACCTCGTACAAAAGCAGTTTATAAAGCTCCACCTCGTGAAGAAAGACAGGATATCGAAGCCCGATTAACATTACCCTTAGAAAGAGCGTATACAGGCGGAACAGAACGCATTCGTTTAGAAGATGGACGAAATTTAGAAGTGAGTTTACCTGGGGCGATGGTCACAGGTCAACGGATTCGCCTCAGAAATCAAGGTATCGGTGGTGGTGATTTATATCTGAAAATTAATGTTTCTCCTCATCCCTATTTTCAACTCGAACGTTCAGATATTGTCTGTGAAGTTCCGATTACTCCCAGTGAAGCCGTATTAGGAAATGAAATTGAAGTTCCCACTCTAGATGGTTGGGTCAAAATGAAGATTCCCTCTGGTGTAACATCGGGTAAATGGTTACGTTTAGCTAATAAAGGTTATCCAAATGGAACTGGAAAACGAGGCGATCAATTAGTAGAATTAAAAATAGTTATCCCCCAAAATCCTAGTCCGGAAGAGCGAAATCTCTACGAAAAATTACGTCAGTTAAATAGCTTTAGACCCCGCCAAGATTTACCCGTCGATCTCTAAGATTAGAACAAGTTTATCGAGCGATCGCATTCTACAGAGCCAATCCTGTTCAAACTCGGCTTATTCATCTTCTAGGGGTAAAGTTTATCTTTTCTTTATGCAATTACTTTTCCTCTCTAAATTCTATATCCGGTTTCGCAATTTCTTTTTGAATTCGAGCGTGTTTTTCCACGCCTTCAAAGGCATAACGATTATACCCGTTGCGTTGAATTAAATCCTCAATATAGGCAATTCGTTCCGTGGTTGCGGGGTGAGTAGAAAAGAAAGATGAGCCCTGACTTCCTCCCTTTTCTTCTGCTAAAGCCATCATTAAATTATGTAAGCCATCGGCTGCATATCCAGTCGTTGCTAATACTCGCGTTCCCACTAAATCTGCTTGTCGTTCTTGGTCTCGACTGTAGTCTAAATTAATCACATTCGCAATAATATTTCCGAGGGGAACATCAATATTTAAAGCCGCATTCAAAAGTTCTCCCACGTTATTATAAATATTGCTGGTAATCACTTGTTTGAACCCGTGAGACAGAACAGAGTGACTCACTTCATGGGCGAGTAAACCTGCTAATTCTGCTTCTGAATCTGTCTTTAAAATTGCGCCCGTATTTACAAACACCTTTCCGCCCGGTAATGCAAACGCATTTAACGCTTCATCCTGAACGACATAAAATTCATAATCAAAGTCATCTCTACCCATCGACTCTGCAATTTTCATGCCTAATTCGTTCACATAGTCAACGACTTCTCCGGCTCGAACAATAGGCAATTCTCGCTTATAAATTCCAGCAATTTGCTCTCCAATTCCAGATTCCCCTTGAACAATTAGCGTTCCCATTTTGATCCCTTCTCCAATTGCAGCACCCACCGGATTACAGGCGCCTAAAAGCATACATCCGCCGACACGCACAACGGTTCCAAAGATTCCACGCCTCACCATTTGTCCTTCGAGTCTATCTTGAAATTTATTCAAGTTTTTATCAGCGCGTTCAGTCAGGGTTTTTGCTTGCGGATGTTTAGGTTGAATAATCGTAAATTGACGAGCCGCAATAGAAGCTTCTAGATATTTCTTATCGGCTTCAAAGGCTTTAACTTGAGCAATAATCAGTTCATAGGAATCGGGAAATAAACTGGTAGCCTGTTCTAAAACTTTTAGAGATTGTTCAGTTTTATCTTTCTTTTCGTAGGCTTCAGCTAATAAAATATGACCGGGAATAAATTCGGGATGAAGTTCAACAAATTTTTGTAAAGCAGTTAGATCGTTTGCTTCTTTCCAGGTAGCTTGAGCTTCAATCCAAAGCGGTTGTGCTTCGGGGGCTAACTGTTTCGGACTGGTAACAGGTCTAATAAATTGGAAGGATTTTTCAGCTTCAAAGGGTTTTTTAACCTGTCGATAAAGTTGTTCGGCTTTGGTTTTATTTCCACTCCGATAAAACTGATCGGCTTGAGCCAGTATGGTAAAGTTTTCTGATTTTTGAAATTCTGTCTCTAAACTCTGCAACTTACCCGGAGTTTCGTCTTCAGGCGTTGTTTCTTTATCTTCTGCGGAAACCGATAGAGAATCTAAATCTGTCGCTTCTATAGAATCTTCAGAGAATGACTCAACATCCGCTTGTAAAGCACCATTGTCTGTTAGAATAGTAGTAGGTAAAGCTTGATATTCAGAAGGAGTTGCGATCGCTCTACGACTCGTTAGCCATCCCCACAGAAACGAAGTCAAAAATAAGTGAATTGTTAAAAACAGAGTTGCACCTAGAGCTACCCATCTCAAACGATTGATAGATTTCATAATACTCAGATCATTTCTGAATCAATATACTAAGAATATAGAATATTTTGAGAAGAGAAGAGTTTCAATTGAACTCAACTTCAAGAACAAATAAGAAAGCCTGAAGTCTCTCGTTAAAAAATACTCATCGCTTCAGACTTTCTCGTGAAACTCCAGCATGGATGGACTACCGCAAAAAGCAACTAACCGCCCACAACACCACTAGAGTCACCAATGTAATAAAGCGTTCGGGTTCTATTACCCCCGCCATCGGAGTCAGTAAACTCCCCAAAATTAAACCGAAAATTAGACCTGCAACCGTTAACAATACGGCTCGACCAAACTGATTTTCTTTACGATTCAAAAAATACAAACCTGCACCAACTCCGAGAGCCAAAGGAAGTTGTAACAATTGAATATTCATTCCGGGATAAATACTCAACACACTGAGTCCCCCGTACATCGCTGATGTCCATAAAAGATCTGAGCGAGTCGGCGTATCAGTCATCCGCTGTAACCATGCAGGCCTCGAGGGACTCGCAGGCTGTACCTCAGTGGTTGAGGTTTTTTGTTTTTGCAAGATCCGTTCCGGAAACCGAATCCGTTCGGGAACTTTGATTTTTCCTTCCTGGCGCAATTTCAGTCTATCCATCAAAATGGCATCGTAAGCCGCTTCAATGGACTCAATGAGCTGACGCTCACCACTATATTGCTCTCTCAGTCGATTGCGTGCATCCTGAATTTCGTCAAAGGAGGCATCCACAGTGACCCCAAGCTGTTCGTAGGGACTTTGCTCACTCATCGCAGTTTATTAAGCTTTTCTTTCTAACTTAAGCTTAACGCGATCACCCTGAATACAGAGGATCAGGTTAAGGCGTTTACTTTTAAGATATAGACATAGAGTTTGTCCATATTTATCAAGTATACAAGACACAGTATTGGCTGGAGTGGCTCAAAGCTCGATACTGACAATTCCTGACCATTGAACCTTTTTGAGATGCTCTCGACGGTAGGAGAAAAAGGACTCTGGTTCTTTGTAGGTGCAGTGTGGAGAAATCGCCACTTGTTCGGGACTAATTCCAAGCTGTTCTAACTGTAAAGCATTGACTCGACGAACATCTACGCGCACTTTATTCGGTTCCGCATCGCTGAGAACAGGAGACTCAGCCAATTCAAATAACGCCGCTAGCACCTCGGTCGGAGTTGTCTCATCTATCGGTAAAACCGTTGCACCGAGGCGAACAGCCACATCATCAGAAACTTGATAAACTTCTCCTGAAATCGCTGGCCCCATCGCAATGCGTAGATTTACTAATTGACTGCCTTGGGCTTGGAACTGAGCGATCGCGAACGGTACAATTTTAGCAGCCGTTCCTCGCCAGCCTGCATGAATCGCGGCAACCTGTCCAGTTTCTACATCTGCAATTAAAACAGGTACACAGTCAGCACTGGCAACCCATACCGCTTGATGGGGATTTTCGGTTAGTAAGGCATCTGCTTCTAAGAGTTCAACGGTATCTGTTGAGTTCGGAGTAGGTAAAGGTCGAACTTGGCTGGTCTTTAGAACTAGATTTCCATGAACCTGTTTCAGCCGATAAGCTTTCGCCGTTGGGTCTAAACCTGCAACCAATTCTGCTGGGGTTTGTGGGCTAAACTGTCGGCTAAAAAAGCCATGTTGCCAAGAGTCGAGCAAGCTACATCTAAGATAGGGTAAGTCTTGCCATTGATGCCAGTGCCAGGTATACATACGAAAACGTGTTATGGTTTGCTGTTGAACGCAAGTTTTTTTGATTTTAGCCCAATAATTCTTCACTATAACTGAACTATAACTGACCTGTGACTCTCAATCGCCAACGTTTAGAAGCTGCTTTGGAAACTTTGCAGGGGTTAACTGAGCCGGAAAATGCTCACCTAAATAATTTTCTGGAAGTATTTGACCTGCATCTATTTGATTGTATTCCCTCAACAAACCAAACCCTTTGGGAGTTAATGAATTCGGGTGCAAAAGCTGGAACTGTTGTTATTGCTAGCACTCAAACTGCCGGACGTGGACAGTGGGGCCGACAATGGCAATCTAACTCCGGAGGATTATATTTATCTTTGGCAATAGAACCCCAAATTTTAGCCTGTCAACAAGCTCAACTGACTCTTGCTGGTGCTTGGGGAATTGCCACAATGCTCAGAAGTTATGACATTCCTGTTGATTTAAAGTGGCCGAATGATTTACTCTTGAAAAAACGGAAGTTAGGCGGAATTCTCACGGAAACAAAGGTCAGTCAGGGGAAAATTATCCGAGCGGTGATTGGAGTTGGAATCAATTGGAAAAATACGGTTCCAGAAACAGGAATTAATCTACAAACCTATTTGACTCAGTATTCTGATTCTGCCAAAGTTCATTCTATTGAAATGTTAGCTGCATTGGTCTTACAAGGCTTAAAAATAGGCTTACAGCAGTTATCCCACATCGGAATTGAACCCCTATTAAAATCCTATTCCCAACTTTTAACCTGTCTTGGCGATCGCATTAATATTGCTGAAAAATCGGGTAAAATTGTCGGTGTGAATGCCGCAGGTGAACTGCGAGTACAGCTTGACTCTCCTCAAAACAATAAATTTGAAGAAATAACGATTCAACCGGGTCAAATCAGTTTAGGATATCTGAATCTCAGTAAAGGCAGTAGGCAGTAGGTAGTAGGCAATAGGTAATTCCTAGTTTAAATGTCGAACAGCTTACTTTAAATTCTGGCAGAGTTGTTGAGGTAACTGCTGAATAACACGCTGAAAGGGTGCTAAATCATTTAAACCTTGAGACAAAATTAACGCCCCTTCAATTGCTAACACCGCATCTTCGCTACGCTGAACTGCGAGGGTTTCATCAAGTCCCTCTGCAATTAAAGCCTCTGCGATCGCATTAATCCACTTTCGCAACAGCATTTCTACTTTACTATGAAAAACACTCCGCGATGACCCCATCAGCAATATTGCAAAAATACAAGGCTGCTTCCCATCTTCAAATTGTTGGGCGATTTCTGCACACATTCTCTGAAATCGGGTTTCGGCGTTTCCCTCGCTGTGAAGCGGTTTGAGGATATGGTCTTCAATACCTTGTTCTAAATAGTCTAGAACTGTATCAACCATTTCGTCTTTGCCTCCGGGAAAGTGATGATAGAGGCTGGCTTTCCCTAACCCCGTTGCTTTTGAGATTTTAGCGAGAGTTGCCCCATCATAGCCGTGTTCCCGAAATAGCTGCAACAGACTGGGAATGTACTTGGTTTTTGCCATCGCCAAAAAATATTGAACTCATCTCTTGACATTGTACCGAACATTCTGTACATTAATTTTATACCGAACGAACGGTACAGTTTTCAAATTAGGAGAATAAAAATGATTAAACTCTACGGTCTTGAACTCTCCGGTAACAGCTACAAAGTCAAACTCTTTCTAGAACTACTCAACCTTGAGTACCAATGGATCGAAGTAGATTTATTGAAAGGGGAACATAAATCACCTGAATACTTAGCACTCAACCCTTTCGGACAAGTTCCCTTACTGATCGATGGTGATATTAAACTAGCAGATGCTCAGGCAATTTTAGTGTACTTAGCACGACAATATGGGGGCGAACAATGGCTTCCGGCGGATGCACTTCCCTTAGCGCAGGTGGTTCGTTGGTTGTCTACAACAGTCGGAGAAGTTCGCCAAGGGCCTGAAAATGCTCGACTTTTCCACTTTTTCGGTGTAACGAATATTAATATTGATCGCGCTCACGAGAAAGCAGAATATATTCTAACTCAATTAAACCAACATTTGAGTACACGAACTTGGCTAGAATTTGAACATCCAACGATTGCTGATATTGCTGTTTTCCCCTATGTTGCTCTATCTGGTGATGGTAAGATTGATCTTTCTTCTTACTCAAATGTATTAGCTTGGATGGAGCGGATTAAAAAACTTCCAGGTTATGTTTCGATGCCGGGAATTTAATTAGCTAACAGCTTTCAGCTTAGATTAAAGAGTATGAGCGCGTTCAGCCTTGCTCAGTTTGATAATCAGTTTGATAAACTGTGTACTGAAAAAAGTTGAAGGCTTTTTTAGATCGCTTCTGATCCTATTTGTACACACCAAACGGAGAGACCCTACAATGGTAAACCCAGGTTGGACCCGCGATGAATCCCCTTTTCATGCAGGTGAATTAGCAATTCAAGCCCGACTCGGAGCGCAGGAGCAGATGGACAAACAAGGGCGACGAGTGATCCGAGAATTCATGCCAGAACAGCATCGTCAGTTCTTTGCCCAACTTCCTTATTTAATAGTTGGTACAGTTGATTCGTCAGGTGATCTTTGGGCATCAATTCTCGTTGGAGAACCGGGTTTTCTGTCATCTCCAGATCAGCAAACATTGCGAGTCAAAACCAAGCCGCTATTTGGCGATCCTTTAGCAACAACTCTTGCAGAGGGTATTGATATTGGTTTACTCGGTATCGAACTCAATACTCGTCGCCGCAACCGTTTGAATGGAGTTGTGAATACGACTGATATTGAAGGGTTCGAGGTGAAAGTGACTCAGAGTTTTGGGAATTGCCCTCAATATATTCAGTCTCGTTTGTTTGAGTGGGTTGAGTATGATCTAGCAACATCTAAACCTATCCATGAAATTAATCTCTTTGGAGAAGCCGAACAGGCAATAATTACTGCGGCTGATACCCTCTTCATTGCAACCGCTTATCAAGATAAATCTGCCGGGTTAGCCAGTGGAGTTGATGTTTCCCATCGGGGTGGCAAACCCGGTTTTGTACGAATTGATCAAAACAACACCTTAACCGTTCCTGACTTTGTAGGAAATTGCCACTTTAATACCTTCGGTAATATCGAACTCAATCCTCATGCAGGACTATTGTTTATCGATTTTGAACAGGGCAATTTGCTGTATTTGACAGGCGATGCAGAAGTGATTTGGGAAGGGGCAGAAATAGCAACTTATGAAGGTGCTGAACGGTTATTTCGCTTTCATCTCAAAACAGGTTATCGAGTCGAAGGAAGTTTACCTCTGCGTTGGTCAAACCCAGAGTATTCACCGTTCCTAAAAAATACAGGTTCATGGTAACTATTGTTTAACTACCTGTTTAACTACCCTGGGCAAAACTTACGTTGTCGGGTGAACTCAGGGTCTTGCCAATCATAGGAGTAATGGCTAATAGCATTAATTTGGGGAATTGTACTGTGAATATCTTGCATTTGTGCTTCTAAAGAGGGACGATTGTTGATAGCCTTGCCCCAATCTCCCGCCAATGCAGGAATAATCTTTACCCCAGGCGAGGCTTGGTCGATAACAGTTTGAACTTGAGAGACAATACAGCTAGTATTTCCACAAACACCGTAGGACATCGGATGCCATTCGATCTGAGTTGAGAATTGATTCCAGGGTTGTAAACGAGAATCAAACCCCTGTTGACGAATACGGCGATTTCCTTCCGGGAAAAATACCGCGCCCGCAGATAAGCCTCGTTGTTGAACCGTTTGACTAGCAAACCCTAAAAATTCTAAAATTCCTTGTTGAGCATGGGCGACACTAAGACGCCATAACTGTTGTTGCCAACTGTCTCCCATTGATGGGATAGATGTTAGAGGAGTTAAGGCTTTTTCATCTTGCCACAGTTGATTGGGGTTAATGTCTGGTTCAGGATTGTCTGGTTTGGGTTCGTCGGTTTCGGGTTCGGGTTCTTCGATTTCAGGAAACTGAGCATTAATTTGTTGCAAATCGGTTTCAGTCAGATAACCTTGACGCAAAAATCGCTCTATCAGTTCTTGTCCTTTTTCATTATTTGCCCGTTGCAGAAAAGCCTGTTGAGAAGCTTCTCCATAAATCCACAAATCTTTTACTTTCGAGGCAACAGAAGCCCCACCTAAGCCTTTGGGATAACGAACATAGTCAAAAAGAACTCCTTGAGGACGACGGGCTAAAACCGCCTCTAACAGCGTCTGATAGTCTTGACGGGCTTGCAGATTGTAGGGATCGACAAAACCTTGATTGGTATAACTTTCGCCATAATCATCTGCATCACTTCCAGCCGCGATCGCAGTGACTGTCGTTTCACCGTCTCCATTCCGCGCTAAAACCGGATTGCGATCAGGGAGTAAAGTGTAAGTATAGCCAAAATTGAGCAAAAACGCCCAAGCATAGACTTTTAATCCCCGTCGGCGTCCTTTTTGAATTGTTTCTGCTAGTAAATCAATATTTTCAGTTCCTGGCGATCGCAAAACAGACGGCCAAGGTGTATTATTCTGGGAAGCGGGAAGTAACACCTGTCCATCATAAAAGACTTCCAGATAGACTTTGTTATATCCTCGATTCACCAAATCATCTAAAATTTTATCAATCACTCCGGGTTGAGCATCACAGGGATACAACCTCAGCCAAATTGCTTGTTCTTTCAGCCAGCTTTGTCCCCGACAGCGAAAAACGGCTTGAGCGTGTTGAGTTAAAGTATCTTCGTACTGTTTCTTCGCTTCTGGACTCGCCGTAGATGCTAGACGCAAACTGTCTTTGAGAGTAATCTGTTCTGGGGAGAGTTGACAATAGGGTGAAACTTGAGCCGAAGCCGGGAACTGGGGAAAAAATAGAGCAGTCAGCACACTCCAAAACACCCGACTCCCTCGCCACTCCCATCGAGTAATCTGCTTTTGAATAGGGGACAAAATAGACATCGTTACAACACAGAAATTAGAAGCTTATTTAAAAGACTATTCAAATTTATAGAATAATTTCCGTATTGCTCAAGTTCCCTTAATGGTCTGTTAAGAGTAAATTTATGGATTCTCCTCTAGGGATTAATAAATAGTCCGCAAGGAATACCATTTTTCTCAGTTTAACCAAAATGAGTTAGAAAGTGGCCTCATGTAAATCATTGGGCGTGAGATGAGAATGAATCACTTCACCATCTCGAAACCAAACAATTCGACCGGTTTGACGCGCAACTTCGGGTTCGTGCGTGACCATCACAACCGTCATTCCACTGGCATTTAATTCGGTGAAAATATCCATCACTTCTTGAGTCGTTTTCGAGTCTAATGCTCCGGTTGGTTCATCTGCGAGTAATAAGACTGGACGATTAACAATAGCACGTGCGATCGCCACCCGTTGTTGTTGTCCTCCGGAGAGTTGATTCGGTTTATTTTGAATCCGATTTTCTAATCCGACTCGAATCAGTGCTTCTGTTGCTCGTTGACGGCGTTCTCCTGCGGGAATTCCAGCATAAAGCATCGGTAACATGACATTATCGAGGGCAGTTAATTGAGATAACAGATGAAATTGTTGGAAAACAAATCCGATTTTGATATTGCGAATTTTCGCTAAATCCTGCTCGGACATTTGAGCCACATTGACTCCATCCAAATAATAAGCACCGAAACTCGGACGATCTAAACACCCGACAATATTCATTACGGTTGATTTCCCAGAACCGGATGCTCCCATAATTGAACAATATTCGCCCTGTTCAACAGTCAGGTTAACACCTTTTAAGGCTTGAACTTGAACCTCACCCATTCCATAAACTTTCTTGATATTTTCAAGCTGAATAATGGTGCGCTCTGAGGTTTGTTGTTGATGATTGTGTTCAGGAGAAATAGAGGTTTGCATCTTGATAAATTGATATTAAGTTGACTCAAAATAAAAGCTGAAAGCTACATTTATGCACTTCTTAAAGCAACAATCGGATCGAGTTTAGCCGCACGCCGAGCTGGAATCACCCCAAAAAATAGACCAATTCCACCCGAAACACTCACTGCAACTGCGATCGCCACTGGAGAAACGCCTGCGGATAAAGGAGTCAATGCACCGACTAAAAAGACTCCACTCACCCCAATTGCGGTTCCGACTAATCCACCTGCGGCTGATAAAATCACTGCTTCTATGATAAACTGAGCCAGAATATCTTGCTGAGAAGCACCAATCGCTTTGCGTAACCCAATTTCTTGAGTCCGTTCGGTGACAGAAACCAGCATAATATTCATAATACCAATTC
Organism: Cyanobacteria bacterium J06592_8; assembly: GCA_038530755.1. Taxonomy (GTDB): domain Bacteria; phylum Cyanobacteriota; class Cyanobacteriia; order Cyanobacteriales; family Microcoleaceae; genus Capilliphycus. The sequence continues at coordinate 102,247 of JBCBCI010000002.1, read as the reverse complement.
CACCGACAAATAAAGAAATTGCTGCTGTTGCGGCTAAAACTAATGTTAAGGCTCCGGTAATTTGTCCTAATGTATTCATCAGGTCTTTTTGGTTGCGAACAGTAAAGTCATCTTCATCAGTAATTTTATGTCTGAGTCGCAGTAAATTTTCAATCTGAAATTGAGCAGCTTTGAGGCTATCTTGACTCTTAGTTGAAACAGAAATAAAGGTCACTTGAATTCCGTAAGGAGAAGTTTGTCCGACAACTCGATTTGCCATTGTTGTAATCGGAATAAAGGCATTCATATCCTCATTACTCCCAAATGATGAACCCTTTGGCTGCATCACTCCCACAACTTGTAGGCTAATATCTTTGAGTCTAACTTGTTTACCAATGGGGTCTTCATTTCCGAATAATTGTTCTGCGAGTTCAGAACCGAGTGCTACTATTTGTTCATTTCGTTTTAAGTCTAGATCGCTAATAAATCGACCTCTAGCCACATCAAAACTTCGCACTGGAAGATATTCAGGTGTGGTACCAATTAAAGACGCAGAGGCATTTTTTCCACGATAGGTCATAATTTGACTTCCGTTGAGAGAAGGTGCTACTTCTGCAACGAGAGGAACTTGTTCTGCAATGGCTTCTGCATCAGCTAAAACGAGAGTTTGGGGTGGATAAACAGGGCGACTTTGAGCTTCGGGACTCCCTGGAATGACAAACAAAACATTAGGTCCCAAGGAGTTTACTTGTTCATTTACAAAGCTTTGGGCTGCGTCTCCAATGCCCACCATGCCAATAACAGAGGCGTTACCAATGATAATTCCGAGCATGGTTAAACTACTTCGCATTTTGTTGGCGAGTAGCGTGGTGGTTGCCATTTTAACTTGTTCGAGGAAGTTCATATTTTAAAGCGGATAGGTTGACTCGGGTTTAATTGAGTTTGTGCTTTTGATGAATTACTTGATGATGTCTTCTAATTTTTTATTTTTGGGTAATTCAATAAAGACGCGATCGCCTGCTTCGATTCCTTCTAGAATTTGAATTTGATTCCCAATCGTCGATCCGATTGTAACGGGATGAAACTGAGGTTGATTTTTTTCATCAGGAAGTAAAACACCTGTTTCTCCTTTGTTGGTAACGATCGCAACCGTTGGAATCACGAGAGCATCATTAAGTTTATCGCCAATAAATTTTAAATCAACATTCATCCCCGACTGAAGAATATCTTTCCCGCTGAGGATTTCAACTCGTGCTTGAAAGAGTGTAACATCTCGTTCCTTAACCGCTTCGGGTGCGATTAATTGAACCCGTCCTTCAAACACTTGATCCGGGTAAGCATCAGCAACAATTTCTACTTTTTGATTGGGTCGAATTTGACCAATATCAGCTTCAGGAATTTTGGCTAAAACTTCTAAATCTTTTGCTAAAGCAACAATCGAAGTCGAAGTCGCAGAACTCGCATCTGAGGCGGAAGTTGCAGGAGTTACAAATGCTCCTTCTACAGCATATCGTTGAGCAATAATCCCCGAAAAAGGAGCGCGAACATTCGCATCTTCTAACTGAGTTTGATAGAAACGAATTTGTGCTTCAGCTTCTCGAACTTCGGCTTGAGCGGCGGCGATTTCTTCTGGGCGAGTGCCATTTCTCAACTCATTTAACTGACTCCGCGCTTCTGCAACTTCGGCTTGAACCGCAGCAATTTCTTCCGGGCGAGCGCCATTTTGGAGTTGTCGCAAAGCTTGACGTTCCTGTTCTACCGTTGCTTCGAGACGTTCGACTTGCGATCGCTGACTTTGCTGAAGCTGTTCGATGCGTCTGGCGGCTTCATCAACTAACGCACTCAATCTACGTTCATTTTGCAGATATTCCTGTAAGTTGTCTTCAGAAATCGCACCTTGATCTTTCAAACCCTGATAACGTCGCACCCGTTCACTGGCGAGTTCGCGATCGGCTTTGTTTGCAACCAGTCGGGCTTCGGCTTGAGCAATTTCATCTCGTAAACTTCCGGAACGTGCATCTGCGAGTCTGGCTTCAGCTTCATTCAGTTTAGCCTGAGCCACAGCAATTTCTTCCGAGCGAGTTCCAGCTTCGAGTTCAGCTAACCTCGCGAGAACCCGATCTAACTTGGCTTGAGATGCAGCAATAGCTTCGGGACGACTTCCGGTTTGCAGTTTACTGAGGTTGGCTTTGGTGCGGGCTAACCCGGCTTCAGCTTGCAGGAGTTGAGCTTCGATTTCTCCGCTTTCCATCCGAGCCACAATCTGGCCTGCTTCAACGCGATCGCCCTGTTCGACAAATAACTGAGATAAACGTCCTTGAGTTTTGGGGCTGAGGTTGACTCGACGCACAGGTTGAACGACTCCACTGGCGGTAATCCGCACTGTTAAGTCTTGAGTTTCCACAGGAACGGTGAGGCTTTCTATTATATCAGGTTTAAGCTGAGTTCGATTTTGAGCCACATGAAATGCAACGGGAACTGTTAGCAAACCTGCGGCGAATAAGCCCAGTAATAAACCAATAAAGCGATTTTTTTTAGGCTTATTTGAAATCGGTTTTTCAGTTACAGTTGGCTCAATTGAGCCTTTGCCATTGCGTTCGTAAGTATCTTTATCGGGACTGGATAACATAATATTTATTTCACCCTAATCATGGTTATAACATCTAGAGTAGAGGGAATTTCTACAGTGTCCTCTCTATATCTAGATCTTAGCGAGTTGAGGAAAATCCGTTAGTCGAGCTATCCACCTTGCAAAGTGTCCTGACCATGAGTTCGAGTGACCGAAGAGAAATAACTGATCTTCAGGCTCAGAAAAACTTGTAAGGGATTATTCTTTTCTGCATTAACTTTCCACTTTGTCAAGTGTCATATAGAAATCAGAGATAATCGGCTAAAGAAATTGCTTTTTTAATGCTGCGTCTGTTGAAATCACGCAACTTGCTTTCATCCTTTCTGCTAGTCGAACCTGATCAATGGCAAGTCCTCCGTACAAATCTGTCGTCGCCAGAAGCGTTTCGTCATTTATTTCTTTGAGCAGTCTCTGATAGCGATCGCCTCTAATACTAGCTCATCAGTTATGTATTACTTGCTCACGCCATCTCTATGATATCACTACCAAGTCTTTCTATGCTTTATCTTGAAGCACACTCAGATTATTTTCGCCAATCGTATAATCGTATCTTTGCTAGATTTATCCAAATTTAATTTAAATGATTAACTCAGAAATAACTTAATACTAAAATCTATCGATGTCACCACCTAAATAATAGTTATTTAATAATAATGATGGACTTTTAGATTTATAAAACTTATTTATAATGACATAGATAGATAGAATGTATATGATATGACCTGCATAGGATATTTTTCAAGGGTGTATGTGAAGGGTTTTGATGATTTACCTGTGCCAAACTTAGTTGTGTAACTTACTTATTACGTTCTTATTCTAAGAGTTTATGCCAGAGCGTTTGGATGAGTTGACGAATCATCACCTCTACTATCTCGCATGGGGATAGCTGAAATCTAATTATTCTTCATAATACAAAACCGCTATGAAATACAATCCCTTTCATTTGGGAAACCATCGTTGCTGGAATCGTCTAGTCATTATGATGATGATTTCAATTGTCACTGCGATCATAATCACACATCCTGTAATCAATACAATTACAGATTTGGATCTGGCTAAGACTGTATCTCTAAATTCCAGCATGAACTTCGACAATAGCTGGTCATTCAAGCTTGATAACTACACAATTGAACATCAGGGAATAGGAGTCATCGATTTGACAGTTACCTATGACTATAGAGATGACTTGATGCCAGACCATCCATGGCAATATCTAGAAATACAGCAAGTTTACAACTATATCCATGAATATTTAACCAATTATCCTAACGAAACTGATTTCTGGGAAATTCTGAATAAAAATCTAGTTCTTAGCCTTCTAAACCAACCCATATCAACCGTGTCAGGTTTGGAATCTAATCTATCAGAGGTTGTGGATATGCTGACTGTTGAAATTAATGTTCTACCTGGGTCGTCTGATATTTTGATTCCCCGAACTACTATTGTATTAGGAAGCCCGACTCCAGAAGGGATTGTCCTGAATGAATCCTGGATGTTTACCTTGGAAGATTATCCAGTAGAGCATCAGGGTGATGCTACGATTGACCTGACCGTCAGCTATGACTATGTGGATGCTACAGACAATAATCAGCTTCAGTATCCAGAGTTCATGCAAATCTATAATTACATTGCTAGCTTTATCAGGCATTACCCCAATGAGACTGATTCTTGGGAAGTCCTTAATGAAAATCTGGTAATGGAGCTACTCACTCAGACAATCCCCAACGTATTTGGTAGTGAGTATCGATTAGCTGAAATTTTAGACTCTGTGAGCGTTACCATTGATATTATGTATGGCTCATCAAAGACTTCGACATCCCACTCGATCTCTGTTAATGGTAGACCTACAGTGTAATTTTTTTCGGGGGAGATAGAGGTTCATCATACGGTCAAATCGGTAAATGCCTGATTACTCTGCCCTATACGCTCAGGAAACCTCAGCATGGGCAGAGACTTTTCCATCTATAATTTGCATCCTAACAGCTCTGGCAGTTGCTATAAAACTTTTTTAGCAAACCCTAAATATTGATGAACTATTCATCTTCTGCTCTGTTGGAATAACTAGATCAATTCGGTTTATGCCAACCTCAAAAAGTCCGGGTTTGATTCCACTTGAACAGAAGATGAGTTTAGTGTATCAATATCTTCTTAGAATTTCTTAGAATTCTAGAGCAAAGTTCAACACCCGTGTTTGGTCCCAATAGGCATTCCCTAAATACAAATTAGGTGCCACTTCTCGGATTTCATCACGAATGGGTTGAGCCAGGAAGAACGAACTCTGAGAATAATCTATGATGATAGATTCATCTTCACACAGCCAACTATTGCCAACATAAACTTTGGCATCCACCAGTTCCCAACTCAAAGGACCAACCTTGTTTAACAAGTATCCTCGTTCCCGATTAAAAACCTTACCTTGCCATGCCAAGACATTCACTAATGAGGTCATTCCTTCGGTCATGGGTGAACCGGGCATGATAATTGCGGTCCCTTTACCACTCCCGTCAGGAATTGTTCCAATCGGGCCATTACAGTAAACTTCATCTAATTCAGCTTGGGACATTTTGACCAACTCAGCTAAAGTCACAGTCATTTTTCTTTGCCTCTACTCAAATAATTCAATTCAAATTATAGTCACTCGAACCATCAGATTGATCTGTTGATTATCCTCGCCTCAAAGCTTAAGAAAAAATGATTGAGTCTTTGAGGAAATTTTCGATCAAATCACCGAATTAATCGGTAGATCGGTAAACGGGACAAACCCAGAGACTTTTTTTGACAGTAATACTATCTAAGCTCATAGGAACATCCATAGAAACCATTCACTTTGAACTCTGAGATAAATCATCAATAACTATGTTTAATTTCTTGACCAATTTGTTTAGAAAAAAACCCTGGCATGAACTGCCCACTCCTGTTGCCCTCCTAAAACTAATTCAATTTCGCAACCGGATGCGGGAGGACAATCTCTACGATACAGCAACCTTACCCACGAATGATGATGTCATCCCACCGCAACCCAGTGATGATGGCAGCCATACCAAAATTCGGACAGCAGACGGCAGTTTTAACGATCTCAATGACCCGAAAATGGGGCGAGTCGGTTCCCGCTTCGGACGAAATGTTCCTCTCACTCAGGTCTATCCAGACGAAGCTAATTTACTCAATCCGAATCCTCGTGAGATTAGCCGCAAGCTACTGGGTCGAGATCAATTTGTTCCCGCAACAACGCTGAATTTATTAGCAGGGGCCTGGATTCAATTTCAAACCCATGATTGGTTCGCTCATGGTAACGATGAACAGGGGGAAAAATACGAACTCCCCTTAGCAGAGGATGACCCCTGGCCTCAAGAATATCGTCCCCTACAAGTCAGTAAAACTGAATCTGACACCACTCGTCCTTCCGGAGATCAATCTGCTCCTCCAACTTACATTAATAAGGTGACTCACTGGTGGGATGCGTCTCAAGTTTATGGGAGTGACTCAGAAACCATCGATAAATTGCGGACTCACCAAGACGGTAAGATGATTCTGACTTCTGAAGATTTGTTACCCCTAGATCCAGCAACTGGAGTGGATATGGCTGGATTTAATGATAACTGGTGGGTTGGCTTGGGGATGCTCCATACTTTGTTTGTCAAAGAGCATAATCACCTTTGCTCGCGCCTCAAGCAAGAATATCCGAGTTGGAATGATGAACAACTGTTTCAACGCGCCCGCTTGATTAATGCGGCTCTATTGGCGAAAATTCATACTGTAGAATGGACTCCCGCGATTCTTGGACATCCCGCTTTACAAATTGCGATGAGAGCAAATTGGTGGGGTTTGCTCGGTCAGGAATTTAAAGATAGCATTGGCCGTATTGGAGAGGGAGAATTATTGAGTGGAATTGTGGGTTCTTCAACGGATCACCATGCAGCGCCCTATTATCTGACTGAAGAGTTTGTTTCTGTTTATCGGATGCACCCTCTGATGCCCGATGAATACGAATTTTACTCGGTTAATGATGGTCGCTTACTGCTTACTAAAAACCTGTTTGAGGTGTCAGGGAAACGGTCTCGCAGTGTTGAGGAAGAAGTCAGTATGGCGGATTTATTTTACTCCTTTGGTATTTCCCATCCTGGCGCATTAACACTTTATAATTATCCGAAATTGCTGCAAACATTGGTTCGGGATAATGGAGAGGTTTTTGATTTAGCGGCGGTGGATATTCTCCGCGATCGCGAACGGGGTGTTCCTCGCTACAATGATTTCCGAGAATTGATTGGTCGGACTCGGGTTAAATCTTTTGAAGAGATTACGGAGAATGCGGAATGGGCTAAAGAATTACGATCCGTTTACAACAACGATATTAACAGTGTGGACTTGATGGTAGGGATGTTTGCGGAAAATCCACCCAAAGGATTTGGGTTTAGTGATACGGCTTTTCGAGTGTTTATCTTAATGGCTTCTCGACGCCTCAAAAGCGATCGCTTCTTCACCTACGACTATACGGCTGAAACTTATACTCAGTTTGGTTTAGATTGGATTGATGACAATAGTATGTTAACCGTTTTGCGTCGTCATTATCCGAGTCTAAGCCCAGCATTAATCGGAGTTGAAAACAGTTTCGCACCTTGGAAACAAGTTGCAATTTAACTCAATTCCAGAAATTTAGGGGCGCTTTAGCTTGCGCCCTTCAACTCTTTGTCTTTGACTTTAATCAATAACTTAAGGAGAGATAACAATGTGGATTAACTTCATGGAGCAACACGATCAATTAACAATCGCTTCAGCTCTGCAACAAATTGAACAACTCGAAAATAAGTCTCTGAGAAGTGTCGGAGCGTGGACACCCTATCAGATTTTCATTCACTGCGCTCAGAGCATAGAATATTCAATGTTAGGTTATCCAGAACAAAGACCTGAAATTTTTCAGAACACTATAGGAAAGTTAGCATTTTCTATCTTTTCCTTCGTAGGACACATGATTCATCCCTTAGATGAGCCAATCCCTGGCGCACCAACCTTAGACGACAGCAACAATATTCAGCCAGCCCTAGACCGTTTGAAAAGTGCTTACATCAATTTTGAACAGTATACAGGACCTCTTGCTCCTCATTTCATCTACGGAGACTTAACGAAAGAAGAATACACGCTAGCCCATGTGATGCACTTAAACAATCATCTCGATGAAATTCGAGAACGTTAATTCGCATCATTGCTCAATCTTTCTTCATAGATTATACTGCGATCGCCTGAATGAATGACAGCGCGATCGCAACTTCTGCGTATTTGAATCTTCTACCGTCAAGAAATCCGGCTACTCCCGGAAAGCTCTTATAGTCTGTGCGATTGCATAGTATCACAACGGCTCCGCCAATCGCGCGTCAACAAGACTAAACAATATTAACTATCGTTCTCGGATTTTTGAGTTGAAAATACATTCGATATTCAGGCATACTCCGATTGAGTTATTCATACGCTACAATACCTATTACTGTTGTTAAAATTGAGTGATAAAACACCTGCTATACTAATTTAGTACGATATCCTGTTCTTCCATCCCATTTTTTGAAATTCCCGAACTTTGTCTTTTGACTGCTGCCTCTGCTCCTTTGTAGATTGGATTTCAGGCTAAAACTGGATGTGAGATTGATAGAAATTTTATCAATAATATTCCATAATAGAGTAAATAAGCGGCAAGCGCGGGAATAAATAAAGTACAGAATTACTTTTAGGCTCAGACTAATGATTTTGTTAGAATGAAACGACTCGGTCAGATGTCTCCCGACCTGATATCAAAATCTAATTAGCTAACTGCTTCATCCCTTGTTGTTTGCCATGACTTGCCTGGTTAATACTCCTGTTCCTGTGCTGAAAGTGCTTTTTGTTGAAGATGATGCCATTGATCGGTTGGCATTTACAAGATTTGTAAGGCAATCAGCCTTACCGTATCACTATGTAATTGCGACAACTCTGGCTGAAGCAACCAGAATATTGGAGAAACAGACATTTGATATTGCTATTTTAGATTTTCACCTCGGTGATGGGACAGCCTCAGAGTTGATAGAGCAGATCAAAACCAAAAAACTTCCCTTTATCGTGGCAACAGGTAGCGGTGATGAAGAAATCGCCGTACAAATGATGCAACAAGGCGCCTACGACTACCTGATTAAAGATCCAGATCGCCACTACTTGAAAGTATTATCCACAATTGTTGATAAAGCCATCACCCGAAAACATGATGAAGAGAAAATCCAACTCCTCACCCATGCCCTGCAAAACGTTCACGATGGCATCTATATTACCGATCAGACAAATCAATTACTCTTTATTAATGAGGCTCTGAGTCAAATCTGTCAGTGTTCCCCGAAAGCGGTAATCGGTAAACCTATTCAAGTCTTAAATCAAACGGATTTAACCCAACTCCTGATGTCAGCAAAATCCAGTCAACTGGCAATTCTAAACACTGAAGTGAACATTACTGCATCAGATGGCTCATCCTTTACGGCCCTACTCTCGGAATCCCTTTTACAAGATGAAGAAGCTGAAATTCGGGTGGGTTTACTCCGTGACATCAGTAAATTGAAACAGGTAGAGCAGGACTTACAAGCCGCTCGTGATAACCTAGAACAACAAGTTCAGCAACGTACAGCTCAACTCCAGCAAGCGAACCTCAGTTTACAGGCAGAAATCCAAGAACGCAAGCGTGTTGAGGCTCGTCTACGAGAAAGTGAACAACGCTACGCTACACTCGCGGCGGCGGTTCCAGTGGGGATTTTTCGTACTGATGTGATGGGGAACTGCATCTATGTTAATAATCACTACTGTCAGATTAGTGGACTCTCCTCAGAAGCTGTTCTCGGAGATCGATGGCAACAAACTTTACACCCAGATGATCGAGAGCGAGTTATTGCTGAGTGGATGCAATCAGTTCAAGAAAATCGTTCCTTCCAGATGGAATATCGCTTTCAGGCTCAAAATGGCAGAGTAACGTGGGTGTACGGACAAGCCGTTGCTGAACGAGATGTCAACCAAGAAATTGTTGGCTATGTCGGTACGATTACCGATATCAGCGATCGTAAACTTGCTGAAGCTGCTTTAAGAGACAGTGAACAGCGATTTCGTCATTTATTTGAGTCCACACCTAAAATTTCAGTTCAAGGATATAATCGCCACCGTCAGGTGATTTACTGGAATGATGCCAGTGAAGATCTCTACGGCTACACCAAAGCAGAAGCCATTGGTCAGCGGCTAGAGGATTTGATTGTGCCATCAGAAATCAAACAGTGTGTACTCCAAGGAATACAAAGCTGGTGGAATGGAGAGCCACCAATTCCTGCCGGAGAGTTGAATTTACAGCGTAAAGATGGTTCTAGAGTTGTTGTGTTCTCGAGCCATGTAATGCTGACTAACTCTCAAGGCGAACAGGAAATGTATTGCGTTGATATTGACTTAAGCGAGCGCAAGCAGATTGAGCAACAACTGCAAAATTTGATTGCGGGAACTGCGGCGACAATGGGGCAGGACTTTTTCCCTGCCTTAGCGAGTCATATTGCCGAAGCCTTGGGTGTTTCTTACGTGATTGTCACTGAGCAGCTTGACAAGACACTTCACACTCTAGCATTTTGGGCCAACGGTAGCCTACAACCCGGCTTTTCCTACGATATTGTCCACACCCCTTGCGAACAAGTGTTGCAACGCGGGGCATTGCACTGTGAACACTCTGTCCAACAGATGTTTCCTGATGATTTGGACTTAGTAGACATGGAGGCAGAAAGCTATCTGGGTATCGCCTGTCACGATATTCAGGGTGAAACGATTGGCCATCTCTGCATCATCAGTAAGCAGATTATTCAAGATCCACAACGGGCTGAACAAATTCTACGAGTCTTTGCAGCTCGTACAGCAGCAGAGTTAGAACGTCAACGAGCAATCACATTACTCGAACAATTGAATTCATCTCTAGAAGCTCAAGTCGAAGAACGCACTGCCGAACTTCAGGAGCAGAAACAGTTCTTGCAAACAGTTTTAGATACCTTCCCATTATCAGTATTTTGGAAAGATCGTAACTCAGTTTATTTGGGCGGGAACCGTAATTTTCTTCGAGATGCAGGTCTAAACTCAGTTGCAGAGGTGATTAACAAAACCGATTATGATCTGCCCTGGAAAAAAACGGAAGCAGAGGCTTACCAAGCTGATGATCGAATTGTCATCAACTCTAATATTGCCAAACTTGGGATTATTGAAACTCAAGTTCAAGCCGATGGAAAACAAATCTGGCTAGAAACTAATAAGCTGCCCCTTTACAACCTCACAGGTGAAGTGATTGGGGTTTTGGGAACATACCAAGATATTAGCGATCGTAAACTTGCTGAAGTTAACCTGCGTCAATCTCAAGAATTTCTCCAAACCGTTCTTGATGTCTTGCCTCTTTGCGTTTTTTGGAAAGATCGACAGTCCGTTTATCTCGGTTGTAACCAAAACTTTGCCAATGCTGCTGGATTAGCAACCCCAAAAGAAATTGTCGGCAAAACGGATTACGATTTACCTTGGGCAGAGACAGAGGCAGAAGTCTATCGGACTGATGATGAAGAAGTCATGGCTTCTGATACAAATAAACTCGGAATTATCGAAACTCAAGTCCAAGCCGATGGCAATCAAGTCTGGATCGAAACCAGCAAAGTTCCGCTTGATTCTGTTGAGGGTGAGGTCATTGGCATACTGGGAATGTATCAAGATATTACCGATCGCAAACGAGCTGAGATTGCCTTACAAGCGAAAACCGAGGAACTTGATCGCTTCTTTTCTCTTGCCTTAGACTTGCTCTGTATTGCCAATACTGACGGATATTTTGTTCGGCTTAATACTCAGTGGGAAAAAACCCTGGGTTATCCACTCTCTGAGCTAGAAGGATCAAGGTTTCTTGATTATGTACATCCTGATGATGTAGATAAAACTTTAGCTGCACTCAATCAATTAAAAGAAGGTAAAGAAGTCCAAAATTTGCTCAATCGCTACCGTTGCCGAGATGGATCATATCGCTGGTTAGAATGGCGAGCAACTCCTCAAGGCGATCTCATTTATGCAGCCGCTAGAGATATCACAGAGCGTAAACAAACAGAAGATCATCTGCGAGAATTGTCTACTCGGCTAAATTTAGCCGTTGAGTCAGCCAGAATTGGGATTTGGGATTGGAATATTCCCCAAAATATTCTGGTTTGGGATCAACAGATGTATGATCTTTACGACATTACACCTGATGAATTTACCAGTATTTATGATGCGTGGTTTAATCGTCTACATCCAGAGGATCGCCCCCTCGCTCAAACTGTTTCTCAGCACGCCTTAACTGGTGAAAAAGACTATGACACAGAATTCCGAGTTATTCATTCTGATGGCAGCCTGCGTTTTATTAAAGCAAATGCAATTGTACAACGAAATGCTCAAGGCGAACCGGAACGGATGATTGGAATTAACTACGATATTACTCAACATAAGCAAGCTGAGGCTCAACTCAAACAAACCAACGAAGAACTGGCTCGTGCGACTCGTCTCAAAGATGAATTCCTAGCTAATATGAGTCACGAACTGCGAACTCCCCTGAATGCTATTTTAGGGATGACTGAGGTGCTACAAGAAGAAGTGCTAGGTAATATTAATTCCCAACAACAGAAAGCCTTAGAAACAGTAGAACGCAGTGGTTCTCATTTGCTGGAACTGATTAACGATATTCTCGATGTATCTAAAATCGAATCGGGTCAAATGGAACTCGATTGTACCTCTGTTTCTATTCATCATTTGTGTCAATCAAGCCTGAGCTTTATTAAACAACAAGCCTTAAAAAAACGTATTCAGCTTGAGATTAAACTTCCAGTTGGTTTACCTGAAGTTGTGGTGGATGAACGGCGTATTCGTCAAGTTTTGATCAACCTCCTCAATAATGCTGTTAAATTTACACCGTCCGGGGGACGCATCACCCTAGAAGTCACTTTCCCAGTACAAAATACAGAAGAATTGAGTGTGAAGAATCCCCTACAAATTGCGATCATTGATACCGGGATTGGGATTCCGCCAGAGAAGATGAAAAAGCTGTTTCAACCTTTTGTGCAAATTGACAGCGCACTCAATCGTCAGTATAGTGGAACAGGCTTAGGACTGGCTCTAGTTAAGCGTATTGTGGAACTACATGGCGGAGAGGTAGAACTCACCAGTGCTGAAGGTATTGGAAGCCGTTTTACTATTGTTCTTCCGAGTGTTGTATCCTCCTTCTCCTCAGTCGAACAGCACACTCCTTCTCCTTTGAATACAATTTATCCGACTCAATCGCAAGATTCCCCTTTGATTTTACTGGCAGAAGATAATGAAGCTAATATTCGGACGATTTCTAGTTATCTCAGAGCTAAACACTATCGTCTTTTAATTGCTAAAAATGGAGAAGAAGCGATTACCCTAGCTCAGTCGAAAACTCCCGATTTGATTGTCATGGATATTCAAATGCCCAAAATGGATGGTTTAGAGGCGATCAAGCAGATTCGTCAAGATCCGAATTTAATTCATATTCCCATTGTGGCATTGACGGCTCTGGCAATGAGTGGCGATCGCGAACAATGCTTAGAAGCGGGGGCTAGTGATTATCTAAGTAAACCGATTAAGCTCAAACAACTTGCTGATAGTATTCAACGACTTTTAGCTTGAAAATCCCCAGAATTGATTTCTAGAGAGTGTCGATCCAGCCTCGCGGTCAAATGGTCGTGTCTCACCCCAGATGCAGGCTGAGTGTCGCACCTCAACCCATTAAGCTGAGATAATTAGTCACAATGATTAAAGATCTTTTAGCCTCTGAATAGAGACAAGCTATGAAAAAACCCTCTATTTTAATTATTGACGACGAACCTGATAATTTTGATGTTATTGAAACGCTCTTGAGCGATCAAGACTATGAACTGCACTACGCTGACAATGGAAAAGAGGCGATCGCCTCTCTTGATATTCTTCAGCCGGATCTAATTTTACTGGATGTAATGATGCCAGAGATGGATGGTATCGAAGTCTGTCAGAGCATTAAGGCGATTTCTCAATGGGAAACAGTACCGATTATTATTGTTACTGCCCTCGCCACGAAAAAAGACCTAGCCCTATGCCTATCCGCCGGGGCTGATGATTTTATTGGCAAGCCTGTGAACCGTCAGGAGTTGATGGCTAGAGTGCGCTCAATGTTACGCATTCGTCAGCAATATTTACAGTTAGAAACGTTTAATGCTCGTCTCGAAGCAATGGTACAACAGCGAACGGCTGAGTTACAAACGATGATTTTTCAAGATAGCTTAACGCAGTTGCCGAGTCGGACATTTTTGTTGCAAAGATTAACGAGTCTCATTGACAGCGGGGAGTCTTCCTTTGCGGTTGTCTTTCTAGACTGCGATGAGTTCAAGCTGGTGAATGGTTCTTTTGGTCATGCGGTGGGCAATCAATTACTCCGAGCGATTGGAGAACGGTTACAAAAGCATCTGCGCCCTGGGGATATCTTAGCCCGAATGGGTGAGGATGAATTTTGTTTTTTACTCCATCATGTTGAGGATAAAATGGTTCTCAACTCCTTCATTCATAGAATTCTGCGAAGTTTTGATGCTGGGTTTTGGGTCGCAAATTGTGAAATTTTTATCACGGTCTGTATTGGAATTGCTTTGGGCGACGATCGCCATCAACAGCCCGAACAACTTTTACAAGATGCTGATACAGCTATGTATCAAGCCAAGTTGTATGGAAAAGGAAGCTATCAAATTTTTGATCGCCGGATGCACCTGGCGATGTTAAACCGCTTGACTTTAGAAAGTGATTTGCAGCGTGCGCTAGAACAGCAGGAATTTTTTTTACATTACCAACCAATTGTCAATTTGCAAACCCAGAAAATTGCGGGATTTGAAGCGTTAGTGCGTTGGCAACATCCTGAACGGGGGATGGTTTCGCCCGGTGAGTTTATCCCTTGTTTGGAGACCACTGGATTAATCGTATTGGTGGGTATTATTATACTTAAACAGGCTTGTCAGCAGCTTTACTCTTGGCAGCAACAAGGTTGGACAGAACTGACAATGAGTGTGAATCTTTCAGTGCGACAATTTGCTTCTCCAACCCTACTGGCTGATATTGATCGGGTATTGGCAGAAACAGCGATTAATCCGGCTCATTTGAAGTTGGAGATTACCGAAAGTGCAATTATGGATAATGCAGAAATAGCGATCGCTGTGATTGAGGAATTGCGATCGCGCCGGATTGAAATTAGTATTGATGATTTTGGCACGGGCTATTCTTCTCTCGGTTATCTGCATCGCTTTCCGGTTGATAATCTAAAAATTGATCGCTCTTTTGTGAGTCAAATTCAATCTGAAAATCCGAGGTCTCATGTGGTTGATACGATTATTGCTCTGAGTCAGCAACTGGGTTTGTCGGTGATTGCTGAAGGTATTGAAACTACTCAGCAACTCGAATGGTTACAACGTCTCGGCTGTGAGTATGGACAGGGCTATTTCTTTTCTAAGCCGCTAAAGGGAACTGAAATCGAAAAAATTTATCTCAATGAAGCGAGAAGATCTGCACTATAAATGAAGAGTTGCTGTCAGGAACTGTGGCATCAACACCTGGGGTTTTCCCAGGCGACGTGGACTCATTCATCCAAAAATTCAGCTTCACAAATGGTAGATTCCCGACGACTGAGATCAACTTCATCCCATAACCCCTCTAAAAAAGTGGTATGAAAGTATTCTCCTCCTTGATTCACGTCCACTTGAGGCGCATGACGAGAATAGCTTTCGTTATGAGGGGTTCCCCGCTGGGCTTGATAATAGAGATAAGCATCTGCATTCACACACATCACATGATAAAAATCTTTATTGGCTCCGGTTTGATCGCCGATCTTATAACGGGCTAATCCTCGATTCAAATAAGCTTTAATATAGCTCGGATCAATTAAAATAGCCTGATCAAAATCATCAATCGCCTCTCTCATCTCTTTCAAACTGTAGTAAACGCAACCTCGATTGTAATAGGCATAAACATTATAAGGATCGATTTTTAATGCGGTATTGTAATCGGCGATCGCTTGCTGGTGTTCTCCAAGTTGATGATAACAAAGCCCTCTATTAATCGAAGCTTTTGTGTAATGAGGAGTCAAGTCTAGCGTCCGATTAAAATCTTGAATTGCCTTTCGCTTTTCTCCTACAATGTAAAAAGCTCGACCTCGATTATAGTAGGTTTTATAATTTTTAGGGTTAAACAACAAGGCTTTGTTATAGTATTTAAGAGCTTCTTCGTATTCTCCACTTTGAGCGATCGCTAAACCCAAGTTATTATAAATTGCATCGCTGGTCGAATTAAACTTCAACGCCATCTTTAAATCTTTAATTGCCTTTTGATAATTTCCTAAATGACGCCAAGCATTACCACGATTCAGATAAGCCTCTGATAGCTTTGGATCAATTTGTAGCGCACAGTTTAAATCTTTGATCGCACTCTTATAATCTTTGAGGTAGTAGTAAAGCAAGGCGCGGTTATTATAGGCAAGCGCATGATCGGGGTTGCAACTGAGAACCTGATTCAAATCGTCTAATGCACCTCTGTAATTTCCTCGTTTAGCCTTTATTAAACCCTGTTGGTATAGTTTATTATTTTGCATGGAGTGACCTCAAAGATAACGAGCGCGAGGCTTGATTATTGCAGTGCGCGGATGATTAGGTGAGTCTGTCAATTTCTGAACTCGCAGTTGTTTATTTGACAATAGCTTGAGTTATCCTCCTGATGCTCTAGACTCCGACCTATCCTGATCATACTTCCTCTATATTGATCTTTCAACTGTATCGACAATACTCCTGAACTTTTTCCACCCCTATCAAACCATAGATCAACAAAAATCAAGAGAGTTCACGAACTGAAGAGGCGATTCCCTTCAAGGGAAAGGCTAACAACTAATATCACATCTTGATGGCGATCACCTCCGTGAATTTTCGGACAATCTACTACACCTCCAATCAATTTTTAGTTAAATTCCCGCGCTAGTGATTTTCCTGAATACATCCCAAATGATTATCAAAACTGATAACGGTGAAAGCTAGATTAATTGCCTTCTAGAGCCACTAACAAGCACAGGAGAAAGGTCTCGGTCCATTCAACAGTTGCACCATAAGTATCACCTGTATGACCGCCGAGTTTAGCATTAAACCAAGCCCCAATCAAAATGGCGATCGCACCACCCCCTAAAGCCATTCCCACCGCGACTAACCACCGATTGGGATTCAGTAAAACTTGCAAACCACTCAAACTTAACAGCAGTAAAATTCCCGGCAGAAAATCAAAGGGTGTATAGGTTAAATCTTTATGAAATGCGCCTTTTCCGATGGCTTTTAGATAAGGATAACGAGCGATCGCCACCAGCTGTCCCCATCGCCCCCAACTCGCAACCGCCATCAGTGCGATCAGACGATATTCATCTAAGTCACTTAAAGCTACGGTTTTTAAGACAATAATCGCCACAGCAGTCATTGCCCCAAATGCTCCGGTAACACTATCTGCCATTACCTCCAAACGTCGGTTCGGATCGGTAACGGCTAATCCATCTGCGGTATCCATCGCTCCGTCAAGATGCAAACCCCCTGTGATGGCGATACCCCCCACAACAATCAGAGCTGAACGCAGCAGAGGTGGAAACCCTAGTAAGTTCAACCCCAAATCTAGTAATCCTAATATTGCACCAATCATCAAGCCAATCAGAGGTGCGAGTCGAGCAATTCCGCGAAATTCTAGCGTCCAAGATAGAGGAACAGGCAAACAGGTATAAAATGCGATCGCCGCAGCAAAGGCAGCCGTCTGCTGTTGACAAAATTGTTTGATAGACTGAATCAGTCTGCTATTTCTCATCGAAACATCACAGTCGAGTCGATTTCTTTACTTTACCTGAAATGTTTCCTTGATTTGTGAATCGGACGTGAAGTTGTAAGCCGAATTTTTTGAGTATAGGGGGTGAATATTTTCTGAGTTATGCCACAATTGAATTAAGACCACTAATCGCTAGCTTGAGTTGGGGTCTACATTCAGATATCCCGCTCTCCAAAGGGTGCGAATTCCAGTAAGATTTTGAAATTCCTTTTTGCCTTTCTTGGAATTGAGGAAGTCGTCTTAATGACTTTAGCAATCACAGAGATCTGCAACACTATCGTCAGATCGTTCATTCTGAACCTTTGCTAGAATTGGGTCAACGGTCTAGCAAGCGATCGCAAATAATGTTCAGTTAAATGACATTAACCTCCAAGTGAGTACGGAGTTTAGATTAATATCTAGACTTAGAAGGAATGTTGGTTTTTCTCGGACTGAATAAAAAGTCAAGTCAAAGATTAGGCTGTTGTTCGACAGCAGTAGCCTGGGATCGACCATTGTACAGTCTGACATCAAACTTCCAGTACCAACAACCTCACGAACATGGTGTTTTTAAACTGTAACGAAAGATAGGTAACATCTATTGCCAATTCGTATATACTTAAGTGGAAGCGAGATTTCAAGGTTCAATTTCCTTCCACAAAGCTGAATTGGACTAGATAGATAGAGTTACCATCACGGGAACTTATCACATTAGAGGGTTTTGCTCTATGAGTTACGACCAGTTGAATTGCAGGGTGTCTGCTCCATGTATCATTGATACAGGCATAGTTGTCAATAAGCGCGATATGCAAAAGTTGCTTGTTGATCTCGGCCGTGTCCGTTATATTCATCTCCAAGACGGACAGGTTTACAACGAAGCCGAAGGCTATGTCGTTGAAGTGTTTGCAGATGAGCAGCAAGCGACTTTAGTCGCGAATCATTCCCTTTACTTGAATGTTTACAGTTTTGACTATCTCGAACTGAAACAATCTCCGGAGAAAGAAACCTATTTCGATCTCGTTCAAGAGGGACGTTTACTTCGCCTGATACCACTTTCTAACCCGTTAGAAGAACAGTCGAGCCGTACATTCAATGCGGCGGCTCTCGATGCAGTCATGGATCAAGTCTTGTCGGGAAGTTGGGATAGTGAACTTGATGAGGATTGCCCCTTTTAGAGACAATGAGGGGTAAGAAATTAGAAAGACACCGTTAAGGAATGAAAGTTCTGTTTGAGCATTTCTACTTCTTGATTCTCTCTAATTACTGTTCCTCGTCTCTAGAATTCATGTCAGAATCCTTCTCTTTTCAAATTCAAGCTCGCTGTTCTAAGACTCAAGCGCGAGCAGGTGTTTTCTCGACTCCACACGGATGGGTAGAAACACCGCGCTTTATGCCAGTCGGTACCTTGGCAAATGTTAAAACGCTGACTCCAGCTCACTTAGAAGCAGCCGGAGCCCAGATGGTGCTGTCTAATACCTATCACCTGCATCTTCAACCGGGCGAGAATATTGTTGCCAAAGCAGGCGGGTTACATCAGTTTATGGCTTGGCACGGGCCAATTTTAACGGATTCTGGGGGATTTCAAGTTTTCAGTCTGAGTGAAATTCGCACTATTAACGACGAAGGTGTAATCTTCCGTTCCCCCCACGATGGTCAAATGATTCATTTCACCCCAGAACGCTCCATTCACATTCAAAATGAATTGGGGGCGGATGTTATTATGGCGTTTGATGAATGTCCTCCCTACCCAGCCAGTCGAGAACAGGTGTTCGCCGCAACAGAACGCACCTACCGTTGGCTAGAACGCTGTATTACCGCCCATCGACGCTCCGATCAAGCTTTATTTGGGATTGTTCAGGGAGGCGTTTATCCTGATTTACGACGAGAGGCGGCTGAACAACTGGTGAAACTCAATCTTCCCGGTTACGCTATTGGCGGAGTGAGTGTTGGAGAACCTGCAGAACTGATTGAAAAAATTGTACAAGTGACAACGCCTTTTCTTCCAGAAGAGAAACCCCGTTATTTGATGGGTGTGGGGACTTACCGAGAAATGGCACAAGCGATCGCAAATGGGATAGACTTATTTGATTGTGTGATTCCGACTCGTTTGGCACGTCATGGAGCAGCACTCGTCCAGGGAGAACGCTGGAACCTCAAAAATTCCCAATTTCGAGAAGATTTTCAACCTCTTGACGAAACCTGTCCCTGCTACACCTGTCAAAACTTTAGTCGCGCTTATCTCGGTCATTTAATTCGCGCCAAAGAACTTCTCGCCTATACCTTACTCTCCATTCATAATGTGACGGAATTAATTCGGTTTACTCAGCGTATTCGAGATGCAATATTCCGCGATCGCTTTTCAGAAGAGTTTGCAGACTGGTTAACACCCTCTGAACCTAGTCAGAGTTTAGAAGAGGTTGGGTTTTCTGATCAATCTGAAGGTTCAAATCTTAACATTCAAACTTAAAATTTTCTCCAAAATTGGCACTGAGCGGCTTGTCCTGAGCGTCTGGCCCTGAGCGTAGTCGAAGGGAGTCGAAGGAAGTCGAAGTGCCAAGATGGAATCTTTCTCTACAAAGCCTGGGTTTGTTGAACTCGCTTCATCGGGCCCAAGTATTCAGTTAAATAAGGTGAAAACACCTCATAAATTAAGGTTAACGGCTGACCATGATGCCAAAACAAATAATGACGACCCCAGAACGGCCCCTTTTCTCCAAATGCTAACTCTAGCGCTTTAGAATCCCCATAGTACAATCCCTGTACATCTCGATATAACTCTGTTCTCAGACGGGCTAAACTTGCCCATATTGGCAGAGAACGGTTCTGTAGGTATTCATCAACGTGATTAGCTTCCCACCAGGATGCAGCGTAGGCGAGTCGTTGTCCAGAAGCCGTCTTCAACCAAACCTGTCGCCGCAGTCGTGGCCCTGGTACTAATTCTATGGCATCGGGTGCATGATCTCGATCCACTCCTACCAGAGACATATCAATCACATCTACCTCTGTCGGTTCTCCCGTCAATAGTTGTAAGTGACGAGTCGGGGAACCATCTCCCAAAAGTAAAATTTGCCATGCAGGAGATAACTGCTGATGCGGTAAACCCCGGCGAACTTTTTCCTCTCCGCCTTCCCAGTGAGTCCGAAGGCGATGCCAAGCGGTTGGCTGTTTAATGGGTTCTATCGGTCTTGGACTGGCTGTCAAAGCTCTTTACAGTTCTTAATGTTTCGTTTAATATCATAGCGTGTATTGCCGGATCAGATGGCAAGCTTTCAGTCTTCCTGACCTTGTCTGGCTTAGTCCCATCTTCAGAAAGTTCAGAAATTAGACGTTTGAAACGATATTGAAACCATATAGAACAGGTAATAGAACACGTAATGATATCGATGAGGTGCGTCACTGACGCACCCTACGCCCCATCAGTTTTGAAGGATGTATCAACCGGACTTGGTATCATTACAACTTGTCTAACAATCATTGCATCTGCGGAAATTGATGATGTGATTGATTTCAGTGCTTAACGGGATTTATTCAAATCAACATGGTTTGAGTTATCTCCGACAATTGATTTCATTCCTTCTAATGTTGCTGGAATACTGCGAGGGTCAATAAACATTACCTTGCTACTGTCACTATTCCCGATTGTTGTTCCCATATCCATGTAATTTTGAGCCAGTAAAAATTGCAGGGCTTCGTAAGCTTTAGGATCGTTATTGAGAACTTTGGTAATAATTTGCAAAGCTTCGGCGGTGGCGTGGGCTTTTAAGACATGAGTTTGACGTTCGGCTTGGGCTTCTAAAATCATTGCCTTTTGATGGGCTTCTGCATCTAGAACCCTTGCTTCTGCCTTACCTCGCGCACTATTAATGGCTGAATCTCGTTCCCCTTCTGAGGTTAAAATTGCCGCCCGTTTTTTACGTTCTGCGGACATTTGCAACTCCATTGCATCCATAACTGCTTTCGCCGGACAAATATCACGCAGTTCTACACGAGTGACTTTCACGCCCCAAGGATCTGTCGCAATATCGAGATCTCGTAATAAAGTTTCATTGACTTCTGTGCGGGCGGTAAAGGTTTGATCGAGTTCAAGTTTACCCATTTCTGAGCGAATTTGAGTACGGACTAAGTTTTCCATCGCTGCTTGCAAATTATTCACTTTGTAGCAGGCTTTTTCTAAGTCCATAATCCGCCAATAAACCACTGCATCCACACTAATGGAAACGTTATCGCGAGTAATACATTGTTGAGGCGGAATATCTAAAACTTGTTCTCGAATTGTTTCTTTGTAGGCGACGCGATCTAAAAAAGGTGTTACGAAGTTTAAACCGGGTTTAAGTTTGCGACCGTTATATTTTCCTAACTTTTCAACTAAGGCTTCGTCCCCTTGATTGACAATTTTAACGGTTCCCGCTAAACCCGAAGCACCCAAAGCCAGAAGAATGAGTAAATAAAGTTGTCCCATTTGTAGTTCCCTCTAAAATTTGAACAATGTTTAGTAAAATGAGTATCATCACAGATTACAATTTACCTACATTTTAAAAGGTCTTAATTTCGGAATTCGCCAGTTGACTTCAAAACTTAATCAAATATTAATTATTCAGAGGCAGTCAGTAACGTTTCAGAAACAACAATTAACGTATTGCCTTCTCGCCCAATCACAATCACTTTTTGCTGAGGCGCGATCGCGATTTCCCCTGTTTCTGAACGCGCCCGCCAGGAAATCCCCTCATACAAAACCCGACCCGTTTGACCGGGTAAAATTTCGGTTAAAGTTTCCGCTTCCTGTGCATCTTCAATGCTTGCAACTCGCCGAGACGGAAGCCATCGTCGCATCCCCACAATAGAACCCACTGAGAGAATCATCCAGAGTAACACTTGAATATTCGTGTAAGGAACGATTAAGGAGATTCCGGCGACGACAAGCGCACTGAATCCCATCATTAATTCGACAAAAGCCGTCGGAACAAATAGTTCCATTAAGC
This sequence comes from Cyanobacteria bacterium J06592_8, assembly GCA_038530755.1. Taxonomy (GTDB): domain Bacteria; phylum Cyanobacteriota; class Cyanobacteriia; order Cyanobacteriales; family Microcoleaceae; genus Capilliphycus. The sequence goes on along the minus strand of JBCBCI010000002.1, from coordinate 79,771 downwards.
AGAGTAATACTCCAGCCAGTAACCAAAAGATTGTAGGATTGAGGAACATAAGCGATTTGTGTGTGGGAGAGCAGGCATTTACACGACAGGGGTGAGATTTAATCGATTGTTCGCTCACGCAGAGTTAACTCAGAACAATCTAAGAGAAGCTACAATCATTTTATATTTGAATTTTCCTAAGCTGAGTCCTTAAGCAATATATTTTAAGAGTGTCTTTACAAAAACTATTCCAAATTAGCAGTGCATCCCAGCCCCCGATTTACTGTCCGAATCCGACCTGTTCTCAGCCTCGCAATGCTTTGGGTCGTCAAGTTTGCGAAACCTGTCAAACTCAACTGACCTATCGTTATCTATGGGCTGTGGGTTCGGTGGCGAGTCAGATTCAGTCAGGTCAGGTTGTCGGAAATCGCTATTATGTGAGTTCACCCCAAGTTTGGCTGGATACGAAACCTGCTGTTCCGCCGACTACAACCGAGCCGATTTCTGATCGGATTTTGCCTTATTTGTACCTGTATCCTCATCGTTTACATCTTCCGGGTGTTCATGGGGTTTATAGCTTAGGGACAGCCTCAGAAGGGGAAGAAATTGTTTTACTCGATAATATTCCGACTGATTCTAAAGGTGTACTTTTGCCAACAATGGTCGAAATGTGGCCGAAAACCCAAGCGGTTCGTCAGGTCTATTGGTTGTGGCAAATGCTTGAACTCTGGACACCTTTATCTGAACAAGGCGCAGCTTATAGTCTCTTGGTTAAAGATAATTTACGGGTGGACGCTTGGCGAATTCGATTGATTCAATTACATCAGGGAAAAGTACAGCCGACTTTAAAAGATTTGGCGGAATATTGGTCGGCTTTTATTGAAACAGCTCAAGATGAAGTTCAGAAGCCATTGCAAGACATTTCTCAATTGATGCAAAGTTCCGCTCCGTCTTTGGAAATGATGGCTCACAAGTTGAATCAACTTTTACTGCAAGAAGCTGCTCAACTTCCTTTGCATTTAGCTGTTGCTAGTCGCAGTGATACCGGGCCAATTCGCTCTCATAATGAAGATAGTTGTTATCCGACCAAAGCTGATTTAGAGCAACCTGAAAGTTATCCAAATAATCAGTTAATTCCTCATCTAAGCATTATTTGTGATGGGGTTGGCGGTCACGATGGCGGAGAAGTTGCCAGTCAGTTAGCGGTGAAGTCTATTCAACCGTTAATCGCGACTTTTCTGTCAGAAATTAATGAACAAGAAGACCTCGTTCAGCCTGAATTAATTCGGGATCATCTGCAAGAAATTACCCGTGTGGTTAATAATGTGATTGCAGCCGAAAATAACGAACAGCAACGAGAAATGCGTCAACGCATGGGAACAACCTTGGTGATGGCATTACAACTGCCTCAAAAATTAAAAACGGCTCAAGGTTCAGAGATCAAAAATGCCCATGAATTGTATATTGTTAATGTTGGTGATAGTCGCGCTTATTGGATGACTCGGGAGTCTTGTCAGCCTTTAACTGTTGATGATGATGTGGCAACGAGAGAGGTGAAAGCGGGTCGGAATTTCTATTGGGAAGCGTCTCAACGTCGCAATGGAGGAGCGTTAACTCAAGCGGTTGGAACACGAGAAGCGGAATTTTTGCGGCCAACAGTACAGCGATTTATTATCGAAGAAGATGGATTATTATTGCTCTGTTCGGATGGTTTGAGTGATAATGATTGGGTGGAGAAATCCTGGGCGGCTTATGCTCCGGCGGTGCTACAAGGCGAAAAATCTTTAGAGTCGGCGGTAGAAGGTTGGATTAATTTAGCGAATACTCATAATGGTCACGATAATACTTCGGTGGTTTTAACTTATTGTGGGGTTTCACCTCAGAAATTGATTCTGATTGAAACACCTGCAAAACCGAGTGTTTCTGAGGAAATTGAGTCCGAACCGACAGAAGCTTCTAAGGCGTTAATGTACGATGAAGAAGAAGCAGAACAGCAAACTAAACCCACATCATCTGGTTTGAAACAATGGCAGCAAATTTTATTAGTGATTACTATAGCTGCTCTTGTAATTGGTGGCGGTTTAGCAATTTGGTGGCAAATTAACCGTTCAACAGAATCTGAACCGGAAGGAGAAACGGTGCAAATTAATTTAGAACGATAGTTGGTTAATTCTATAACTTAAACTGTTTATAGCCATCCCTTTGCGGTTAAGTGCTCAAGATCTTCTCGAAATTCAGGTACATCATAATGAATACAAATATCCCGTTTTGAAAGTAAATGTTGAAAGCGAATCTGGGACATCTGTAATAACTCTGCTGCCCTTCCCAAACTAATCTTGTTCTGCTGAAAAAGTAGCAAAATCACCTCTAAAAAAAGCTCATCCTCTGACATTCCACTCGCTTTAATGATTTCATCAGAGATAATTAAACTCATCTGTTGATTACCTTTTAGATTAATAAATGATCAAGCTGCTCAATTACTACACTAAACGTAGTCAAATAAGACCGTTGTCATGTAATAATCAGCCCACTGAGATCCAAATGCTTTTTCAAGAACTCGTCGGGTTTTATCATTTTGTTGCTGTTTTGTGCAATAATACCGTTGAGCGGCTTGAATTTGCAGTTGTTCCTCGGCTGAAACAGGGCTTTGAGCGATCGCATATTGACAGTGAACCCGTAAATAGGCCTCTACTCGGCTTAAAAATTCAGCTTCTTCTGCTTCACCAACAGGTCGTATAAATAAACAAAATTCTGAGAAAATATCTCCCCATTCTGGAATCTCACGAGGTTGAGAGAAAGTATTCGGAAGAGAGGATAAAACCTGTTGATACTCCGAGGGAAGATTCGGTTTAGGGTAAATCGGAGACAAATCAACAATAGCAGCACTAATTTGCCCTCGTCCACCCACTAAGTCGGTTCCAAACATCGGTAAGGCGTAGTTGATGCGAGGAAACATCACACAATGCAAAATATCTAGACTTTGACCGATTCTTGCCAATTCCATATGGAGCTTGCGAAATTGGGGAGTCTGATAACAACGATTTTCAATGGTCAGCTTTTCCCCTTCAAGTCGCCCTTCAACATAACCCAATTCTCCCGGAAGATGATAAGGCTGAAGATCAAGGTATTCTTCCCAAACCATTTCAATTCGGTTAGCAAGTTGACGGATTAAGGGATATTGGCGTTCGCGCAAGGAAGGGGTTGACACTTTTACCATAAAACAATTGTTGCTCGTTGTAGCATCGAAATATATTGAACAGAGCGTAACTTGACTCTCTGTAGATCTAGAATATCATTTTCATCCTATTAAACTCGACAATTTGATTCTCAAACGGAACAGCCTCGATCTTTAATACGGGGAATTGAGGGAGATCGGACAACTCAGTTCCCGCTAAGATAAAGTTATCTGTGATTAGGAGATTGTGATGTTTGGTTTAGGAATGCCGGAAATGGGGGTAATTTTGGTTGTGGCTGTATTGGTTTTCGGGCCTAAGAAAATCCCAGAGTTGGGGAAAACCCTCGGTCAAGCCTTACGAGGCTTTAAAGACGAGATCCAGAATGATCCTGAACCTGAGAGTGATACCCCCGAAGTGCAAAAAACAGATGGGAATTAAAGTTGAGGGATGAGCAACTAAACAGTTTTGCTGAGTTCTCATCCCCAAAAGCGGGTCAACGTCCTCAAACCTGTGAAGGTTTTAAATCAGTAGGAGAAGAAGCCGAAGCGATACCATTTTCATCGGCTGAAGACTCAGTAATCGGATTCCGCGCTTCAATTAGATTAATGGCTCGAGTGACACTTTCCGGTAAAATCACAACTAGACCGCCATCGGTCGCCCGATCTAGAGCTGTATTAATGGCTTGGGTTTCATCGAGGATCGTTTCATGGCGAACTCGCGGGTCTGGAACTCGACTCAATACCTGTTCCACTCCTTCACGAATAAACTTTGCTGCACTCCCCCGTTCCCGGCCTCTGGTATCATCATCTTCTTTGATCACAATGTCATCAAACATATCGGCGGCGAGTTTTCCCAAGGTCACAAAATCTTCATCTCGGCGATCGCCTGGGCCACCAACAACGCCAATACAAGTTCCTTGCCAATTGCGAACAAACCCAGCTAAGGCTTCATAACTCGCCGGATTGTGAGCATAGTCAATTAAGGCATGATAACGACCCATATTAAACAGGTTCATTCGTCCAGGAGTTTGGGAAGCCGAAGCCACAAAGGTCGCTAATCCCTGCTGAATATGCTCGATTTTAATCCCTTGAGCAAAAGCTGCCAAACAAGCTGCCAAGGCATTGGCAATCATAAACGGGGCTTTTCCACCCATTGTCAGGGGCACATGAACCGCCTGTTCTATTCGTAGGGTCCAGTCTCCTTTGAGGATCGAGAGGTAGCCATTTTCATAAACTGCGGCTAACCCGCCTGCTGCGGTATGCTTGACAAGGGTTTCATTTTCAGGATTCATGGAGAAGTAGGCAACCTGCGCTTTGGTGCGTTCTGCCATCTCTACCACGAGAGGATCGTCCGCATTCAGAACCGCGTACCCTTTCGGCATCACCGACTCCGCGACAACGCTTTTGACTTTTGCCAGTTGTTCAACGGTGTCAATATCTCCTAAACCCAGGTGATCGGCGGAGACGTTTAAAACCACACCCACATCACAGAGATCAAACCCTAAACCGGAGCGAAGAATTCCGCCTCTAGCTGCTTCTAAAACTGCCATTTCCACCGTTGGATCGCAAAGAATCAATTGAGCGCTTTGAGGGCCTGTATTATCGCCCGGTTCAACGAGATAGTCACCGATATAAGTACCATCTGTGGTGGTGTAGCCCACAACTGAACCCGTTTGTTTGACAATATGAGCCAGCAGGCGAGTAGTTGTCGTTTTACCATTGGTTCCAGTGACGGCTAAAATCGGAATTCGACTCGGTTGAGCATTGGGAAACAGCATATCCATCACCGCTCCTGCTACGTTGCGAGGCAAGCCTTCACTCGGAGCCACGTGCATCCGAAAGCCAGGTGCTGCGTTCACTTCTACGATGACCCCGTCTACTTCTCGCAAAGGACGGCTAATATCGGGGCTAACCACATCAATTCCAGCAATATCTAAGCCGATAATTTTCGCGACTCGTGAAAACAGCCAAATATTTTCGGGGTGAACTTCATCAGTGCGATCGATGGCACTGCCTCCGGTACTCAGGTTCGCAGTAGCTCGTAGGAAACATTGTTTTCCTTTCGGTAATACGGTGTCGATACCGTAGCCTTGCTGGGTCAGCATGGACAAAACCGTTTTATCAATTTCAATGCGAGTGAGAACGTTATCATGGCCGTCACCCCGTCGAGAGTCGCGGTTGGTTTCCTCGATCAGTTCTTCGACTGTAGAATGACCATCTCCAATCACGTGAGCGGGAACTCGTTCAGCAACAGCGACAACAACTCCATTAACGACTAATACCCGAAAGTCTCGACCTTTGTAGAACCGTTCGATAATCACACTGCGAGTTTTAGAGGCTTCGCTAGCTACATCGTAGGCTTGTTCAGCAATTTCCCAATGGTCAATATCCAGGGTAATCCCTCGACCATGATTTCCGTCTAGGGGTTTCATCGCAATGGGATAGCCGCCCACAAAATTGATCGAATCTTCTAATTCATCAAAGTAGCGAATTACAGTTCCTCTGGGAACAGGAATGCCTGCATTACGAAGAATTTGTTTCGTTCCTTCTTTGTCACAGGCGAGTTCTACGCCTAAAATTCCGGTATGACCGCTGAGAGTAGCTTGGATGCGTTTTTGGTTAACCCCATAACCAAGCTGAATCATATAGCGGGTATTCAACTCTAGCCAGGGAATTTTTCTCGCTTCTGCTTCTTGGACGATCGCTTCTGTACTGGGGCCTAGAGCCGCTTGGGCTTTCAGGTCTTGTAGGTCTTGCAAGTCTTGATTGAGTTCGGCTTCGTCATAGATTCCCGTCTCGACAATACTCTGACATAGTCGCACTGCGGCTCGACCCGCATATCGGCCAACTTGTTCGCTTTTGTACTCATAGACCACTTGAAAAATTCCGGGTGTGGCGGTTTCTCTGGTTCGACCAAACCCGACTGAGACTCCCACGAGGTGTTGCAGTTCGAGGGCAACGTGTTCGATAATATGTCCCATCAACGTTCCTCGCTCCACTCGGCTGAGAAATCCTCCTCTAACCCCAGGTGAACAGTGATGTTCCACTAAACTGGGTAATACTGAGGTTAAGCCATCGTAAAAGCCAGGAATATCGGATGAGTAACGCTCTGCTAGATCTTCTAGATCTAGGCGCATAACAATTAATTTGTGCCGTCTGATGCTCCAGTAGTTCGGGCCGCGTAGTGTCAGAACCTTGAGAATTTTCATATCTGTCTATGGGTGGGTGATGCCGCTGTGAGTCAAGAGTAACAATTATACTGTGTATTAATTTCTAACTTCACAATATATAGTAGCTGTTCTCAATGAACAGTTGGGTCATCAGAGGATCACAATCGTGTAAAAGTTTTGATTAAACTTTGGAGTTGACAGAATTTAAGCTCTCAAGGAAGGTAGAAGACCGCTCCCAGAAACTCTCAACCTGATTTCCCGGTCTTCTACCCCTGATTCCTCTGGTTTTAGCATCTCAAAATTGCGAGAAAATAGAGGTTTAATACTTTCTCCCTAGACGCTCTGTGCTGGGTTCGGAATCCGAGTGCGAATATTATACTCATCTCCGTGAGAGAGGATATGAATTCGCAAATTGAATAGGCTTAGGGGATCGGCTGCTCCTACTTTGGCGGCATTGGTGTAAGACATTTCACTCGAATCAACAATGGTTACAGTCCCTTTACCAATGACTTTGAGTTTTTCTTGGGCTTCAAACATTGCACAAGTATCTTCATCAATCCCCAAACCTAAACATTCTGGGTGAGAGGTAATTGCACTAATCAGACGAGCCATGCGATTGCGGTTATGAAAGTGTTGATCGACAATTAGTTCGGGCATAATATCTAAGCCCGTTGCCATGTCTACCAGAGAACGGTTTGGAGATTCTCCGCTGCCGCCCCCTGCAATCATGTGATGGCTCATTACCGCAGCCCCTGCGCTGGTTCCAGCCAATGCCATTCGACCTTCACGAGCCGCCACTCGAATTTTTGTCATTAGGGGTGTGTCTGCTAGTAAACTGTAGAGGCGAAGTTGATCTCCTCCTGTTAGGAAAACTCCAGTACAGGCTGTATCGAGGAAAGCGTGCCAATCTGTATTTTCACAGTGATGGCGCTCGCGGATATCAAAGATTTTGATTTCTTTGGCTCCCATATCCTCGAAAATTCTTTGGTAACGTTCCCCTTGCAGACCGGGTTCTCGTGATGCTGACGGAATAACCGCTAATTGTGCTTTTACCCCACCTGCACGGTTAAAAAAAGTTTGCAGAATCTCACGTCCATGAACTTTATCTTCTGCTCCCCCAATAATTAAAATTGAGGTTTGAGTGGGTCGGGGTATCTTCTGTTCAAGGGCTTGAGATGTCAACTGCTGCATATTTGATCTCCTCTAATAAGCATAAGTTTAATAGGCGAGATAAAATCCCGACTAAAAATATTTACAGGTTGTTTGGGGGGGGTTCTGGTCAATTCTTGACTTTCTATCTTGGGCATTTGAGAGGTTGAGCAGGAGATGTTCGTGCGCTCTGGAGTCAACGGATAAAGGGAGCAGGTGTCGGCGGGTTAACCTAGCGATCGAAGTTTCCCCTACCCTGATGTTTTGATTGGGTCTGACTTCTTTTTCTGTTGAGGTCTGAAAATCATCAGCCTCCACCCTGAGCAACGGTCCGTGCCGTCTCCGTCGTTGTACGGTGAGAGCAGTGCGTTGGTAAAGCAGCGCGATCTTGGGGTCTCCCCAAGTGGAGCGACTGCTGAAAGGGTTCCCCGACTTGAAGCGCTTGCCTCGCGACTTGCGGGCAGACCCCCTCTCCGAGGGCGCCAGGGAATGCTGCCCAAGAGAGGCGGTTTCCGTCGAGAGCGAAGTTCGCGCATAGAGCAACTGCCGTTCGCGAAGCGTCTCCGAAGGAGATACCCGAAGGGCGGAGTAATCTGTGACTTGAGCCGGAAGAATTCTTGCGGTGTTTAACCCGATTGACTTCTCACGGAAGCCCGATTGTCGATTCTCCCTCTATCCAGACGAGCGATCGCCCCTCTCCGCTTGAGTCGCTAAGTTTAACCTTACACCCTAAATATAGTATATTTTGATACCTAATTAAACAATTTTAGGGGTTTTATGGCTTATCATATAGCATTGTACAGACTTTGTGTTTTCGATATTTAACGTTTCCTCACAATTCATTTTTAGACGTTTTATTCCTGTGCGATTTGACATTATTACCCTGTTTCCAGATTTTTTCAGTTCTCCACTGCAATCCGGACTGTTAGGCAAAGCTTTGGCAAAGGAAATTGCCGAGATTCACCTGGTCAACCCACGAGATTTTGCCACAGATAAGCATCGACGAGTTGATGATGAACCCTATGGCGGTGGAGTTGGAATGGTGCTTAAGCCGGAACCGATTTTTGCGGCCGTTGAATCCTTACCCATTTTACCGCGACGAGACATCATTTTGTTGACTCCCCAAGGAGAACGAGTCCATCAAGGTTTATTTCGCCAGTGGGCGACTGATTTCGATCAACTGGTTTTAATTTGCGGTCATTATGAAGGCATTGATGAACGGATTACGCATATTGTGACTCGTGAAATCTCGTTGGGGGATTTTGTTCTCACAGGAGGGGAAATACCAGCCATGACGTTGATTAATGGAGTTATTCGTTTGCTTCCCGGAACAGTGGGGAAGGAAGAATCTCTCAAAGCAGAAAGTTTTGAACAACCTCTCCTCGACTATCCCCATTACACTCGACCTGCTGAATTTCGGGGCTGGAAAGTTCCGGATGTTTTACGGTCTGGAAATCATGCAGAAATTGAACAATGGCGGCAACAACAGCAGCTTCAACGGACTCGTGAACGTCGTCCGGATCTATTAGACGAGTAGTCGTAACTTGAGGAAAAGTGATTCAGAGATCGGGTGAGTGCGATCGCTAGCAGATGTACACTCAACTTTGTCTGTGCTATTGAAAAATATAAATGAAAATTGATTTTTTCAAATCTAATTTCTAAAAAACGATTTTTGCTTAAATTTGTTGTATAATTAATTGTTTAGAGAGCTGAATCGAAAGTTTATACGATTAGACAGCAAAACCTTTCACGAATTAGGGGCATCCAAACCCATCAGAGGATGTATTGTTAAGATTTTTTAGTTGCAGATCCAGATAAATTGATCGGGTTGTTTCATTCGAGAAAATGATTAAGTTTGTTGGCGAGAGCTAGTAATTAAACGCTAGGAAAAGTATGTTTTTGAGACCCAAAAGACCTTTTTAGGAATCAAGATCTGATCTATATTCCTATCGTTCTTTACACCACATCTCTCAAAAAAAACTGATTAAAATCTTGATTTGAAACCTCTCTATCTATCTTAAGATCTGGAATTTTTTCTCAGTCAGATCGCTACCAACCTGGCTAGCTATTTCAGTACAAAAATAGGATAAATTTATGGCTGTTACTCAATCCCTCGAAAAATATCAATACTTTCAACATCGGATTCAACCCTTATTAGAAATAATCTATGATGAATCGACAGTTCAAACGTTACTCAAGCAAATTTTTCATCTTCTTCCTCATCTAGACTCTGACTTATACCCAGAAAATCTCAGTAAATGGAGTCAAGATAATGTGTTGCTGATTACCTACGGAAATAGTCTGGAAAAATTTGGAGAAAAACCTCTCGTTACTCTCAATAATTTCTTAGAAAAACATTTAAAAGATACGATTACAGGTGTTCATATTTTACCCTTTTTTCCTTACAGTTCAGATGATGGGTTTTCAGTAATTGACTATCTACAGGTTAATCCCCAACTCGGAGATTGGGAAGATATCGAGAAAATTTCCAATCAATTTGATTTAATGGCAGATTTAGTCATCAACCATATTTCCAGTCAAAGTAATTGGTTTAAACAGTTTCAACAGGGTGAAAAACCGGGATGTGATTATTTTATTACTGTTGATCCGAGTACAGATTTATCAAATGTGGTTCGCCCTCGCAGCACTCCAGTTCTGACTCCCGTCGATACACCAAGCGGAGAACAACACGTTTGGGCAACCTTTAGTGAAGATCAAATCGATCTCGATTTCGCCAATCCCAATGTCTTACTAGAATTCATTAAAATTATTTTAACTTACGTCGAGAAAGGAGCTAAATATATTCGCTTAGATGCCGTCGGTTTTCTCTGGAAAGAAATTGGCACAAATTGTATTCACCTTCCTGAAACACACGCAGTTGTCAAACTCCTACGAGAACTTCTACAACTGGTCAGTCCTGAAGTGGTACTGATCACCGAAACTAATGTACCCAATCGAGAAAACCTCAGCTATTTTGGGAACCGAAATGAGGCGCACATGATTTATAATTTTAGTCTGCCGCCTCTGGTTTTACACGCACTTCTGCAAGGGAAATCAGACTATTTAAAAACTTGGATGATGAGTATGCCGCCCGCACCACTGGGCTGTGCTTATTTCAATTTTACGGCTTCCCATGACGGCATTGGTTTACGTCCAACAGAAGGATTATTATCTGAGCAAGAATATTGGACGATGCTCGAAACCATGAAGAAATTTGGGGGCAAAGTTAGCATGAGAACTAAACCGGATGGGAGTGAAAGTCCCTATGAGATTAATATTTCTCTTTTTGATGCGATGAAAGGAACAGTCAAAGGAGAAGATAAATGGCAAGTTCAACGGTTTATTTGTTCTCAAACTATTATGATGTCTCTAGAAGGAATTCCAGCTTTTTATATTCATAGTTTACTCGCTACACCCAATGATTATTTAAAACTTCAAAAAACAGGTCGAAATCGTTCAATTAATCGCCATGAGTGGGATCTAAAAGAACTTGAAAGTAAACTGAGTCATCCTCATTCCCCCCAATCGATTATTTTTCGAGAAATCTGTCGTCGAATTTCAATTCGCCGCCGTCAAACGGCATTTCATCCGAATGCAACTCAATACACATTACAATTAAAGCCTTCACTGTTTGGGTTCTGGCGACAGAGTATTATTCGCGATCAGAGTATCTTTTGTATCTTTAATCTTAGCGATCGCCCGGAAACCCTGCAATTATCAGACCTGAATTTAGTTTCTGTTGATTGTTGGTATGATTTGATTAGTGGTCAGAGTATTGATGATATTTATTCTGCCTTGAACTTGCATCCCTATCAAGCCGTTTGGCTAACCAATAAGTTTTAATCTTCGATTAACTTTCTGAAAACCTAGAACTGGAGAGACGTTTCCTCTAAGCGTCTCTATTTTTGGCCTCAGAGGGTCTTGACAAGACGTTCAGGAGTCTGAGTATATCCTTGAACCCGAACTTGTTTCAACAAGTCATTAACGAAAATTTAATGATACACTTAAAGTCTTAACCAAAAGTTAAAGACTCAACTCATTTTTTCAAGCGAATGATTCCTATCAATATTGGTGCAAAGACAGATCAGAAAGTCAGATCGAATTTATGGATAATTCTTTTATTTGATATTGTTTTCCTGGGTTTAACAATTCGTCGGGCAGTTGTGCTGGGAAAAAGTCCAATGGTTTATTTTGGCGAAACAGGGATTATTAGCTGGTTATCTTGTATACAATTATTGGTTTTATCGGGATTAGCATGGCGAATTAGTTTGGTGAGAAAACAAGTAGAAACAAAAGTAAAAAAAGCTCATGAAACTCTTTGGAAGTTGATTGCATTGGGATTCTTGTATTTAGCGGTTGATGAAATTTTGCAGATTCACGAAGCAACAGACTGGTTAATTCATTGGCTATTTAAAATGGAAGAAACTCGATTGACTGATAGTATTGATGATGCGATTGTAGCTTTATACGGTATTATTGGAGTTTATCTTCTATATAAATTTTGGGATGAGTTCAAGCAGTATTTTCAAGCTTTTAGACTCTTTATTTTTGCTTTTGTTTTAAAATTAGTAATGGTAATTTTTGATTTTTATACCAATGATGAAATGCTTTTATCGGATCGGTTCAGTGATCCAGAAGAACAAAAAATGATGTTGGATTGGTTAACAACGATTGAAGATTCATTTAAGATTTTGGCTGAGGGAGTATTTATTGCTGCTTTCTGTGCTTGCTTACAAATCGCTAAACGCATTACTCGCCAACACATCACCTCTTAAAAAGTTAACTATTTTAGCCCATTAGGTGCGCCTAAATACGCACCCAGTTTCCCTCTTTTACAAGCCGTACACCCAAATAATTAAAAGCGGTGTAAAAATCGCTAATAAAAAGGATAAAGGTGCGCCAACCTTCATAAAATCAAGAAACTTATAACCTCCCGTACTATAAACCATTGTATTCGTTTGATAACCGATGGGTGTCATAAAGCTGCATGATGCGGCGAGTGTCACCGCAAACATTAATGCAAAGGGGTTTAAATCGAGAGTTGTTGCGACTTTAACAGAAATAGGAATCATCAATAAAACAGAAGCATTGTTGGAGAGAATTTCCGTCAGAACCACTGTCACAATGTAGAAGAACATCACAATCCAGTAACCCGAAAGCTTCCCTCCAATTATGATAAAACCATTCGCTAACCATTCCGTTGCGCCCGATTTTTCCATTGCAATTCCGAGTGGAATTAATCCAGCTAATAAAAAAATTACATCCCAACGAATCGCCCCATAAATCTCACCCGGTCTCAGACATCCGGTAACTACCATTAATATTACCCCTGCTAAAGCACTCACTAAAATTGGGACTACATTAAATGCAGAAGTTAACACTACACCTGCAATGATTGCTAGCGCAATTTTAGCTTTATCAGCCCGCAGCGTTTCAACATCTCGTTGTTCGAGTACCAATAATTCTCGTGTCGTTTGTAAACCAATAAAGCTTTGTTTCGGACCTTGAAGTAACAATAAGTCTCCAAATCGTAAAGGAGTTTTCCCTAAACGTCCGCGTACTAATTCAGACCCTCGACGAATCGCTAAAACTGTTGCATTATATCGTTGTCGGAAGCGCAGGTCTTTTAAGGTTGTACCAATCAGTCGAGAGTTAGAAAGAATTAATACCTCGCCAATTTTTTCTTCCCCTGAACTCAAAACTGACTCAATAGAATCCTCTTTAAATTGTACGTCGGGTAGAATATTCAGTCCTCTTTCCTCTCGGATTTTCATCAAGTCTTCTCGACTACACCGAATGATTAAAATATCACCCTCACGTAACTTTTTATCCGCAACAGGTTGAGGAAGGTGAACTTTATCCCGAACCAATTCTAAAACGTCTAGGTCAAATTTGCGTTGAATTTCGCTTTGTCGTAATGTTTCTCCGATTAAACTGGATTGAGGAGTAATAATTACTTCACTCAGATATTCATTAATATCATAGCTGACATCTGAAAAATGACCTCCATTTGATTTTCGTCTCGGGAGGAGATAGGGTGCAATAAAGGCAATATAGACTAAGCCAATTAAAAAAGCAATTAAACCAACTTGAGTAAATTGAAAAACACTAAAAGCCCCATAACCTAACTGTTCAGATAAACCGCTAGCTAGAATATTCGTTGATGTTCCGAGTAAAGTCATCATGCCTCCTAATATTGAAGCATAAGAAAGCGGAATCAGAACCTTAGATAATGGCATTTTTTGCTGCTTACACCAATCTTCAATAATTGGCAAAAAAATAGCGACAACAGCCGTGTTATTAATAAAAGCACTAATCGGTCCGACAATTCCTCCCATGAGTAAAATCTGCTGGTATGGATGTTTTCCGCCCCATTTAATTAATAGATCTCGAACGATTTGAATGACCCCAGTGCGAGTAATTCCCGCACTTAGAATAAACATAGCCATAACCGTAATGGTGGCGGAGTTTCCAAAACCTGAAATTCCTTCTTCGGGAGTGACTAATCCCAAAACCATGAGCAGAACAGTCACACTTAATGCGGTTAAATCGACAGGTAGCCATTCAACAACAAAACTAATTAATGCTAAGAGCAGTACACTGAGCGTTAAAACAATATCCATACTAGAGTAATACCTGGTTGATTGCGTTGAAAGAAAATATAGAGTGAATGTTGTCAAGTTAAAATATTCAGAGCTGACTTAAGAGTTTCCGGATGTAAATCTCAGCTATTTTCTTTTAAAGCCATCACATTTCTTGAGTTTTCATCTAATTTTTAACAGATCTCTACAAAATAAAAAGTAGATTATTATCGTACATTTTTTACCTATAATTTTCAGAGAGGTTGTTCTGAATCTTAATGCAACCTGAATAAAAATCTTTTCAACTTCTATCAAAAATTGCTGTTAAAGATCCCCAGTTTTATACCGTTTCTAAGGAGGGGATTGCTGATAGTCGTCTAGACAGCGATGAAAAACAATCATCAAACATTTATTGAATTCAGCAGAATATCCTGCCTCAATACAATATTCTTACATTACACCCAGAGTTCCTACTGCCGATAACAATCATCAAACACTCTCCATTAACTGTGTCCTAATGTAGTCGGATTAACAATGGAGAAACTGTTTATCCTTGACCTTGACTATATTGGTTATTGGTTTACACAATATAGCTAAACCTTACAGATGATACTAATCTAATCTAACATGGTCGTGTCTGACGTCAAATTGTGTTCAGAGCGTGGAGTTGATTACACAACTCTGCAAAGTTTTCTCGCGAATCATCAATGGAAGGCTGCTAGTCGAGAAACCACTCGTGTGATCTTGATGGCGGCGCGACATACCTCTAACACTGAACTCAGTGGATCGGATGTAGAAAAACTACCTTGTTCAGACTTGTGTACCATCGATCAACTTTGGGATGCTGCTTCTGATGGACATTTTGGTTTCTCGGTTCAATATCAGATTTGGGAAAGCCTCGGGAAAGGAACGGACTGGGATAGTTATTCCCGTTTAGGCGATCGCTTAGGATGGCGAACCGAAGGAAGTTGGATTTCTTTCTTTAAACTCATCCATAATTTGCAAGCCCCTGCGGGCCATCTTCCTTTCTCTCACCGCTGGTTTTTTTCTCTAATGAATCGTTTAGAGGCTTGTCAAGAGTAACAAGCATAGCTAGTTATCTAAAAAGCCTATTTCCTTGCGAAAGATTACGCCTATAGCTTTCAGCTTTCAGCGAGAGATCAATTCTGAGTCTGTGCATAATATTTATTGCATACTTTTAATTTGTATTGGTCTTGAGTTGATAGCTGATAGCTAGGCTAGGATCAGCATGGATAGGTTTCAGGTTACGATCCGTATTGAAAACTATTTATAAAGATTAGAGAGAAGAAGTACAAGGGCATGATATAAAAGGTGACGATTAATACTCATTTTTAGACTGGAGTTAAAACAAGAAGTATATATCTTCATTCTTGAATTAGAAACAGTTTATCTCAACCCTCAGAATAGACTTCTTTTGTCGCTCAATATCGCTGATTATTCATTTAGGATTAATAAATGCTCTTAACTCTGTTTACAAACTTCACCTTAATTTCTGATTATCTCCCACTGTTAATGTTCGGTGAAAATTTAATTATTTCGATTTGCTATTTTATTATTGGTACGGGAATTGCTTATGGGATTTGGTCGAACCGAAAATTAGGGATTAATCCAGTTATTGTCACAATTTTTATTGTATTTTATAGTTGTGCTTTCGGTCATGGGATGCACAGCTTAGGAATGCTAAACTTGAAGAATACGCTCGCTTGGCAAACCGTTTTTGACTTGATTACAGTTCTCGCAGCTACTCGATTTTTAAGTTACTATGAGAGCTTTGATATCCTCGCCCGAATTAGTCAGATTGTATCAGCAAAAGCTGAATTGGAATCTCAAAATCTATTACTAAACGAAACCTTAGATGAACTCAAAAAGACTCAATCTCAACTCATACAAGCGGAAAAAATGTCAAGTTTAGGGCAACTGGTGGCAGGTATTGCTCACGAAATCAATAATCCAGTCAGTTTTATTCATGGTAATTTATCCTATTTGCAAGAGTATACAGAAGATCTCCTCAGCTTTGTGAAGCTTTATCAGCAATGTTGTCCGAATTCCAACCTCGAACGGCAATTAGAAACGGAGGAAATTGAGTTAAGTTTTATCCAAGAGGACTTACCTAAAATAATGAGTTCCATGAGAGTGGGAACAGAACGCATCAAAGAAATTGTGCTATCGCTTCGCAGTTTTTCTCACATGGATGAAGCTGAATTTAAAGAAGTCAATATCCATGAAGGATTGGACAGTACCCTGCTGATTGTACAACATCGCCTCAAACCCCAAGCTAAATATTCAGAAATTGAGGTCATTAAAGATTATGGTCATTTGCCTTTAGTCGAATGCTATGGTGGTTTACTCAACCAAGTGTTTATGAATATTCTAGCGAATGCAATTGATGCTTTAGAAGAAGCCAGTCTTCAACCCAAAAATCCAGAAAATATTGACCATTCCAATCAAATTACAATTCGGACCTCTTTAACCTCCTCTGAATGGGTAGAAATTGCGATCGCAGATACGGGATCTGGTATTTCTCCGGAAGTTAAACAACATATTTTCGATCCGTTTTTTACAACAAAGCCTGTGGGTAAAGGGACAGGAATGGGAATGTCAATTAGTTATCAAATTATCACAGAAAAGCATGGAGGAAAATTAGAGTGCTTCTCAACTGTAGGAAAAGGAACAATGTTTTTCATAAAAATCCCAGTGCGACAGGGCCTGAATTAAAATGTGAAAATCTCGACCATCGAAAGTGTTTAGACATTAATTAAAAAGTACATGACTGACACGGATGTGGTATCCTCCCAGAGGTTGAGCTAGAATAGGGAAAGTAAATTACTACAGTAGTAGTATTAAACTTAAAGCTTAAATTTAAAGTATAAACTTCTTGATAGGAGAGAAATCAATTCGTGGGAAAAATTCAGGGAAAGCTGAAGTTAATGACCGGGTTCTACAATTTGCCGATCCGTCAGAAGCAATTGCTAGGACTCTTTACGTCAGAAGTAATTTCAGTCGTTGGTTTAGTGGGTGTTGGAATATATTTAATTGTTACAGGTGGACGACAACAACTGATTCAACAAGCCAAATCAGAGCTAGCTGTTAATGCGATCGAATATGATATAAAAATTAACCAAATGGGGTTTGGGTTTCGAGGACAGTCAGACAACGCAGCTATTATCGCAGCAGCCCAAGCCCATACGCAAGGACAATCTGTGAATTCGGTTTTGCAACAGCAGGTCATTCAAATTCTTCAAAATGAAATTCAGGCGAGAAATATTG
Organism: Cyanobacteria bacterium J06592_8; assembly: GCA_038530755.1. Lineage (GTDB taxonomy): Bacteria > Cyanobacteriota > Cyanobacteriia > Cyanobacteriales > Microcoleaceae > Capilliphycus. The sequence goes on along the minus strand of JBCBCI010000002.1, from coordinate 62,429 downwards.
AGTATGCTACTTTAGTTGGGCAGGATTTAAAGATTATCGCAAATGCTAATGCGAATCGCACAGGGGAAACCTTTAATCCCAATAATCTTGTGACTGAAGTGATCGCTCAACCTCAGCAAATCAAAACCAGCGAATTACTCGACTGGGCGGAATTAATGCGAGAAAATCCGCCTTTACCTTCAGGAATCGTACAACAAGACCTACTCATTCGCTACACCGCTACTCCCGTGCGCGATCCTCAGACTCAAGCGGTGATTGGTGTATTGATTTCTGGAGATATTGTTAATGGTAAACCTTCTATTGTTGAGAGAACTGTAGAAACATTGAACGGTGGATATAGTGCAATTTACCTTCAGCGTTCATCAGGTGAATTGACTGAAGTTGAGTCTTTTTCTGCGGATAACCCTGCGAGTAATTCCTCAACGTTAAAGAACACCAATGGGGTTGATGAGCAGTTATTACAAGCAGCTATGGCGACTCCAGACAAGATTGTGACTGGACGCGATCGCATCGGATCTCGAACCTACACTCTAGCGGCAAAAGCAATACCAGACTACGCCGGAAAGCCTGTTGCTGTTATAGTTCGAGGCACCTCAGAATATGCCTTGAATGCACTTTTGAGGAATAGTTTATCAACTCAACTCATTATTACCCTGCTTGCCCTGGGAGCAGATATTGGTTTGGCTATTTTGCTGAGTTTTGCTCTAATTGAACCAACCCGACGTCTGCAAAAAACGGCTCAACAGTTCGCGGCGGGCGATCTTGATGCAAGAGCAGAGGTTTTTGCGACTGATGAAGTTGGGCAACTCACAGCCACCTTTAATGAAATGGCAGATAGCCTATCAAGTAAGAACTCCAAGCTCAAAGCCCAAGCCGACAAACAAAAACGCTTGAATTCTCGACTCAGCAAGGAAGTCGCAGAGCGCGAAGAGGTTGAAGCCGCTTTACTGCAATCAAAAACAGAGTTGAAGGACAAAAATCTAGCTCTCGAACAAGCGCTCGAAGAACTCAAAACCACTCAAGCTCAAGTTATTCAGAATGAGAAAATGTCTAGCTTAGGGCAATTAGTCGCCGGAGTCGCTCACGAGATTAATAACCCCGTTAACTTCATTCACGGCAACCTCTTCTATCTAGAACAGTATTCTCAAGATTTGCTCAACTTTATTCAACTTTACCAGAAGCATTATCCCGATCCTGATCGTGAGATTCAAACCGAAGCAGAGGAAATTGACTTAGAGTTTATCCAAGAAGATTTACTCCGAATGATGGAGTCGATGAAACTTGGAACCAATCGAATCCGTGAAATTGTACTGTCACTGCGGAATTTTTCGCGGATGGACGAAGCCGAAATTAAAGCGGTAAATATCCATGAGGGGATTGACAGTACCTTGCTGATTTTGCAACATCGTCTCAAAGCGAAACCCGATCATCGAGGCATTGAGGTGATTAAAGACTATGGTCGATTACCTTTAGTCGATTGCTACGGAGGTTTGATCAACCAAGTGTTTATGAATATTCTTAGCAATGCGATCGATGCTCTCGAAGACGCAAATGACGAAGAAGCCGATCAAAAAGCACGGAAAAATATCAGACAAATCAAAATTCGGACTTCTGTACTGGAATCAGATCGGCTAGAAATTGCGATCGCAGACAATGGTATTGGTATACCTCAAGAGATTCAACAACATATTTTTGATCCATTCTATACCACGAAGCCCATTGGTCAAGGGACTGGACTTGGACTCTCCATTGCTTATCAAATTATTACCGAGAAACATGGAGGCACTTTAAAGTGTTTCTCCATACCCAGTAAAGGAACAACATTTGTGATGCAAATTCCGATTCAGCAAAATATTGAGGAGTCCTCAAATTAGAGCTAATAGCACGACGTTCATGCCGTTTAGACACAGATAGACACTCAAAAACCTTTAGAATTCGATGACCTTCTGCTTTTTGCCTGACACAGCTATTCGAGTTGAAAATATTAGAATTCATCCGAATAGGCTAGGTCAAAATGATTAAAGGAAATCCCCTACACAACCGATGTCTGACTGCCGATTAAAGTTTTAAAGTATAAACAAAGATATAAATATCTTAATATTAGAAGGAGAAAGGTGTAGATGATTTCTTCTGAAATGTATATGTTGATTGATTGGGAAAAAGTTTTTGAACAGACTCGATCGCTTCAACATAGATTAGTAGATTTAGTGTTAGATCTTATTCATTTTGTGCGCTCTCTAGAGTACGAAAAACTTACACCAACCGATCTAGAGATTATCCATTTAAAATCAATGGATATTCTCCGTTCCTATAAAACTATTATGGTTCCCTTGAAGCACCAGCAAGGAATCGATCACGGGGCTTGGAATCAAGAGCGTATTCAGCTTATCAAAGATGCCTCTTTCTTGATCAATTCTTTAGAACAGGATATCATTACAGAATCATCAGATTTGCCCACCCGAAGACAAATGATTGCGATTCTCTGTAAGTTTTTAAAAAGAGGCATTCAGCTTGCTCCTTGTGATCTTTGGGAAGAAAGAATTAATTGGGCAAAATCTCAAAATTACATTCCGAATCAACTCGATCATTATAGTTCGTTGAACCTTGAAAATTTACCGAACAAGGATGATTTATTTTATCCAGTTTTTCAGCATCTTAATGTAGGTGTTTCTCAGGTTGATCTTGAAGGAAACATCTTTTTCGTGAATCCAAAGCTCTGTGAACTCTTAGGCTATACCCAAGCTGAAATCTTGCATAAAAGATATCTGGATATTACTGTTCCAGAGGATTTCAGAAGCGTGATGAAAAAATGGCATTTAATGCTTGTAGGCAAGCTATCTCATTGTACGATTCGTCAACGCTATATTCACAAAAATGGTTCAATCCTTTGGGTTGATGTCACGATTAGTTTAGTTCAGAATGAAGAGAATCAACCGCTGTGTTTTGTTAACACTATTCAAGATATTAGCGAACACAAAAATACAGAACAACAACAAAAACAGTCTCAATCGAGATATTCACATATTTTTGAACAAACTCCTGTTGCTATCATTGAATGGGATACCCAAATGCGTGTGACGGCTTGGAATCCTGCTGCTGAACGGATATTTAGTTACTCTCGCCATGAAGCACTTGGACAGTTGATGGATTTCATTATTCCCAATCGTCATCGCAGTCATGTTTATGAAATCTCTATCAAGCTTTTGATGGAACAAGGCGGCAGTTATAGTGTTAATGAAAATCTCAGAAAAAATGCTCAAGAAATTACCTGTGAGTGGCACAATACACCTTTGTTAAATGAGGAAGGAAATGTTGTAGGTGTTGCGTCTCACGTTCTTGATATTACTGATCGAAAACAAGCAGAAAACCAGCTTCAACAAAAAACGATAGACTTGGAAAAAACCCTGTATGAACTCAGACAAACTCAGACGCAGATTGTTCAGAGTGAGAAAATGTCGAGTTTGGGTTTAATGGTTGCAGGACTTGCCCATGAAATCAATAATCCCGTAAATTTTGTTCATGCTAATCTTGTTCATTTACAGGAATATACGCAAGATTTAATTGCCGTTTTAGAAATGTATCGTGGTCCGGAGCAATATTCATCGGATGAAATTCAAGAAAAAGTTGAAGAAATAGATCTAGATTATTTGATTGAAGATACTCCGCAGCTTCTCAACTCGATGAAAGAGGGAACAAAACGCATTAGTGAAATTGTCAAATCTCTGCGAATTTTCTCTCGGTTAGACGAAGCTGAGATTAAGCAAGTTGATATTCACGAAGGAATTGATAGTACCTTACGGATTTTAGATCACCGCCTGAAAACAACAACAAATGATTCAGAAATTCAAGTGATTAAAAGTTACGGTCGTCTTCCCTTGGTATATTGCTATCCGGGTCAACTGAATCAAGTCTTTATGAATATCTTGAGTAATGCCATTGATGCACTTGAAGAATACAATTGTAATCGCAGCCTTCAAGACCAATTAGATCATCCTAGTTACATTACTATTTCTACCAGTCTCACTAACCGAAATTCGGTTAAGATTTTGATTGCTGATAATGGACCAGGAATACCTGAATCTGTCAGACATCATATTTTTGACCCCTTCTATACCACTAAACCTGTGGGTAAAGGAACGGGACTTGGACTCTCAATTTCCTATCAAATTATTACCGAAAAACACGCGGGGGTAATTGAATGCTTTTCTGTCGAAGGCGAGGGAACGCAATTTATTATTGAGATTCCCTTAAAGTAAGCTATTTTTGTTCGGGGTGAGCGGTTTCCGGTGTGTTTGCCCCGATAGTATTGATCGTAGCAATCAGTTGATACAATCGAGCAATATCAAGTTGATTGAAATGCAGGACTAAACGGGGTAAATGTTCGGTTTCATCTCCAGCTTCTTTGGGAAGGGCTGAGGATTTCTCAATTCGACCTTGAACGAGAATATCTTTAAACTCATCATTAAGTTTTTCGACATCTAGATCAGAAAGCTCAGACTTGAGACGAATCACAAGCAACTCTTGAACATAGCGACTCGAGTGATAGACTCGATAAAAATCTGAGATGGCTTGACAAGCGGTTTCAATATTATCGGTAATAGTATAAATGCTCGGATCATCCCTGGAGATCAATCGCCGTCGCAGTAATTGTTTTTCGATAAAGCTATGCCAATCATGCCAATAATCTCCACCCGGATGATCGATTAAAACCAATGGAGCGGGGCCAAATTTCCCCGTTTGTGCTAAAGTCAGACACTCAAAGGTTTCGTCTAGAGTCCCAAATCCGCCCGGAAACATCGCTAACGCATCACTTTCTCGCAAGAAAAACAATTTCCGAGTGAAAAAGTATTTGAAGTTAATCAGTTTGCGATCGCCTTCAATATAGGGGTTAGAAGATTGCTCAAAGGGAAGCTGAATGTTTAACCCGAATGAATGTTCAGATCCGGCTCCTTCATTACCCGCTTGCATAATCCCCCCGCCTGCTCCAGTTAAGACCATAAAGCCGAGTTGACTCACACGGCGAGCAAAATTAGCTGCCATTTGATATTCTTCGGCTTCCGGTGAAGTCCGTGCCGAGCCAAAAATACAAATTTTGCGAATATGGCGATAGGGATAAAAGATTTGAAATCCTCGCTCCATATCCAACAGGGAAGCGGAGAGTATTTTCCAATCTAGGGTATCAAATTCCTCTCCAGCCATCCGAACGAGACTAGAGAGCGATCGCGAAATCCATTTTTCATGCTTTAAGGTCGGAAGCTGCTGAATCAAGTCCAGCAATTCGGCTTGCAGAGAATCAACCGTTGAGCTTGTTCCAGAGGAATCCATATAGTTTTCCTAACAGAATTCTATAACGCGCCCCAGACCTCTAGTTCCAAGGCGCGACTTGTAGCAGTTTTGAGTGAGAATGGCTTGACCTGGGGGCTACATACCCAGAGCGAGGAAAATTTATAGGTATTTTTCGATGGTGTTTGCCAACGTTGTTTTAGGAACCGCACCTACAACCATATCGACTCTCTGACCTCCTTTGAAAATCATCAAGGTTGGAATACTACGAATTCCGTACTGACTGGCGACGCTGGGGTTTTCGTCTGTGTTCAGTTTCACCACCTTGACTTTGCCTGCATACTGATCGGCGATTTCCTCAACAACGGGTCCAACCATGCGGCAAGGGCCGCACCAAGGTGCCCAAAAATCTACTAAAACTGGGACGTCGCTCTCTAGCACATCCTGTTTGAAACTAGCATCTGTAACTGGTGTGGCTGCTGACATGCCTTAAATTCCTTATACACGTCGTACACTCTTGAGACTTTCCTTGCGCGAACACAAGGTAGAGTCGAGCTGGTAGAACTACTGCTATGAGATTAACATTCTCTGAGGCAGTTAAGTGTTGTTCTGTCCAAATTAATCGCTTGGGGCAGGTTGAAAGAGGATGCGTGATCGCAGTATAAGCCTTTACACCCAGCCCAAACTATACCTATACCCTGAACGGATCAGCACAATCGGTGTGTTCCGTCTAGTGGTTCTCCAAAATGATTTGGAGACGGTTGGTTTGCGATTTGTAAGATCTTCAGTCATCTTTAATTTTACTCCAGATTGGTACGATTAATGTTTGTATATAAGTTACAGAAGACGAAAAAACAGTAATTTCAGGTTGAGTAAGCCGTTCGAGATGGGATCAGTTCAACTGATTTCAAGATTCTATGAGTAAAAACTTGCATCAAGTGGCAGGGTATGTTTATCTTTATATCAGGCTGATTCGTTTGAGCTTGCTGAGACTTAAAATATTGAGGAACTCATAAGAAACCGCCCGAACATTCGTCCAGGCGGAGTGTGGTGTGAGGAGTGAACGGAAACATACGTCTCCGCTTTCTTTATTGTGGCATTTTCTTCCAAATAATTCCAGTCGGTCAGCCCTAATTTTTACGACGAATTAAGACGAATTAACAAGTTTTGTCAAGAGATCGTCGGGCAGAAGGTATAAATACTCTATTTGCCCATACCGAGTTGTTGAGCTTTTTGATAGACTTTGCCTTCCGTCAGGAGTGAGGGGGCAATCACCACTTCAACTTGCTGCATTTCCTGGATGTTCTTCGCACCCAAGGTTCCCATGCTTGTTTTTAAAGCCCCTAAGAGGTTGTGGGTGCCGTCGTCGAGTTTAGCAGGCCCTCTTAAAATTTGTTCTAAAGTACCTGTTGTCCCCACCCGAATTCGGGTTCCACGCGGTAAAACTGGACTGGGTGTTGCCATTCCCCAATGAAATCCCTGTCCGGGTGCTTCTGCGGCGCGAGCAAAGGGCGACCCAATCATCACACCATCAGCACCACAGGCAATACATTTACAAATATCTCCACCTGTAATTAAACCGCCATCGGCAATGACGAGAACAGAACGCCCGGTTTCTTGGTAATAATCCTCTCGGGCGGCGGCACAGTCAGCAACGGCAGTAGCTTGAGGAACACCAACCCCTAAGACACCACGAGAGGTACAAGCTGCACCCGGACCAATGCCGACTAATATTCCGGCTGCCCCAGCTTTCATTAAGTTTAGAGCCACCTCGTAGGTGACGCAATTTCCTAAGATGACTGGCATTGGCATCTCTTGACAAAACTGATGTAAGTCTAGAGGTGTGACTGACTCTGGTGATAAAAATGCAGTTGAGACAACAGTTGCCTGTACAAAAAATAAATCAGCCCCCGCTTCGGCTACCGTTTGAGCATATTTCATTGCCCCGGCGGGAGTCGCACTGACTGCTGCAATTCCGCCTTGAGATTTGATTTGCTCAATTCGGGTTTTAATCAGTTCCGGCTGAATAGGTTGAGCATAAAGTTGCTGCATCAACGACACAAATTCAGTTTTGTCAACGGAGGCAATTTGTTTCAAAATCGGTTCAGGATCTTCATAGCGGGTTTGAACGCCTTCTAAGTTTAGGACACCCATTGCTCCGAGTTGACTCAGACGCACTGCCATCCGGACATCAACCACACCATCCATTGCACTAGCAATAATTGGAATTTCTCGTTCAATGCCGCCAACACTCCACCGGGTATCGGCTAAACTGGCATCGAGCGTGCGTGTTCCTGGAACTAAAGCAATTTCATCAATACCGTAAGCTCTGCGGGCTGTTTTGCCTCTACCAATGTTAGTAATATCCACTTGAACTTTTACCACCAACTGTACTACGCTTGCAAAGTTTTAATGATACTTTTCAGAATAACCTTTTATTCTAGCTTATTCTTGAAAGTCTCGAAGAAGATCCACGTCTGTTTAGATCGGTGCCTTGCAATTGACAGCTACAAGCACATTGATGGGTATAAGTAAGGTATTCCGACTCCAAATCAAACAATTGGGAAAAGTTACGGTAGGTGCAGTTTCCAGCGAGAGTTACTTTTCAAGAGAATGGTGCGGGATTGATCCTAATCGGTTAAACAAGAGATTCGCTGCTGTTGTCTTCTGGCTTCTGATGAATCATCAAGTAAAGAAATTACCTGTTGGGCTTTATCCATCTGTCCTTTGAGCAAATAGCCTTCGATAATCGAATTTAACTGATTACTATTACTTAATAAACCCTGCTCAGGTTGGTCTTGCATCAGTTCAAGAATTTGATCGTACCAAAAGATTTCTTGATCTAAGTCCCGACCATACTGCATTTTCCAGATTTCCTTCAGCATGAACTGAACTTGCTCGCGGGGAGAAAGTTCGGCGCGTGACCCCCATTGGTTCATAATGTCAATTTGACTTGAAAATGCAGCTTGTTCAAAAACTCGCTGGGCGAATTGAGTTTGGTCCTCAACATCTACTGCTTCGGCTAACTCGATAAAGTCAGCGATCGCTCCTTTTGGATCGTCTAAACTTGAGACAAAGGGAATCAACTCTGCCCGTTGCTCGGAATCTTTAATTCGCTTGAGATACTTAACTTGCCGCCGATAAAGGCGATCGGCAATTTTGGTTTGCTGCTGAAGACGGAGATAACGTTCTAAATGATGCACCCATTGAATTGGATGCTGGTCTGCATACAGCTTAACGTTTGACTTGCTTTTGAGGAGATCTTCGGCTTGCTCTGCTAGGGCTTTACTGAGTTTCTCTGCCAGTTTAGTCTCTCCTTGGTCTTGAAGGAGTTTAATGGCATAAATTGCTCGTTCTTCCGGTAGAGACTCCGCCGGACGAATATCAGGCAAAAATAGAGGAGGGCGATCGCTCGAAGGATAAGTAATATCTGGAGATGTGGGTATTCTCCAAGCCGATAATTCTTCAGGTTCAGTGGTTCCAATTTGAGATAAAATTTCCTGACTCAAAGCGATCAACTGTTCAGGTTTCCCCTCAGCCGCCGCTACACTCGCCACCCACCAGTCCCAACTATCCTCAACTTCAAACACTCCCACATCAATCACAAGTGGCATGGGGCGCGGTATCAGTTGTTGAGCTTCCTCAAAGCGCTGAGATTGAACAGCTTCGGCGATCAAAAACTCTGCGGCTTCAGTTTCGAGATTGAGTTCTTCGATAAATTGCAGCATTTCCGGAATATAGTCCTCGCTGCGACTGAGGGCGTAGAGTACACCACTCCACTCGCGATCGCGAAGCCTCCCGAAACCTGAACCAAACCCCTGTTGTTGACCTATTTTTCCGGCTGCAATCAACTGTTCTAGGGCGAAGGCTGCTTCTTGGGGACGGTTTTGTTGACGGGCTTCTCCGGCGATCGCCAGCCACGCTTTAGCACGCAAAGCGGGTTGATTATCCGGTAACTGTTTTGCTGCTTCAGCGGCGGTAATAATGCCACCCGCCTGAGCAAAGGAGATCATACCGTCTGTGGCGATCTCGATTAAATCTTTTTGATTTGGGGCTTGATTTCGGGTACTTCGGAGTATGGAGTTAATTGTTTGATTAAATAAAGTAGACGCGGGTTGAACTTGCCCTGCTTTTTGGTAGGCGGTTGCAATCCGAAATAATTGTTCTGTTTGTTGGGTAAATATGGGAATGGCTCGCGCTGCGGCTTCAGCTTCAGACCATTGCCCCAAACCTAGATAACTATCCACTAAGACAGTGGGGAGATTATTATTGAGAGGACTGGATCGAGGAGATAAGGTTGAGAGCGTTGCAGTTGTGGCGGCGAGGTTGGCTTGTCCGGTTAACTTTTGACCCATCCCGAACCAGGCTTCTGCTAAACGCCACTGAGTTTCAGCTTTCAACGTCGGAACGGTGATACCCGCGAGGGTTCGATTGGCTTGCAACAGTATCGGCGTACTCCGCAATGGCTGGTTTAACTGAGTGTAAGCTTGTGCAGAGGTAATCAGAGCGCGGCTTTGGGCGTAGTTGTAGCCGGGAGGAAGAGCCGCCGCCAGCGTAACTAATTCATCGATAACCGGGATAAATTGCGATCGCTGTTGGGTTGGTGTTCGTTCGATTAAATTGAGTAATAGCGGTGGTTTCTGAAGATCTCGAACTAAGGTTAAGCGATCGATGGTGAGTTGGATAGTTTGAGGAGTCTTCCCTGATGTTCGGAGTAAATTTAGCAGTTGCGAGATGTCGCTGGGCGTTAAAGCATCAGAGTCAAGCTGACCTAATAGTTTTGTCCATTGCGTGAAAGCATAGATTTGTTGGTGATCTCGACAGAAGGCTGAAGTGGAGTAAGTTTGAGCGGTTGTTGGTCGAACCGCTGTTGTTAAACTGAGAATCGGGCTAACTCCAAAACTGAGTAAGCAAATGAAGGATAGTATTCGCTTCATAAATGTGGATGAAGAGTGTTAATGATTAGTAATATTGGAACTTTGATTAAGGATCGAACGTCCTCTATTCGACAGAGTTTTGATAGCACTGCACGCGAAATATTCTGGCTTTTTCAAACCAAATACCTCAAGAGTTAGGGGTAGATTATGTACTGGCGAGCAGATCAATCAAGGCACTTTAAAGATCTCCTTCATCGTGTTGAGAGTGATTCAGGGTAAAATCAATAAGTGCGTCTTTAAAACAGCAATTTACTAATCATTTTACTAATCATTGAAAAGGTTTTTAATCAGATAAAATCATCCGGATTAAGATTCATTTCTCGTAATTTTGCTGCTAACTTTGCGGCTTTTTCTTCTGCTAATCGTGCTTGTTGTTGGGCTTCTATAGCTTGTTGTTGGGCTTCTGTAACTTGTTGTTGAGCTTCTGTAACTTGTTGTTGAGCAATTAATCCTAATTCAGTTTGGGTTAAGATCATTTCCCCTTCTAAGGTGAACCATCGCAACCACAAACGTTCAATATTTTCATAGCTGCCCTGCCATAATCCTAAACTGAGTCCCAACTGCGGAATTAAAACTCGTCCTTCATTTAAAGTCATGGGTTGATATTCTCCTGCTACCCAATGAAACGCTTGGATTTGTTCAGTATAACGACTATAAACAATATAATAAGGAACCCGCAAAATCTGCTCATAAACTTGCCATTTTGTCGGCGGTTTTCCGGGTTGGCGAACGGTTTGACCTAGATCTTCATCTTCCGTACCTGGAGATAATAATTCAACCACAACAAACGGACAAACTTGTTCTTGCCACATTACATAACTCAAACGCAACTGTTGATTGTCGTATAGACGAGGTACGCCAACTACCGCAAACCAATCGGGGCGTTTATACCAGTTTGGATACCGCAGGTTGTAATATATATTGAGGTCAATTCCAACAAACACTTCATTGGGGTCAATATTAACAGGTTGAAATGTTTGTCGAAGTAAAGGCGGTTGATATACATGGAATTCGTGACTGCATCCGGGTTCTCCAGGAAGTTCACTCGGAAGATCATACATTGTGGGGAGTGTTTTTCGAGGTGAGAGTGGCGGATCGGACTGAGGAGGAAGCGGCATGGGTTGATCCATCGTTAGTGTAGAATTATTCAGCTATTTTCTAAAGGGTATCATTCTCTATCAGTCTATGAGATTATGATAGGCTAAGAACTTCAACAAATAATTTGAGTTCGGTGAGAGGTTTTCAATGGCTTACATTGCCGAAAAATTCCTAACTTTTGAAGCATTCCTCGTTAAACAGTGAACAGTCTTTTCAGTTAACAGTAAGCAATTATAACCCGATTGCCTACTGCCTACTGCCTACTACCCATTACCTACTACCTGTTGCCTGTTGCCTGTTGCCTAGTCGAAAAATAGATTTTCGGAATCTTCCGTCCGAGTTGGGTCGTCATTGGTATAATCTGAAGATATTTTTAATTAGCAGTGTCAGCGCACCCCGCGATCGCGTACATCCGGAAGCGCAAGTAGTGAGGAGTCAATTTATGAACATATTGGGAATTTCAGCGTATTATCACGATAGTGCCGCCGCCTTAGTCCAAGACGGAGAGATTATCGCTGCTGCCCAAGAAGAACGATTTTCCCGAAAAAAGCACGATGCCCGCTTTCCTGAACACGCGATTCGCTACTGTTTACAAGAAGCTAATCTTACCCTTCTCGATATCGATCATATTATTTTCTATGACAAGCCACTGCTTAAATTTGAACGACTTCTAGAAACCTATATCAGCTACGCCCCCAATGGATTTCGTTCGTTTATCGCTGCGATGCCTGTTTGGTTGAAAGAAAAACTTTACCTAAAAACGCTATTAAAAAGAGAATTTGCTAGACTCCTGGGCGTTAAAAAGGCAAAACTGCCAAAATTGATGTTTTCTGAACATCATCAGTCTCATGCTGCCTCTGCCTATTTTCCGAGTCCCTTTGAACGGGCGGCGGTTTTATGTCTGGATGGTGTGGGAGAATGGGCAACAACAACGGTTTGGTTAGGTGAAGGAAATACGCTGATTCCAAAATGGGAAATTGACTTCCCTCATTCTTTAGGATTGTTGTATTCAGCTTTTACCTACTACACCGGATTTAAAGTTAATTCGGGTGAGTACAAATTGATGGGATTAGCGCCTTATGGCGAACCGAAATATGTTGATAAAATCCTCACTCATTTAATTGATTTAAAAGATGATGGCACTTTCCGTTTGAACATGGATTATTTCAACTATACTGTTGGCTTAACCATGACAAATAAGAAATTCGATAAATTGTTTGCAGGGCCGCCTCGAAAGCCTGAAAGCAAACTGACTCAACGGGAGATGGATATCGCGGCTTCGATTCAAGTTGTCACCGAAGAAGTGGTCTTACGATTAGCCCGAACGGTACAAAAAGAACTAAACGTTGACTATCTTTGTATGGCAGGCGGTGTGGCTTTAAATTGTGTCGCTAATGGTCGAATTTTACGCGAAGGGCCGTTTAAAGAGATTTGGATTCAACCTGCTGCCGGAGACGCAGGCGGGGCTTTAGGGGCAGCTTTAGCGGTTTGGTATCAATATCATAATCAACCTCGAACCGTCGAACCGGAAAAAGTATTACTAGAAGTGGGTTCAAATACAGAAAAACCTCATGTTTCAAGCTCGACTGTTGCTACCTTAGAACCGAAGTTAAAAACAATTTCTGCACCTAAAGATCGGATGAAAGGGGCTTATCTAGGGCCGAGATTTAGTGACGAAGAAATTCTACTGTATCTCGACTCGATTCATGCAGATTATATGCGTTTAGATGATACTAAATTGATGCCGCGTTTAGCCGAAATTTTGGATGAAGGGAATGTGGTTGGATGGTTCCAAGGACGAATGGAATTTGGGCCGCGTGCATTAGGCGGACGTTCGATTATTGGCGATCCTCGTAACTCCAAAATGCAGTCGGTGATGAACTTAAAAATCAAATATCGGGAATCTTTTCGACCCTTTGCACCGTCAGTTTTAGCGGAACGAGTTTCAGACTATTTTGAGATGAATTCTGCGAGTCCTTATATGTTGTTAGTCGCACCTGTTAAAGAAGAAATTCGGATTCCGATGACGGCTAAACAACAGCAACTCTTTGGAATCGATCAACTCAAAGTTCCTCGTTCCGAAATTCCCGCAATTACTCATGTTGATTATTCCGCACGAGTCCAAACCGTTCATCCGGAAACTAATCCTCGCTATTATGATTTGATTTCCCACTTTGAAAAACGCACTGGATGTGGTGTAATTGTTAATACTTCGTTTAACGTTCGAGGTGAGCCGATTGTTTGTACACCTGAAGATGCCTATCGGTGTTTTATGCGAACCGAAATGGATTATTTAGTGTTAGAAAACTATTTACTCGCTAAGTCTGACCAAACTCCTTGGGAAAAAGATGAATCTTGGAAACAAGAGTTTGAATTGGATTAATTGTAGAAGAAACCCCCACCAACCTCCCCCTAAAAGAAGGAGGCTAAAGATTATTGCTCTCCTCTCCTCGTAGGAGAGGGGTTGGGGGAGAGGTCAAACATAAAGAAACCCCCACCAACCTCCCCCTGAAAGGAGGAGGCTAAAAGAAAGGTGCAACTCTAAATAAAACGATAAAAAAACAATGGATCACGATATTCCAAAACTTGACAAAAAAGGCTTACGAGAGTTCGGACTCACAACAGGCGGGATTTTCGCAGGGTTGTTCGGGTTCGTACTCCCTTTAGTTTTCCGACACTGGCCTCCTCCTCTATGGCCCTGGATTTTGGGGTCAATTTTAGCAGTTTGGGGGCTAGTTATCCCCGGAACACTCGATCCGGTTTATCACGGTTGGATGCGAGTGGGCTTGATTTTAAGCGGGATTAACACGCGGATTATCCTGGGACTCGTGTTTTACGTTATGATGACACCGATGGCATTGCTGAAACGAATTTTCGGAACTGATGCCATGCGACGTGAAATTGATCCTAATCTCTCAACTTATCGGGTTGGGAGTAATGTTAGAAATTGTGAAAGTATGGAGCGTCCTTTCTAGTGTTTGAGGCAACATTAGACTTCTTGAAAGATCTTTGGGCGTTTATGAAAGAACGCAAAAAGTATTGGTTATTGCCCTTGATTATTACTTTAGTTTTATTAGGGGCGTTGATTGTTCTCAGTCAAGGTTCTGCGATCGCTCCTTTTATTTACACGTTATTCTAAGTATGAATAAACTGAAGACGTGGGTGATTAATTTTAGTCTCGTCTTAGGGAGTATTGCTACTGCTTTTGGACTCACTGAATTGGGTTTAAGAATGGCTTTAATTCCGGGTTATCAGAATGTGACAGAAGCAGTAAACTGGGCACCGACTGAGTTTCATACTACCGATCGCGATCGCGCCTGGGCTTTAAAACCGGGTGCATCGGGTTGGTGGCGTTCTGAGGGAGAAACTTACATTAAAATTAATTCTCAAGGGTGGCGTGATGTCGAATATTCAAAGGCAAAACCTTCCGATCAAATTCGCATTGCAGTATTAGGAGATTCCTTCACTGAAGCTTTTCAAGTTCCCTTAGAACAGACATTTTTAGCCGTTATAGAACGTCAACTCAAAAGCTGTGAATCTTTACAAGAAAAAACAGTTAAAACGTTAAACTTTGGCGTTCAAGGCTACAGTACCGCTCAAGAATTGATGACGTTACAAACCCAAGTTTGGAAATATAACCCGGATTGGGTAATTTTAGCATTTTATACAGGCAATGACATTATTAATAATTCACCCAAACTGGAATACGATCGCTATCGACCGTTTTTCCGTCTAGAAAATCAAGAATTAGTTTTAGATAATTCATTCCGTCAGCTTAACATTTTTGAGCGAAATCCTTACGCCGTTTCCAAAGTCGATCAATTTTTTGGAGAGTGGGGGAATGGTTCGAGAATATTGTATCTGGTTCGGAAAATAGAACTAGAATCAAAGAAACGCCAACTGGGAAAAGATTTTGTGAAACTACGCGGAAAGTCTTTTAAAGAACCTGGCGATAAAGTTTGGAAAGAAGCCTGGGAAATTACTGAAAAGTTAATCCTAAAAATGGCAGCAGAAGTTAAACAAAATCAAGCAAAATTTATGGTTGTGACTCTAAGCGATCCTAAACAAGTTGATTACGATCCAGCCAAGCGTCAAGCCTTTAAAGACAGACATAATATTACTAATTTATTCTATCCAGATCAACGCATTCAAACATTAGGAGAAAACAATAATATTCCCGTGATTAGTCTCGTTGAACCCTTTCAAAACTATGCGGAAAAACATCAAACTTGCTTACATGGATTTGAAAATGCAGCCGCCTGTGGAGGTCATTGGAACTCAAAAGGACATCAACTCGCCGGAGAATTAATCGCCGATCAATTTTGTAAACAGGTTCAGGAGAATGGGTAAAGGAAAGGCTTGGATATTGAATTTAGGCTTAACACTGGGAAGTGTTTTGTTTGGTGTATTAGTTGGCGAAATTGGTTTACGTGTCGCCGACATTGAAGGATTGAAAAAGCTACCTCAACCGGGTCATGGTAACTTTTCTCCTTCATTTTATACGGTGTCTGATCCAAATTTGGGCTGGAAAAATCGACCGGGTGCTTCGGGTTGGTGGCGACAAGAAGGAGAGGCTTATATCGAGATTAATAGTCAAGGTTTACGGGATAAAGTTTACTCAAAAATCAAGCCAGAAAATACGATTAGAATTGCAGTGCTTGGAGATTCTTTTACTTTAGCTGTCCAAGTTCCAGTAGAACAAACCTACTGGTCAGTGATGGAAAATGAACTCAAAAGTTGTTCAGCTTTGCAGGAAAAAGATATAGAAGTTATTAATTTTGGAGTCGATGGCTACGGAACCGCCCAAGAATTATTAAAGCTTCGTCAAGAAGTATGGAATTATAATCCAGATATTATTGTTCTTTCCTTTTTTATTGGCAATGATATTATTGATAATTCTGCGAAACTGGAAAGCAATCATTATCGACCCTTTTTTGTTAACAAAGACGGAGAGTTAGTTCCTGACTATAGCTTCAGAAATCTATCTCTCGAACATAGCGATCGCTATTGGATTACAATGGTAGATAAATTACCGAGTTGGCTGGTCAATAATTCTAGAATTTTACAAGTGACGAAAAAAGCAGAACGAGATTTTAAACAGAAGAATCTACTTCAGCATTTAAACAAACTGAATGCTAAAAACTTCAAAGAACCCACCGATCTAGTTTGGGAAGACGCTTGGAAAATTACAGAAGGCTTGATTGCAATGATGAACCAGGAAGTTAAAGAAAAAAATGCCCAATTTCTTTTAGTAACTATAGCCGATCCAATGCAGGTTCACCCGAACCCAAAATATCGTCAATCCTTTATGGAGAGATACGAAATAGAAGATCTATTATATCCAGATAAACGACTAGCCAGTTTAGGCGATCGCGAAGGATTTTCGGTATTAAATTTAGCTGAACCTTTTCAAAGCTATTCAGAAGAAAATCAGGTTTGTTTGCATGGATTTGAAAAAGCGGTTCCCTGTGGCGGACATTGGAACCCTGATGGACATGAATTTGCAGCCCAAGAAATTGCTAATAAACTCTGTCAGGAGGTGAAAAAATGAACAAAAAACTCAAGCCTTTGCTGGTTAATTTCGGGCTGGTTTGTGGAAGTTTAATCTTTGGAATTCTTATCGGTGAAATTGGTTTACGGTTGGTGGGAATTGAAGCCCCATTACCGCCAGATCCTAACTCAGAAACCCTCGCCTATCGAGTTGACGATCCCCGTCGAGGTTGGGCGCCTCGCGCTAATGCAGTGACCGTTTGGGCGGGAGAGGGAGAACGAAACGGGGTTCGGATGAATAATCACGGAATGCGCGATCGCGATCGAACATTAAATAAACCCGAAAATAGCTATCGAATTGCCTTTTTAGGTGACTCATTTGTTGAGGCGATTCATGTTCCGCTTGAATATACCGCAGCAGCAATTATGGAACAAAAATTAGCTGAATGTTCGGCATTAAAAGGGAAGAATGTTGAGGTTTTAAACTTTGGAGTACAGGGTTATGGTACCGCCCAAGAATTGATGACGTTGCGCCATCATGTTTGGCAATTTTATCCCGATTTAGTGTTATTGGGTTTTTATCCTGGAAATGATATTCGCAATAATTATAAACCGCTCGAACACGATCATTTCCGACCCTATTTAAGTTTAGAGAATGGAGAATGGAGGATTGATGATTCCTTTAAGAACTTGACCCAATTAGAACGAGATTATTATGGAACCACTCGACTCGATTATTTACCGCGTTGGTTATTAGAACATTCACGGATTTTACAATTAATTCGTCAAGCCGAAGCCACTGCTAAACAGCGCCAGTTTGAAGAAGACTATGAACAAACAAATATAAATTTTTATAAGGAACCGCCTGATCAAGATTGGGAACAAGCCTGGGAAATTACAGAAGGGTTAATGACCCAAATATACAATGAAGTCGATCAAAAAAACACTGATTTTATGGTCTTTACGATTAGTGATTCTTTTCAAGTTAATCCGAAGGAAAAGAAGCGTCAAGAGTTTATGGAAAAGTATGATATTCAAGACTTATTTTATCCCGATAAACGCATTCAAGCTTTAGGGGAAAAAGAAGGCTTTACTGTATTTAGACTCGCTGAACCTCTACGAAAAGCAGCAGAAGCAAAAGGCGAATGTTTACATGGGTTCGAGAATGCGTTACCCTGTGAAGGTCATTGGAACCGAGAGGGAAATCGAGTAGCGGCTGAGTTAATGTCGGATCAAATTTGTCAGCGAGTTACCTCTCAGCAGTCGAGAAAAAATTGAAAATTAATACTTTATTATATGAATGAAAACAATACTGTTAATTAAACAAATAAAGCCCTGGATTAAAATTGGTTGTGTTAACTTGATTCTGCTGTTACTGGGAATCGAGATCATTTCCTTTTTGTTTATTTGGTTAACCGAAAAACAAGTGATATACTCTAGAGATAGATCGTTTAAATCTCATCAATATCATCCCAGTTTAACTCATCTGTCTCAAGAATCTTCTCGTGAAGAGTCTATTATTGTTCGCTTTCATCCCTATTTTGGTTATGTTCTCAAACCTGGAGTCTATAGTCACCAAGTCTCGGGATTGAAAGTCAATAACTATGGATTTTTCTCCCCTTATGATTACCCTTATACAAAAACTCACGAAAATCAAGCTATTATCGGAATCTTTGGCGGTTCTGTCGCGAGTGATTTTAGTGTCAATGAAACAATCGATCCTTCTCATTCTCGAACTTTAACTCAGAAATTAAAAGCTTTACCTAAATTTAAAAATAAAGAAATTATTATCTTAAACTTTGCGAATGGTGGATACAAGCAACCCCAACAATTATTGATTTTAAGTTATTTTCTCTCAAGAGGTCAAAAGTTTGATTTAGTAATTAATATTGATGGCTTTAACGAAATTGCATTATCTCCTTTAAATAATCAAGCCAAATTGGATATAACTATGCCAAGTTTTCAACATTTTCAACCTTTAAGGAGTTTAGTGAATGTTGACTTGTCCGCGATTATTGCAATGGGAGAAATGATAAAATCGAGACAGAATATTAGTCAAGCGAACAAACAGTTAAATCAGTGCTATTTTGCTGGGTGCTATATATTCAATCAGATTAGATTAAAATCTTTACTCAAGACTTATTATCAGCAGATAGAAAATCTTGAAAAAGAACAAATTGTTAAAACAGTAGCAGATAACTCTTCTGAGAACAGTTTAATTTTACTCACTCAGCAGTCACAAGCATTAGAAGATGACATCGCAATTCGTCAAGCGGTGAATAACTGGTTTGAGTCTTCTTTAATGATGTCTCATTTATTGTCAATGCGTCAGATTCCCTATTTTCATTTTATTCAACCGAACCAACATTATCCAACTCAGCGAGTTTTTTCATCAGAAGAAAAGCGAATGATTCGAGAGAGTCCCTACCGTCAAGCCGCTCAAAATGGTTATCCCGTATTAATTTCAAAAGTTGAAAAAATGCAAAATAATGATCTAAATCTATTTAATTCTGTTAAAATTTTAGATCAGACTCTAGAAACAGTTTATCGAGATAGTTGTTGTCACTATAACCAGCTCGGACAAGATATCTTTACTGATTCTGTCGCTCAATCTATTATAGAAACTCTCAATTCTGCTAAGAACTCTAATTAAGCTTTAATTACTTCTAAATTTACACTCTAAAATAACAAGGATAAACTATGAAAACCTTAAAATTTATCAAAGAAGGACTGAAACTGACTCTGATTAATCTTGTGATTTTATTTGTCTTGCTTGAACTGGGTTCTCTGGCTTTTTACTTTGTCAGAAATCAACAGTTCTTTTATACTCGTGAAAAATCAGAAGATTATCGCGACTTAGGAATTAACTTGGAAGGAGTGCGAGTGGGGGCGGAATCAATTGTTGAACGTTTGCATCCTTTCTTCGGCTTTGTTCAAAAGCCTGGTTCTGATTTTAGACCCGGTTTCAAATATAATAATTATGGTTTCATCACGCCCTACGATTACCCGTTTCAGAAAACGAGTGATAATCAAGTGATTGTTGGGGTCTTTGGGGGTTCGGTTGCTTCTAATTACTCAATTTATGAAGTCAGAAACAAAACCTTAGAAAAAATACTTCAGCAAGTTCCTGAATACAAAGACAAGGAAGTTATTATTTTATCCTTTGCCATCGGTGGATACAAACAACCTCAACAGTTATTGATTTTAAACTATATGTTAGCACGAGGGCAAACCTTTGATTTAATTATTAATATTGATGGCTTTAACGAAGTAGCCCTATCGAATCTTAATAATGAACGTAAACTGGATTTAGCCATGCCTAGTCCTGCTCATATTGAGCCTCTAACTGGTCTTGCAAATAATAGTTTATCTGATAAAGCTTTGAGATCATTGTTAGAGATTAAAGATACAAAGAGACAGTTAGGCGAGGGTTTAGAAACACTAGAAGACTGTAAACTTGCTGCTTGTCATGCAGTGGTTTTAATTTATGTTCAAAGTTTGGTTAAAAACTATCGCACAAATTTACAGAGATTTGAAAGAGCGAGAAATAAGCCGCTTGATGATGACCAAGAAAGTGTGATTTTCTTTTATAATCAAGATGAAGTTTTACCCGATGAGATCTTCTTTGAAGAAGTGGCAGATTATTGGGCAAAAACATCGATTCTAATGCAGCAAGTCGCCACAGCAAATGGTATTCCCTATTTTCACTTTTTCCAACCCAATCAATATTGGAAAACAGAGCGCAAATTTAGTGAAGCTGAACAGAAAATTGCTTTGAGCGAGGCAAGTCCCTACGAAAAAGGTGTTAAAATTGGATATCCGTTGTTATTGGAGCAAATTGAGAATTTGAAAGCAAATAATGTTAATATTTTTAATGCGGTTAATATTTTTGATGATGTAGCTGAACCTGTTTATGTTGATAACTGCTGTCATTATAATCCGAAAGGAGAGGAGATTTTTTCAACTTATATTGGGCGTTCTATCGTGGATAGATTAACAGAAAAACCTTGAGAAATACAAATAAAAACTCAAAATCTACTTGTATGAAATATTATATTGAATCAAAAAAATGAAAGATTTTGGACAAAGTTTATTAAATCAGCTAGAAGTTGTGATCGAGCGATGGATTGAAGTTGTACATCAGGATGAAGACCAAGCAAATATATTTGAATCTTATTTTCGAGTTGATCCAACAGATAATGCTATAGAAAGTGTCGGATTAGGATTAGCAATTGTGACTCGAATTGTTAAATTATTTCAAGGTGAAATTCAGTTACAATCAAATGTTGGGCAAGGGTCGGTGTTTACTATTATACTTCCAATTCTTGAAGAAAATAGTTAAGGTTATAGTAAATTCGAGATGGGTTTTACAAAAGCTTACTGTGCTAAAACTTCACTCAACACTACAATAGATAAATTCGGGACATTACGAAATCCTTTATCGTTTGTTAGAAATAGATTACAGCTTGCGATCAGATGAGATGCGGCGTGGATAGCGTCAGGCGTTTTTAAGCTTGTTTGGGAACGTAGACGTGCGGCTTCTCTCAATATTTCTTGATTGATTGGAACAAGTTCAATTTGTGTTGATAAAAGTAATTGTTCGTAGTCTGTCACTAAACTCATATCATTGATTCTGAGAGGACGAACAAGCACTTCCATTAAAGTTAACTCGCTACTGATAATCTCAATCTCTCCTGCTTGAAATTTTGACCAAAATGGCTGTAACAGTGTCCAGTAGTCTACATTACTTTCTACTGTGTAAATGATAACCGCAGTATCGACATAAACTCGACTGAAATCGGGAATATTTAGCTGTCCCATGCTTCTCGTTCCTCTCGAATATATTGATCGATTTCTTCAGGTGATCGCGTTGAGGAACGGTGACTGTGAATTTCAGCTAGTAATTCTAGAATATTTACAGGTTCGGGTGCTGATTTTTTAGGTAAAAGTACGAATACATCCACAGTTTCATCAACCGGGAGTTCTGAATGTTCAATTTCGATTTTATTTCCCGGTAAGACCTTAACTTTTTGATGAAATGCTGATTGCATTGTTTTGACCTCAGTTTTTAATTAATGTCTACTATTATAACCTATATCTTCTAGAAATTCTGACTAAATTATTCAAACTGATTTGAATATTGTTCTGAGATTTTTTTAAATAAAACTTCTGCGGCGAGTTTATTTCCCGCAATATTCCAGTGGGTATCATTCGGTTTATAAAGTCGAGTTTTACCAGAAGCAGCGATAAACTCATCTATCAAATCAATGTATTTAATATCATTTTTGACAAAGGTTTCTCTTAACATTCGGTTGGGAAGTCGAAAATCTAACTTGTCTGGATCGTCAGAATCAAACATTTCAATAATTGTCGCTTGCAGATTTTTATCGACTTGAACTTCATCCGGAATCATCACCACAACTAACTGAATATTTCGATAATCGCAGATTTCTTTGATTTTTAGAATATCGCTCACTGCATCTTTTACATAGCCTTCAAAAATATCATCAGCAGGATTTTTAACGAACATATTGCTTTTATTTTTGGTATCATTCAAGTAATACTCATCATTGTGAGTGGGATCATCGTCAACGTAGGTTAAACTATTATTGGGATTAAAGACTAATCCTTCATATTGAGTCTGAAGCTTGATCAGCGATCGCACAAAAGAAATCACATAAGACTTCTCTCCTTGTCGTTCCTTTGCTTTAAATTGATTATCCATGAAATCATTGCCAATATAAAAGGAAAGTAACACCAGATCCGGTTGAACTTCTAGCCCTTCATTGACTAATAAAGAGAGGTAATCTTTCGGTCCCATCCCGGGAATTCCCATATTAATTAATTCAACTTTAGGATTCTCTTGATTCAGTTTTTCTTCTAACAGCGTCAGATAATTGTATTGATAGGGAACAATCCCAAAACTAAAAGAATCCCCAATCCCAATAATCCGATAAACACCATCAGGCTTCTCTGTCGTAAATTCGACATCTTTGAATCCTTTTGAGTTGAGGGTAAATTCAAAATCTTGGGAACCGGGCTGTCCTCGCCAACGATTATAAGAGCGATCGGCAAATAGAAAAGTCGGGTTAATTTTGTGATAAACTCGAAATGTAATTTCAGAAAGAACTAATGTGACTCCAGTAATGATTAAAGTTTGAAGTAAAAGTGATTTAACCTGTTTGAATTTCAGCATTTTGTTTGGATTGCCAGCAAGATACTTCTCGTTTAAATGACGAATAGCTTCTGATTTTGTTACTGATGAGTTTATTTTTTGTTATTTCTAGTTTGACTGATCATAAACTGCATTAATCCAGGAAATAGCCGATAAGCTTCTGTCGCTATCGTTGCTAACCCAACAACAGTATCTGATTTTTTCTGATTTACCGCGTCCCAAATCGCCTCAGCAATATCTTCAGGTTGACTCACAATAGAAGAACCTAACACACTTTCCATTTGCTGACGACGCTGTTCAATTTCGTTTTCATTTTCTCCTCTAAATTGCGCCCTTTCCATGAAGCTACTCTTAATAACGCCTGGATGCACTGCACAGACATTAATCCCTTGAGAAGCCAGTTCTAATCTTAGCGTTTCTGTTAATCCTGTTACTGCATATTTACTCGCACAATAAGCCGTCATATCGGGTAGCGGCATTTTTCCTCCGAAAGAACCGACGTTAACAATTGTTCCTTTTTGACGTTCTAGAAAATGAGGTAAAAGTGCATTAATCGTGTAGACATAACCCCAGAAGTTTGTATTCATTATTTGTTGCCAATCTTCAAGGGTAGTTTGTGCCATTGAACCTGTTAAACAAATTCCGGCATTATTTATTAAAACATCAATATTCTGATAAAATTCTAAGGCTTTTTCAACTAAATTTTGAACTTGTTCAACGTCTCCGACATCTGTAGGGATGGCTAAAGCTGAACCGCCTAGCGATCGCACTTCATTAGCTGTCGCTTCTAAACGTTCAGGATTACGAGCTGCTAACACCACATTATAATCCTGTCGAGCAAATAACAAAGCCGTTGCTTTTCCACTCCCTTGAGATGCGCCAGTAATTAAAACCGTAGAAACCATAATTGTAGCGGCTAGCAATAAGGATCATTCTAAATTAAGATATAAGTATTATACAATTTCTGCATTGATAATAAATTAATGTAATTGATTTAGTGAGGCTAACTTACCCAATTTTGGGAGAACAGAGATTAGTTGGACTGCACCCATCCGGAGTGAAACTGATCCAGGCTCGACAGAACCGATCATCGTGAACGCTGAAGTTATAGAACAACTTATCCGAAATTCACTTCAGACCATTCAAACGGTAAATTGGCGATTTGTGTATCTGTAAGTGGATCGCCACCATACTTGTCATACATCCGAGCTAAAGCACCTGTTAACCCTGCATTGTAATCCAAAGCGACTTCATTGCGGACAAAATCGCGACGTTCATCAACATAATCATTATCATCAGGAGAACCTGGGCCTCCAACCAACGCACCGTAGAGGATAAATTGATTCGGTTCACCATTAATTGGACTATTTCCAGATGAACCTTGGTTTCCAGATGCACCTCGATGATGAGGTTCTGTTGGGAAGTTATCTCCAAAACCGACCATGTAGCTGAAATTATTCGGGTTATCTCCTAGAATGTAGTCGATTTGTTGTTCGGATAACTGATCGTATCGTTGAGCTTTAGCTGCATCTTCAAGGTTGTATTCGAGCAGATAGTCACTATAGACTCCAGCAACAAAAGCCGTATTTGCCGCAATCCTTAGTGAACCCCACTCAGCACGCCAAGCCAAACCACCGTCTGTATATTGAATCCCAGAACCACTATCATCACTCCAATAGTCCAGCCACTCTTCGACATCATTGTGATACTCTTGACGACCCGTTTCTTGAGCAAGGAGAACGGCTGAACCATAGGATTTATTATCCCAATTGTGAGTCCAATCTGCGAGACCCCCAATTTGTTGATAATAATCTTCAGCCTCCCTTAAATAGGACTCGTCTCCAGTTGCTTTATACAGCCAGGTTGCACTCCAAGCGAGTTCATCGGTATAAGAGAACGAACCATAATACGGATCGGCTTCGGGGATAGAATCAGAATAAATTCCCGGGTTATCTTTGGCAAACTCATATAACTGTTGAGCATTATCAAGCAAGGTTTCTGCGTACTGAGGATCGCGATAGCGCCAAATAATTGAACCAGAGGCTAAAGCCGCAGCAGATTCTCCTATCAAGTCAGCCCCAGGATTTTTAGCATCAAGTTTGAAGGCGGGTCTTTCCATTGTTATCTCTTCCGGTGAAATCCAATAGTTATATTCGATCTTGGCATCCCCAACCTGTCCGTAGAATGCTTGAGTTGAGCCATTTTCACTAACATGGGCTTTGAGAATGTAGTCTGTTCCCCATTTAATGGCATCGAGCGCTTCATCTAGTTGACCACTTTGTCTATAAGCATCCTTATATTCCATGACTCCCCAACTTAATAGAGTCATGGATGATGCCATCGGGAGTCCAAACTTGATGTGATCTCCTGCATCATAGTAGCCACCAGTCAGGTTAACCTCTCCTGCATCATTGAAATCTCCATCGTTATTGCGGTCAACTCCATCACTCAAGGCTGAATCACCTCGCCAAGGAATGCGATTATCTGCGGGTAATTCACCGGAACGTTGAGCTTCGTAGAAGAGGAACGACTTCTGTAAAGCCTCGCCATAATTGAACCCTTCAGTGGGATTAATATCTTGATCTATGATCGCTCCTGAACCTTGACTTTTGACAATCACTGCATTCTCTGGATCAGAAAGATTTAGATTGAAAACTTCAAGGGTTTCGGGTTTAGTATCACCAATAATTGGGACTGTAATCCTTTCAGAGATATCACCGGGATTAAAGGTAAGCGTACCAGCAGCTCGTTTGTAGTCTTTTCCCCGGACTGCATTACCATTATCTGTTGAGTAATTGACGGTGATCGGTTCAGAACTCTGGCGATCAAGTGTAACTTCAAAGTCGAGATTCGTAGTTCCTTTATCACCTTCAACGACGCTCATATCATTAATCGACAGTTGCGGCGTTTCAAGGGATGCTGTGGGTTGTCCATTAAATAAGTAGTTACTGAGATCGATCTCATTTCGACGACCATTAAATCCAAATTCAATACTGCTTCCCGGCTGAATAACTTCATTCCAGTCTACATTACTAATCTGATACTGCTGTCCTTGTTGATCGCTAATTTCAGCGTTCCAAATTTGACTAATTTCAAAGGGAGCATCAAGTTCTATGTTCCATCCCTCAAGGGCTTGATTACTGAGATTTGTTAATGAGACTTTTCCGGTAAAACCCCATCCCCAATCCTCGGTAACTGAGAAGTCAGTTGAATAGTTATTGATAGGCTCAGAACTCGGCGTTTCAAGGGTAATATCAACGGGATCAATCTCATTTCGACGACCGTTAAACCCAAATTCAATGGTGCTTTTCGGTGGAATAGTTGCATTCCAGTCTGCATTACTAATCTGATATTGTTGGTCTTGCTGATCGGTAATTTCAGCATTCCAAATGTCACTGATTTCAAAGGGAGCCTCAAATTCTAAATCCCATTCTTCAATTGCTTTATTGCTCAGATTAGTGAGTGCAACAGTACCTGTAAACCCCCATCCCCAATCTTGAATTACTGAAAAGTCAACTGTAATGGGTTGAAGCATAATTTAATTCCAGAAAAATTGTTTTTATTGTTCGTCAGACAGTTCATCTTTCTTTTTAAAAAACAAAATTCAGGAACTTTTTTAGAATCAAAAAATATTAGTTTTTCAAGAATAAATTGAGTTAAAAATGTTACGATTTATCGTCTATATTTTAGAAATTAATCAACAGAGATTATGGGTATAAAAATCTATATTATAGTTCAAATTGATATGAGTTAATCGCCTTTTAAATTAGGAGTTTCAGGGCTTATTCTGAATTTAATACTCTTCTGGGTGGTCACAAAGTTAACTGAGTAAGTTTGAGAATTTTATGTTGAGTAACAGTTAATTTTTTTACATTTACATCGTTCTAATTTTCCAAAATAAAAACTGTCATAAAAAAAGCAAGTCATTTGATTAATGTCTGCTGAAAAGAATCAAACCGTTCTAATTTTCCAAAATAGAAACTGTCACATTAAAAGTCAGTAACTTGATCAAACTCTGCTGTCAGGCATCAAGGAGTTTACACTTGAACTGTAGTGCTAAAGATTCAAATAAAAAGCTACCCTAGAATCTTCTAGAGTAGCCTGATTCGTATTCAGTTTTAAATGCTTAGTACATTTTCTTTGCGGTCAGCTTAGAACTAAATCGGAAATTGGGTAGAACTAGGCGATCGCAGCCATCCGAACATCATTATTAGCCAGAAGATCCTGTAATTCCTCAGAATCAACGGTCTCCTTATCAATCAACATTTCAGCCAATTGATCAAGAACGTGACGATTTCCATTTAACACATCCTTCGCCCGATCATAAGCCTCATCGACAAGCTGACGTACTTCTTCGTCAATGGTTGCTGCCGTTTCTTCAGAGAAATCCCGTTCGGACATGATATCACGACCGAGGAAAATATTACCTTGTTGACGACCCAATGCCACAGGCCCTAAGCGACCGCTCATTCCATAACGAGTAATCATCTGACGCGCCACACGAGTCACCTGTTGCAAGTCGTTAGAAGCCCCTGTTGTGACTTCTTCTTCACCGAAGACAATCTCCTCTGCGAGACGACCACCCAAAGCAACCGCCATTTGATTTTGCAGATAGGAACGACTAAACAACCCAGAGTCCATACGATCTTCACTCGGCATGAACCAGGTTAACCCACCCGCACGACCGCGAGGGATAATGCTAATCTTCTGTACAGGGTCATAGTCTGGCATCAAAGCACCAACTAAGGCGTGACCTGCTTCGTGGAAAGCGACCAAAGTCTTACGCTTCTCACTCATTACCCGATCTTTCTTCTCAGGGCCAGCGAGAACTCGATCAATGGCATCATTCACCTCATCCATTGAGATTTCGGTGAGGTTGCGACGGGCGGCCAAGATCGCGGCTTCGTTGAGTAAGTTAGATAGGTCAGCCCCGGTAAACCCAGGAGTTCGGCGGGCAATTTTTTCCAGGTCTACGTCTTTGGAAAGGGTTTTACCACGTGCATGAACCTGCATAATTTCCAGACGACCTGCGTAGTCCGGACGGTCTACAACGACTTGGCGGTCAAAACGACCCGGACGCATTAAGGCTGCATCCAACACATCAGGACGGTTTGTCGCCGCAATAATAATGATTCCAGTATTGCCTTCAAACCCATCCATTTCGGTGAGGAGTTGGTTAAGGGTTTGTTCGCGTTCATCGTTACCACCGCCTAAACCTGCACCCCGTTGGCGACCAACGGCGTCAATTTCATCAATAAAGACGATACAAGGCGCATTGGCTTTGGCTTGTTCAAATAGGTCGCGAACCCGTGAAGCCCCAACCCCAACGAACATTTCCACAAATTCGGAACCAGAAATGCTGAAAAAGGGAACGCCTGCTTCCCCGGCGACGGCTTTTGCGAGGAGAGTTTTACCTGTTCCCGGAGGGCCAACGAGTAGCACTCCTTTCGGAATTTTCGCACCAACAGCAGTGAAGCGGTCTGCATTTTTGAGGAAGTCTACCACTTCGCTCAGTTCGAGTTTAGCTTGTTCGATGCCTGCGACATCCCCAAAAGTGACTTGAGTTTGGGGTTCCATTTGAACTCTGGCTTTCGACTTCCCGAAGTTCATGGCTTGACTTCCCGGGCCGCTTTGAGCGCGACGCAATAGGAAAAACAAACCAACTAAAAGTAAAATAGGAAGGAATAAGCTGCTAAGAGCTTTGAACCAGAAGCCTTCATCACTTTGAGGCATGATGGAAATGTCAACGTTATTATCCGTGAGCGTGTTAATCAAGCCCGGATCGGGAGGAAGGTTAACCATAATTTTGGAACCCTCCTCTGTTGTTACGAGAGCCTTAGAGCGATCGGCACTGAGACTAACGCGATCGACTTGATTGTTCTCAACTTCTTGTATAAAAGTGCTATACTTCCAAGTTTCGCGTGTTTGAGGTTGTTTATCAAAGAATGCTGTTGCCAGTGCAATGACAACAATTGCTAAGAGTGCATATAAGCCTGCGTTTCTCCACCGTTTGTTCACCGGGGTCTATCCTCCTAATGTTGCTCCGAGTCCTGTGGACTTTGGTATGCTTTTTATTATGTTCACTAATCTTAACGTATTTTTCATCCAAGCTGGGGATTGCGCTCATAGATTCATCTCACACAGCCTGAACACTCTAGTTTTGCTGGTCTGGAACAAAGGTAGAGAACGGTTTCAAAGTCTAACCCCAATAGGTTGGGTGCAGAGAGGGTGGAGGGAGATTGAGATGATTTTTGTAGATAGGAAGGCTTTCTTCACCTTCATACATTGATAATTTTTAATTGATAATTTGCTCAAAAATCACTATGTTTTGCCATATTTGTGGAAACCACTCCTCACAATTTTCTCAGGCGACGATTTTAAACCGCTACAAGGTTAACTATTTTCAATGTTCGGTTTGTGGATTTGTACAAACAGAGCATCCGTTTTGGCTCGAAGAAGCCTATTCGAGTCCTATTGCAGCCAGTGATGTCGGATTGGTTTCTCGCAATTTAAAACTGTCTCAAGTGACTGAGAAGCTGATTTTATCGAGTTTTAATCCTCAAGGAAAGTTTCTAGACTACGGTTGTGGTTATGGCTTGCTTGTCCGATTAATGCGTGACTTGGGTTTGGATTTTTATGGTTATGATAAATATTGCCCTAATATCTTTTTTCAAGGCTTTGAAGGCAGTCAGTCTCAACCCTATGAATTAGTCACGGCTTTTGAAGTTTTTGAACATTTTAGTAACCCAATTCAAGAGATCGAGGAACTGCTCAAATTTTCTCGAAATTTATTATTTAGTACCGAATTACTCCCCGATCACAACCCTAAACCCAATGAATGGTGGTACTATGCTCTTCACGAGGGTCAACATATTGCACTCTACACTCGCAAATCCTTAGCTGAAATTGCCAAACGATTTAATCTAAACCTGTATTCAGAGGGTCAGCACTTACATCTATTAACAGAAAAGAAGATATCACAGTCAGCTTGGAGAAGTGCTTTATCTGTTCCAAAATCAAAATCACAGCTTCCTTCTTTAGTTGAGAAAGACTTTGCTAAAGCTGTGAACAATCAGGGCACTCAAGTCCAACAAAAACCTAAGTTAAAGGTGATTATCGACGGTGCATTTTTCCAAATTATAAAAACCGGAATTTATCACGTTTGGGTCTCCTTGCTCAAAGAATGGCAAAAAACTGGGTTTTCTAAAAATATTATCATCTTAGATCGAGCTGGAACTGCTCCGAAAATTACGGGAATTCAGTATCGAACTATTCCACTTTATAACTATAATAAAACCGACGAAGATCGGCAACTTATTCAAGAAATTTGCATTCAAGAACAAGCGGATTTATTCATCTCAACTTACTATACCACACCACAAACAACACCATCCGTTTTCATGGCTTACGATATGATTCCTGAACGGTTAGGATTAAATCTAGATGAACCGATGTGGCGGGAAAAACATCACGCAATTCAACAGGCTTGTGCTGCAATTTCGATTTCTGAAAATACGGCTCGCGATCTCATTCACTATTTTCCGCGATTTTCCTTAGACGAGGTGACTGTTGCTCATTGTGGAACTAAATCTATATTTTCTCAAGCTTCAACCGAAGAAACTCAAAATTTTAAATTAAAATATCAGATTACAAAACCCTATTTTCTCTTAGTCGGAGAACGAGTCGGAGCGGGAGGATATAAAAATACTATTCTATTTTTTAAAGCCTTTGCTAAACTGGCTAATAAGTCTAACCGAGACATTGTTTGTGTGGGCGGAAATCCAGAACTAGAACCAGAGTTAAAAGTCTATATTCAAAATGAAAAAGTTCATCAATTGCAACTCAGCGATGAAGACTTAAAAAGTGCCTATTCCGGCGCGATCGCATTAGTTTATCCCTCAAAATATGAAGGGTTTGGGATTCCGATTATTGAGGCGATGGCTTGTGGATGTCCGGTGATTACCTGTCGAAATAGTGCAATTTTAGAAGTGGCAGAAACTGCGGCAATTTATGTGGATGAGGAGAGTCCAGAAGAATTAACTAAAGCTTTAGAAAAAGTTCAGCATCTAGAGATTCGTCAACCTTTAATTTCAGCAGGCTTAAAGAGATCTCAAGCCTTCTCTTGGTCAAAAATGGCAGAGATTATCAGTTCAAGTCTCATTAAAATTAATCAAAAATTGAAACAATCTCAGCCGATTCAAAAAAACAAGTGGCAAGACTTCACCTATTCCAAGAAAAGTCATTTTAATCAGTTTCGTCGTTTTGGATATTATAAAAATCTCGATCCTAATCTCTGTGATCTTAAAGCCTATCAAGATTTACTAATTTATAATTTGATTATTAACCATCTCCCACCCGGTTCTAAACTTCTCGATATTGGCGGTGGAAATTCTAGAGTCATTCAAGCTTTAAAACAGAATTATGAATGCTGGAATTTGGATAAACTCGAAGGGGAAGGAAATGGCCCGACTCAAATTCACGATTTGTTAGGCTATCGTTTAGTGAGAGACTATATTGGTAACTTTAACCCTGAACTTCCGGCTGAATATTTTGACTGTGTTTTCAGTATTTCCACCTTAGAACATATTCCCGAAGACGAAACCCAATATCAAAAAGTTGCTCAAGATATAGAGAGAGTATTAAAGCCAGGTGGATGGTCTTTTCATTGCTTTGATATTGTTATTAAACCTCAAGAGGTTTGGACGAATCAATTTTTACCGTACTTATTTAATCATATTAATACACTGCATCCTCTGATTGACTTTGAAGAAATGCAGCAAGATTCAGACCTATATGTAATGTCAGAGGTAGCTTATAATTGCTGTTGGCAACATATCACGAAAAAAACCTATCAAGAATTTGGTCAGCCTGCATCTTATAATATTTTCTGGCAACAATCTCAACCTAAAAATTATCAACAAAAACAAGCCTCATCACCACAGATTTTAGTTCGTCAATCCTTACCTAAAATATCAATTGTTACCCCGTCTTTGAATCAAACGGAGTTTCTTGAAGCCTGTATTGACTCGATTTTAAGTCAGAATTATCCGAACTTAGAATATATAATTATGGATGGAGGAAGTGTAGATGGTTCAGTTGAAATTATCAAAAAATATGAAAAGTATTTAACCCATTGGCAAAGTCAATCCGATGGCGGTCATTATGCAGCAATTCAAGCTGGATTTAGTCGAACAACAGGCGATATTATGGCGTGGTTAAACTCGGATGATCAATATCATCCAGACGCTTTATTTAAGGTTGCAGCTATTTTTAATCAAAATCAACAGGTAGAATGGATAACTGGAATTCCGACAGAATGGAACCGACAGGGAAACTGGATAGAACGTCAAAATTATCAACTTCCTTGGTCTAGAAAACTGTTATTAGAAAAGCGAAATATTCGCACTAATTCCCAGCTTCAGCATTTATGGATTCAACAAGAAAGTACATTCTGGAAAAGATCGTTATGGGAAAAAGTGGGATCAAAACTAAATATTAATTTGCAACTCGCCGCCGACTTTGAACTGTGGCTGCGTTTTTCTCGTTATGCGCCTTTGTATCAATTTCAAGCCTTATTGGGTGGCTTCCGTTTACATGAAAATCAACGATCAACCCTGTACAAAGCGGAGTATTTTCAAGAGGTTGAACGGGTAATAGAAGCTGAATTAAAGTTAATCGAGCAAGGGTTATATCAAGTAGAAATTCCGCCGCCAGATGTGATTCCGCTTAACCCCAAAACTGTTATCGATCTCAAACAGCAACCTCAAATCATTAAGCTCAATTTATCATCCTTAAAACATCAAGAACAAAAACAAGACATTACCATTGTTACCAGTATTGCACCGAATAATCTAGAAAAACAACAGACTGCGATCGCCAGTTGGAAATCTCTCGGCTTTTCAGTGGTATCGCTGAATACGGCTTCTGAAATTCAACAGCTTCAATCTTTCAAACAGAATGTTCGGTTTCATACGGTGACTCGTGATGCGACAGCCGAAGTCGGGAAGCCTCTTGTTTATCTCGATGATATTATTGATTTCTTGCAAAATAAAACCTGTCAAGTCTGCGGAATTGTCAATTCTGATGTTCAACTCAAAGCGGATGAAAAGTTCTATGCTTGGGTTCAGGAACAAGCTCAAAATTCAGTTGTTTTTGGTTCTCGAATGGAGATCGACTCTGCGGATCTGTTAAGTGGAGAAATTTATGATAAAGGCTTTGATTTCTTCTTTTTTGATCGACAATTTTTAGCTCAACTTCCGAAATCTTCCTTCTGTTTAGGTTTACCTTGGTGGGATTTTTGGATACCTTTAATGGCTCTCCAAAAAGGATGGACGTTAAAACAGCTAGTCACTCCTGTTGCTTATCACATCAAACACGCTGTCAATTATAGTAACGAAAATTGGCAAAAATATGGTATTTTATTTGTGGATTTTTTCAACTCAGAATTATCAGCTAGTCTGCGATCGCAACAGGAAAACAATGCGGTTCAACTACAAGGAAACTTAATTCAAGTTGCTAATCAATTTCTAGAGGAAGTTCAGTCTAGGTCTATTCCTTTAGAATATCAACCTTTAAGACCTGATTCTAATATAATTGAGAAGAGTCAGAAAAATCATCAATTATCCTCTGTAGAATCCGAAAATATGACGACTGCTGAACCCACAAAGATTATATTTCCCAGCATTGAACCGACGAAGATAGAAGCAAAAAGACCTCTATTTTCGGTAATGATTCCGACCTTTAATAAAGTTAAATATCTTGAAGAAACTCTAAACAGTATTTTAGATCAGGAATTCAATCCGGAAGAAATGCAAATAGAAGTGATTAATGACTGTCCGGATTCTTCAGTACAAGCTGAACTCGAAGCGATTGTTAATCGTGTTGGAAAAGATCGGATTCATTTCTATCGCCATTCTGAACAAAATATTGGTCAAACCGCAATTTTTAATCTCTGTTTGCAGCGTTCTACAGGCTATTGGATTCATCTCTTACATGATGATGATTTTATACAGCCTGGATTTTATCAACGTTTAGGAAGTGTAATCGAACAAAATTCAAACATAGGTGCAGCCTTTTGTCGTCACTTTTATGTAGATGAAAACAGTCGTCAACGTTCCGTTTCATTTTTGGAACAAGAAACGCCAGGTTTACTCGAAAATTGGTTAGAAAAAATAGCCGTTTCTCAGCGGATTCAACCCTCTTCAATTGTCGTTAAACGCAGCACTTATGAACAGTTAGGAGGGTTTTGTCAAGAAGCTGGATCGGCGGCAGATTGGGAAATGTGGAAGCGAATCGCCGCTCATTTTTCAATCGGGTATGAACCTCAGCCTCTCGCTTGTTATCGCTTACATTCTATTTCTTGGACCTCTCGCTTACTGCAAACGGGAGGTAATATTCTAGATACCCTTAAATCGATTGAAATTTCTCACGCTTATCTTCCTACTGAACAAGCAGAAATACTGTCTACAAAAGCACGAGAACATTATGCGTTTTCTGCGGTGAATACGGCGAAACAAAGGTTAGAAATTGAAGAAGAAAAAACGGCGATCGCACAAATAAAAGCCGCTCTAATTTGTAGTCAATCTCCGCAAGTTAAAGAGGCAGTTATTCGGCTTTTCACTTCTGAATATAAATCGTTAAACTTCAAGAAAATTTTAACAGAACTCAAGAGTTTATCCGAACAATATCGCCAAAATAGTCAAGATTCAGCGGTTTTAGAAAGGCTCCGTAAAATTCGTCAAACCTTCGCAGAGTTTTGGTTAAATACAGCTTCAGAGGAACTCGATAATCTATATACAAATAATGGTGGAGAAATTCATCAAACCCTACTCAAGAGTGGAATCAAAAATGAACCCCTAACTGAACCGGAACAAATCAAAGTTAATCAGTGGATTACCTATCTTTCTCAGGGTTTAAATCAACCGAATAGTATTCAAACGCTGCTGGCGATGATGTTGTATTCCTATCCTCATCAACTCTCCTCTCAATGGTACAAGCAAGCTCCTATTCCTAACTGGTTTGTTAAGGATTATTTGAGCTTTATGTTTACCGCTCCTCATTTCTTCCCACACCTTGGGGAAGTTGAACAATATCATACTTATATGAAAGGCTGGATTGATTATCTTCATCAGCGAATCTTGAGTCAGAAAAAATCAAAAACTTGGCAAGATATCGCAAATGTGGTTTTACAAAATCTGAATTTAATTCCACTGTACTTTAGTTCGGAAAACCTCAGAGAAATCTATATCAAGCGAGCGCAAATCTTTGAGTTTTCCCTCGAAAGTAATGGTCATCAGCTTGATTATAAATTTAGTAAACGCGCAGAGGCTCAAGATAAAATTCGGATCGGAATTCTCAGCAGTCATTTTAATCCCCAAACCGAAACCTATTCAACATTACCTATTTTTGAACATCTCGATAAAAATCAATTTGAGGTGATTCTCTACAGTTGTCAGGTGAATCATCATCCACTGGAAAAATATTGTCAAAGTCGGGCGGAACGTTGGCTCAAACTTCCTCGAAAATTAAGCGATCAAGTTAAAACCATTCGCGCTGATGATTTAGATATTCTTTTGATTGGTACAAATGTCACCGCAGTGACGAATTCAATTACTCTTTTAGCTCTGCATCGGTTAGCACGAATTCAAGTGACTTCTACCTCTTCCTGTGTGACAACTGGAATGCGAAATATTGATTACTATATTTCAGGAATTTTAACAGAATCTTCTCAAGCACCTGAACAATATAGTGAAAATTTAGCGATGATTTCTGGAACGGCACATTGTTTTAATTATTATGCAATTCCATCGGCTGAACCGACGGTTACTCCTCAACGTTCGGATTTGAATTTGAATGAAAATACAATTGTTTTTATCTCCGGAGCAAACTTTTATAAAATCATCCCTGAATTGCGAGAAACATGGGTTAAAATTCTCAGCAAAGTTCCAAATTCTGTTTTAATTCTCTATCCTTTTAATCCCAACTGGACTTCTGATTATGCTCGCATTCCTTTTATCAATCGCTTCAAAGCAGATTTTGAACGTTACAAGCTTGAAACTAATCGTCTGATTATTTTAGATACACAACCGAGTCGAGCCGATATTAAACAGTATTTGAAAATTGCAGATATTTATTTAGATTCCTATCCCTTTTCAGGCGTTAATTCTCTGGTCGATCCCTTAGAAGTAGGTTTAGTTTCTGTGACTCAAATCGGAGATTCTTTTCGCTCGCGAATGGCTGCATCGTTACTGCGATCGCTGTCTTTAAATGATTTAATTGTTAATACTGAAGACACCTATATAAACTTAGCTGTTCAGTTAGCAACAAATTCCCAACTCCGACAGCATTATCGTCAGCAAATACAGGAAAAAATGCAGCAAAATCCTCCATTTTTAGATAGCTTGAGTTATTCTCAGAAAATGGAGTCAGTATTCAAACAAATATTTGAGACTTGGAAACAGCAGCAACTATTCCCAGAAATTCCTCTAGATACTCCGATAGCGAGACGAGACTATTTATCAGAATTAGTTCATAATATTAATCTCTATGCACTCAATCCCTCAGACGAAGCAATTATTGAGCGTTTACGTCAACTTCGCAAAGCTATGGCAGAATATTGGTTAAAAGTTCCTCCTCATCAATTGGAAGAAGTTTATAATGCACATATGGGAGGTGGCTATCAAGTCTTACTAAGTCGCGGAATTCAAAATGAACCTTTAATTGAAGCTGAACGTCAATTTGTCACTCAACTCACTCAAGTTGCAACAGGTTTAAAACATCCAAATTCACTCAACTGTTTGATTGCAGCGATGTTGTATTATGTACCCGGTAAAATGCTAGTTCGAGAGGCAGAAAAACGTCTACCTCATTGGTTAATTAAAGACTATAAAACAGTGTTTGAAAATCAACAGGCGTTGCAAGAGGTTGAACAGGTATTAGCCGCCGCCCAGATGAAAGCAACACCAGAAACTTTAATTCCAGATTCTTCAGAATTGACAACTGAACTGACAACCCCACAATTCAAAAATCGTCTACAAGGTTGTTTGAATTTGTATTTTATCGATCCGTCAAATCAATCGGTTGTAGAGGAATTACGTCAAATTCGGCAAAAATTAGCTAAGTTTTGGTTGAATGTAGCAGAAACCGAATTAGAATCAGTTTATCAGAGTTCAGTTGGACAATGTTCTCAGTTATTATCCAAAAGTGAGTTTCTCTCTACACCGCTTACTCCCACAGAACAACAGTTTCTCCAGAAGTTAATCACAGCGTTAAATTCACAACAGCATTCTCAAAAGTTCTTAAATTCTCTCTTAGCTGCAAGGTTATATTCTCCCCTCAAACAGTTACCCATTCCAGAACATTCTACTCTCCCTCAAGGGTTGTCAATAACTTAGGTCACGATTTCTGACTTAAATATTAAAGAAAGCCTCCCTTTGAAAGGGAGGTGTCGCAGGCAGATGAGAGGGATTAAAGGTGGAGAGAGAATCCAATGCCGACTTAATTTTGATTGAAGGCTTTTACAGATACGGGTTTAACGAAACGACGATTCGCCCGGACAAAACAATGACTAATTCCCGCTTCTGCTTGGGTATTTTCAATATAAATCCAAGGCTTTCGTTGAGTATCATAAACCACTCCAAATCCAGCCGGACCCAGGTTAATTTCAAAGTCTTCACCTTGCTTTAAAGTTCCGACAACAGGCCAATTTTCAATATCAAATGTGATCGGATTTTCTATGTTAATCAGTTGTTCGTAGGGTAAATCAATCGAACGACAATTTAAACCATTCGGATCGGGATCGACTGCTTCCCAAGTCGTATGAGGAGACCGACGATAATCCCCATTTTCTTGGGGTTGAGGTAAACTCGGAACAGTATTTTGCTTCCACCAAACGGCTTTTGTTGGATTCTGTTTAAAGACAAAAGATGAACTGGTACTCGCCATCGTTCCTACCCAAATTAAGCCCAGAATTGATAATACACTTAACTTCTGAATAGGGGTTAGATTAGGTTTGATATTTTTCATAGTTTCAGGTCACACATAACTCAATCGCTTCAGCAGTGAGACTAAAGGGTCGCACCTCTGTTACTTTCACTTTCACCACTTCCCCTTTCAATTCCGCGAGATTTCCCGCAAAAAAGGTTAAACGATTGCCTCTTGTGCGTCCCATCACCTGAGCAGGATTTCTCGGATTTTCCCCTTCGACTAATACCTCTTCAAGACGTCCGAAATAGCGTTGCGATCGCTCTGCGGCTTTCACCCCAACTAAATGATTGAGTCGTTGTAAACGATCGGCTTTTACGTCTTCTGGAAGTTGATTTTCCCACAATGCAGCTGGAGTTCCCGGACGAGGAGAATAGGCGGCGGTATTGAGTAAATCAAATCCGATATCATCAACCAACTTTAAGGTATTTTCAAACTGTTCTTCTGTTTCTCCAGGAAAGCCAACAATCGCATCTGCACTAATCGAAGCATCGGGCATATATTGACGAACAGTATTAATAATTCGACGGTATTTTTCGTGAGTATATCCTCGTGACATTGCTTTTAAAACTTGGTTATCACCGGACTGAAATGGAATATGAAAATGTTCACAAATTTTAGGCAATTCTGCACAAGCTTTGATTAAACGTTCAGTAAAATAACGAGGATGACTGGTCGCAAACCGAATACGTTCAATACCGGGAACATCGTGAACAAAATAGAGTAAATCGGTTAACGTATGTTTGTGACGTCCTTCGGGAGTGGAACCGGGTAAATCTCGCCCGTAAGCATCAATATTTTGTCCGAGTAAGGTGACTTCTTTGTAGCCTTGGCGTGCGATTTCTTCCATTTCGCTATAAATGGCTTCTGGAGTTCGAGACTGTTCGACACCGCGTACATTTGGAACGACACAATAGGTACAGCGTTCATTACAGCCATAAATCACATTAACCCAAGCAGTTACATTGCTATCTCGACGAGGTTTTGTGATATCTTCTACAATATGAATCGGTTCAGTGGCGACGACTTGATTTCCCTCATCGACCTGTTCTAAGAGGTCTTGTAAACGGTTAGCGTGTTGTGGCCCCATGACGAGATCTAATTCCGGTACTCGTCGCAGTAAGGCTTCCCCTTCTTGTTGTGCCACACATCCGGCGACAATTAAGGTTAAATTGGGTTGAGTATGTTTGCGTTTGGCTTGTCTTCCTAAATAAGAATAGACCTTGTGTTCGGCGTTGTCGCGAATAGTGCAAGTATTGTAGAGAATGACATCCGCTTCGTTGGGATCAGGTGTGAACAGTAATCCCATTTCTTCTAAAATTCCAGCCATGCGTTCGGAGTCGGCTTTGTTCATTTGACAGCCGAAGGTCGTGATATGATACTGACGGGGAGTTGTAGTCATTTGATGTTAAATTTTAGATTCGCCTCGCAAAAAATCGGATGAATTTTGTCATCCCTTTCTCAGTTCAGTATTCTATTATAGTTCAAAAGCATCGCTGTGCTGAGATTGAGAGGATTCATATTTTGATTAACTTGAAGAAGCCACGCCTTAAACTGAGAGGAATTCGTTCGGGAACACTGGGTTTATTAATTCTGATTTCGCTGCTCTTAACAGCCGTTTATACCCATTGGGAGTTTTCGATTTTAACAGGTTTATTAATCGCGATTATTTCTAAAGGAATGAGGCGATCGCGTCCAAATCTAAAAAATTAAAGCTCTCTAAATTACTGATTGCGTAACCATTCAATCACCTGTTCAGCATTTTGATCGGGTGGAAATACCGGATAAAAAACTTTGATAATTTCTCCAGCTTTCACAATTAACGTCATACGTTTGAGGAGTCGCATTCTCTCTACTTCAAATGTTGGCAATTTTAGGGCTTCAGTGAATTGAAAATGACAGTCACTTAAAAGTTCAAAGGGTAAATGAAGTCGTTGTGCTGCTTCTAATTGATCTTCTGTATTTTGTGTACTCAAGCCAAAAACCCTAGCCCCTAAATCATTTAATTCTTGAGAATGATCTCGAAAAGCACAAGATTGAGGAGTACAGCCTCTCGCTCCAGGAATTTGATCCCATCCATCAGGGAGTGGAAGATCAGGTTTTCCTGTCATGGGATAGCAGTAGATGACGACCAGTTCACGAAGGCTTGACAAATCAACACTTCTCCCTTGAGTTGAAAACAGGACAACTGAGGGTAATCTTTTCCCTTGTAAATGGTCACAAGCACCATCATCTTCCGGGATAG
This sequence comes from Cyanobacteria bacterium J06592_8, assembly GCA_038530755.1. Classification (GTDB taxonomy): domain Bacteria; phylum Cyanobacteriota; class Cyanobacteriia; order Cyanobacteriales; family Microcoleaceae; genus Capilliphycus. Next base: position 22,219 of record JBCBCI010000002.1, on the reverse strand, counting down.
GAATGTTATTGGGTAAGTCTGTTAATCTTGCCATAAAACACATAAAACAAGTAAAATCACTCTGAGTCCGAACCTTTAGAATGAAGGTAAAACCCAGAGTGATTGGTTTAAATATTATCTCCTAAACACCAGCGCTGCTAGACTAACTCGCTAAATATTCTCGGACTTGAGACTTGCGACGACGCAGGTGATTGAGAGCTTGATTTTCAAGCTGACGCACCCGTTCACGGCTAATATTCATGCGAGCGCCGACTTTAGATAGAGACAGTTCTTTCCCGTCTTCTAAGCCATAACGCAGCAGAATCACTTCTCTCTGTTGGGGAGTGAGTTCGTCGATCAGGTTCTTGAGATCCTGACGCAGAAGCTCATGGGTCACGTAGCTATCGGCGGAAGCCGTTTCATCTTCGAGGAGTTCTTGGAGTTCGGTGTCTTGGTTATCCCCAACTCGCAGATCCAAGGAAATCGGATGACGAGAAGCCAGCAAATATTCCCGAATTTGAGACGGATCTAATTCCAAAGCTTCTGCGATTTCTGTCGGAGTCGGGTTTCGGCCATATTTCTGAACCAAGTCCCGTTGAACTCTCTTGATTTTGTTGAGTTTTTCGGTAATGTGGATGGGTAAACGGATGGTACGGCCATTTTGAGCGATCGCACGAGTAATGGCTTGTCGAACCCACCAGTAAGCGTAGGTGGAGAATTTATAACCACGCATTGGGTCAAACTTTTCTACGCCTCGCTCTAAACCCAAAGTTCCTTCTTGGATCAGATCCAAAAATTCCATATTGCGCTTTTGATACTTTTTCGCGATTGAAACCACTAAGCGCAGATTAGCTTCAATCATTTTTTGCTTGGCGCGACGACCGCTTTGTAAAACGTGATCGAGTTCGGCCTCGCTCATGCTAACATGATCTGCCCACTCGGTTTTCGAGGGTTCACGATCTAGTTTTTCTGTCAGTTTCTCTTTCTCTTCCAACTGCTTCATCATCTGTTGGACTTGCTTACCGTAGAGAATTTCCTCTTCTTGGGTAAGGAGTGGAACACGACCAATTTCATGCAGATAAGTCCGCACTGTATCCGCAGAAACCCCCGGTCGAGTGCTCCGTTTGGTAGATTGCTCTTTTTTTAGATTGTTTACCTTTGCCATAGTTTAAATTTAAACTCCCTTAACTAAATCTAAATTGGTCGTGAGTCTACCCAACTCAGCAATGAGTAAGTAAAGAATGCTAGTGTGTGTTCTCGTTTGAAACGGGTAGAAAGTCTAACCCAGAGGGATTTCTACTCAATAACTTGAAGTGGGAGCCCGAACGTTCAACAGGTGACAATCGTATCTCACGCTTCCCTCCCCCGGCTGTAAAACTCTATGTATTAGACGATAGTTGTGTCCTATTAGTTCAATTGATAATTGTTAAATTACCCAATTGCACTTCAAGAGTATGATCCTCGAAAGTCTCATAGCTATTTAATTGTTACAACCTTTACACTCTAATTGGCTGGATTATGACTCCAACGTTATCTATTGTTGATCCTTGACTTCCCTATACTTCATTATATTATTTATGGGGTTTTAGTCAAGTTTTTCACGCTTCAGTTTCCCTTAGAAATCATCTTTATCATTACTTTCTATCCTACCTAAAAACAGTTGTAATCTATCATTCGTATGAATACGAGAAAACCGAACTCTTTTTTCCGTGTTTTCCCCCCAAAAAACTGTATTTATGCTGAATCTTGCGTAAATTGTTACCAAGTTGAGGGAAAGTTGAATCGAGAAACATCATAATCCGTCGCACAAAGAACTTCATAGGCTGCAACTCCCGTAATTAACATAGAGAATAGCATTCTATCCTATATTTCCAATTTTGACCGGGAAATTATGTAAATTTTTCTGAGCTTCACCATTTTCACCCCCACTTTTCCTACATCTAGAGAGCCTAAACGGCTTCAGTTGGAACATGAATCTGTTCTTCAGGAATTTGAGATTGTTTTTTTCCTTCAAACCGTTCAATCACCCCGGCTCCAACAGCATCACCCCAAACATTAATCGTGGTACGACAGCGATCTAAAAACCAATCGATCACGAGAATTAAGGAGATTCCCTCAATCGGAATATTAACCGCTCTTAATACAATCACCATCGTCACTAACCCCGCTTCCGGAATTCCAGCCGCACCAATTGCTGCTAAAGTTGCAGTTAGAAAAATTACGATCATTTGGCCGATGCCGAGTTCGATCCCGTAAATCTGAGCAATAAAGACTGCTGCAACTGCTTCATAGAGTGCCGTTCCATCCATGTTAATTGTTGCACCTAAAGGCAACACAAAACTGGCAATCCGGGGCGAAATATGATTGCGTTCAATACTACATTCCATCGTTACAGGCAAAGTGGCGGAACTTGATGAGGTCGAAAAAGCGGTTGTTAAAGCCGAGGCTAAATTTTTGGCGTAAGGTAGAGGATAACGTTTCCCAAACCCGTACAAAATGAAAGGTAAAATTATCGCCCCATGAATCAATAAAGCAATAATCACCGCCCCAGCGTACTTGCTCAAACTTGTGAATTCAGCGGCAAAACCAGCCAAGCCACCCGCTTCTCCTAAACGTCCAGCAATCAACGCACCAATTCCCACAGGTGCTGCCATCAAAATCAGGTGAACCATCCGCATAATCGCTTCATTTAAGCCCTCAAATAGATGCAAAACATCCTGACCTAAACTTCCCATCGTTGTCAGAACACCGCCGAACACAAGGGAAAAAATAATCAAGGGTAATACCTGATTATCCGCCATCGCCCGGAACAAATTTCGAGGGAGCAAGCTGACAATCACTTCTTTGAGAACGTCACCAATAGAACGGCTTTCTTTTCCTTGAACTTTGGTTGCGACAGCTAAATCAATTTGTACCCCAGTTCCCGTTGAATTGGGTGTAATGGTTTCTTGGGCTTCGTTCATCCACTCAGAAACGGTAATCACGTTCTCAGGCGTTGATTTTTCCGGTTGAACTGTTGCTTGAATCTGGTCTTGATCCAGTAAAATCACTGAATAGCGATCGTCATAGGAACGGCGAAAGCTTTCTCCATTTAATGCCAGTTGATTATTGCTGATGGTATAGGTGGTATCAGGAAGTAGTTGTCCTCCCCGTAAGGTGACTCTCGCTTCAGGAGTATCAGCAACCCCCGGATTGATAATATTGACCAAAATTAAACCCACAATCACAGCAATTCCGGTTGTTGCAGTGTAGTATAAGAGGGTTCTTCCCCCAATACCTCTGAGCCGTCTGACATCTCCTAAACTGCTAATACTAACAATCATAGATGTCATCACCAGAGGAATCACCAGCATTAATAAGCCGTTAATAAATAGTTCTCCTAAAAAAGCCACTGATTCACCAACGGCAGGCAAGACTCCGCCAATAAGGATTCCTACCCCAATTCCAACCAAAATTGGAATTAGTAAGGATTTCGAGGTTTCTTGCGTGGTCATTTTAACTCTAATTGTTATAAACGGTTTTTGTATTGTGGTATAGTAAACCCTAAAGAATCGTAAAATTGGATGCACTTTGGTATTTCTTAATCTATAGCGAGAGAATTACCATACCCAGAAGCTACCCGTACCGAGTCAAGCTGTAAGATTGTCAGCGTTTTTATCGTTTATATAGCTTTCTCCTTCACGAGCATCTGTCCGAAGGGCAGAGGAGATATCTTCAGGCTCAATCGTAACGGTCTAATCCTATTTTAAAATTTGAGACGCTACTGTGAACCTACAGCTTTTTTGGGGCTAAGTTCTTTTTACAAGGTTTCTTAACTTCTAGATTGTCTCGTCAAGACACTGTAAAAGTTGGTGATTTTATCTTTCGAGTTCATGGTGGAGGAGAATTCATTTCTAAAAAGCTGATTTTGTTTGGTGGCTATGAAAAAGAATAAATAGCTTTACTCTGTTCTTTAATTAATTCTGGAGATACTGTAATTAAGGTTATTTACTTCAGCGTTTAGAAGGCTATGAGCTAATAACAGTTCCCCCTGAGAGCATGAAAAATCTTGCTGAAAAAATAGGCAAAGATTACAATATATTAGCAAAAAAATTATCTTCATTATAATTGCAAAAATGAGTACATTCGGATTGGCGATCTCTCTGGCTCAAGTTCTTAATCTCTCCAATCGTTATGCACCTTTTCCTTAAACCGAACTGGGTATAGGTTTTTAAATAATAAAGCCCTGGCAATGCTGGGGCTATTAGTTTAAGCTAAATTTGATCGAATCTACCTTTAAAATTGATTAAATGATCTAGCCTAAAATGTCTAGAAGAGCAACTGCCTTCTTCTCAAGTTCAACAAAGATGCTAAAGTAAAAACAAAATGCTCTGTATATTTAATGTTTAATTTAGAACTCGATCCAGCTCTAACTCTGTTTTTACTGTTTTTTCATTGTTTAATCGGCAGCATAGCCGCTTTAGTTGCCAAACAAAAAGGCCGTCGTTTGAATCGATGGTTACTATTCGGATTAATTGGTGGGACACCTGTATTCTTAATCACACTCTGGATGAAGCCTCTCTCAACTGAGGGTTAAGCAAACGAAAATCATCTAAAATTGCGAAGGAATCTAGGAGTGAATGTCATCTCTATCCGAATCGAGAGCAGAAAAAATTGATGAATGAAACTGCAATTGTTAGAACTTCTGGTGATGTTTTAAATGTTCGTTCTAGTCCCAACGGTGAGATTGTTGATACACTGCCGAATGGAACAAGAGTAACCATTACAGGTTCTCCGGTGACAGTCGGAAATTGGAATTGGGTGTCTATTGGCCCTGAACGCTGGGTAGCAATGGAATTTCTGACCTTTGTCGCTGAATTTGATCCGCTACCTCCAACGACACCTGATCTCGCTGGGCCGAAAGTTGTGGCGACTCAAACCCTCGAAACGATTGCAGGAGGCTTAAGAGTCTATGAAACTCAGTTAATCGATGGTGAAAATCGGGTTGTCGATCAAGTCCGTTGTATTTCAGGTCGAGTCGGTTTGCAAGATCCGTCTCCTGTTCCGGAATCTCAAACTCCGATTCCTTATGGTGTGTATACCTTTGATTATCCCGGCTATGTCGATTATGATGCTCCTGGAGAGTTTGGAGGGGCATGGTCGCCTGTTACCCCAACTTTTGAGACAAGCCGAGGGGGATTTGGGATACATTACGACCCTTCAGCTTTCGCCGATAATTACAATACCGGAACAGCAGGCTGTTTAGCAACACCAACGATCGCAGAACGAGAGATAATGACTGATTTTATTGTCAACTATAAACCTATCTATCTGGTGATTCAGAAGGATCATTAACCGAGTCTCAAAAAACAGTTTGAAAGGGGTCACGTTCGGTATAGGGAATAGAGACTTGATTATGCTATTCTTAGCCAATGTGCTGCAAGAGACAACTCATGTCTAAGGCGCATCTGTGTCCTCCCAACCGATAAACCGCTCAACCTTTGAGAATATATATTTTGTCTGACTCCATTTGATTTGGGAGGGTCAGGAATTGTTGATCTAGAGTCAGACAGTTATACATACAAGTTCACTCCGTTTTGGGATTCGGTGTAAAAATCTTATGAGTATTGAGAAAATCGTTGAACAAGCTTTACAAGATGGCTACTTAACTCCTTCTATGGAGGCAGAGGTCGGACGTATTTGTAATACAGCATCCGAATTATCAATTGAGGAGTATATGGCCCTCGATCGCCTCATGGGAGCTTTATTAACCGGTGAAGTGGTTGTTCTCCCCCGTAAACAGTTTATCAATGTGATGGAGGAGTTGGTTCTCAGCGAAGCGATCGCCCGTGTTGCCGATATTGAGGATGCTAACGAACAATCGCTTGATGTCGGAGATATTGCCGCCTATGCCCTCAACCGACTTCCGCCTCTGTATGCCACGACGGAAGAAGGTGCTCAATATCAACGGGCTAGAGCTAGAGAAGAACTCCATGAGCTGATTGCGGGTCAAGTCAAAGAAGCGATCAATTTGAATTTAGACCGAGCGGCACAACACACAAGCATATTTGGAAAGTCTTCTGGTGAAGGGGTCTTGGATAATATTAGCACCTTGCTCAAAGCTTACGCTGAAAATTACGAGCAAGGTAGTTAGGGCCACCTTTATGAGTCTGAAGACACTTCTTCCGGTGTAGATTCAGGAGTCGGATCGACTGGGGGTTTCGCTGTACGTTGTTCTCGCCGTTTGCGTTCGGCTTGAGCAATTTCATCCATAACAGTACGAGCCTGTATTAATTTCTCCAGATTGCTGCGATAGAGTTCTAAATCTTTTTGCAGCTTATCTTGGGGTAAATTTAACCCAGAAGCAAGTTGAGCCAAGGTTTCCTCGGCAACTTCATTATCCTCAACAACTTGAGGATCAGCTTTTTCAACAAGAGTAAATAAGCCAATGGCGAACAGACGGCTGTACTTATGCTTAGGATTGCTAGCAATCTTATGAAAATTGTGCTGCAATTCGTTATCCCCCGGAGAGTTTTTCGCCTCCTGTGCCCAAGAGACAAGATCTTTAACCGAGAGAGTTTGAGCCAATTCTTGCAAACGATTGGCTTCAGAGCGATAACGGGCAGGATCATCTTGCAGGGCACCGATCAACGCATTGTAAATAGACTCTCGATCGGATTCGGGCTGATATCCTTGCATAAAACGGTCAAAAGCCGTGACAACACCTAAAGCATAGATGGGATCATAGTGAAAATCCACATTAACGAGCAACAGGTGCATCTCAACCATCAATTCCTCAACGACTCGACGATAAACCGAGTTAATAGGACGAGTATGAATGCTATAAAAAGCGCGTTTAGTATCAGAAACAGTACGGGTATTATTCACAAGCCATTCTCAGGAGGGACTTAAAATTCTATTGTCTCGAAAGAAGACTCGTTTGCCAAGCTCGATCCCTCTCGCCAATGTTGAGTGATTTGATACTCCGGACTAAATTGTTGAGTAAGTTCGGGTAAAAGGGGATCGGATCGTCGAGTCAGGATTTTTTTTGAGTGCGAAAAATCGGATTATCTCTTAAAATCTGATCAATTTCTTTATTCTCCTAACCCTTCAGCCCTCCCACAAAGCTGATTTGAGTCCATATTTGAAATAGTGCTACTAGCCAATGTGACATCACTCGGGTTAGTCTGTATTATGGACTGCAAAATTAAAACTGCGGTATCCCAGAGTTCGCTCTCCTATCGGTAACTTTGGGAGCAGGCCTAAGACTGCGACATTCCTCATGTCAGGGCTTAACGCTGGAAAAGTAAACTTGTTCGAGGAAAAATTGCATGACTGCAACAACCGTCCGTACTCAGAATGAAATTAAAGATCCCTCATTGGCACCTCAAGGGAAGCAGCGCATTGAATGGGCAGGGCGAGAAATGCCTGTTCTGCGCCTGATTCAAGAACGTTTTGCAAAAGAACAACCGTTAGCGGGTATCCGCTTAGTTGCTTGCTGCCATGTCACGACTGAAACGGCTCATTTAGCAATTGCCCTCAAAGCAGGCGGTGCAGATTCACTGCTGATTGCCAGTAACCCTCTCTCCACTCAGGATGACGTGGCGGCTAGCTTGGTCGTCGATCATGGTATTCCGGTATTCGCGCTCAAGGGAGAAGATACAGAAACTTATTTACGTCACGTTGAAACCGCTCTCGATCATCGTCCTAATATCATTATTGATGATGGTAGTGATGTCGTTGCAACCTTGGTTAAAAATCGTCAAGAACAACTATCTGACTTAATTGGGACGACTGAAGAAACCACAACTGGGATTGTTCGTTTGAGGGCAATGCTTAATGATGGTGTATTGACCTTCCCCGCGATGAACGTTAATGATGCGGATACCAAGCATTTCTTTGACAACCGTTATGGTACTGGTCAGTCTACCTTAGATGGGATTATTCGATCTACAAATATTCTGCTCGCTGGAAAGAATATTGTTGTTGCGGGTTATGGCTGGTGTGGTAAAGGGTGCGCTCTCCGCGCTCGTGGCATGGGTGCTAACGTGATTGTGACTGAGATTGATCCCGTTCGCGCGATTGAAGCTGTGATGGATGGTTTCCGAGTGATGCCAATGGAACAAGCGGCACCTCTGGGAGATTTATTTATCACTGTGACTGGAAACAAGCACGTGATCCGTTCTGAACATTTCGATGCCATGAAGGATGGGGCAATGGTTTGTAACTCCGGTCACTTTGATATCGAGATTGACCTCAAATCATTAGGGGAAAAAGCGAATGAAGTCAAGGAAGTTCGCAACTTTACTCAACAGTACAAGCTGAAGAATGGCAAGTCCGTAATCGTGCTTGGAGAAGGACGACTGATTAACTTAGCTGCCGCTGAAGGTCATCCCAGTGCGGTGATGGATATGAGTTTTGCTAACCAAGCCCTAGCTTGTGAGTATTTGGTCAAGAATAAAGGCAAACTTGAACCCGGTTTATATTCAATTCCGACGGATGTCGATCAGGAAATTGCTCGACTCAAATTGAACGCAATGGGTATTTATATTGATACCTTGACCGACGAACAAATTGAGTACACCAACTCCTGGACATCTGGCACCTAATTTTAGTGAGCAGTAAGCAGTGACCAGTGAGCAGTAAACGGTAAAACAGGGCGCAGTAGCTTGCAAAACAGGCAAAAGAGTGATCGGTCAATAGGGTGCAGTAAATAGTAAACACGCTTAGTACACTGCTGATAACTGCTTATTAGATCGCTGTATGACGCTAAGGGGTGATAACTGTTAACTCATTAAAAAACCGATCACTGTCAAACTGTCTACTGTAAAAGCTTTTCACTGTTTACTGTTTACTGAATAACTCACGATCTGTGTCTAAACTTTCTGTTGAACTCCAACGTTACTTCTTTGAAGAAGAGCGAGACCCCAAAGTGACTCTAGCTGATATTCTTGATCTAGCGGGTGAAAGAGTCTTTGGGTTTTTGTTTGTTTTGTTAGCTTTGCCTTCAGCTTTGCCTGTTCCGGCTCCGGGTTATGCAGCTCCGTTCGGGTTTGTGCTGTTTCTCTTAGCAGTTCAGCTAATGATGGGAGCAAAACGACCTTGGTTCCCGAAAGGATGGCTGAGGAGGCCGATAGAACTGGAGAAAGTGCAAGGATTTTTAAAGAAGGGGCTTCCCTGGCTGCAAAAAGTTGAATTAGTTTCTCGTCCTCGCTTGACGTTCATTTGCACCAGTTTTCCGGGTCGGTTCATCATTGGGCTAGCGATCGCATTGATGTCTATCTCAATGATGATTATTATTCCAGGGACTAATACTTTACCTGCAATTGGGATTTTTATCACCGGGTTTGGTTTACTCGATGATGATGGTGCAATGAGTTTAGCCGGATTAGTCGTTTGTGTAATTGGAGCTACTTTGACTGCACTAATTCTCCGTTTTGGATATGAAGCGGTGAAAGAGGGAATTAGGCTAATTCGTCAGTCTTTTTAGGTCAGTCTTTTTAGGTGGTCTGGGTGAGGGCGGCAACAATACCGCCCAAACTCAACCCTCACTTGAGATTCTCCCTTCGCTATCAGGAATATTAACTTGAGCGTAACGAAGAAATTGAATTTTAATTCCCGACGACTGATTAAATACCAATCGGTGATTGATGCCGTAGCGTCAGGGCGAAGCTAGTCACGTATTTCTCCTGACTTCTAGCTTCTGAGTTCCATTTAATACAACTCTTGACTTAAAGCTTTCCAGGTCATCTCATCAACCACGCCACTCACTTTGAGATTTTTAGCCTTCTGATAAGCAATCACTGCGGCTTGGGTACGGCCTCCGAATACACCGTCAATCGGGCCGGGATTGTAGCCTTTAACTTGTAAACGAGTTTGCAGAGTGATGATTTTAGATCCTTTGGTTCCCTTCGTTAAGACCTCTTCAATCACAACGGGCTTAGGATCAGCTTCTAGAAACCGCCAGGTTCTGCGATCAACAATACCATTCGCGTCTAATCCCCGTGCTTTTTGAAACGCTCTGACCGCTCGTTCTGTACGAGAACCAAATACACTATCAATTCGACCGGGGTTAAAACCATGAACTTGTAAACGCTGTTGCAAGCCTGTTACCTGTGAACCTCGATTTCCGGGTTCTAGGGTAAAGCGTCGGATCGGTTCGGGTGAACCTTCATAAAAAGGCTGAGAAAATAAGGGGTCTTGACGACGTGGTGAGGTTTGGAACTTCAGAGAACGTCGTCTGATCGGAGTATTGAGTTCTTCATTTGAACTGAAGTCTTCCGTTGAGACATCAAGGTTTGTGTCTGAAGTTGCTCTAGCGGTGGAGTTTAGCCCCAGAATAGCAACAACTAATGAACTAGCTACGATAGCATTTTTGATAAACATGAGAGGTGAGCCTATTCTTTATTGGCAGTTGAGGTACAGAGCTGATACACTTGCTTGAATTTTATCATCTACTTTCAAGTGTAAAATCCGGTAAAAGCTAGAAAATTGATTCAACTCTATTTGCAAAACTATCTAGGGGGCTGCCGGAAAGGATGCTTAAAATTACAAAATGTTAAAACCTTGAATTTAATGTTGTCGATCTGTCCCGATTTGTTCCCAACGGATAAAATTGGGACACTTTAGATCGGAATTTCCGATGCAATCGATCGCTCAACGATTAACTTAACCTTAACAGAGATTACTCTGATCAACGCTTTCAGTTATGAAGTTTTAATTGTTGACGGATGGATCGCCTTTACTCAACTTTAGAAACCATCTTAACCCTAGTCTCCAGAGCCACCCCCAATCCGCCAACTTGATAGTTTATATTCTGGTGTACAATCTGATGGTATTTTCATGTTCCGAAGTGATTGATATGTCAACAATGACTTATAACGAGACAGCAAATTCGGTAACAGGTGAAGCAGATGCCAAGGCAAGAACTCGCTTGCTTTTAACATTGTGGGCGTTAGGAGGAATTCAAGCCAAGGTTAAGAAAAGCGAACTCACCAGTAAGGTCAAACAAAAGCGCCAAGGCAAAAAAGTGGGCATTTATCAGGGGCTTTATGATCAACTCAAAACCGACGGAGCTATCCGAATCGAAAAGGAAAATCAAGTGCCAATGATTTCAATGACCGAAACGGGAAAACGAATGTTAATTGAAGCACTTAGAGATCCAGAGTTTGAGTTTGAAGGGACTGTTGTTGCCGCTCGATTAGCCAATGCTCTTGTAGAATTGATTCGTCAAATTGATGAGACAATTCCTCTGTCTAGTTCTGATGAAAAGTTTGAGGAAGAAGATTGAACTTCATCCCTCTAACCCATTAACGACTGCTCGAAATTCTCCCCTGATACAAAGCCTAGTCAACTAATCTGCCTGAAAACAATCGATGATCTCTATAGATCAAACTTGAGTGATTACACTTTAAACCATTAGTGGGCATCAACCTCAAAGATCAAGTGAATTTACAATCTTTATTTAGGTCGTGTTTTGTTCCGATTTAGGACTTCAAGTAAAGATTCACCCTACTCTTTTGTTGAGAGATAAAAATTCACAGAAATGACTGAACCGGATGACCCAGTTTCACTTCTCACGCATTTTTTCAAGTATGAATAACCCTCGATTTGATGTCAAATCTGGCTCCGTTCTGTTCTTTGATTACTTGACAGTCCCAAGTGCCTATAGGTGCGTTAGATTAATGCACCTTTAAGTCTTCATTACTAAATCTTAACCGATGGATTGAACACTTCAGTCGAAATTCGCCCCTAATGCTTCACGATTAACGGCGATGGGACGAAACTTGATGAAACAAAAATCCTAAACCAACAACACTTAAAGCCAGTATTGATGTGGGTTCAGGAACTTTAGGGAATTGAGATTGTACAGTTGAGTATGCGACATCAGCAATTATTTCGTGAGTTACAGTGGTGGGATGAACCGTATCCCAGAATAGATATTCACTGGGATCAGGAATTTCATCACAGCCTTGTTCTTGACACAATACAACCGCATCTGACCAACTCTCTGTAACATTCGTAAACCCAAATTCGCTAGGATTTTGTAGGATGCTGTTAAATACAGTGTCAACATCAACTAAGCCGATATTAATGCCTGTCAAGGACTGATTTAAGGTGTTTACGGCTGAACTTAATAAGAAATTATGAGCCGCAGTTAACTGATTCAGTGGGTCTTGTAGACCTCGATTTAAAGCTAACGGAGTATTCCCTAAATCGGGTATATTTAAGAGTAAGAAATTTCGCGCACCGACATCGTAAAGCGACTGAACTGCATTTGATACATTATTGACAGGTATGGTTGGATCGGTAACGTCACCGAGAATATAATCATTTGAACCCGCCCAAACCACATAGAGTGCATCGGGGTTTGCAGATTGATTGGTGGCAAGTAAGGGTTCAATAAACGCATTCAGTTCCTGAGTTAAACTCGGAAACTCAACGTCAAGATCGGGTCGTAAAATATTAACAACATTGAGATCTCCAGAGGTCGCGCCTCCAAAGGAATAGTTAACGCCATCCGGAGATTGAACAGGACTGGTGACCCGACTCGGATCTAACCCGAGTTGAGGAGTAAAATACTCAGTCCAAACTGGTCCGTCAGAAAAGCGTCCTTCATCGGATAAGGGACTTTCAGGAACCTCACCATTGGTGATCTCGAAAAGATTACCCGGATCAGAAAGACTATCGCTAAAAATAAATATTTGATTAAATGGAGAGTCAAAGGTGGCGGCGTTCGCGGGAACGCTTCCTAATATTCCGAATGTACACAAGCTAAGTGTAGATGCTGTTAAGACTGAGTGAGAGTAGCAGATGCCAGACATAGATCTAGATTCTAGTTGAGTGAAAAAATCTGTATGTTAAATAACCTAGCATCCACCTCCGAGAAATTACAGAGGACTATGTAAAGCTTTCAGTACATCTGTGTAAATTTTCGATAAATCTAACCTTGGTAAATAACTGTAGTCGTACAAGTTGATGCTAGGGCATGATGATGATCGAGCGAGGGCATTGGGAATAGTTAAGATGTTCTAATCTAGAATGTAGTGCTATAGGCATTCATTGTCAGCGATAAATCAGCTCTAAAAAAGTAAAGGGTAAGTTAAGTTAACTTACCCTTCAATTCACTTTCTTGTTGCGCTTTAAACTGCTATTTCAATCTCAGTTTAACTTTTGTTTACTCTTAGGTATTTACATCCGTTCCAGCCAGTAACGCTTGCTTAGTCGGTTTGGAAATCTCAGGGGCGACATAGCCTCCTGAATACAACACTGAACCCCGTTGTTGTTGAGCAAAGACTGGGAATATCTCACGGACTTGAGAGGCAACTTCAACGGTTTTTACATCGTAAGTATTTGTTGCTAATTTCGGGTAAACTCCAATTCCAATAATGGGCAGAAGTAAGCAAAGTGCGATCGCAACTTCCCTGGGTTTCGCATCTCCTGCATACTCATCCACGATTAACCCGAAGCTATTTTGTCCGTAGAATACCTGACGCAATAGGTTGAGTAAATAAATCGGAGTTAAGATTAAGCCCACAGCGGCTAAACCGACGATAACAATCTTAAAGTTAGAGCGATAAATATTGCTGGTTGTAATTCCTAAAAAGATGCTCAATTCTCCGGCAAATCCACTCATCCCGGGTAACGCTAATGATGCCATTGCTCCGGCTGTAAATAGGGCGAAAACCTTCGGCATTGCCTCGGCCATACCGCCTAATTTTTCCATCATTAAAGTGTGAGTGCGTTCGTAGGCAACACCTGTGAGGAAGAATAACATCGCCGCAATTAAACCATGAGAAATCATCTGAAGTACCGCTCCATTCAATCCCAACTCAGTTAAGGAAGCAATACCAATCAGAACAAAACCCATGTGAGAAATTGAAGAATAAGCGAGTCGTCGCTTCAAATTAGTTTGGGCGAAGGCACTCAGCGCTCCGTAAACAATGTTAACGACACCTAAAACTGCAAGCACTGGAGCAAAATACAGGTGAGCGTTGGGTAGCATTTCGATGTTCATCCGAATTAACCCATAACCGCCCATCTTCAGCAACACACCGGCCAAAATCATGGAAACTGGGGAAGATGCTTCACTGTGAGCATCCGGTAGCCAAGTATGTAGCGGGAAAATGGGTAGCTTTACCCCGAAGGCAATTATAAAGCCAGCGTAAAGAAACAGTTCCAGGACGAGGGGGTAATTTTTGTGAGAAAGTTCCGTCATATCGAAGGTAACAGTACCTCCGTAAAACGCCATTGCTAAGGCAGCCGCCAAAATAAATACTGAACCCAGTGCAGTGTAGAGGATGAACTTAGTTGCAGCATAGAGGCGTTTCTGTCCACCCCAGATAGAAATTAATAGATAAACAGGTACAAGTTCTAACTCCCACATCAGGAAGAATAACAGCAAGTCCTGAGCGGCGAAGACTCCGAGTTGAGCGGCGAACAACACCAGCATCAAAGCATAAAAAAGTCGTGGCTTTTTGGTGACGTTCCACGACGCGAGAATTGCTAGGGTGTTGACGAAGCCTGTTAGGGCAATGAGTGGCATTGATAAGCCATCAACTGCAACAGACCAGTTTAGTCCAATTTGGGGTATCCAGGCGTAGGTTTCACTGAGTTGGAAACCGGAAGCGTCTAAGTCGTAGTGATTCCAGAAGCAAAAAATAGTCAGAGCCAGGTCTACTAAACCAACTCCGAGTGCATACCAGCGGATGGTACGACCTTCTTTATCAGGCAAAACGGGGACAGCGAAGGATGCCAAGAGGGGCAACAAGATAATCGTGGTTAGCCAGGGAAATTGACTGCTCATGATCCGTGAGAATAAATACCTATTGCGTTCACTTCATCTATCATACATGAAGTTTTGTTAATTACATTGTAGAAAAGAAACAATTTAGCTGACAGAGGGGCCTTGGGGACGAGTTTTCAGTCTGAAGATTCTTGATACGATGGCTAAAGCGGTGAGATAAACTTTGTCTGTAATTCTTGCCTGGTAGTCAATACAGCTAAGTGTTTGAGTTTAGGAGTCCGGACTTCAATCCTCTCAAAGTTATGTGTTTTTTCGCTAAAAGATGTAAAGAAAAATTTTTTATATGACTGATAACTTCGGTAAATTCACACCTTGGCCTGAAATATTTCCCAATCAAACATTAATTAAAATAATCACTAATCATATATGTTGCCATAAATGCTAATAATATAAGAATTTATTATCGAAATGCTATCAACAACCGCCCATGCAATATCTGAAAGGGTTTATGGTTACAATTGTTGTAGAAACAAGATTAATCGCTTAACATAGGTATCCCTACATCTAGAACACTACAACCGAATAGCTTGCAATATAGTAATTAACTTGAAAGAAAACGTTAAATTATTTAAGGAAAGATCTCTCGTGAGTCAAAGTAAAAGATTAATTAATAGTCATCAAGCAAAACCTTTCTTAAAATGGGCAGGAGGAAAAACTCAGCTACTAGAAACTTTTGACAAATTATACCCCGATATTTTAAAAGATGGTCAATGTTATTCTTATATAGAACCATTCATCGGTGGAGGTGCGGTTTATTTTTACTGGGTTCAAAAATATAACATAAAATCAGCATATATATCTGACATTAATCCAGAAATTGTAATAGTATACAAAGTTGTCCAAAAGTTAGTCACTCATTTAATAGACCACCTTGGAGAGTTATCAGCAATGAATTAGTTATAACAAATTATTAGTGTGAAATGGATCGTTCAGAAGCTAAAGCAAGAATTCATGAATTAAAAAGAACGCTCTATACTTTACTCTGTAACAGAGTTTGATCTGGGAAATTCAAATATATTTAATCAAGTTCAAGCAGATTATGAACGGGTCAGAACAGTGATTATACAAGAGGGATTTTCTAAGCTAAGTGGCAAGTTAGGAGTCTATGTCCAACCTAGAACAAAAGGCGCTGGTCATGGCTCTACTTCTAGAGCTTTCTATGTTAGAAAAGAATTGTTAAAACTGATGATACAGCATCATTAAACTAAAGCTTGATAATCTGCTGAGTTACAATACTGTAGAATATGATAACCACGTGAAGACCTAACTACATAGAAATTGTTAATATTATAGTTAACACGACACGTCAAAAGTCCTCTGATAAAATTAAGGGGATTTAAAATAGGAGCCGGATTCATTGTGAGTTCAAATTGGAAAAAGTTCTATTTAGATCGGACGAGCGCTCGTTGCTTGATCACACCAGGGGAGCAGGACTGAGGTGTGTGAAGGTTAACTTTGTTTGTAAATTTTTCCAACTTAAGAGAGATTGCTATAAAATACGAGAGATTGTTATAAAATAAAATAGAATTTCGTTTATCCCAAATTTAATCGCTGCTAAACCCTCGTTTTTAGGAGTAACAAAAATGGCTTCTGAACCAACAAATCCGAATCAGCTACATCCACTACAATTTGTGGGAGTTGTTGCCGCAGCTACCTTAGTTGGAGGAATGCTCCTTTCCTTGATCACATCTGGAGCTGAGAAATCAGCACAGCAAGTTGAGAGACGGGATACGGTTCCGATTCTTCCTGAATATCCCCAGTCTACCGCTCCTAGAAGATCCATTACGATGAGACCTGCTCGTTCCTCATCCTCAAGTCAAGGAGCAATTGTCCTGGTTCCTCGGACTCAAACAGAGGTTGATTGTGTTCTCGGTGGTGGTGGTGTTGCCTGTTTTGAAGAAAACTATCGCCCTAATTATCCCAGTAATTCGAGTCGTCGAGAATGGTCAGATTGGGAACGCCGCGAACGACAAGCTCAAACTTGGTTTCAACGATTATTTAATTAATTGTTTGATTAGGGAGCTTTAAGGCAGCCAACGAGGATTAAACCCGAAAAAGGGTAGTTCTTCTGGCTTAATTTCTGCGCCGGATGGATTAGATAAGATTTCTAAGGGCAGTATCCACAGGCGACTGGTTAATATCGGATCACCGCCTTCACTTCGAGGTGCATCTTCGGCTTGCCGTGAATTTTGTTGATTTTTAACAACAGTTTGATCGAACAGCAACGCTAAACCATCGGGTGACAAACTCATGTTAATTTCTTGTTGATTGGGTAGGATCACCAGAGGGACTAAGTCATCCGTTTTGAGATCGATTACAGCAATGTAAGGCTGTTCTGTGTATTGTTCGCGATCGTCGAGGAGTTCTGTTAACAGACAAAATAAGAGCTGATTACTCGGATCAAACTGAGCATTTAAAATATTTCCAAACGGTGGTGTGCGATGGAGTTCCCGTTCTTCTGATTGATTATTCACTAAAAACAGCGATCGCGTTCCATCTAAGTTAAACTTTACCATCGCCGCCGCCGAACCATCTTTGGCAAAGTCGAGAACTTGACCATATCGCGGTAAAAATTCTAAAGGTTCCGATCCCGGCTCTAGCGGTAAAATAGTGGTTAAATCAGGCCCTTGAGCAATCAACAAAGACTGACTATCAGGTCCGATCAAAAAATCACCCCCTTCAGTTCGCAGCGGTTGCGGAGAACGCCCAGACTCAATAATCCAAGGACCAAAATCAGCCGGATCTTTTTTATTCACGCGCTGAACCACAATAATTTCACCGTTGGGAGATAGGTCAAATTTCAGATTTCGATAGGTTTTACTGTCCAGTATCAGCTTGACTTCCCCAACAGTGGTGTTGCGTCTAGATCGCTGTTGAGGAGAATGGGGATTAACTCCGGTTGTCACGGTGTAGAGTTGAGAGTCAAATTGTCCGGGTGTTTGATCTTGACGAGAAATTGCAGAAAAGAGAATTTTATCTCCATCTGGATAGGGTTCAAACTCTAAAACCACAAGATCAGGGGGTGTTAGTGCGATGGGTTGAGGATTTTCTTGAGACAGATTCGTCAACATTAACCGTCCTTCTTTTTCCCCACTGACTCCAATATAGGCAAAAGCGCGATCGCGAGTCCGAAAATATGCACTAAAGGGTTCAATCTCTGTCCCTTCATTTCCGGCGTATAATTGATCGCGAGCATCCTGCAACTGGACACTGAAGGGCGTTCCATAGGGTGCAGGTTCAACTAGAGTATAAGCCATGCGCCGACCTGCCCAACTAATTTTTCCAGGTAAAGGCGGATCGATTCGCAAATTTCGTTCAACACTACTGCGATTCATCGGACGATTGAAGGTCATAATAAATCCTCGATCGTCTGCACCAATTTGTCGATTATTCCAGCTAAATTCTCGAACCTTGGGAGTTGTGCGATCGCCACTCAGTAGCAGCACTCCGATCAATACAGATAAAACTAGCATAAAAGCGATCGCCACTCGATCCACAGGCTGACTATTTTTCAGCCAATATTTAGCTTTAGCCTGGAATTGCGTCATGGAAATTGTTAGTTCAGAGGTCAAAACAGGTATCTTTCCTAACCCTTAGAGTATCATATTTCGTTCAAAGCTGTGGGTTAGGGCTTCCAGATTATTTTAGAATTTAGAAACAACTTTAGCCTTAAACTACAGATAGAGTTTGAGGTTGACCACCTATGACACGTCTGAGTTCTCCACCTGATTTTTATCAACTTTTTCAGAAGTATCCAGAGTCAGTTACAGCGGTGAGTTGTGCTGTACTTGTTATTTTGGGTGGGTTCTGTTTGCATTTGGGTTGGGTTAGCGTTGCTTTATTGATTCTCCCGATCGCCTATGTTGTCGGCGGGTATGAAAGTACAAAAGAGGGATTAACCACTCTATTTGTCGAACATCAATTTGATGTGGATTTATTAATGATGGTTGCCGCTTTAGGGGCGGCTTTTTTAGGATTATGGCAACAAGATTATCATTTAATTATTGATGGCGCAATTTTGATTTTAATTTTTGCGATTAGTGGGGCGTTAGAGAGTTTCGCGATGCAGCGAACTGAACGTAATATTCGCCAGTTAATGGCAGTTACTCCAGATACCGCTCGAACGCTTCGTAACAGCCAAGAAGTTGAAATTCCCATTAATCAACTACAAATTAATGATATTGTTATTGTTAAACCCGGAGAACTCATTCCTACAGATGCTGTGATTTTAGAAGGTCAAAGTCATCTCAACCAAGCCTCGATTACTGGAGAATCAGTTCCCGTTGAAAAACAGGTCGGAGATGAAGTCTTTGCCGGAACATTAAACGGTTATGGAGCGTTACGATTAAAAGTACATCAACCTCCAGAAAGTAGTTTAATTCAACGAGTCATTCGTTTAGTTGAACAAGCTCAAACCGAAGCTCCACCTTCTCAAGAATTTATCGAAAAATTTGAACGGAGTTACGCTAAAGTTATTATAATTGCCGGGATTTTATTAGCGATTATTCCGCCTATATTTTTAAAGTGGGATTGGGAAACCACAATTTATCGAGCCTTAATTTTTTTAGTTGTTGCTTCTCCCTGTGCATTAATGGCAGCAATTATGCCAACATTACTCTCCGGAATTGCTAATGGTGCGCGTCAAGGAATATTATTTAAAAATGGAGCGCAGCTTGAAAAAATAGGAACCATTCAAGCCGTGGCTTTTGATAAGACAGGAACCTTGACAACAGGAAAATTACAGGTCGTTGAAATTATCCCGACTGCGGGTAATTCTTCTGAAAAAGTTCTACAACTCGCAGCCGCATTAGAAGCCGTTTCAGAACATCCCATTGGAGAGGCGATCGCATCTGCCGCTTCCGAGAAAAACTTACCCCTTTTAACCGCAGAAAATGTACAAGCAAAGGTCGGTTTAGGAATTAGAGGAACTGTCGAAAATCAAAATATTGTTGTCGGAAAAATTAGCTTTGTGATGACAGCAACAGCTCAAGAAGAGACAACATTAAAAGCCGAAACATCTCGCCTAGAAAATGAAGGTAAAACAGTGATTTGGGTAGCTCAAGATCAAAAAATAATTGGGTTAATTGCCGTTTCAGATACCGTTCGTCCTGAAGCAAAAACTGTGATTAAACGGTTGAAAAACATGGGAATAAAACAGATAGTAATGTTAACAGGTGACAATCAACAGACGGCTGAAAGTACAGCTCAAGCCTTGGGAATTACTCAGGTTTATGCGAATCTATTACCGGAAGATAAATTAACAATTATTCGACAGTTACAACAGCAGTATCAAACCGTTGCAATGATCGGAGATGGTATTAATGATGCACCCGCTTTAGCCTTAGCAACAGTCGGAATTGCCATGGGAGGTGCGGGAAACGATGTCGCATTAGAAACCGCAGATATTGTCTTGATGGCTGACCGTTTAGATAAATTACCAGATGCCCTAAAGTTAGGCTATCGTTCTAATCGAATTGTTCGCCAAAATATTATTTTTGCGTTATCTTTCATTGTCTTATTATTAGCTGCTAATTTTATCGGTAAAATTAATTTGCCTTTAGGTGTAATCGGCCATGAAGGATCGACAGTATTAGTAACATTAAGTGGTTTACGACTCTTAAAAGGTTAGAGAGTTATTCGGGGAATCAATTCCCCATCTAAAAACCTAAATCCTCTTGAAGAGGATTGCATCTATTAGACAGAGATGTCAATTATGAATCTTCAACTTTGTAAACTATAATGCTACTCATGGCTTTTTAAGAAAGCATCAAACGTTTCTCGGTCAGGAAGAGAGGGCTGCGCTCCGAGTTTTGTTGTTGCTAAAGCCCCTGCTGTTGTTCCCCAAACGATTGCTTCTTTCAAAGATAAACCCTCTTCAAAAGCCGCCGCCATCGCCCCATTAAAAGCATCTCCGGCTGCAACAGTATCAATCGCTTGCACTGGAAACGCTTCCGCTTGGAAAGAGCCACTCGAATCCATACAAAAAACCCCTCGCGCCCCCAACTTTAATATTACAGTTTTTACCCCACGATGGCGAAAAAAATCTGCCGCTTTGATCCAGTTTTCTTCTAATGACAAATCAAACCCTGTTAACTGTTTTGTCTCTGTTTCATTGGGAGTGATAATATCAATCAAAGCGTAAAGTTCATCTGGTAATTCTGTTGGGGCAGGTGCCGGATCTAGAATCACTTTAACCCCAACCTCTTGAGCTATTTTAGCAGTAGATAATATAGCAGGTAAAGGGACTTCTAACTGTAAAAGTAATACAGTCGCATCAGAGAGTAAATTCTTCAATCGATTCACATCTGAACTTTCAACGCAACCATTCGCCCCCGGAACAATAATAATAGTATTTTCGCTGTTTTGATCGACCGCAATAATTGCCACACCTGAACTGGTTCTAGAATCGACTTTAATCCCTTGAGTTTGAACTCCAGTTTCCTGAAGATGTGCTAAAAGTTCTTGACCAAAACCATCTTCTCCGACTCGCCCAACTAAATAGGTTAACGCGCCTAAACGGGCTGCTGCAACGGCTTGATTTGCTCCTTTTCCACCGGGAGCGGTAAAAAATTGATTTCCTTTTAAAGTTTCTCCTGGACTCGGTAAACGAGGAGTTTTAGCTACTAAGTCCATATTAATACTACCAAAAACAATCACACTCATAAGACAAGAATTGTAGAACGCTCAACTTTTGATGAAATTTTCCATTCTCAAAATGTTTGTAAAATGATATCATAATCTAAATCAAAAAATGGTAAAATTATCAAAGATAAAGTTGTGCGAGTATATTTGGCTGGCCCGGATGTCTTCTTACCCGAACCCCTAAAAATGGCGGAAGCCAAGAAACAGATTTGTCAAATTTATGGATTTGAGGGCGTATTTCCTTTTGATTCCAGTTTGGACTTAACCCAGTTTCAGCCTCGTGATGCCGCAATGGAAATTTATCGCTGTAATATTAAACTGATGCAGAGTTGTGATTTAATTATTGCCAATATGACTCCCTTTCGGAGTCCGAGTTTAGATGCAGGAACGGCTTTTGAAATTGGGTATATGGCAGCCTTAGAAAAACCAATTTTTGGATACAGTAATGACGGGCGTCTCTATAATCAACGGGTAGAAAATAAAACCTCAGAAAGTTTGGATAATCGCGGAATGTTTATTGAACAATTTGAGATGATTGATAATTTAATGTTAGAAGGGGCAATTATTAGCAGTGAGGGTGCTGTTGCTTATGAAGCGGTTGAAGACTCCCAATATTTTACGGAGTTAAAAGTCTTTGAGAAAATTGTTAAAATTGCGGCTAAAAAACTATTATAAACTCTCGAAAAAATTTCTATGAATTTCAAGACTTCTAAACCCAAAATTCTATTAGATACTGATCCCGGTGGAGACGATGCCTTTGCATTATTTTGGTTAATGAGTTTAGTTAAACAAGAATTGCTTGAACTCTTAGCC
>JBCBCI010000001.1:0-259837 GCA_038530755.1 Cyanobacteria bacterium J06592_8 | reverse complement strand
GGGGGATTTAGGGGGCAATAGTCAACTGAATACTGATATACACGGTACTTTTGATGACTTATACTTATGCCGTGATTAGGGTTCCTGAGATTGAAGATAATAGTTATAATTCAACTCTGCAAATCTAGAACCTCCATCATTAACAATGGGTGGTTGAGGTTGATTAGAATAAAACTTTTTATTGGGGACTTCACCCCAAACTTTTCCAGAATTAATCGTGAGTATCATTAATGTCACTTGAACAATTAATCGCACAAAAATAGTAGAATTTATCATCTTTTCCTCCAGCCCATTTGGGCAAATGCACGTCTAACTTTAGTCTTGGGGCGAACCCCAATTGGCAGAGCGGGATTTGTTGGCGAAGCCTTCTCGCAGAGTACCCACATCACTCGCATTAAAGGCGATAACCCTCAATTGTGCGGCCTTTTCAGACAAGATAATGAATAAGGAGTAAAAGCGTTTTGCCGTTAAACTATCTGCCAAAGATGGTGAACCTTTTGCTGGTTAATTCCGATTTTTTTTGGTGTAGCGGAGCGGGATTTGAACCCGCATCACTTGCGTACAAAGCGATAACCCTCAACTCTGCAGCCTTTTCAGACAAGATAATGAGTAAGGATAAAAGTGCTTTACCAATTAAGCGACCCGCCACATAAATGATCGGAAATTCAGCTATAATTTATGACCAGAACTATTCAATTTTATTTGGTGTAGCGGAGCGGGAATCGAACCCGCATCTCGGCGATTAAGGGAGGCGTATTGGTAGACGATAACCCTCAATCTGCGTCCTCAAAAGGCAAAATTGTGCTTTACCAATTTAAGCGACCCGCCACATAAACAACTCGGAGAAAACCAGGGTTATTACTAACATTTGGTTTGTGTTCCGTTTGCTATGTTTATAAGATAGGACGGTCATCTTCCCTTAATCGAATCTTGCGCTTGACAGTCCTCAGCCCGATGTAGACTACACTTGAGAGATAGGGGAAGTTGTCAAGATAGGGGATTCCCCCAACTTTGTCGAAAAAATGCCGCGAATTAGTTACGGGCCACAAACCAAAAAACGCACGAAACAGTTACTCACCGTTTTGCTGGACTATGCGAACGATGAACTCGATTGTGATGAATTTGCGCTAGAAGGCTTGCGACGAGAAATAAAGACCGACTGGAAGGATGAACGACAATTAATCGTACAAACGAAGTTACGGTTTCTCGAGGGGTTGCTAGACCTGACGGGAAATCGGCTGACGATTCCTCAAATTAAAGAAGCGTTGAACCGTCTAACGGATTTTTTGGAGATATTAGAAGATCATCGTCCTGTTAAGCGAGGTTCGGAAACCTGGCACTTTACCCTAACGTTTTGGTACAAACGACGCGATCGCACAGCAATTTTACAACAGTTTGACCGCGAATGGGAACAACGTCGCCCCCAAAAATCGAAACAGGCTTCACCAACTCCAGACTTATCAGATGCTTTACCTTCAGAACCCGTTAATAATAAAAATGAAGAAAATCCCTGGTGGAAATGCTGTCAAGAGAGTTTACAAACTCAACAAATTGAACGATTAACAACGAATGCTTTAATGGTGAGTGATGGGGTTAAATTTGAAGTTCAGGAAGTGTATGTTCCGCTCGGTTTAATGCAATGGCAATCGCAACCGGAACCCTCAGAAGATGCTGAAGATACTGAAACTGAAAATATTATCAATCCGGAGTTGTTTCTCCAACAGTTAATCGCCTCTCAAGAACCACAGCGTTTGGCGATTATTGGGGAACCGGGTTCTGGAAAAACTACAGTCTTACAACGCATTGCCAACGAATTACTCGCACAGCAATTTTTACCGATATGGATTTCTTTAGCCGATTTACAGGGAGAAACACTCGAACAATATTTACTCAATGATTGGCTGAAAATAGCGACTCGCAAAATTATCCTTCCGCCCGAACTTCAAGAGGAATTTGCCGGATTATTTCAGCAAGGGCGAGTTTGGTTGCTGTTGGATGCAATTGATGAAATGGCGATTGAATCGAGTGTTGCTTTGAGTTCTATTGCGCGTCAACTGCGAGGTTGGATTGCTGACGCTCATATTCTTCTCACCTGTCGGATTAATGTTTGGGAAATCGGGAAAAATCCCCTCGCAGATTTCAAAACTTATCGGAATCTTAGCTTCTTAGATCAACCTTCTCAATCTAATTTATCTCAACCGATTAATCTGATTGAACAATTTATTCAAAAATGGTTTCAACACCAGTTAGAACTCGGAAACCATCTCTGTAAAGAACTGAATCAAAATCGCCATCAAAAAATTAGAGAAACGGTTAGAAATCCACTTTGTTTAGCTTTGCTTTGTCGGATTTGGACGGTAATGCAGGGAAACTTCCCCAATACTAAAGCCGCACTTTACAATCAATTTGTACAAACACTCTACGAATGGAAACAAGATCGATTTCCGACAACTTTAGCTCAACGACAGCGACTCAATCACGTTCTGGGGAAAATAGCTTTACAAGCATTTTTGCAAGTTGAGAAGAAATTTCGTTTTAGTCAATCTTTTGTAGAAACAATTCTAGAGACAGAAGAAATAGACTTATTTTCTTTTGCATTACAACTGGGTTGGTTACATCCAGTCGGTATTTCTTCGATAACCGGAGATCGAATTTATGCCTTTTACCACTCTACTTTTCAGGAATATTTTGCGGCTCAAGCTGTTGAAGAATGGCAGTTTTTCATGGATACATCGTTTCCGCAACCGCCAATTTTTTCATCACAATGGCGAGAAATTATTTTACTGTGGCTAGGTCGATTAGATGTAGAAAATTCGGAGAAAGAAGAATTTTTACAAGCCTTAATTGACTTCGAGGATAATTGCGGTCAATTTTATCAATATCAAGCCTATTTTCTGGCGGGTTCTGGATTAGCAGAATTTCCGGAATTTAGCCAAGCTGATGATATTATCGCTCAATTGATTCGCTGGTGCTACGGAGAATATGATGAGAATTTAGGAAAAAGAGTCATGCAACCTGCACCGATTATTGAAAAAGCAAGAAGTACCCTATTTTCTACAGATCGACAGCAAGCTATTCAAAAAATGGAAAACTTTGTTCAATCTGTTGATTTTTTTCCGCTCTGTTGTTTGGGAGCTTATAGTTTAGGAAAAAATTTTGATTTAGGTAATAAAATTGCTGAAACAAAACTATTGTACTTTTTAGAAACCGCTCCAGATAATCTGACTCGAATGGAAATTGCTCATCGCTTAGGACAAGTGAGTATTGGTCATCCTTTAGCGATTAATACATTAGCAGAAATCCTGAATTCCGCGTCTGAAGATAGTCTCCGTCGTAAAGCCGCCTATCGACTCGGAAAAATTGATCCAGGAAATCAAGCGGCGATTAATACTTTAGTTAATCTAATTGAATCTCCAACAACAAGTCAAAAAATAAAATCAAGAGTGATTAAAGATTTGCGACAAATCTCACCCGAACATCCATTATTAATGAGTAAATTTCCAATTAATAAATTAGCTGAAAAACCTTCACTGACTCGATCTAAACAAAAACTCAATGATCTTGACAAAAAGAGAACCGCCCTCGAACAAAAACTAACAGCAACTCAAGAGATTAAATTTAAACGAAAAATTGCAATTTCTCTACTCAAAATTCAACCTGGACATCCAGAAGCTGTATCGGTTTTCCTAGAGAGTTTGAAAATGCCGAAACAAACAACAGGAGTCTGTAAACGGACTGTAGAACTCTTGAAAAATGGACTCCAAGAAGAACAGTTTCCTCAGATTGTTACAGCCTTGAAAGACTATGCTATTGCTCTCAATCAAGGAGAACGCTCTCCTCAAACTCTAGAAATTTATAAGTTATTATGGTATATTGCTCAACAGATGAACTATGCAGATTATTATGCAGCATGGCATCACGCTGAAGATTAATTTTATTTTTCAGATTTGATTTTTCGAGCGATACATTTTAAACTCAGAAACGATAAGTGTACCGATTGAGAAGAGTAGAATGGCAACCTATCTGGTAACTGGAACAAATCGAGGCATTGGTTTAGAATTTTGTCGCCAACTTCAACAGCGAGGAGATCAGGTGATTGCAGTTTGTCGTTCTGCTTCCGATGAACTCAACGCTTTAAATGTCGAAGTTGTAACTGATATTGATCTTACCTCAGAAGCATCTGTTTCTAAATTAGTTGAATATTTAGGGAATCGCACCCTTGATGTTTTAATTAATAATGCAGGTATTGTCGAAAGAATCTCTCTGGATAACCTCGATTTCGATAGTATTCGTAGACAGTTTGAAATTAATGCAATTGGGCCACTCCGATTAACTCATGCGTTACTTCCAAAGCTTAAAAATGGTTCAAAAGTGATTCTAATGACGAGTCGAATGGGGTCAATTGATGATAATACCTCTGGCGGTTCCTACGGTTATCGGATGTCAAAAGTCGCCTTATCAATGGCAGGAAAATCCCTGTCTCATGATCTCAAACCCCGTCAAATTTCCGTTGCTATCCTGCATCCTGGATTGGTTAAAACTCGGATGACAGACTTCACAACATCAGGAATCACACCAGAAGAATCGGTGAAAGGATTATTAGCGCGAATTGATGAACTCAACCTCGAAAATACCGGAACATTTTGGCACGCAAAGGGGGAGATTCTACCCTGGTAAACTGCTTACAAATGAAACTTCAAATTCAACATTAATCCTCGTGAATCACTGAATGTAAAGTTTTCAATAACTCCTCTGAGGTGTAGGGTTTGGGTAAAAATGCTTTCACCTGACGAGCCGTCATTTCCGCGATCGCATGATCACTCCTTAATCCACTGACAGCAACAATCTTAACCTGGGGATTGATTTCTCGCAATGTGTAAATTGTGGTTGTGCTATCGATAGAAGGGATCGTGATATCTATCAATACCAAACTAATTTCTGAGCGATGCTGGATATACAACTTGATCGCTTTGCGGTTATCATTAGCACGCAGCACCCGATAACCATAGTTTTTGAGTAGATTCTTGTTAGTTTGACTAATAACATCTTGATCATCAACGACCAAAATCAATTCTCCATTTCCCGTTGGAAGTTCCTCGTCTTTGGATGTGATAGAATCTACCCAATCTACTACGGGCAAGAATACTTGGAATTGCGTTCCCTGTCCCATTTTGCTCGACACCTCAAGAAACCCACCGTGACTTTTCACAAGACCTAAAACCGTTGATAAGCCTAAACCCGTACCCATATCTCTATCTTTAGTCGTGAAAAAGGGGTCAAAAATCCGATCTAAGTTCTCTTTAGGAATGCCAATACCTGTATCTGAGATGGTGACAACAACGTAAGGCTTAACTTCTGCTGCGAGATATCGCTGGGCAAACTTTTGATTTCCAAACAGATTGTAAGCTGAAATCTTCAAAATACCGCCATCAGGCATCGCATCACGAGCATTAATGCAGAGATTGAGAATCACTTGGTAGAGTTGGTTAAAATCACCACAGATTAGCCAAAGATCGGGCTGTATATTGATCCTGAGTTCAATCGACTCGGGAAAAGTTCGAGTCGCGATCGCTTGAATTTCATCGATCACGGCAGAGAGCTGCATCGTGATCCGATCGACTTCTACACCTTGTATAAATTGCAAAATTTTCTGAACTAAAGCCACCCCATGTTTGCCACTCGCTTCTAGGATGTCTAGCATCTCCAGCGTTTGCTGCTCTGAATTGGAAAACTGTATCTTCAAAAGCTGAGAGACTGCCACAATCGGATTGAAGATATTACTCAGATCGTGGACAATACCTCCGGCTAAACTTCCCAGACTCTCCAGACGTTGAGCTTGGAACAATTGCTGTTCGAGTTGCTTTTTCTCCGTAATATCGTTGTCAACAATCAGAATATATTGAGGAATTCCTTCAGAGTCTAGCCCCAGTGTCCAATGGCTCTCAACGAGAATTTCCTGACCTGATTTTGTGATTTTTTGTAATTCCCCTCGCCAATAACCCTGAGCAGCAGTCGCCTTATAAGCCGTTCGTCCTTGACGTGAAGCGGGATCGCATAAAAGCTGATAGCCTAATTGTTGCTGGGCTTCCTCTGTCTTCCAACCGTAGATTTTCTCAGCCCCTTGATTCCAATATAAGATTTTTCCCTCTAGATTTTGAACCCAAATCGCATCGGTTGCCATATCCAAGAAAGCCGCTTGCTGCTGGATAGTAGCCTCAGCGCGTTTCACTGAACGTAGATCTCGGATCAGCCACAACAACTTCGTCAAGTGACCTTCGGCATTACAAGTAGCAGACAGAGAAACTGCGATCGCAAAGGGTTCGCCCTGACGAGGTTGAAAACGAATTTCCCAGTTGTCAATCAGTTTACCTGTGGCGTAGTCATTCCCATCGAACTCGTCAAAATCTCCAGAGGATGTTTCACACGCTTGAGTAAACTCAGTTGTGATGTCGAGCCATTGACGATTAAATAAATCACGATCTGGTAGATAGACAAAGATATCGAGAGGTTTACCGGGTAAATATTTTTGAGAAACATTCAGTAACTGGGCCGCAGAATGGTTCACCTCCTGGATAATGGCCTCTCCGTTGGTGACAATATATCCATCGGGAGCGAAGTCGAATAACTCTTGATAGCGTTGGCGTTCTTGTTCGAGTTGCAGACGGCTAACTAGCAGTTCTTCATTCTGTAGGCGCAACTCTTCTACGGCGACGTGCAACTCCTCCATACTGGTCGAGAGTTCGGCAGCGATTTCCTGAGATTCGGGTTGCAATTGATCAGCATCTTTTTGAATTTGTTCCAAACGTCCTTGAGCCGATTCCATCCAATTTTCAAACTCGCAAATATCAGTCATAAAATCTCCTGTTGGAAACCACCGTCTTTAGGCGGTGGAGGAAAACGATTGAAGTCCTTTAGGGCTTCGTTTCTGCTACAATACCTTTGGATGTACATTGACCTTTAACGGTGGGGTGAAATTCCGGGAATTAGGGGACGCTTCAGTTAAAAGGTGGTTAGCAGAAATTGCTAACCCGGTGTGCATACACTCTGTTTCCAGCCCAAGATCTGCAAAAAATCGGTTAAAGCGAGTAAGTGAGTCCAATAACTAAAAGTAGCCTGAATGGTAGAAATACCGGACAGAGTAGCGGCATTTTGGCTATGCCTTTAAGAATCAAATTTTATGGCGTTTACGCCGTTAAATTTGCCCCTCTTAAGAATCACTGTCCTTTAGGTCAGTGAGTGTCAAGGTCTACTTCCTCCATTAATAATATGACTCCTTGACGTTGTCCTTGAGGACTGAGTAGAGGATTGTAACTAATCCGACATTGAATGGTTTGACCGCGACGATTAATCGCTGGGATGATCATTT
This sequence comes from Cyanobacteria bacterium J06592_8, assembly GCA_038530755.1. Taxonomy (GTDB): domain Bacteria; phylum Cyanobacteriota; class Cyanobacteriia; order Cyanobacteriales; family Microcoleaceae; genus Capilliphycus. The sequence continues at coordinate 252,471 of JBCBCI010000001.1, read as the reverse complement.
CTGTGCGTTCGTCTCCCGCCAGAGAATTGCGGATCGGTTCCCGCAATTGATCGACAGGTAAGCCGATATCGAGACTAAATAAGGACTGCCCCCTGACCTCATCCACCCTTAATCCCCAAAGATTTTCAGCCTCGTCATTCCAGCTTAGAATATTAAATTTACGATTGACAACGACAACTCCGGCTTGCAAACTCGCCAGGATCGAATTTAGAAAAGCATTGGCTTGGTTGAGATCGGTTGTTCGTAGGCGCAACTCATCATTAATGGTTTGCAATTCTTCGTTGGTAGACTGGAGTTCTTCGTTCATCGTCTCCAATTCTTCGTTAGTAGACTGGAGTTCTTCGTTGGTGGTTTCGAGTTCTTCGTTGGTAGACTGGAGTTCTTCGTTGGTGGTTTCGAGTTCTTCGTTGCTGGACTGAAGTTCCTCGTTAGCCGTTTCCAGTTCCTGGTTTGATTGCTGGAGTTCTTCCTGAAGACGATGATAATGAGTCACATCGATAAACGAAATACTGGTGCCGAGGAGTTGGCTATCGTTGTCTTCGAGGGGACTAAAATGAACATCAAGATACTGCTGAGTTTCATCTCGCAGGTGACGAACAATATCAGAAATGACAACAGAGCGGCGATCGCTGCTAACTTGGTCAATATGGGAACGTAATGTTGTGAGACTGCATTTGTTTCCAGACTCGGCGCTTGAGGCTAGAGCGTTTGTATCCGGTAAAATCAAAACCTCGTGATTGCCTGAGATAATCTAGCAGGGTTTCAAAAACTTCACTTTCATCATCATCATTAATATTCGTCATGACACTTGAGGGTTTGATGGGAGATTCTAGCGAGAATCAACGGGATTCGCCGTTCGTAAATTCTCAGTAATATTCTCGACTTTTAATCCGCAAAAAGATAGATTTTAATTGATGTATCTTTCTACAAATTTCTATTTTTCATCATTTCATAAAAATAAGTCAGTCTACACTAAATAGAACAAAAATTGAGAACTAATTTAACTCTCATATTGATCTAAAATCATACAATTTTCCCTCGTTATTGTCTATTTTACGAAATAACACTCTTCAAACTTACATCACCAGTGAAATGAGTGCCACAGAAATTTCAGTGAGAGGGAGAATAAAATCAACATCTCCTGTTTGAATCGCAGCAGAGGGCATCCCAAAAAATTCAGCCGTTTCTTGATCTTGAACCATCACAGTTCCGCCCCTTTTCTTGATCGCTTGCACTCCTGTCGCTCCATCATTCCCCGTACCCGAGAGAACAACCGCAATTGCCCGCTCTTGGTAACTGGCGGCTACAGAGTCAAACAACAAATCAGCCGACGGTCGCACAAAATGGACTAACTCTGATTGCGTTAGAGAAAGAGTTCTATCTGAGTTTACCAGCAGATGGTAGTTGGGCGCAGCAATGTAAACTCTTCCTGGACTGAGGCTATCCCCGACTTCTGCTTGCTTAACCTGGAGTGGAGTACGCCGATTGAGAATATTCGCGATTAAGGAACGATGTTTAGGATGAAGGTGTTGCACGACAACAATCGTTGCTCGAAAGTCAGCAGGTAGATTCGAGAAGACCTGCATTAGAGCATTGAGTCCACCCGCAGAGGCAGCAAAAGCCACAATATCAAAGGTCGCTTCTGGGAAGTCCAACAGGTGATTGGATTCTGGCTCGACTGAAGATTTTTCCATGATGTTAAACGCAATTAATTTTACCTCTAGTTTAGTCATGACGTTGAAACTATTTTTTTGAGGTTGGCGATTGCATCATCATTCCAGCTCGGTCATTGACTTCAGTTGGTCAAAGTCCTTTCTTTGATCAAAATCCCTCTTTAGATAGAAGTAAAATGTGGTTAAACCGCCTATTATTGGAATGTTTATTTGCAGATTTTAATTGCGTTTCAGATTAAAAAAAATATTTAGATGAAAGATTTTAAGTTTGTATTGAAGAGAAAAAATATTCTGATTATCTCTGTTTTTCTCGGCGGATTAGAAGGGACAGTTCTCACTCCGGCTAGCTTTTCTCAAACCGAAGGAGATTCTAATAAAGAAGCTTTAGAACAGGAAAATATTGATATGCCAACAGATATTTATACCTTAGTTTTTCGCAACCTTCCGCAACAGGTGAATGGAAGTGTTACCGCTCAAGTCAATCAAGAGTGAAGTCCCCAACTCAAAAGCAAATCGCTTTGATCGTGAGTGCAGCCAAACCGGATCTAGGAATATCACAAATTAAGTTAGACTGTTCCTGAAGAAATTCAACAGATGGCTGCTCTGATTCCCTATGAAACTCCAACGAACCCCAGTCATATTATTGCTTTTGGGTTTGATCGCTATTGCTGTCGGGCTAATGATGACTCGAACTGATCATGTCACCGCCCATGAACTCGCTCGTTCTCCCATTCAAGTCGCAAGTCAAGATATTGGTTTACTTCCAACGTGCGGAATGAAACCTTCAGCCACTCAAACTGCAAATCCAGAATTAGGGCCTGCGATCGAAATCCCAGCTTCTCTGTATCGGTTCCGCCGCCCCCTCAACTGGCAAAATTCATCCGCCAGCAATAGCGCACAACAAAGGTCTGAGAACGGACCTCCAGAATATCAAGCGATCGCAAACCGTACAAACTACGGACAACGCTATCTCTACGATATTAACGGTCAGCCTGTTACCAACACTCCGATTGTTGTTGTGCATGAAACCGCAGCAACTTCACAAAGTACGATTACTTTCTTTCAAACCTATCATACAAACGATAATAATCAGGCAAGTTATCATACCTTGATTACTTTAAATGGTGATATCGTCTATATTGTGCCGCCAGACCTAAGAGCATTTGGGGCAGGAAATTCAGTCTTTCAGGGAGAAACGGTCAAAACCGATCCAAAACTTCCGCCTTCAGTTAATAATTTTGCCTATCATGTTTCCCTAGAAACGCCGCCTGGTGGATTGAATGGAGGAGCTTCTCATCGTGGATATACAATGGCACAGTATCAGTCTTTAGCTTGGTTAATAGCGAGAACAGGTATACCGGAAAATCGAATTACAACCCATAAAGCGGTAGATCGTTCTGGGGAAAGATCCGATCCTCGGAGTTTCGATCAACAGCTTTTCTTGCAGTTGTTACGTCGCTATCCGAAAACTCAAGAGATTATCATCGGTTGTCAAGCTCCTTCGGCTAATCAATAATTAATCGAGTCATGTTGGAGATGTTTTTAACCGAGACGGTACTGTAGAATTAAGCTGTGATAGGTTTTCTGAATCGATTGAAAATTTTGGAGAGGAAATATCTATGGAATCTCGCGATCGCACCCCGTCTGATGTTTCCCCACTTGAAGCTCAAGGCGTGAAAATCCCATCAGACATTCTGTTGAGTGTGGCGACAGCTCCCTTAATGTTTGTATTAATGGGCGGTAAAGTGGTTTCAAAGGCAATTTTGGAGATGAGTCGCAGTAGTGAAGCCGTCTTTCAAGGCGATCGCCTTCCTGTTCTCAATTTTCCCCATCAACCTCCCCAAGAAGAAGATTCTTGAGCCAAGGCTAAGGCTCCAGAGATGAAAATCCCTGTCTGAAATACAAAGTCCTTTAAAAAGGACTGGGTTAGGTTAGGGACTGATAACTGTTCACAACGTCAGAGATTAAAATCCTTGTCTAAAACATCAAGTCCTTTAAAAAGGACTCAGTCACGGTAGAGATTGGCCACTGATAACTGTGTACTGATAACTGTGTACTGATAACTGTGTACTGATAACTGCTCATTGTTCCCCGTAACCTTTAACCTTTAACCTAAAGTTTAGGAATTTAACCTTAAAAAGATCTAATTTTCTGGAGGTTCCCCATACAATAAAGCATAATCTCGCCAAACAGGAACGCCCTATGAGTTCACTGCTCCACCCTTCAGATCAGGTCTCTAACAAAGTAGTTTCATCGAATAGCACCTTAACTGAGAGCGATTTGTTTTTGCGAAATCGTCTTAAAATTGTAGAAAATATGTGGGAGTCAGTCCTGCGTCAAGAGTGCGGCCAAGAATTAGTAGATTTACTCAAACAGATGCGCTTAATGACCTCTCCAGAGGGACAAGCATCTTATGATCAAGAGTCTAACGTTTTACAGCTTGTTGAGCAGCTTGACATTAATGCGTCAATTCGAGCAGCTCGTGCTTTCGCACTCTACTTTCAGCTTATTAATATTGTCGAACAACATTACGAACAACGGGAGCAACAGCAAGCCTATACAAAGGGACTGTCTAGAGAGAAGCAATCTCCTTGGACAAACAATCCAGAAGGTTCTACCTTTGAAACTCGCAACCGCCGCTTCTCTGATGATCGCGAATATCCCTTAAATCTCTCGGATATCTCCGCCACTCAATCTCAAGCCGAACAGGAACTGGGTACTTTTCATCACCTGTTCCCGATGTTGCGAAGCTTGAATGTTCCGGCGCAACTGATTCAGAGATTGATTGATAATCTCGACATCAGCTTGGTTTTCACCGCGCACCCCACCGAAATTGTTCGTCATACTATCCGTACCAAACAACGTCGGATTGCGAAAATTCTCCAACAATTGGATCAAGTGGATCACAATTTGGATGACTTGAGTGACGATAACATTAATCAAATCCCTTCTGTGTCTTCCTGGACCGAAGAACTTTACGCCCAACTCACAGAAGAAATTCGGCTGTGGTGGCGTACTGATGAACTCCATCAGTTTAAACCCACAGTTCTCGATGAAGTAGACTATACCTTACACTACTTTCAAGAGGTTCTGTTTGATGCGATTCCCCAACTCTATCAACGCATTAAACACGCTCTCCATGCCTCATTCCCCTATCTCAAACCCCCAAAATACGATTTTTGTAAATTTGGCTCTTGGGTGGGGGCGGATCGAGATGGAAACCCCTCTGTGACTCCGGAAGTAACTTGGCGAACAGCCTGCTATCAACGTCATCTCGTTCTAGAAAAATATATTGGCGCAGTCCAATCCTTGAACGGGCTTTTGAGTCTGTCTCTACACTGGAGTGATGTTCTTCCAGAACTGCTGGAATCTCTCGATCGCGATCGCGTTCAACTGCCTGAAATTTATGATAAATTGGCGATTCGCTACCGTCAAGAACCCTACCGTCTAAAGTTGGCTTACGTTCAACAGCGACTGGAAAATACTCGCGATCGCAACTGGCGATTTTATAATAGCGATGATGCAACGCTCAACCGAGAAAAACTGCTAAGTCCCGATAAAAATACAGGTAGTTTTTACGCATCAGGACAGGAATTCCTCGAAGAACTCCAGCTCATTCAGCGTAATCTCAACGAAACCGGAATACACAGTCGAGATCTGGAAAATCTTCTCTGTCAAGTGGAAATCTACGGGTTCTCTCTCGCGCGTCTGGATATGCGTCAGGAGTCTTCAAATCACTCTAACGCCCTGAATGAAATTGCAGAATATCTAGAAGTCTTACCGAAACCCTATAATGAACTTTCAGAATCAGAACGTTCGCTGTGGTTATCGACTGAACTGCAAACCCGTCGTCCGCTGATTCCCTCTGAACTTCCCTTTTCTGAGAAAACCTGCGAAATCATCCAAACTTTCCGGACAATGCGGGATTTACAACGGGAGTTCGGCCCAGAAATCTGTCAAACTTATATTATCAGTATGAGTCACGATGTCAGTGACTTACTAGAAGTTTTACTCCTAGCCAAAGAAACTGGACTCTATGATCCGGCTACTGGAATAGGTAGCTTGAATGTGGTGCCATTGTTTGAGACGGTAGAAGACCTCAAACGCGCTCCCATTGTAATGAAGAGTTTGTTTGATTTACCGCTCTATCGAGCAATGCTGGCTGGAGGTTACGAACATTATCACCCCGATCAACCCAATACCCGCAGTTGTCTACAAGAGATTATGCTGGGTTACTCCGACAGTAACAAGGATTCAGGTTTCTTGAGTAGTAACTGGGAAATTCATAAAGCTCAAAAAGCCCTACAAAAAGTGGCAGAACCTTACCATATCCATCTTCGCATCTTTCACGGACGCGGGGGTTCAGTGGGTCGCGGTGGTGGCCCGGCTTACAAAGCGATTTTAGCCCAACCCGGTAAGAGTATTAGTGGTCGGATTAAAATTACCGAACAAGGAGAAGTTCTCGCCTCTAAATACTCCCTCCCCCAGTTAGCTTTGTATAATCTCGAAAGTGTTTCTACTGCTGTGATGCAGGCTAGCCTTCTCCATACTGGGTTTGATGAGATTGAACCCTGGAACGAAATTATGGAAGAATTGGCAGTGAAATCGCGATCGCATTATCGGGCGTTAATCTATGAACAACCCGATTTAGTCGAGTTCTTCGATCAAGTCACTCCCGTTCAAGAAATTAGCCAACTGCAAATCAGCTCTCGTCCGGCTCGTCGTCGTGGAGACAAGAAAAAAGATATTTCCGGTTTGCGGGCGATTCCTTGGGTGTTTAGCTGGACTCAGAGCCGTTTTCTATTGCCTGCCTGGTATGGAGTGGGTGCCGCGTTACAAGAGTTTGTAGACAAAGCCCCAGAAGAACATATTAAACTCCTGCGCTATTTCTACTATAAGTGGCCTTTCTTCCGCACCACCATCTCAAAAGTAGAAATGACCTTGGCGAAAGTGGATATGCAAATCGCTCACCATTATGTCAGAGAGTTAAGTACACCTGAAAATCTTCCTCGTTTTGAGGCGTTGTACGAACAAATTGCTCAAGAATTTCAGCTAACTCGTCAACTGGTTCTCGACATCACCGAACATGAACGCCTGTTAGATGGTGATCCCACCTTGCAACGGTCAGTGCAGTTACGCAATGGTACGATTATTCCATTGGGATTCCTACAAGTGGCTCTGCTCAAGCGTTTACGTCAACATGGTGCAGCCAGTGCGCCCGGAGTCATTCATTCTCGCTATAGCAAGGGTGAACTGTTGCGAGGCGCCTTACTGACGATTAATGGCATTGCGGCGGGAATGCGGAATACAGGCTGATCCCAGCATTGCTATTTAATGATTTGATCCCCAGAGGCGTGCAATGGCGCGTCTCTTTTCTTTTGAGGTTGGCTTGTAGTGAAGCAACAACACCACATCAAATTTCTTGCGAGAGCGAGAAAAACGTGTTATTGATAAGGGGGAATCAAGCGGGAATGAGAAAGTATCGCGATCGGTACACAGACATTTCACTTGAATGGTTTAAAAAAGCCAATGGCAATTTAACATTAAGTAAACTGAGCAATCACAGTTCATGTATTTAAAACGAGTTCCGCTCAATATACCTAGTGGCTGGGCAATCATTCATAATAATTTCGGAGATGAAGATCCATTCTTTCGAGATGGTGGCATTGTTAATTCTCACTTTTACAATGAAGATTTACTCTTTATTCAGCCTATTAGTTTTGAGGGAACAAGTCCAACTGTAGAGCAGCAAGATTATAGCTTGAAACTCGGTTGGTATCCTCATGCAAGCGCCGACGGTTGTTATCGGTTAACCGTGTGGAAGGCAAATGTTGAAGGTGCTGTTTTTCAGTATGAGTCTAGAAATCGAGAAGAAATTCGCAAGATGATTGAACGTTGTGTTCATGGTATTGCGAATGGGATTTCAACTGAAAATCTGGAACAGGAGATTCTCGCTGACACTAAAGATATAAAGAAAAGTCATCGGGTTTATTCAGGGAACCGGAAGCGAATCTATGACCAAGAGGAATTTGTAGAAAAGAAAAATCGACTCACTCATAGTCAGGTTGGATTTTACTGGCCTGTTTACTATGAAGTTTGCAATATTGTTTGTTTAGAGCCAAAGTTGAATAAATCTCAGGATGAGATGCTTACATCTGATAATAGAAAGCTTTGAAATCTCAGGGGTTTACAACAGAGTATCAGTGGTTTTAGGAGACACATACAGTTATGATTGCTTCAGAACAAAGTCCAGGAACAGTTACCTCAGAAAATTACTTCGATATGTCTTTATTTGATGTTCTGCTCAAGTTTTTTGACGAAGATGGTTGGGTGTTCAAAGAGATTGAACATCGTCGAGTTGTTGCCCTGGGAATTGAAGGCAATAAGGGTCGCTTTGACTGTTATTTGATTGCCCGTGAAGAAGAGAAACAACTCAGTGTTTATTCAGTTTTTCCCGTTAAGGTTCCCGGTGAAAAGCGTTATAGTGTAGCTGCATTAATTACCATGATTAACTATGGGATTATTGTCGGGAACTTTGAAATGAATTTCTATGATGGCGAAATTCGGTATAAGACCAGTATTGATGTAGAAGGCGATCGCTTATCTCCTACGTTAGTCAAGCATCTCGTTTACGCGAACGTGACGACGATGGATAAATATTTACCCGGAATTATGTCTATTATTTTTGGTAATATGTCCGCTGAAGAAGCAATCTCTCGGATTGAAAGTTAACGGAATTTTGTGCCGTCAAGGAGTCAATCATAGGGTGCGTCACTAACGCACCTGATATTTTCTGTATTGTGGCTTCAGATTTATGATTGAACAATAAAACTGGCGTTTCTACCGAATATCCCGTGGTAGCGAACGCCATTACATTCGTGAAAAATTACATAAAGTATAGTACAAGAACGACAAAAAATCAAGAACTTTCGCGATAGACAGAGCCAAAAATGTCTACAAACCCGGCTTTTCAATCAAACCGGGCTTCTGTGTTTTCTAACAGCAGTTAAACTTGGACTTCAAACGCCCCAATATCAATCGCCAAGTCTTCTTCGATACCGACACCCGGAATATCAACAATTCGAGGAAATCCTTGACCCCGCGCATCAAATTCTCCAGGGTTGATGAATACACCCGAAAAGTTGGCATTTCCGGTATCAATTGCGGGACTCCCTGTCTCTAAGGCAATGGTCGGAACCAATCCTCCGTTATCTTGTAAACCCAATATCAAGGCATCCGCGCCCACAATATCTCCATTTACACCATCGGTTAACCCATTCGCACCCGTTGCATCTCCAACTAGATTACTACCACCACTATTAGCCGGAAAGTCCGTAGGAGTGGATAAATCGCGTTCGCTAGCCGTTGGATTATCTGCATCTAGGGTATTACTCGCAATTAAGGTATTCTGTAAGTTCACACCGCCCCCAATATTACGAATACCACCACCCCGACTACGGGCATTATTAAAGGCGACGGTACTATTCGTTAAGGTCAACCCTGCAATCGAGTTAAAAATCCCGCCACCGAGATCGGCATCATTCCCTGCAATGGTACTGTTGGTTACATTCACGGCACCATCAATCACTACAATTCCACCGCCATTCACCCCAATATTATTGCTAATCGTGCTATTGGTAACATTGAGTTGACCGGAGTTGGCGATACCGCCCCCGTTATTGGCTTGACTCCCCGTAATCACGGTATTGACAATATTAACGGTGCTGCTGGTCGAGGTTATACTCACAGCCCCGCCTCGACTTCCAGTAATACTACCATCGGGATCGTCGAAATCGGTACCCGGTGCAACGCCCGACGCAAGGGTTAAACCTTCTACAGTCACATCTCCACTATTAATGGTCAAAATGCGGAAATTCTCCGTTGCTGAAGGACTGCGTTGAACTGTTAGGAGATTGGCACCCGGGCCGTTAAAGATGATGTCACTGTTGATATTAGGTAATGCAGCAACCAAATTAATCGTATTATTCTCTGGCGGTTGCGGCGCAAATGTAATCGTACTCGCCCCCGAAAAATTCTGAGCATTAATTAACGCTTGTCGCAACGATCCTTCAACCGCATCAAAATAGGATTGTTCATCAGTTTGATCGCTATCGGTTAAACGAGTCACTTCTGTATCATTCGCCAAGATTGTAACGATGCCTTGATTATCTTCAGAATCAATTTCATAAGGCTGATCCGGATCATTCCCTTCTGCAAGAGTTAAGGTGAGAGATTCATCAGTTTCTGCTTGATTATCATTAATCGGAATTAACGTCACATCTACACTGAGTTGATCTTGGGGAATAATGACCACAGCACTGCCCGTATTGGTTTCGGGATCAACTTCAACAGCAACTGCCTCCTCATCAACGAGCAATTGATAATCCGTTCCATCTAACAGCAACCGCTCTCCTGAAACGATCAAATTCACCGTTAAATCTCCGACAGGATCAGGTGATCGCTGTATCCGAAAAATACCATTTTGAGTGTCTGGATCTTGATCGGGTCGGTTCGGATCGAATTCAATTGCATCAGCTTGAATAGTCGTAATCGAAACCGTCGTAGTATCATCATTTTCAATCGTTAAAACCGACTCCGGTTGCAGAACTCCAGCCCGTCCGTTGGGGATTTCTTCACCCTGATTATCAATGACGATAAAGTTAGCAAAACTCAAATTCACCGTTTCATCATTTTCAACCCGTTCATCCCCTAATATTTCAATCGGTACAAATTGACTGGTTTCACCCGAAGCAAAATCAAGGATAATCGGGCCATCTGTATAGTCACTACCCGGAGTCGCCGTTCCCTCTGTCAGAACCACATCCACACGAGAAGCATTTTCTGTTTCTCCAGACCGCAAGACCTCCACGACTTCCGTTATATTCGGACTATCGCCCTCTGGAGTGCTAAAGTTCGCCGCCGCAAAGTTATAAACCGGAGGTGAATCATTATCTAAAATTAATAACGTTGCCGTTGGGAAGGTATTCCCGACTTGTCCTTGAGGTACGAAATTTTCAAAACTCAAGTTGACCGCTTCAGTCGGTTCTTCGATGGGATCATCAATAATCTCAATCTCAATGGTTTGAACGGTTTCGCTGGGTGCGAAGTCCACTGTTATTCGTTCGGGTGTAAAATCTTCTCCAGGTGTTTCCGATATGAGCAGGACATCTACGGAAGATGCTTCAGTTGAATTTCCCCCCCGTAGAACCGTGACCACTTCTGTAACGCCATCATCCTCGCTGACCGTGTATTGACTGGTGGTGAAGTCGTAGGTCGGAATATCATCATCATCAATGATAATCAAATCCGCGATCGGGTTATCGGTTCCGATATTTTGTCCGGGAGGTGCTTCTAGAGACAGCCTAACGGTTTTATTCGGTTCCGGAATCACATTTCCAATAATATCAACAGGAACTGTGGCGACACTTTGATCTGCTTCAAAATTCACCGTTAGAGGTCCGGCGGCAAAGTCCACATCCGGTCTCGCATTATTGATTCCCTGCAAGTTCACCGTCACACTAGAGGGGTTAGAAATCCGTCCACTGCGAACCACCTCAACTGTATCAATTCGGTTGAAGATGTTCCCTTCTGGTGTGGTAAAGAAGGAGTTCGTAAAGTCGTAAGTCGTCGGGCTATCATCATCATTGATCGTTAAGGTCGAAGTGGGAATGGTAATTCCTGGTTGTCCCCCCATGACTGGAGTTCCATCTTCTGTCAAAATCTCAAAGTTATCGAAGCTGAGATTAACCGTTCTAGAGGATTGTTCCTCAGTATTGGGAATCAAGTCAACCACTACTGATTTTTCTTCTTCTCCGGGTAAGAAGACCAGAGGTGTCGGAATCGGCGGAGAGGTATAATCTGTTCCTTCGACTGCGGTACCATCGGTTAAAATCACATCAACCCGTGACTGTAAAGTGACATCAGCACCCCGTCTAACGACAATTTCTGCTTGTTGAGGATTGTCTGGATCGCCTTCAACCCCAATAAAATTCGTTTGGGTAAAGTCATAGAGTGGAGGATCGGGGGGCTCGTCATCATTAAGTATCGTACCAATCGCGGACTGACGAACCGGATCGGCTTCGTACAAAAATCCAGAGTCACTCAGGGTCAGTTCTATGGTTTTGTCTGCTTCAAAGATATCATTGGCAACAGGAGTGAGCTGGATTTGAGTTGTAGAGGCGTTGGGTTCAAAGATAACACGTCCGGAACCCTCGGAAAATTCTAATGCTCCCGTTACCGTGTAATCTGTTTCTAATTCTGCACTTCCGCCCACTGCAAAATCAACAACTATCCCCGTACCGAGAGAACCACTCGAACGAGCGATCGTATAAACTAATGGCTGACCTTGGTCTTCAGGAACTTCTGTCGGTGCCACCTCAATTTCAACGATTGAAGTTGTGATCGCAGGAGGTGGCGGAAGAATTGGTGTTTCATCGGGTGTTGGTGTTGGTGTTGGTGTTGGTGTTGGTGTCGGTGTTGGGGGTTGCTCATCATCTTCAATATTTACGATCAGTTCACTTTGTTCGCCGATGGTCGCTGTACCAATGGGATCGGTTAATTGCAACAGAACAGATTCATCTCCTTCAAATTCCTCATCGTTATTAATCGGAAGATTCACCCGTTTAAAGGTTTCAAAGGGGGCAAAAGCTACCTCAATTCCAGTCGCGGGAATATCGAGATCGTCCGATGAAGAGTTCTCATCAGAAAGAGACAATCTAGCTCCGACATTATTGAGAGGGGAACCTGTGCGTTGAATCCCAATTTCTACAAAACCTGCGGATACATCTTCTTCAATATCGATTGAGGCTTCCGTAAACTCAATGATTGAGGTAATTGTTGTCAGGGATTTCGTAAAGTTTGAACGTCTGAGTTGGCTACTTTGAATCGTGTCTAAAATTGCGAGTTCCTCACCACTTTCACGATCAAGAATAGTGGTGTTATTTCCCGTTTGAACAAATTCTAAATCTTCAAATTCTAATTCATCTGCTAAAGCAATAGCATCAAATCCAGAACGGAAATCTGTAATAATATCTGTCGAGCCACCATTGAGTTCACGACCAATTACAAATAAGTCTGTTCCAGCTCCTCCGGTTAGGGTATTTGAGCCGAAGCCTGTAAATAGAATATCATTATCGCGATCGCCAAAGAGTTGATCGTCTCCCTCTAAATTAGCGATCGTATCATTTCCTTGACCTCCATAAAGACTATTATTTCCTGCATTACCACTGATCGAATCATCACCTGCATTACCCAGAACAAAATCATTTCCTAAGCCGCCTTCGAGGGTGTCATTTCCTAACTCACCAAATAGAGAGTCATTCCCTTCTCCACCTTGTAAGATGTCATCATCTCGACTTCCGAGAATTGAGTCATTATCTGCATTTCCTTGTAGGGTATCATTCCCGGGAAAACCAATGAGAGTATCGTTTCCTTCTAGCCCTTGAATGAGATCGGGTTCAAGGGTTCCTTCAAGTAAGTCTGGATCTGGAGTTCCAATAATATTCGCCATAGTAGTCGTTTCTGTGAACAGGTTGGTTTCAAGAACAATTCCGATGAACTCGTTTTAAAAATTCGCACAATTTAGGCTTAGTCTAACGTTGGAAAAAGGACAATCCCCAATCCATCATTTGACTTCACTGTTGCATTGTGAGGAGTAATAAACAAAGGGTTGTCTTAAATTGTTCTCAGCTTACCCAAAGTCGGTTGTGCTATTAACAGATGTTCAACCCAAAGCATTTTCCCCTTTCAGACTGATGTCTGATCAGGTCTCACCTTGTGAAATGTAACAGAGTATGAATAATTTTTGAACTCTGGATTACAGTTCGTTAAGGAGTTGACGATAATACCAGTTATGCGTGATACTGTCTAGGGGTGTTACCGATTGCAGTTGAGACACCACGAGGAGAACCTTTTGAATTCACAGATGACACAATATCCGTCCTGTTCACTGCGTCACGATGTCAGCGAATACGTTGCTGACCTACAACTTCACATGACGTTGCAAGCTCGTAATTTAGTTCCCACATTGACTCAAAATGGGAAAGATAGCCGCGAGCAAATGCTACAACAAACTCAAGCTTATTTTGAAAAGATGGCTTCTCGTCAAGCCAACTCTACTTCTGTATGAGCTAGCCCTTATACTTTAATCGTTAGATATCTGAAATAGAGCAGACTGGTTACTTTTACTAGCTTAAGAGTTTCTGGTCTGTTCCTTTGAAGCTGAACTTTGACCAACTTTAGCCCACTTTATTCCTTACTTTTACTGTAGCACCATATCACTCAGAGGTTAGTCCTACCACAGTGCCGTCTTACCGCAGTTTTTGACCTCAATACACCTTTTAGGTGGGTACCGTAGTCGAGCTTTAAGTTTCCGGATGCTATGTCCGGTTTACTGCCACTCGAAGTTTCGCTGGTTCCCGAATATTGAGATTTACAGATCAATAAAACATATAGGCAGTCACCAACGCCGCAGCAGAACCTGTGTACTATTATAACCCTTCCGACTCAACTGTGGAGAGGTAAATATACTCATTCAGAAAGTCTAGTGTCAGGGGTTACGGATTTTTTTCCCGCATTCTCAGCTCAGTCGCCGATCTGCTAAGATCTTGAATGCCACCAGGATTCCTAAAGTCAGTTCATTCGCACTTGATGACCGCAACTCTTGCATTAAAGAATGATGTAAAGAAATATTATTTTTCAGAAAAAAGATGAACTCTGTATTCAGGGATTGATATCAATCCTTATATAAACCTTGGAAAGAATTTCCGTAGAACTACTGTTGAATCTAACACTTTTCTTGGCTATCTTAAAAGAGAAGGACAAAACTTTGCCTTTTTATCGTTATATATTTTAACAAATTACCTCGATTCAATCTTTTATTTCCCATAAATTCGGAGATGTACTATGAATAATGACAAGACCTTAACCTTTCAAAAATATCAGAATCTTGAATGTATTCATCAGGGACAAAAATCTTTAGTTTATCGCACTCAACGCATTTCAGACCACCAACCTGTTATCCTCAAATTATTACGAAGTGAATACCCCAGTTTTAACGAACTCGTCCAATTTCGCCATCAATATACGATTACACAAAATCTTAACATACCCGGAATTATCCAACCGCTTGCTCTGGAAAACTATCGCAATAGTTTAATCTTAGTTATGGCGGATGAAGGTTATATTTCTCTTGATGAGTATACTCAAAATAATTCTTTGAGTTTGAGTCAATGTTTAACCATTGGAATTACATTAGCTGAGATTCTAGCTGGACTTTATTACCATCGTATTATTCATAAAGATATTAAACCCGCAAATATTTTAATTCATCCAGAAACTCAGCAAATTCAACTAATTGATTTTAGTATTGCCTCCTTATTACCCAAAGAAACTCAAGATCTAAAAAATCCTAATATCCTCGAAGGAACTCTGGCTTATATTTCTCCGGAACAAACTGGACGAATGAACCGAGGAATTGATTATCGAACCGATTTTTATTCTTTCGGTGTTACTTTGTATGAATTATTAAGTGGAAAGTTACCCTTTGAAGCGACTGATGCAATGGAATTAGTTCATTGTCATATTGCGAAGATGCCTTCGGTATTAGGCAATAATGAAGAAATTCCGGAAGTTGTTTCAAATATCGTTTTCAAATTGATGGCAAAAAATGCCGAAGACCGTTATCAAAGTGCTTGGGGAATTCAAAAAGACTTAGAAATCTGTTTAAATCAACTAGAAAATACGGAAAAAGTTGAATTATTTGAAATTGCAACGCAAGATATTTGTAACCATTTTATTATTCCCGAAAAACTCTATGGACGACAGCAGCCAGTTCAACAATTATTAGACGCATTTGTTCGCGTAGCGTTTCCACAGGAGAAGCGCGTCGCTTCCAAGCCAGACAAAACCCGTTCTGAAATGATGCTGGTGGCTGGCTATTCTGGAGTCGGAAAAACGGCGGTTGTGAATGAAGTTCATAAACCTATTGTCCGTCAACGAGGGTACTTTATTAAAGGAAAATTTGACCAATTTCAACGTAATATTCCTTTCAGTGCATTCGTGCAAGCTTTACGGGATTTAATGGGTCAACTTTTGAGTGAAAATGATGCTCAACTGCAACAATGGAAACAGAAAATTTTAGCAGCCGTTGGAGACAACGGACAAGTGATTATTGAAGTCATCCCTGAACTCGAAAAAATTATTGGTCAACAACCTCCGGTTACTGAATTATCAGGAAGTGCAGCACAAAATCGGTTTAATTTACTGTTTCAAAAATTCCTTCAGGTTTTGACCACAAAAGAACATCCATTAGTCATCTTTTTAGATGATTTACAATGGGCAGATTCCGCTTCATTGAATCTGTTAAAACTATTAATGAGTGAAGCAGAAAGTCAATATTTATTCTTAATTGGAGCCTATCGAGACAACGAAGTGAGTCCTGCTCATCCGTTGATGTTGACGTTAGATGAGATTAAAAAGCAGGATGCTGTTGTTAATACCATTACGTTAGCACCATTGCGGCAACATGACTTAAATCAACTCGTTGCTGATACGTTACATTGTTCTTTGCCACAAGCTTTGCCACTGACTCAAGCTGTTTATCAGAAGACGAAAGGAAATCCTTTCTTTGCTACTCAATTTCTCAAAGCATTACATGAGGATGGAGGCATTCATTTTAATCCCGAAGAAGGCTTCTGGCAATGTGACTTAGCACAGGTAAAATTAGCAGCAGTTAGTGAAGATGTTGTCGAATTTGTTAGCAAACGCTTACAGAAATTCAACCCTTTGACACAGGATACGCTGAAATTAGCGGCTTGTATCGGGAATGAATTTGATTTAGAAACATTAGCCATTGTCCGGCAAACGTCTGAAGTAGAAACGGCAACAGATTTATGGCAGGCGTTGAAAGAAGGATTGATTTTACCCACCACAGAAGTTTATAAATTTTATACAGATAAAACTCAAGAAATTCATTTAAATCAGAATGGCAATCACATTTCAGTGAGTTATAAGTTTTTACATGACCGCATTCAACAAGCTGCTTATTCTTTGATTCCTGAAGAACACAAAAAAGCTACTCACTTAAAGATTGGTCAACTGTTGTTAAAAAATATTCCTGAATCTGAACAAGAAGAAAGAATCTTTGAGATTGTTAATCAGTTGAATTATGGTGTTGAATTGATTACAAAACAAAAAGAAAAAGATGAATTAGCAGAATTAAATTTAATTGCTTGTCGTAAAGCGAGAAGTGCAACGGCTTATCAAGCGGGTCGTGAATATGCCAGTATAGGTTTATCTTTACTAGGCGAAAAGGCTTGGCTACGACAATATGAAATGAGTCTAAATTTCCATGAATTAGCCGCAGAATTAGCATCTCTATGTGGTGATTTTGATCAAATGGACAAATTGATTGAGATAGTCATTGCACAGGCACAATCATTACTAGAACAGGTCGATGTTTACCGGATTATAATCCAAGCCAATGCTTCGCAGAATAAACTGACCGAAGCCATCACCATAGCCCAACAATTCTTGCAAAAGTTAGGTATGATTTTGCCTGAAGAACCTACACAAAATGATGTTCAACAGAGTATTCTAGATATTGAAAAACTAATTGGAAACCGAGAAATAGAAGATTTTGTTGACTTGCCTCTGATGACGGATGCTGAAAAAATTGCTATTGTGCAAACGGCAAGCAGTATTATACCAGTCACTCATATGTCTGGCTCTCCTTTATTTCCTTTGGTAGTTGCTTTGTCAGTGAAACTATCAATTCAATATGGAAATACATCAGCTTCAATATTAGCTTATGCCTGCTATGCGATTATTGTTTGTAATATGCAGCAAGATGTGAATATAGGGGTTAAATTTGGTCAGTTAGCACTCCAGGTTGTTTCTAAAATGGATGCTAAGGCGGTCAAGCCAGCAGCATTGGTTGTAGCCGGATTATTCGTTTTACATCGTCAATCCCATATTAAAGAAACATTACCACTTTTGCAAGAGAGTTATATAAGCGCTTTAGAAGTTGGGAATTATGAGTTTGCAGGATACAGCATCGAAGATTTTTGCCTTAATTCTTTTTGGTGTGGTCAGCCTCTTGCCAACTTAGAACAAGAGACTCGTGTCTATTGCAATGCGCTAGTGCAATTAAATCAAGTGGTTATAGCTAATCGTTGCCGAATTTCTATCTTTTGGCAATCTATTCTCAATTTATTAGGCATTGGAGAAAATCCTACTATTTTATCTGGAGAAGTTCTCGATGAAGCGGAATTTATACCTCATATCCTCTCTACCCGTAATGTATTAGGATTATATTACTTCTATTTGTATAAGCTGATGCTTTTTTACCTATTTGAAGAGGTTCAGTCAGCTCAAAGCTATGCAGTTAAAGTCAAACAGTATTTAGTAGCTGGTGCTTCAACAGTGGGTGAACCTGCTTTTTATTTCTATGATTCCTTAACTATTTTAGCTGCTTTGAACCTAAAATTATCAGACAGCTCAGAGATTTTACAAAAGGTAGAAAAAAATCAAATAATATTACAACAGCAATGGGCAACTCATGCCCCGATGAATTATCAACACAAATATGATTTGGTCGAAGCAGAAAAGTGTCGAGTATTAGGTCAAAAGTTAGAAGCAATGGAACTTTATGACAAAGCTATTGCAGGGGCAAAAGAAAATGAATACATCCAAGAAGAAGCGCTTGCAAATGAACTAGCAGCTAAATTCTATCTAGAGTTAGGACGAGAAAAAGTTGCTCAAACTTATATGATAGAGGCTTATTATTGCTATTCTCATTGGGGAGCTAAAGCCAAAGTTGATCAGCTAGAACAGCAGTATCCAGACTTGCTAACTCCGATTCTTCAACAGGAGAAGGTCAATATCAATCGGTTTCAAACCTGTACAGAAACAAGGAGCCAGGGTTCTCACACCAGTGCGTCTAGCATCAGTATTTCTAACTTACTAGATTTGACCAGTGTCATTAAAGCATCCCAAGCATTATCTGGTGAAATTGAACTGGAGAAATTATTCACTAAACTCATGCAGGTAATTCTGGAAAATGCAGGTGCAACCAAAGGGGCATTAATTTTGAATCGAGATCAACAGTTAACGGTAGAAGTTATCACCACCCAGTCTCCAGACTTGAATGGCAATCTCAGTTTCATCTTACAAGGATTGCCCCTAGCTGAAAGTTCCGAGGTGCCTCACAAATTCATCAACCGAGTTAAGCGTCAACTTGAGCCTTTGGTGATTGATAACGTTCTGAACCAGCCAGAATGGGCTGCTGACGAATATCTGTTAACCCAACAACCCATTAGTTTATTAGGCTTGCCAATTTCAAATCAGGGAAAATTATTGGCAATTCTATATCTGGAAAACTGTTTAATGACCCAGGCTTTTACTGATGACCGAGTAGAAGTTTTAAAGCTTCTCTGTTCCCAGGCGGCAATTTCTCTGGAGAATGCTCAACTGTTCAGGAAACAGCAACAGACAGAAGCTGAACTACAACGCAGAAATGTTTTCCTGAAAGCACAACAAGAATCGTCTCTCGATGGTATACTCGTCGTTGATACCAACCGCCACGTGAGTGCCTATAACCAACGCTTTGTCTCAATTTGGAACATTCCCGAAGCCATTCTTGCCACCAAAGATGATCAGCAATTGCTCGGCTTTGTCCTCGATCAGTTAGAAGACCCAGCAGAGTTTCTCGCTAAGGTTGAGTATCTCTATGACCATCCAGAAGAAAACAGCCGTGACGAAGTTATTCTCAAAGATCAACGCTGCCTGGAACGATACTCTTCCCCAGTCAGATTAGCATCTGGCGATTACGACAGCCGAATTTGGTATTTTCGGGATATTAGTGAGCGCAAACGGGCTGAAGCCGCAGTCATTCAAAAATCTCAAGAACTTGAACAATCCCTGGTTCAACTACAAGCCGCACAAGTACAATTGGTTCAAAGTGAAAAAATGTCTGCTTTGGGTGAAATGATGTCGGGAATTGCCCATGAAATTAATAATCCGGTTGGGTTTATTGGCGGTAATCTTTCCCCCGCTGAAGACTATGTACAAGATTTAATAGAACATTTAAAACTCTACCAAGAGAAGTTTCCAGAACCGGGAGAAGAAATTGAAGACAATGCAAAAGAAATTGAATTAGATTATGTTTTAGAAGATTTACCGCAGTTAATATCCTCGATGAAAACCGGAGTCAACCGCATTAAAGAAATTAGCACTTCTATGCGAATCTTTGCTCGGTCAGACCGAGATCAAAAAGTAACTTTTGATGTACATCAAGGAATTGATAGCACTTTATTAATCCTCAAACATCGCTTGAAAGCTAATGAAAAACGTCCAGAGATTAAAATTCTCAAAGACTATGGCGATTTTTCCCAATTCCTAGGATTTCCAGGGCAGTTAAATCAGGTCTTTATGAATATTATTGCTAATGCAATTGATGTATTTGATGAAAACAGTCAAAAAGATTTAGACCCGAGCGTGAATTCTCCTCGAATTCGGATTCAAACCACTAAAAATCTTTCTAATCAAATGATTGAAATTCGGATTGAAGATAATGGAGGTGGAATGTCTGAAGCCGTTAAAAATAAAATATTTGACCACTTATTTACAACTAAAGCAGTCGGGAAAGGAACAGGTTTAGGACTGGCAATTTCGCGTCAAATTGTGGAAGAGAAACATGGCGGTAAATTAAGCTGTCATTCACAGATAGGACAAGGAACAGAATTTCTGATTGAGATTCCAGATTTGACTCAATGATAATTTTGGCAATTAATTGCGATCGCCTGTCTGTATGGCAAAATATTAACAACAAGCTATGATGCCCACATTCTCCGCCCATGACCTCAACGACCCCAAACCTGCCTAGCAAATACGACCCCTTTTCCACCGAAGCCAAGTGGCAAACTTACTGGGAAGAACAAGAAATCTTTAAAGCTGACCCGAACCATCCCGGCGAACCCTACTGCATTATGATTCCGCCGCCGAACGTGACCGGAAGTCTACACATGGGTCATGCGTTCAACAATTCTTTGATTGATACGCTAATTCGTTATCATCGCATGAAGGGTGACAATACCCTTTATCTTCCTGGAACTGACCATGCAAGTATTGCGGTTCATAGCGTCTTGGAACGACAACTCAAACAGGACGGAAAAACCCGCTTCGACTTGGGACGAGAAAAATTTTTAGAACGGGCTTGGCAATGGAAAGAACAGTCTAGCGGTACAATTACAGGGCAACTGCGAAGCTTGGGAATCTCAGCAGACTGGACAAGGGAACGGTTTACCCTCGATGAAGGGCTGGCGAATGCAGTGGTTGAAGCCTTTGTTCGGCTGTATGAAGAGGGGCTAATTTATCGCGGACAATATATGGTGAATTGGTGTCCGGCGAGTGAGTCTGCAGTGTCGGATGTTGAGGTGGAAAATAAGGAAGTTAATGGTCATTTGTGGCATTTTCGCTATCCTTTGACTGAGGGAGAGGGTTATGTTGAGGTGGCGACAACTCGACCCGAAACGATGTTGGGCGATACGGCGGTTGCAGTTAATCCCAACGATGAACGCTACAAAGATTTAGTCGGAAAAACGGTAACTTTACCCATAATGAACCGGGAAATTCCGATTATCGCCGATGAATTTGTTGACCCAGAATTTGGAACCGGTTGTGTGAAGGTAACACCCGCCCACGACCCGAATGATTTTCAAATGGGTCAGCGTCATCAACTGCCAATGATTAATATTTTAAATAAAGATGGGTCGCTGAATGAAAATGGCGGCATCTTTGAGGGTCAAGACCGCTTTGAAGCCCGAAAAAATGTGGTCAAACAGTTAGAAGCAGAAGGATTTTTAGTCGAGGTTGAAGAGTATAAACATAGTGTACCTTATAGCGATCGCGGTAAAGTTCCCATCGAGCCGCTAATTTCCACTCAGTGGTTTGTAAAGATTCGTCCCTTAGCCGATAAAGCGTTAAATTGTCTCGATAATGAAGAGTCTCCGATATTTGTTCCGGAACGCTGGACGAAAGTTTATCGAGATTGGTTGGTGAGGTTAGAAGATTGGTGTATTTCTCGTCAATTGTGGTGGGGACATCAAATTCCGGCTTGGTATGCAGTCAGCGAAACCGAGGGAGAGATTACCGACAATACTCCTTTTGTGGTCGCAAAAACAGAAGCTGAAGCGATTGAGAAAGCAACTGAAAAATTCGGTAAAAATGTTGAATTGAAACAGGAACCCGATGTATTAGATACCTGGTTCTCATCCGGTTTATGGCCGTTTTCAACATTGGGATGGCCGGAACAAACGCCCGATTTAGCGACCTATTTCCCGACCAATACCCTATCAACAGGCTTTGATATCATCTTCTTCTGGGTAGCAAGAATGACGATGATGGCGGGATATTTTATGGATAAAATGCCCTTTAAAGGCGTTTATATTCACGGGTTAATTCTGGATGAAAATGGCAAGAAAATGTCAAAAACAGCCGGGAATGGAATTGATCCGTTACTGTTAATTAATAAGTATGGAACCGATGCAGTTCGATATACTCTGATTCGAGAAGTAATTGGGGCGGGTCAGGATATTCGCCTAGAATATGACCGAGAAAAAGAAGAATCTGCTTCCGTTGAAGCTTCCCGTAACTTTACCAATAAAATATGGAATGCGTCTCGGTTTGTGATGATGAACTTAGACGGAAAAACCCCTCAACAGTTCGGACAACCTGACAAAAATAAATTAGAACTCTGCGATAAATGGATACTGTCTCGTTTCCACAAAACCGTTAAACAAACCTGTGACTATCTCGACAGGTATGGAATTGGAGAAGCCGCCCGCGAACAATATGAGTTTATTTGGGGTGATTTTTGTGACTGGTATATTGAACTGGTTAAACCTCGTTTACAAGGCGAAGATACAGAGTCAAAGCTTGTCGCCCAACAAACTTTAGCTTATGTATTAGAGGGGATTCTAAAGCTATTGCATCCCTTTATGCCTCATATTACCGAGGAAATTTGGCATACCTTAACGCAAACTGGGGAGGAAACCTGTCTGGCGGTTCAGTCTTATCCGCTATTAGAAACTGATCTAGTTGATGATGAACTGGAAACAGAATTTGAGTTAATTTTCGGAACCATTCGGACCTTGAGAAACCTTCGGGCGGATGCAGATATTAAGCCGAAAGTCAAGGTAACCGCAATTCTACAAAGTGAAAATGAAAAAGAACGAGAAATCATCACGAAAGGTGAAAATTATCTCAAGGATTTAGTTAAAATAGAAACCTTGAATATTACCGAGACTGTTCCCTCAGATTTAGGTCAAACCATCGCAGGCGTAATTGGAACCATTCAGGCGTTAATTCCCTTAGCAGGTGTGGTTGATTTAGAAGGGTTAAAGAAGCGAACTGAGAATAAATTAACCAAAGTTGAGAAAGAAATTGAATCGATTTCTAAGCGGTTAAGTAATCGAAATTTTGTTGATAAAGCCGATCCAGAAGTCGTTCAAACTGCAAGAGATGCTTTAGCCGAAGCAGAGAAACAGGCAGAGATATTACGCGATCGCATTCAGCAACTTCAGTCAGCTTCATAAATTTTGTGTTATTCAATTTGAAGCCTCTCTTGACCTCTCCTCTTAAGAGAGGGAACTAAAAGCCTCCTCCTTTCAGGGGTAGGTCGGTGGGGGTCGAGAGATTTGGAGAGGGGTTTTTATCGGGGTCGAGAGTCGAGAGAATTCCCTATTTTCAGGTGCTACGCCTAGAAATCGGATGAGAATCAGATGAGACCTCTGTCTGGGTTCCCGAGTAAAGATGTGAGATAATCGAAACAAGCTGATTTTTTCTGGAATCCGCTGACTCAAGCAGATCTAAAATTGATTTCCTCTTCCCACAAGATGAGGGGCGTGAGTTTAATTTGAGGGGGTGCGGGATTGTTAGACTAACATTCCCCTCTACTAATTCTCCATTGCGTTGTACCCTGAAAAAATTTATATCCTAGATATGTCTAAACCGATTAAGTTTGGAACAGATGGCTGGCGAGGTGTAATTGCAGATGACTTTACCTTTGAACGTGTCGCCATCGTTGCTCCTCTGGCTGCTCAAGTATTAGAAAAAGTTTATGGCGATCGCGCTGAAAATCGTACAATATTTGTTGGATATGATCGACGTTTCTTAGCGGAGGAGTTCGCAACTGTCGCAGCAGAAGCGATTCAAGCGGCGGGATATGATGTGAAACTCTCCCAAAGTTATGCGCCGACTCCTGCATTTAGTTTAGTGGCTCACCAGCAAAAGGCTTTAGGAGCCGTCGTAATGACTGCGAGTCACAATCCGGGTAAATATTTAGGTTTAAAAGTTAAGGGTGCATTTGGAGGGTCGGTTGGCCCAGATGTCACAAAAGAAATCGAAGCTCAACTCGACGAGCCTCCACTAAAAGCTGAAACTCCAGGAACATTAGAGTCTTTCGATCCTTGGCCAGCTTACTGCGAAACTCTACAATCGAAGGTTGATATTGAAGCGATTAAAACAGCGATTAGTCAAGGGAAATTAACTGTTTTTGTCGATGTGATGCACGGTGCTGCAACGGGCGGTTTAGCGCGTCTTCTGGGGGACTCTGTGATTGAGATTAACAGCAATCGCGATCCTCTATTTGATGGAGGTGCGCCGGAACCTTTACCCAAATACATCCCCGAACTGTTCCGCCAAATTAAAACCCATCAGCGTTCTCAAGGGAGTTTAGCAGTGGGATTTGTCTTTGATGGAGATAGCGATCGCATTGCGGCTGTTGATGGTCAGGGAAATTTCCTCAGTTCGCAAATTTTGATTCCGATTTTGATTGAACATTTATCCACACGTCGAGGGTTCAGTGGAGAAGTCGTCAAAACCGTGAGTGGATCGGATTTGATTCCGCGAATTGCTAAATTATACGATTTATCTCTGTACGAAACACCGATTGGTTACAAATATATTGCCGATCGAATGCTCTCTACTCAAGTTTTAGTCGGCGGAGAAGAATCTGGAGGTGTTGGCTATGGCGTTCATATTCCGGAACGAGATGCTTTACTTTCGGCTTTGTTTGTTTTAGAAGCGATTGTGCAGTCTGGAGAAGATCTCAGTCAAAGTTATCGCCGTCTTCAAGAAAAAGTGGGCTTTAACTCAGTGTACGATCGCATTGATTTACCCTTAGCGAGTATGGATGTGCGATCGCGTTTACTCGAACAATTGCAGAACAATCCTCCTCAAGAAATCGCGGGACTTGGGGTGACAGATTGTTTAACCGTTGATGGTTATAAATTCCGTCTAGCTGATGATCGGTGGCTGCTGATTCGCTTTAGTGGTACTGAACCTGTTTTACGGCTCTATTGTGAAGCGTCTGATTATACTAAAGTGAATCAAACTCTGGCTTGGGCGAAAGATTGGGCGAGTAGCTATCAATAACACTTTCCCTCATAAATGACGGGAATTCTCAGGGTTGGCGATCCAAAGGTCTAGCGAAGACACTGGATTGCCGCTTCTTTTATCTGGGCAAACGGATTAAAAACTCAGTCCCCTCACCAATCTTAGACTGTACTTCCAGGCTGCCACTATGTTTTTCTACAATCACTTGACGAGCGATCGCCAGTCCTAAACCAGTTCCTTTACCAACGCCTTTAGTGGTGAATTTTCGATCAAAAATTTTCGAGCAGACCTCCTCAGACATCCCTTTACCGTTATCGCGGATGCGAATTTCTATGCTGTCGGGTTCAACAACTTGAGTTTGGATGGTAATTCGCTGGGGGTTCGCCTGGAGTTGTTTAGATGAAAGTCCTTCAGCAATTTCATCAAACATATCGATAGCGTTGGCTAATAAATTCATAAACACCTGATTCAGTTGACCAGGAAAACAGTTGATTTCTGGTAGGTCGCCATAGTCACGAATCACCTCAATTTCCGGTCGAAAATCTCTAGCTTTCAAGCGATATTTCAAAATCAACAGGGTGCTATCGATACCATCGTGAACATTAGCCTTGAATTGTGATTCAGTATCCGCACGGGAAAACATTCGTAGACTGGTACTAATACCCCGAATGCGATCGCAGCCGACTTTCATCGAGTTCAGCATTTTCGGCAAGTCTTCGATCAAGAAATCAATCTCTAACTCTTCTAGCAATGCTTCAATCTTCTCACCTGGTTTGGGGAAAGTTTGGCGGTAGGATTGTAAACATTCAGTGATGTCATTGAGGGAGTGGCGGACTTCGGTAATATTGCCGTTGATAAAGCCCAGAGGATTATTAATTTCGTGGGCGACCCCTGCTACCAAGTTGCCCAAAGCCGACATTTTTTCACTTTGCACCAATTGGAGTTGAGATTCTTCCAACTGTTGGGCGTAGTCTTGGGCTTGTTGGTAAAGTCGGGCATTTTCTAAGGCGATCGCCGCCTGAGTTGCTAGCAACTGAAGGGCCGCCAAGCGCTGGGGATGAAACACGCCGCTAGTGGCTTGATTTTCCAGGTACAGGATGCCCCGTAATTGGCTGCGATCAACTAGAGGTAAACACAGGACGCTGGCGGGTTGTCGTTCGGCTAGGTCATGATCAACCACAGGAATATTACACTCTGGGCTATCCATGACAACGGTTTCGCCAGAGTTTTTCACATACTGAATCAGTTTAACTGGCAAATGGCTGGAATCCTTGAGGGGGATCGAGGATAGATCCGTTGCGTCTACTTTCGCGATCGCTCGTACCTGCACCTGCCGATTCGGTTCACACAATATAATGGCACAGCGATCGCCGCCTGAGTTGTGCAGGAGAATTTGGGTAAGCTGAGTGAGCAATTCTTCCTGGTCGATGGTGCTGGAAATAGCCTGGGAGGCTTTGAAGAGGGTAACGAGATCTAAAGTCGTATTGATTTGGGTCTCAGAACTCTTTGTTTCGATAGTTGTCGAACAAACAGCGGACTTGACCGAAGAAATCGAGGCTAGAGTGACCAGGGGATGGAGCGTTTGGCTCGTTTTCTGCAAAATCGGCTGTAGCAATTGAGGATAGTTGGCTTCCAGGTGGTCAGTTTTGGCTTTGGCTCCCCAACGAGCATAACAGTAATAGGCTTCTTGCATATAAACTGTGGCGATTTTTTCTTTGCCCCAGTCGAGGTAGAATTTAGCCGCAAGTTCATTGGCTAGGGCTTCTTCTTGGATGTAGCTATTGGCTTTTGCTCCTGCTATAGCTTTATCATATAGTTCCAATGCTTCAAATTTGTGACCTAAAGCTCGATGCTTCTCAGCTTCAACTAAATCATATTTATGTTGAAAATTCATTGGAGCGTGAACAGCCCAGATTTTATACTTTTTCTGATTTTTATCTACTTTTTGTAAATACTGATATACTCGCTTTTCTTCTAAGTTTTTCGTGTGATGAATATAATCTAGATAGATTAAAGAGTCATAAAAGTAAAAGATGTATTCTGTTAGCCATCCAACAACACTATCTAAATTATCTTCAGCTATTTTTATATAGAGTAAACCTCGAGATTTATTGACAAATATATACTGTAAAATTGCCTCATACAAATAACAATAGTGCAAACTAAATGAATCTTTTGCTTGAGTTAGAGATTCGTCAATCTCCTTAATTTTAAAAAAATTACTTTCCAAAGTATTAGGCGGGTCTAGTTGACCTTTTAGCTTAGAAACTATTTGGTTGAGAAATTGATTAAGACCGATTGCAAATTTGTTATTAAGCCTCTCTAATGCCTGGATACCTTGAATAATTTCAGTTTGCAGATTAGTTAACGGCTCACCGCTAAAAAAGAGATTTTGACATTTTGTATGTACTGAATATCCACCGTATTCAAAATCCCCACTTTCCAAGCCACAAATATAAGATGCTGATAACAATGGTAGTGCTTCTCGAAGATGAGATTTAAGATAGCTTGTATAAGCTCCCACGACTTGTAATACGCGACTTTTAGTTGGATTCTGCGGGAAAATATCTACAATATTGAGGCTAAGCTGACCAAACTGATAATATTTTTCAATGTCTTGTTCTATAAGATTAACTAGAAGTCCATAAGATGCATAAGCATATGCTGAATAAGGTGAGTTACCATTTTCTAGTGACAGTTTGACCAATTTTAGGATAATAAACCAAAATAAATTAGTATCACTGATAATTGCTGGCGCACCAATAGCAAGTAGAATTTTGGCTACTGCTAACTTTTCTTGGTCTTTCAGCAAGGGTAGTTTTACGATTTGCTCGATGGTAAATTGGCTGATGTAGGGTTGAAAATTTATGTATTCTTGTTTAACCTCTTCAAAGCTTGGTTTCTCAAGCAAACAAATTCCTAATTCTTGCAATATATTTTTACCAGTTGTAATTGCTGAACTATAATTCTGTTGTGAAGCATAAAATTGAATTTGAGTTTGTATTGCTGAAACTTTATCTAAAACCTCCCGGGCATTTTTATTGATAGTAATTACCAGAGATTCCATTGTCAGGAATTCACCGGTCAAATAAGCGAGTTCTGTTGCTAAAACATGGAGTTTTAAAGTAAGTTGATATTGTCTCTCCCAAGAGCCATTTCCTAACAAAGATAGTCCTCTGTTTGCATAGTTAAAACCCGCTTGATAAGCAATGGTATTTTTAGCTCTTATACCAGCCATTAAATTCAACTGAGCTAATTCATCTAGTTCAGATTGTTTTGAAACTAGAGCCTGACCAATGTTTAATTGATTAACAATGTCAAATATATTTGTTTCTATATTTTCTTGATATAATTCTTTGCTTAAAAGTTTACCAATTTGATAATGTGTTTTTTCTTTCTCTGCTTGAGGAATCAAAGCATAGGCAGCCTGTTGAACGCGATCGTGCAAAAAACGGTAGCTAACCCTAATGTCACTATCTGTTGCAACCTCATAATGATCTCTCTGGAAAAATTTATAGGTTTCACTTTCTGGCGTGACTAAACCCTCTTGCAGCGCGCGCCACAAATCTTCGGCTACCTGATCTTGAGTGCGATCGCACACCACCGCTAACGTTTCTAAATCAAACCGATTACCAATGCAGGCTGCTAGCTTCAAAACTTCCTGTGTGAGTTCTGGTAGTTTCCGCAGCCGCCCGACTATAAATTCCACTACATCATCAGTGAGTGCCCGTTGTCTGACTTCAGCAATATCACACTCCCAATGCCCAACTTCTCGATTAAACTGAATTAATTCCTCTCCATACAAACCCAGTAAAAACTGAGTCGTAAAAAATGGATTGCCTTTCGTTTTCTGATACACCAACTCTGTTAACGGTTCAGCCACCTCCCCATCACAACTGAGAGTATCCGCCACTAAACAATTAATATTAGCCACAGACAAAGGTCTTAAAATAATGGTATTAATCGTGGCTTCTGCTTTCCTCATCTCATCGAGAGTTAACATTAATGGATGGGCGGGAAACACCTCATTATCCCGATAAGCCCCGATCATCAATAAATAGGAATTGGAGGTTTCACTCATCAGCAGTTTGATCAAATTCAACGAAGCTGAATCAGCCCACTGCAAATCATCGAGGAAAATGACTAAAGGATGCTTTTTTGTGGTGAAAACTTGAATAAATTTACCAAACAGCAAATTAAAACGATTCTGGGCAGCACTTCCGGATAATTCTGGCACTGATGGTTGCTGACCAATGATTTTCTCTAATTCGGGAATGACTTCAATAATGACTTGTCCATTGTCCCCCACCGCATCGAGAATTTGGCTTTTCCATTGCTGTAGCTGCCTATCACTTTCACTCCATAATTGCTCCATCAAACTGCGAAAGGCTTGCACAAACGCCCCCAAGGGAACGTTACGGTTAAATTGGTCAAATTTACCTTGGATGAAGTAACCCTTCTGACGGGTAATGGGTTTGTGAACTTCGTTAACGACTGCCGTTTTACCAATCCCGGAGAAGCCAGCAACGAGCATCATCTCAGTTTTGCCATCCGCCACCCGATCAAAGGCATTTAGTAGGGTTTGAACTTCTTGTTCCCGTCCATAGAGTCTTTCAGGGATGAGGAAGCGATCACTGATATCCCGTTGACCTAACTCAAATGCAATAATTTCTTCAGTTGCTTTCCATTGATGTAGGCAGCGTTCTAAATCATGCTGGAGTCCTAACGCACTCTGATATCGGTCTTCCGCATTTTTCGCCATCAACTTCATGACAAGATCAGAGATCATTTCAGGAATTTCTTCTCCCCCCATCTCCCCATCTCCCCATCTCCCCATCTTCAACGCCGCAGGCATCTTAGCAATATGGCTATGCACCAGTTCCATCGGATCGTCTATGGGAAAGGGAAGTTCTCCGGTCAGCAGTTCAAAAAGGGTGACGCCCAGAGAATAGAAATCGGTCCGATAGTCAATGCCTCGGTTCATCCGTCCCGTCTGTTCAGGAGAAATGTAAGCCAGAGTGCCTTCAAGAACGTTGGGGTTAGTCAGTTGCTGTTGTTCTTTGGGTAATAGACTGGCAATGCTGAAGTCGATTAGTTTGATTTGTTGGGTTTCGGGGTGAATGAGGATGTTGGCGGGTTTGATGTCTTTGTGAATAATACGCTGGCTAATGAGATAATGTAAGGCTTCTGCCAGTTGGATGGCGATCTCTAATACTGTAGATATATCGAGAGCGTGCTGCTGCGAGTATGTCCCCAGAGAAATAAACCCTTCGTCAGGCATCACCAGTGCGTACCCGTTGCCACAACGTTCTAGGGCTAGGGGACTAACGATCGCCGGATGATTGAGGTGACGGGCGATCGCATACTGATTACGAAACTGAACCAGTTCTCCGAAGCTGGGATGATGATGGGATAGTACCTTGATCACCACAGGTTGCTGCGGTTCGGTTTGTAAGGCTCGGTAGACTTCCGTCCGAGATCCTTTATAGAGTCTTTCAACCACAGCGTAGCCAGCAACAGAAGGAACGATGAGAGTGTTCATTATCAAGACTGTTAGTTCAGTTTCGAGCAGCAGAGGCAATTAATTACCATCATAGTTCTTAGAAATTACCTGGAGTTCAACCCTAATACCATCGCCTAATTGTTAAGAACTGTAAAGATTTGTCATTTATGCTTATTGTGTAGTCTACGCTACAGAATTCTTGGGTATTATGAAAATGTAAGAAAAAAACAAACGCATTTGACATCAGCAAATCTCGAAGGAGAACAACAGATATGAAGACTGAAGAACAAGCACGGACATTGATGACACGCCACCACCACCTGATTAAAAATCGTCAGCAGTCAATGTTTAATCGTGTCGCTACAGAAGTGGGGATAGACGCCGGAAACTATTGGAATCATATCCAAGGTAAACCGCATCCCACATTCAGCCAAAGCTATGACCGTAGTCATGCTTCCTTAAGTTAAGGGTAGGCAAATAGAGGTTAAGAATTCATCACCATTCATTTAACAAAAAATCAAGACACATTAAAAAAATTGGAGGACAATGACAATGAATACTCAAGATAAAGCTCGCTCTTTAATGATGCGCCATCACCATCTTGTTAAAAATCGTCAACAAGCAATGCTCAATCGTGTAGCAACTGAAGTCGGTATCGAGGTGGGTGACTATCACAGCACAATTCAAGGTAAACCTAGCGAAAATTTCCGCAGCAGTTATGACCGCAGCCACGCTTCAATGAGCTAGGTTAACACCTGAACAAATAATTAATTTTTTGTGTAAATATTAAACCTCGATAGACCCACTGACGCCGCTAACTCAGTGGGCATTTTTGTAGTTCACAGAAAATCATAAACAGTGAAAAGTTAAATGAAATAGAGTATACAAAAATCAAAGTTTCAGCCGATCTCGAACTCAGGTTATAATAAAAACTTTGAACGAACGAATGACCTCTGTTAAAAACGACAAAGGGAAGGGGAAATCATGTCAGATTGGACTGAAATTTCAGGGGGAATAACTGCGCCGAGAGGATATCAAGCCTCGGGTATGGCAGCAGGATTAAAACCATCGGGCGCACCGGATTTGGCACTCATCTTATCGGATGTTGATGCGATCGCCGCAGGTGTCTTCACCACCTCACAAGTTAGAGCCGCCTGTGTAGACTATTGTCGCACTCTATTGCAAGCGCGACCCAGTGCCAAAGCTATTCTCTGTAACGCCGGACAAGCTAACGCCGCCACTGGAGAACAAGGGTGGAACGATGCAGTCGAAAGCGCACAAGAACTCGCCAAGACCTTAAATATTCCGTCAGAATCAGTCTTACTCGCTTCGACAGGAGTGATTGGTCAACGGATTAAAATTGATGCCCTCAAAGCAGCTATTCCGGAATTGGTCGCACAAGCTTCAGAGTCTGGAGGAGAAGCCGCCGCCCGTGCAATTATTACGACAGATTTAGTCCCAAAATCAATTGCTTTAGAAACGATGTTAGGCGATCGCCCTGTTCGCATCGGTGGCATTTCCAAGGGGTCTGGGATGATTCACCCCAATATGGCAACCATGTTAGCCTTCGTGACTTGTGATGCGGCAGTCTCACCTCCATTATGGCAAGAAATGGTCAGTCGGGCTACCGATCGCAGTTTTAATCAGATTACCGTTGATGGAGATACCAGTACCAATGACTGTTTAATCGCTCTGGCGAATGGTCAATCTCGGACACCCGCAATTACAGGCCCTTCCCCAGAAGCCGATCAACTCGAAGCAATGCTGACTGCGGTTTGTGAACATCTCGCGAAGGCAGTCGCTCGTGATGGGGAAGGTGCAACCTGTTTAATTGAAGTTCAAGTCAGTGGTGCCGCCACTGAAGCAGACGCTCGTCAAGTCGCTAAAACGATTGTTGGATCGTCACTGGTGAAATCCGCCGTTTTTGGTCGTGACCCCAACTGGGGACGAATTGCTGCCGCCGCCGGACGCGCAGGTGTTAATTTTAAGCAAGACGATCTACGAATTCAGTTAGGTGACTTTGTATTGATGGAGAACGGTCAGCCTCTAGATTTTGATCGTCCCGCCGCCAGTCAATATTTGAAACAAGCCTCAGCCGGAGAATACCTCAAAACAGATACTGTTCTCATTCAGGTTAAGTTAGGGAATGGTTCGGGAATGGGCAAAGCCTGGGGGTGTGACTTGAGTTATGACTATGTGAAAATTAACGCCGAGTATACAACTTAGAAACAGTACACAGTACACAGTACACAGTACACAGGTCGAAACGCAGCCCAAGCAGTACAGAGTTTTTCAATTTAGTCCTCTTCAGAGGACTTTAATGATTAGACAGGGATTTTAATCTCTCGACAGAATTGATAACTGTATAACTGTGTACTGCAAAAGGCTGTGTACTGTAAAGAGGCAAATTAATGGATCGTCGCCAATTTATAACAGGATTTGGATTGACTCTTTTCTTAACGCAATTTTCTCAGCACTTTCAGACAACAGCAAATGCTGCTCAAACTCCCCTTAAACCTCCTCGACTCAAGATTGGTGATACCATTGGCTTAGTGACTCCTGCGAGTCCAATTCAAGAGTCTCATTTGAAGTTAATTCGACCTCAACTTAGACGACAGGGATTAAAGATTAAAGTTGCGCCTCATGCTTTAGATGGATATGGATATTTAGCCGGAGTTGATCGCGATCGCGCCGCAGATATTAATGCTTTTTTTGCTGATCCCTCTATTAAAGCTTTGATTGCGACAGGAGGAGGTTGGGGAAGTAGTCGTCTTTTACCGCTGCTCGATTATGATTTGATTCGCCGCAATCCTAAAATTATTTTGGGCTATAGTGATATTACTGCTCTATTGCTAGCCATTTATAGCCGCACTGGATTGGTGACATTTCATGGACTTTTAGCAACATCAATCTGGAATGATTTTTCAGTCAGCTATTTGAAACGATTACTGTTTCGTGGAGAAGCGATCGCCTTTCAAAATCGAGTAACCGTGCGAGTTGAAACGATTACTCCGGGAAAAGCAAAAGGGCGTTTAGTGGGTGGAAATTTATCGGTGATTAGCGGATTAGTTGGATCGGTGTTTTTACCCGACTGGAATCAAGCGATTTTATTTGTAGAAGATATTGGAGAAGATATCTATCGAGTGGATCGAATGTTGAATCATTTGAAACTTGCTGGCATTCTCGAACAACTCGCGGGTTTTATTTTTGGTCAATGTACTCGCTGTTTAGATCAAGAGGATGATTCTCCTACACTCACCCTACAACAGGTATTGAATGATCATATTCGACCACTCGGAATTCCAGCTTGGTATGGTTCAATGATGGGTCATATTCGCAATCAGTTTACCGTTCCACTCGGAATCGAAATTGAAATTGATGCCAATTTAGGTAGAATTAGAATGTTAGAAACTGCCGTAATTTAGCTCGATTATATTTGTGACAAAGATCACAAATTATCGTGATCTAAAACAAAGATTTATTGATAAATGACTGTTATTCTGCTATAAAGTTTGATTAAACGAAGCTAAAATTACATTTGTTTAGAGCTAATCAAGATCAAACGACTGCACCTAAATAAATTTTAATCAAACAGTGCAATGGCAACAGCCATAAAGTCGATGATCTTAACGGTGCTAGGGGGAATAAGCAGCCTATTTTTAGAAGTTAGGCGTTCGTGAGTAGCTCTAAAAACCTATGTAAGTAGTAGAATAGAAGCGAGAGCTTAGAGGTGTTCTCGCTGTTTTACTATGAGTATTTTATTGAAAAAATTTTGATGTTTCCTTTGAGGAAGTTGATGAGTAACTCAATCGCCCGACGTTTGGAACAATATACAGAAAAATGCCCTCAAGAGGTTCTAGTTGTTCAGATCGAATCTGAGGGTGAAATGGACGAAATTGCAATTTTTAAAGGGTTTTCAAGTTCTTTAATGCGTCCAACAGCTTTTGATCCAGATGTTCCGATACTTCCCGACGAAGCCAAGATTATCAAGATTGACCGTGTGGCGAGTCCCTACGACCCAGACCAACCTCGTTATCTACAGCAAGGATTAACCTGGGACACCATTCAACCTCTACTCTCTCAAATGGGAGTTTAGCGATAACAGGACAAGCATAAAGAAAGACCAAAGAAATTCACCCAATCGCAGAATCGGGATTAAAAATAAGGGCATTGAAGCTAAGTTAAAGAAGAATGCCGACAATAACGGGTCAGATCGCAGAAGAAATTCGCGTTCGCGGTATCGTTCAAGGCGTAGGGTTTCGCCCAACGGTTTACCGTCTCGCCCAGGACTGTGGCTTGTGTGGAGAAGTTTGCAATGATGGTGAAGGCGTTTTAATTCGCGTCGTCGGCGATCGCAATACTATCGATACATTTATTCATCGTCTACAAACAGAACCGCCACCTTTAGCAAAAATTGAGTCAATTCATCGCTCTCCCTACACAGGCGATCGCACTTTTACTAATTTTACCATTGTTGAGAGCAAAGCCAATAAAATTCGCACAAAAATTTCCCCCGATGCGGCGACTTGTCAAGCGTGTCAACAGGAAATTTTTAATCCTTTAAGTCGTTTTTATCGCTATCCTTTCACGAATTGTACTCACTGCGGCCCTCGTTTAAGTATTATTAAAAAGTTGCCTTATGATCGCAAAAATACGAGTATGGCAACGTTTGAGTTGTGTGGAGACTGTCAACAAGAGTATGAAGATCCCGGAAATCGACGGTTTCACGCCCAGCCAATTGCTTGTCATATTTGCGGGCCTAAAGTAATATTAGAACGGGCAGATAGTAAACCTGTAACCGCCCATATGTTCTCGATGTTGGATGAAGTGGATGCGGTTTGTACACTGATTCAACGCGGAGAAATTGTTGCGAT
Source organism: Cyanobacteria bacterium J06592_8 (assembly GCA_038530755.1). GTDB lineage: Bacteria > Cyanobacteriota > Cyanobacteriia > Cyanobacteriales > Microcoleaceae > Capilliphycus. Next base: position 217,027 of record JBCBCI010000001.1, on the reverse strand, counting down.
CAAAGGGTTAGGTGGATTTCATCTTGCTTGTGATGCAACGAATGAAGAAATTGTGCAGAAATTACGGCTTCGCAAACATCGCCCCGACAAACCATTAGCATTAATGGCGCGAGATCTAGAGATTATTGAACAATATTGTTTCGTTACAGCAGAAGAACGAAAGTTATTAGAAAGTTCAGCCGCGCCGATTGTTTTATTGCGTCGAAAGTTAAGTTCAAATCATCAAATAAAAAAGCCAATTGCTGCATCTGTCGCACCGAATCAAAATCATTTAGGGTTTATGTTACCCTACACACCGTTACATCATTTAGCCCTGAGAAGATTAGAAGTTCCGATTGTTCTGACCAGTGCTAACTTTTCCGACGATCCTCAATGTATTGAAAATGAAGAGGTGAAGACTAAACTAGCAAAGGTTGCTGATTATTTTGTATTTCATAATCGGGAGATTGTCAATCGCGTTGATGATTCTGTTGTCCGAATTCTTGATAACGAACTCCAAGTTCTACGTCGGGCGAGAGGATACGCCCCAGCCCCGATTAATTTACCGCCTGGTTTTGAGGATAAACCTGCGATTTTAGCAATGGGAAGTGAGTTGAAAAATACCTTTTGTCTATTAAGAGAAGGACAGGCGATTTTATCTCAACATATTGGCGACTTGGAAAATGCTTTAGCCGCCGAAGCTTATCAAAAAACGCTGAATCTTTACTTAGGATTACTCGAACATCAACCGAGTGGAATTGCAGTCGATCTTCACCCTGAATATCTCTCAACTAAATTAGGGAAAGAACTCGCGGAAACTCATAATATTCCCTTGTATTCGATTCAACATCATCACGCCCATATTGCTGCTTGTATGGCAGAAAAAGGCTTACCAATTGATACTAAACCTGTTTTAGGAATAGCTTTAGATGGGTTAGGATATGGCGAAGAGGGTCAAATTTGGGGTGGTGAATTTCTACTCGCTGATTATCAAGGGTTCAAACGATTAGCCACATTTAAACCTGTAGAAATGATCGGAGGAGAACAGGCAATTTATCAACCCTGGCGGAATACCTACGCCCATTTAAAAGCTGCATTTGGAGAGGATTTTTCTTTACCAATTTCAGGATTAAAATTAGGGGAATTTTTAGCCCAAAAACCGTTAAAACTACTCGATCAATTAATCGAAAAACAGATTAATTCTCCCCTGGCTTCCTCCTGTGGACGGCTATTTGATGCAGTAGCGGGGGCGATAGGAGTCTGTCAGGAAAGTTGCAGTTATGAAGGACAAGCGGCGATGACGCTAGAAGCCCTAGCCGAAACCTATCTCTTAAATTACTCTGAAGAAATAGAGCCTTATCTATTTACTGTGGCACAACTAGAATACTCGATCTTATCTCTGGAACCTCGTCCAATGTGGCAAGCTTTATTAACAGACTTGCGAGAAGATGTTTCAGTGGGGATGATGGCGGCGAAGTTTCATTTTGGGTTAGCTGAAGCTATTTCAATGATAGTTAATCAGTTAAGTTTGGAGACTGAGTTTGATCGAGTAATTTTAACCGGAGGTGTCTTTCAAAATCAGATTCTACTTACCCAAGTTCGTGATCGCTTGTTGAAGCAAAATCTAGAGGTTTTAACACCGAGTTTAGTTCCGCCTAATGATGGAGGACTTTCTCTCGGACAAGCTGTTATTGCAGCCGCAAAAATTGAAACTCGATCAATGTTTTTCTGAGTCCTATTATAGAGATTAAAAAAATGTGCTTAGGAATTCCCGGTCAAATTACTGAAATTACCGACATCACTAATAAGTTAGCCATGGTTAATATTAGCGGTGTGAAACGACAAGTGAATATCGCTTGTATTGTCGATGAAACTCATCCAGTCGAGTCTTGTGTTGGAGATTGGGTACTCGTTCATGTCGGTTTTGCAATGAACCGAATTGATGAAGAAGAAGCCGCCGAAACGTTAGAGATTTTACAGCAAATTGCAGCAATTCAGTAGAAAATAGAACAGCCATCCGTATTCAGGAGAAGATAAGGATGACAACAGCAGAAAAATTATCCTGGTCTGATATTCCCACCGAAGTTAAAGATTTACTAATGCAAGCGGTTGAACAGTGGGAAGATACAACAAAATCAGAACAATATATCCATCAAGCCTTAGAAAAAGCTGGGGAGAATTATGAGGTTTTAATTGGCGCATATCGTTACTTTTTTTATAAGAAAAAACCAGAAATGGCATTAAAAATTGCCGAGATGGTTTTAGATAAAATCAAAACTGAGGAACAATTACCGGAAACTTGGGAGGAACAGAAACCTCGATTAATTCGAGATCAAGAACAGCCCAAAATTAGATTGTATGTAAATGCTTATGCTGCAAAAGGTTATATTCTCGCCCGTTTAGGTCAGCTTGAAGACGCAAAAATCATTACTCAACGAGTTCAAGAAATTGATACAAAGCGAGAATCAAGTGCGACAACAGTGTTTGAAGTTTTAACGCGATCGCCTGAAGAAGACGACGAAGAATAATATCAAAATAAACAATTTCAAAATAATTGACAACATTAATATTACCAGGAGAACAACAGATGAAATACGTTAATGAATTTCGAGATCCCGAAAAACTCCAGGCTTTAATGGGAGAAATTAACCGTTTAAGCTTGATGTTAGAACGGACATCCGAACGCCCTTTAAAAATTATGGAAGTTTGCGGCGGTCATACTCATTCTATCTTTAAATATGGCATTGAAGAACTTCTTCCTGATAGTATCGAATTAATTCATGGTCCTGGCTGTCCGGTTTGTGTAATGCCACGAGGAAGACTTGATGCAGCGATCGCTTTAGCAGATATTCCTAATGTTATTTTTACCACATTTGGCGATGCGATGCGCGTACCGGGTTCTAAAAAAAGTCTGTTACAAGCTAAAGCCCAAGGCGCAGATATTCGCATGGTTTATTCCCCATTAGATGCCCTTCCTATTGCTAAACAAAATCCCGATAAAGAAGTGATTTTCTTTGGGTTAGGATTTGAAACGACAGCACCTAGTACCGCTTTAACGATTCTACAAGCTGAAGCCGAAAATATTACCAACTTCAGTATTTTTTGTAATCATGTTGTTGTCGTTCCTGCCTTAGAAGCCCTCTTAGATAACCCCGATTTAGAATTAGATGGCTTTGTGGGGCCAGGTCATGTTAGTATGGTAATTGGGTCAAATCCCTATCAAATTATTGCCGACAAATATAATAAGCCCGTCGTTGTTTCCGGCTTTGAACCGTTAGATATTGTGCAGTCGGTGTGGATGTTATTACAACAGTTAGTAGACCGACGCTGTGAAGTGGAAAATCAATATACCCGCCTCGTTCAACCGGATGGAAATACTGTCGCTTTAGAGGCGATTTCTAAAGTGTTTGAAGTGCGAGAAAAATTTGAATGGCGAGGACTCGGAGACATTGCCCAGTCGGGACTGAAAATTAATGCAAATTATGCCCAATTTGATGCTGAGGTGAAATTTGATGTTTCTGATGTCAAAGTTCCAGACTCTGCGGCTTGTCAGTGTGGGGAAATTCTTAAAGGAGTTTTGAAGCCCTGGCAATGTAAAGTATTCGGAACCGCTTGCACTCCAGAAAACCCCATTGGAACCTGTATGGTGTCTTCAGAAGGGGCTTGTGCCGCCTATTACAAATATGGTCGCCTTTCAACGGTGGCAAAGGCTAACAAACCCCAACGTTCAACCGCAAAAGTTTAAATCTTGAACCCAAATTTTGTACTCTAAATTTTGTACTCTAAATTAGGAGAGAAATTATGCCATTCGTCACCATTCAAATTGCCAAAGGTCACTCTATCGAAAAAAAACGCGCCTTAGCTAAAGCGGTTACAGATACCCTCGTTGACACTTTAGGAACCAAACCCGAATGGGTAACGGTTCATATTGACGAGTTTGAGCGAGATAATTGGGCGGTTGGAGGGGAACTGCACTCCGATAAACACGCCGGAAGACATAAAGAAACAGGGGTCTAATATGACTCAATCATTAGTGACTAAGCCTCTGAGTAAAATCGAACTCAATCCAGGAAGTCGAATCAAAATTGATCAGATTAACTGGCAAGAGTTTGAAGGGTTAATTTCTGAATTTGGAGAACGGCGAGATGTTCGTCTGGCTTACCATCAAGGAACTCTAGAAATCAGGGCTACTCTGCCCGAACATGAACGCTCAATTGTGGTGATTTCTGATTTTGTCAAAGCAATTTTGAGAGTTCAAAAACAGCCTTGGGAGTCTCTCCGTTCGACAACATTAAAACATCAAACAATGGCGGTAGGTGTTGAACCTGATGACTGCTTCTATATTAAAAATTATCAAGCGGTGATTGGGAAAGATCGATTAGATTTAGAGGTCGATCCGCCTCCAGATTTAGCCATTGAAACGGATGTTACTTCCTTAACAGAAATTAGTGCCTATCAAGCCTTGAAAGTTCCGGAAGTTTGGATTTATGCCAAGGATAATCTAACGATTTATCAATTTCAAATAGACAAATATATTGAATCTAAAATCAGTTTAATATTTCCCAATTTTACGATTATCGAACTGATTCCTCAAGGGATAAAACGAGCCAAGCAAGTTGGAATGAGTCAGGCTTTAGAAGAATTTGAAACTCAATTAAAAGCAGATTAAAATCAATGACACACTCTTTAGAACAAAAATCACTAGAACAGAAAGCCGCCGAACATCCTCTGTTTAAAAAAGTAGAAAAAGTTCGTCGTCGCCCCGCGAAAGTTCGAGATACTACTATTACTCTCGCCCATGGAAGTGGCGGAAAAGCGATGCGGGATTTAATTGATGATATTTTTGTTAAAAGCTTTGATAATCCGATTTTATCTCAACTCGAAGACCAGGCTAGTTTTAATTTAGCAGACTTAGGAAAATTTGGCGATCACTTGGCATTTACCACAGATTCTTTTGTTGTAGATCCGATTATTTTTCCAGGGAGTAACATTGGAGAACTCGCAGTCAATGGAACCGTTAATGATTTAGCTATGAGTGGTGCAAAACCCTTGTATCTTTCCTGTGGTTTTATCCTCGAAGAAGGGCTACCGATAGAGACTTTGCGTGAGATTGTTCATAGCATGAAAAATGCGGCAGATAAAGCCGGGGTGAAAATCGTAACGGGAGACACAAAAGTTGTTCATCGAGGCTGTGCAGACAAACTCTTTATTAATACAGCAGGAGTCGGTGTAATTCGTCCGAATCTTAATATTTCCGCTCAAAATTTACAGCCGGGAGATGTGATTTTAGTCAATGGTTATCTTGGCGATCATGGAACTTCTATTTTGATTGCTAGAGGGGAGTTAGCCCTGGATACAACCATTGAAAGTGACTGTCAACCTCTCAATTATTTAGTTGATAAAATAGTAGAAATTTGCCCCAATATTCGATCATTACGAGATGCGACGCGGGGCGGAGTTGCAACGGTTTTAAATGAGTTTGCGATGAGTTCAGAGGTAGGAATTCGCCTGCATGAACCCGAACTTCCATTGCGAGAAGAAGTGCAGGGTGTCTGTGAAATTCTCGGACTCGATCCGCTATATTTAGCCAATGAAGGTAAGTTAGTTGCAGTGGTTCCAAAAGAGAATGCCGAAGCAGTTTTAGCTGCCATGAAATCCGATCCAGCCGGGGCAAATACTCGCATCATTGGAGAAGTAATTTCCTCTCCGCCTGGAGTTGTTTTACTACAAACTGCGTTTGGAACTGAACGCATTGTGGATATGTTGGTTGGAGATCAATTACCTCGAATTTGTTAACTGAATTAATTACAAATAGAACAAGGAAAAAAATTATGCACGAACTTGGAATCACTCAAAATATTGTGGCAATTGTCACCGAACACGCTAGAGATGCACCCGTTAAACGAGTTACATTAGAAATTGGTAAACTTTCAGCAATTATGCCGGATGCGATTCAATTTTGCTTTGATATTTGCACTCAGGGAACGGTTGTAGAAGGGGCGACTTTAGAAATTATTGAAGTGCCTGGTTTAGGAAAATGTCGTCAATGTGGAACCGAAGTTCCTCTCGAACAACCATTTGGAGTTTGTCACTCTTGCAATAGCATTGAACTTGATATTATTCAAGGCGAAGAACTAAAAATCAAAGAAATGGAGGTTGAACAATTATGTGCGTAACTTGTGGCTGTTCTGATGGCGAAACCACGATAACCAATCTTGAAACAGGAGAAAAAATAGAGATGGAAACTCATCCTCATACTCATTCTCATACTTTAGATGATGGAACGGTTATTAGTCATTCCCATCCTCATTCAGACTCTCATAATCATCCGACTTCCCCTCACGAAGAACATACCCATACTTCAGCAGATGGAACGGTGATTACCCATTCCCATTCTCACAGTCATCAACATTCTAATACTCAAACAACTGTTTCCGAAGTTCATGCCAAAATTCATGGTAATACTATCGAACTCGAACAGCAAATCTTAGGAAAAAATAATTTAATTGCAGCTCAAAATCGAGGCTGGTTTAAAGGGCGAAATATTCTGGCGTTAAATTGGGTCAGTTCGCCCGGTTCGGGGAAAACAACACTATTAACTCGCACGATTAATGATTTAAAATCTAAATTAACTTTTAGTGTGATAGAAGGAGATCAAGAAACCATTAATGATGCGGAAAAAATTCGCGCCACTGGGTGTAATGTCGTTCAAATCAACACCGGAACTGGATGTCATCTAGAAGCCGCAATGGTTGAACGAGGCTGCAATGAACTTAATCCACCTCTGAATTCTATTGTAGTGATTGAAAATGTGGGGAATTTAGTTTGTCCAGCTTTATTTGATTTAGGTGAAAAGGCAAAAGTCGCTATTCTTTCTGTAACGGAAGGGGAAGACAAGCCGATTAAATATCCCCATATGTTTCGGGCGAGTCAAGTGATGATTTTAACGAAAATTGACTTACTTCCCTATATTCAGTTTGATGTCCAACGTTGCTTAGATTATGCTCGTCAAGTCAATCCAAATCTACAAATCTTCCAAGTTTCTGCTCTGACTGGAGAAGGTTTACAGGCTTGGTACGATTGGTTAGAATCTAAATCTCAACAGCTCTAAAATCAGAGGTTGGGCATTCAAAAAGGCATTAGAAACACTTTAGCCCAACCTACTCAATGAAGTCTTCGTATTTTAACGATTAGTCTTCTAATGTGGAAAGAACCTTACAAACTACAATGTAAAACCACTCTAACCCGGTTTGTTGTATCCACAGTGGGGGATGATTATAGCTGTTTTTCGTCAACCGTGATGATGAAATTAACGGATTTGAAGCTTTTTCAAGGGGTAAGCGCATTTTTCTTCCTCGTATTCTTTGAATTGTATAAGTGGCATTAATTTCTCTGCTACGGGTAAGTGAGGTTCACGTTGTAAACTATTGATTGAAAGCTCTGATTGATGAAAGAAGTTGTGAAGTAAAGTTCCCGCGTTAGAGTAAAATCAGACACTTGGTCTGACTTTTTTGTATTAAAACTACAAAAGTCTGATAAATAAACTTTTGCTCTTTTTTTGAGACTAATACTTGAGAATATAGCTGAAATATTTCTATATACTCCCTCAGCAATAGATTGTTCAGCTTCTTCAGTCTTTTCGTTAGATGAAGAATTTCTCATTTGTCTCTACAATTCTCATTTTATCCCCACTACTATCGGAAAAAAAAGAGACTTATGTAATTTCTGTGTAAAGCTTTGGTAAATCTCGATTACATTTCTACTTGGGACATAACTCTTTCACAAAACTTAAAATCTCAAAACAACCTTTAAAGAGAATAATTATCAATTAAAGGGTAATTACTCAGACTAATGAGGTAAACTTCTCTCTGATTTTACCCCCAACTCCCCATCTCTGGGAGATATTATTATTCCATGGGACATAATATCAGTCTTAATATCAGTCTGTTTGATTAATCAACTCGGTTATGAAACTGGATAGGAGACTGAGTCCAATCGAGGTTCGAGAACAATAGCATTTTGAAACTCTTCACTGGTGAAAGTTGGCGGGGCGATTATACTTTTAAGCGTTAAATTTGCTTTCATCAATGTTAGAATAAATTGCCATAAATCACGTCAACACCTAGGTTATATTAGACTCGATATTTTTTCGGTCATGGCTAGATGATAATTATAAGCTATGATGAGAAAGAACACAACCTGCCTAGTTCTAAAATCAAATGTCTATGAACTCTAAGCAGTTACAACGATTATTAATTTTTTATTCGGCAGCCGGAATATTTACAATTAGTATATTAATTGCCGTCATCAGTATATTTCCGCTTTATAAACAACTCAGAACAAATGAAGAACAAAATTTACAGTCTGCTTTACACACTCGAAAATTAGCTGTTGAAGAATTTCTTTCTAGAGCTAAAGATGTTGCGGCTCAAGTTGCCAGTCGGACTCAAGCTAAACGAGAATTAGAAGCCTATAATCGCAGTCAAGACAATCGTGAAACTGCCGTTTCTAATGTCACTCGTATTCTTAATGATGCTCTCAATCAAACTGACGATGTCGCTGGAATTACCCGTCTCGATCAAAATAATCAATTAATGGTACAAGTCGGGATACCCATTCCTCAAACCCTTTGGATATTTCCAGTTCAAGGCTCTCAAAACAGCAAAATTAGTAATCCAGTTTATCTCAATAATCAACCCTATTTAATTGTTACCCAACCGATTCTGAATGCAAATCAACAGCAAATTGGTACAGATTTGGTTTTATTTAAAAAAGATAATTTGAGAAGGATCATCACAGATACAACAGGACTAGGGCAAACTGTAGAAGTATTCTTAGGGCTTTTTCAGAACCAAAAAATTCAATTATTTTTAGCCTCGCAACCGGAGACAAAAACCTCGCGAGAAGAGATTGTAGAAGCTCTAGAAGAAGCGGTTATTCCTCAAGATTCTGGAATCGTTATTGTCAAACCCAAGCCCTCTAGCAATGCAGAAGTTATTGCCTTTGAAGTGCTATCAAAAACGAATTGGAAACTTATAATCACAATTGATAATCAGGAATTGTATGCTACGGTCAATAATCAACTTATAACACTTGGATTTTTCACCATAATTTTGAGTCTTTTGGGAGCAGGTGGAATGGTTCTGCTTCTACGTCCTTTGGCGGGTCGAGTCATCATTGAAACCTCAGAACTCGAACAACAACTTCAAGAAAAAAAGCAAACCTTGGAGGAATTAAACTCTACTCAAGACCAACTTCTCTTAGAGATTAGCGATCGCGAGAAAACTGAAATAGCACTGCGGGAGTCCGAAGCCGAACTTAAAGATCAAAAACAACAACTTCAGCACACCTTGCAAGAACTCCAACGAACTCAAGTTCAAATGATTCAGAATGAAAAAATGTCGAGTTTAGGTCAAATGGTTGCAGGAATTGCCCATGAAATCAACAATCCAATCAGCTTTATTCATGGAAATGTTGCCTATGCAGACGAGTATATTCAAGACTTAGTCCATGTTATTGAACTTTATCAAACTTATTCTCCGCATCCCGATCCTGAACTCAAAGAAAAACTAGAAGAGATTGAACTTGACTTTATCCAAGAAGACCTTCAAAAAATTCTCAAGTCCATGAAAGTTGGAACTGAACGCATTCGAGAAATTGTCAAATCATTGCGAATCTTTTCGCGTTTAGATGAAGCTGAGATTAAAGATATTGATCTCCATGAAGGACTGGAAAGCACATTAATGATTTTACAAAGTCATCTCAAAGATCAACCTGAACATCTAGAAATTCAAGTGATCAAAGAATACGATCAAAACCTTCCTCATATTACCTGTTATCCTGGACAACTTAATCAAGTTTTTATGAATCTGATTAGTAATGGGATTGATGCTATCAAAGAGGCTCAGTCCGATGGTGAAATCCTGGAAAATGTAGGTTATATTCAGATTAAAACTCAGCAAATTGACGAAAATTGGGTTCAAATTTCAATTACAGATAATGGGAAAGGAATTCCAGAAGAGGTTCAAGCTTGTATGTTTAATCCTTTCTTTACCACAAAACCCATTGGTCAAGGAACTGGACTCGGACTTTCGATTAGTTATCAAATTATTGTTGACAAGCATCACGGTAAACTTGAATGTGACTCTGAGAGGGGAAAAGGAACAAAATTTACCATTAAAATTCCGATTTCTTTAAAGAACTATTCTTAATTCAGTTGGACTGTTGCATTCACTTTTGTTGCGATAAAGCAGTGAAGACTTGACGGAGAATCTTGGATAATGCCAAACTTGTAACTGAAAGAAGATACTAACTTGAAAGTCGGGTAAGGGGTTCAGTAAAATGCCATTAGATGAGTTTCTTGCAATTAAGCGAGTGACTGATATCGTCACCTATCCTCCCATCTCCCGAACTCGAGATTTCTACCCAGCTTACCTGGCGAACCCCTTGTTACCCCGTAAAGCTTGTAATATATTAATTTTTTAGATATCCGTAGGATTCGGATTTTTATACTATGGAATTGAAAAGAGATTACAAGCATTCATCTTTTTAACTTAACATTTTAAAATTTATTAAGTAATGATTGATACATTCTGGCTGCTATTCTGTTCCTGCTTAGTCTTCTTAATGCAAGCAGGATTTATGTGCTTGGAATCAGGTCTCACTCGCTCCAAAAACAGTATCAACGTTGCAGCTAAAAACCTTGCCGACTTTGGCATTTCAGCCCTTTTATTTTGGGGAATAGGTTATGGGTTAATGTTTGGTGCATCCTTGAACGGATGGTTCGGAATCAATTATTTTGCGATCAACTTCGATACGGCAAAACTGACAGCCTTTTTTCTATTTCAAGTCATGTTTTGCGGCACGTCAATTACAATTGTTTCCGGTGCCGTCGCCGAACGCATGAAATTTAGTGCATATATTATCTTGGTGGCTCTAGTCTCCGGTTTAATTTACCCCATTTTTGGCCATTGGGTCTGGAATGGAGCAAAGGACGGCATTCTTGCAGGTCGTCTAGCCTATCTTGGTTTCGTAGATTTTGCAGGTTCAACCGTTGTTCACAGCATCGGTGCCTGGGTGTCCTTAGCCGCCCTAATTCTCATTGGTTCCCGCTCAGGTCGCTTCCCCAAGGCTAAACCCCCTCAAAAAATTCATAGTTCTAACCTCCAATTTTCCGTCTTGGGAACCATACTCTTGTGGTTTGGATGGCTGGGCTTTAACGGAGGTAGCACTCTAGCATTTAACGATCAAGTGCCGATGATTATGGCTAATACCATTTTAGCCGGAGCCAGTGGAATGCTTACCGCCGGAGTTCTCAGTTGGCGGAATCAACGCAGAGCACCAGAAGTCGAAGCTCTAATTAATGGAACACTCGCTGGACTTGTCGCAATTACAGCATCTTGTCATGCCGTCACATCTGTCATTGCTGTGGTTATTGGTGCAACAGGAGCCGCCGTTATGGTGTTAACGGAAATGTTTTTGGAACGTTGGCGTATTGATGATGCGGTTGGCGCTGTGGCGGTACATGGTGGAGCTGGTGTTTGGGGAACGTTAGCCGTCGGATTATTTGGTCAACTGGAATTACTCGGAACTGGATTGGATCGATATAGCCAGATTGGGGTGCAGTTATTAGGTATTTTCGTGGCGTTTGGATGGGGATTTGGGTTAGCGTATTTATTACTTGCTCTAGTGAATCGATTTTTCCGCCTGCGAGTCTCTGTCTCTGATGAAAAGATTGGTTTGAATATTTCCGAACATCGGGCAAAAACAGAGATTTATGAACTCTTTCAGGTGATGGAAGAACAGGCAAAAACCCATAGATTGAGCTTACGCGCACCTGTCGAACCCTTTACCGAAGTCGGATTAATTGCTGAACGTTACAATGAGGTGATGGATGCCCTAGAAGAAGCCGTTACCCGTACCGAAGCGATCGTCAAAACGGCAATGAATGGTATCGTCACCTTTGACGAAACTCATTTAGAAATTACTACCGCTAACCCATCGGCTGCTGAAATTTTCGGCTATTCTATCGAGGAGTTGATCGGGATGTCTGTTCATCGTCTTTGGGAATTTTATGACTATAAAATTGATGATCATGCCAAGCTTCTACAAGAATTATTAAAGGCTGGGCCTCATCAGTTAATTGGATGTCGAGCTGATGGTTCAAAGTTTGCCCTAGAAGCAACTGTTACTCAGGCTGAGTCCGATCAATTTTCCTTTTATACTGCCACATTTCAAGATATTAGTGAACGCAGACAAGCAGAAGCAGCCCTCCAACAATCCCAAGTTCGACTTCAGCACAAAAATCAACAACTTGAACAGACCTTAACAGAGCTTCAGCAAGCGCAAGGTCAGCTCATTCAAGCCGAAAAAATGTCAAGTTTAGGACAAATGGTTGCAGGCGTTGCCCACGAAATTAATAACCCGGTGAGTTTTATCTATGGTAATATTCAACCGGCCCTAGATTATACTCAAGATTTACTCAACTTGCTCGAACTGTATCAGCAGTATTATCCAGAGCATGAAACTGAAATTAGCGAGTATGAAGACGAGATTGATATTGAATTCTTAAAATCGGATTATCCTCAACTTTTAGATTCAATGTTAGTTGGTGCAGAACGGATTCGAGATATTGTTAAAAGCTTACGAAATTTCTCACGTTTAGATGAAGCTGAAATTAAAGCCGTCGATCTCCACGAAGGCATAGACAGCACCCTCTTAATTTTACAAAATCGCCTCAAAGCCAACGCCAATCATGCTGAAATAGAAGTGTTGAAAGAGTATGGGAAAATTCCTTTGGTTGAATGTTATCCCAGTCAACTCAATCAAGTGTTTATGAATATTATTAGCAATGCAATTGATGCCTTAGAAGAATATGATATTAAGCAAGCTGCTAAAGGACTTAAACCTCAACAGCATCAAATCAAAATTCAGACTCTGTTAGTTGACAAACATTGGGTAGAAATTCATATTGCCGACAATGGCTCCGGCATTCCTCCAGAAGCACAATCCAAACTTTTTGATCCATTCTTTACTACAAAACCGATTGGGAAAGGGACAGGTTTAGGGTTATCCATTAGCTATAAAATTGTTACAGACAAGCATAAAGGTCAGATTTTGTGTAACTCCGAACCCAATCAAGGCACAGAATTTATTATTAAAATTCCACTTTTAATTCTCTCGATTGCCCGTAAACTAGAATCCTCTAAACATCATCCCAAAAAAGCAACATCAAATTAAAAAGTTGACTTCTATGCCCGAGGACTTGAGCCGATTGACTACTCAACAGTACAGCGATCGCATTGCCCTTTGATAATCACTTCATAACTTTCAACTTTTATTCCTTGGGGAAGCTCATTTAGGGGTAAATGACTAAATGTTTGCCAGTCAATATCTTGAATTGCGCCACAGGTTTGACAACAAAAATGATGGTGCGGTTCTACCCTCGCGTCATAACGAGTGACTCCTTCTTCTAACAAGACTTCTCGCACTAAGCCCACTTCTCGCAACACCGACAACGCACTATAAACTGTTGCTTTTGAAGAAATAGGTAAATCTCGGTTCACATCAACTAAAATTTCCTCGACAGTGGGATGATCCACACGAGAGAGTAAGTTGGCGTAAACCGCAAATCGCTGTGGAGTCACCCTCAAGCCCTTGGCTCGCATCTGTTCTTCAATTTCCTTGCTGGCATTTGTGACCATGATGGTGTATTCGTATATCTTTCCTTAACTAGATTATATCACATCATAGAAAAGATAGAATAATATCTAGGTTTTATTTTTTTGCTTGACATTTTCTTAAATCAGAATTATTCTGAGATAGTAACGGTTCAATTAAACCGATCAACCTTTCGAGGAGAACACTATGGATCTGTCAAATTCCAACACCGCGAAAAACCTAGAAGCCGCTTTTGGTGGAGAATCGATGGCAAACCGCAAATATCTGTTTTTTGCAGACGTTGCCAAGAAATTGGGGATGAACGATATTGCCAAACTGTTCCGGGAGACTGCGAATCAAGAAACCGAACACGCCTTCGCTCACTTTCGGCTGATTCATCCGGAATTAGTCGTTCAAGATCCAGCTAACTTAAGTGAAGAAGAGAAAAAAGCGATTATTTCTCGCTGTCTGGAGTTAGCCATTGAGGGTGAAACCTACGAATACACCACCATGTATCCCGAATTCACAACTCAAGCAACTAAAGATCGCGATGACGACGCGGTTGCCGAATTTAAAGAACAAGAGGCAGAATCTCGCGAACACGCGGCAATTTTCCGCAAAGCCGCTCAGAACTTCGGCTTCCTCACCTCCATCGAGAACCACCACGCCAACCAATACACCGAAGCCTTGAAAGGTTTGGATGGTGTAGCACCAGAGGAAAAAAGTGCCACAGCCGGAAAGTGGATTTGTAAGCAATGTTCCATGATTTATGATCCGGTTGCAGGCGACCCAGACTCTGGAATTGCACCAGGAACCGCCTTTGAAGATATTCCCGAAGATTGGTCTTGTCCAATTTGTGGGGCCACCAAAAAATCTTTCGTTCCCTATTCAGAAGCGATCGCAGCATAGTATACAGTTGGTGAAGGGGTTTATGGGAGCAAGTAAGGTTTTTACAGAGAAAATACCGACCTTGCTTCCATTGCAAATTCCCTTAAATTGATAACCTTGAACACATTCCACAGGAGAAACCCAAAATGCTCAAAAATAGTGAAGGACAACGAGTTCCTGATGTCACCTTCAGAACCCGCACCGATAATGATTGGGTTGATATTTCTTCCAAAGAATTATTTGATGGTAAAACCGTGATTGTGTTTGCACTTCCGGGTGCATTTACTCCAACTTGTTCTTCGACTCATCTTCCCGGTTACAATGAGTTAGCTCCCGTGTTCAAAGAAAATGGAGTGGATGATATTATTTGTCTTTCAGTTAATGATGCCTTTGTCATGAACGAATGGGCAAAAAATCAAAAGGCTGAAAATGTCAAGCTCATCCCCGATGGTAACGGTGAATTTAGCGAACAAATTGGAATGTTAGTTGATAAAGCCGATTTAGGTTTTGGAAAACGCTCTTGGCGTTATTCAATGCTTGTTAAAGATGGCGTGATTGATAAAATGTTTATCGAGCCAGAAGTTCCTGGCGATCCGTTTGAAGTATCGGATGCGGAAACCATGCTCAATTATATTAATCCCAGTGCAGCTAAACCTAAAGCCATTACGCTATTTAGTAAAGTCGGTTGTCCCTACTGTGCCAAAGCCAAATCAATGCTCAAAGATAAAGGTTGGGATTTTGAAGAAATTGTCTTAGGTGATGGAGTTTCCACTCGTTCGATCAAAGCCGCCACAGGCGCCACTTCCACACCACAGATTTTTATAGATGGTCAATTAATTGGTGGTTCTGATGCGTTAGAAGAATATTTGAAATAAAATTAATTGGGTTAATTTTTTATCCCGATCATCATTAACTCAACAACCGAGTTTCACGAAGAAGCGGGGTTTCCCTATTGTTCAAAAAACCTTGGGGAATGTCGCTCAAAAGAGGGACTGTCAGCCACAGTTGAGAACACATAGAATAGAAATATCCTTATTAGGGTGTTGACTCACAGAAGAAATCAGACAAATACATGAAAATGCGTTTGTTTGATTCTTTTTTCTCAACCTTGGTAGTCAGATCAGTCACATTTTCATAGCTCTCTGCTGAACAAGAGAAATTCATTAATTTGGGTTTCTCTTTTTTATTGAACTGTGTGCTGTCACTTCCGAGAGTCTCAAAAATCCTTTAAAATGTAGATAGAACAGTAATTATACGCAAGCGAGTGACGAATCCATGACATCTCAAGTAATCGTTGAAAAACAAAAGTTACAGAATCCTCCCTATCAAATTCATTATCTGGGCGATCGCGTTCTCCGTCAGTCAGCGAAACGAATCTCTCGTGTGGATGACGACACTCGCCGATTAATCCGAGAGATGCTGCAAACGATGTATAGTGCTGACGGTATTGGTTTAGCCGCACCGCAAGTCGGGATTCAGAAACAATTGATTGTGATTGACTGCGAACCTGATAACGCTACAACTCCGCCCCTGATTTTGATCAATCCGACCATCAAGAAATCTAGCAAGGAAATCTCTCCATTCCAAGAAGGATGTTTGAGTATTCCAGGAGTTTACATGGATGTTACTCGCCCCGAAGTGATTGAAGTTTCTTTTAAAGATGAAACCGGACGTCCCCGCACCATTCGAGCCACAGAACTGTTATCAAGAGCAATTCAACATGAAATGGATCACTTACACGGGGTTTTATTTGTAGATCGAGTAGACAATCAAATCGCTCTGACTCAAGAGTTAACCAAATATAAGTTTTCTCCGAAAGCCGTTAAGCCGATTAAGTAATTTTTAGATGAGGAAAAGCTCCTGTGATCAAAACACAAGGAGCTTAAAAGATTTACCTTTGCAGAATCTGTGAATGTTTAGCTTCAGAGAGTGCAATTGAGGATGATAATGCGATCGCCCAGATGATCTAAAAATTTTCTCTGAGTCGTTTGAGGATTCAGACAAACTGACCCGAAACTGAAGCCAAACTCCGGCAAATTAGATTGTCAACCTAAGAGCGCGGTTTAACGGCTTTAATCCGAAGGCGTTTGTAATCGGCAATCCAGGTTCCATTACGATACAAGTTCGAGCGTAACTTCTTTTCAACGCGCTTGAAAATATATTCCTGTTCTTCAGAGGGAATGTTTTGGAAGAAGCAACTCGCAAACATTTTCATCCAGTTTTGCAAACCATTTTTACCCTCGTCTAAGGGAGTGGGTCGATCAAATAATGTTGCAACTTTGACCTGAAAACCTTGACCTTCTAAGAGTGTACTGTATTCTCCAATACTAGGAAAGTACCAGGGATTAAAGGCTTTATTTTCTGGATATCCTACCTCATCCAACGCTTCACAAATCCCTTGAATAATTGCTTCGACATTTCCCTTTCCGCCCAATTCGGCAACAAACCGACCTCCGGGTTTGAGAGCTTGCCAAACTCCTTCTAGAACTTTCTCGGGTTGCTTAACCCAGTGTAAAACGGCATTAGAAAACACTCCATCAAACTGCTTGTTCATCGCTAAAGACGCAGCATCAATGACGGCAAACTTTAATTGTGGATAGGCTTGATGAGGATAGAGATGACTCGCTTGATCGATCATGGAAACAGAGTGATCAACGCCAATAACCTCCGCGCCACAACCTGTCATTCGATAGGTCAGATGACCTGTTCCACACCCCAAGTCAAGGATGTGTTCTCCGTATTGAGGATCGAGAAGTTGCAGTAAATCAGTAGCGAGGTGAGAGACGTAACGGTGGCGATGGTCGTAAAGATGGACATCCCAATCATTGACGAAGGGGGTTGGTTTGTTGTTGGCTGTCTGGATACTCATTCGACGCTTAGGAGTTAGGTCTTTGCTTTACAGTATGCAGTATTTGTTGATGAAATTTTTTTAAGTTTAACAAAGTTTAAACGGCACAGTCATGGTGGGGATTCCTCGAAATGATTTTCTAGTTGACTCTACAATAGGTTTTATCCGATTTCACGACAAATTTTTAATTTAGGAGACTGGGATCAGAGTTTTCATACAATAAATCAGTACGAATACCCATTAACTTAATAAAATCTTTAGAATTGCACAGGAGAAAAAGCGATAGGAAAACCATAACATGAGTCTAAATACTACGGTCTCAGTCATAATTGTCCTCTGTGAAGCTTTTCAAGCAATATCCCTATTCTATTCGACAATTTCGTCAGGTTGAGATATTGAATTCACGCTCATTCTGTGATAAAAATTACAGATTGTTGGTGAGATAGAAATCTAATTACTCAAAGTGGAGGGCGTTGGATGTCTGGTAACGAAGTTCAAGCGGATTTTTGGATTACAGAATACGTTACACCTTGGGATATTTACGCTCACGGAGTTACAAACGTACTCGCCTACAAAAAGACGGCTTATCAAGAAATGTTTATCGTTGAGACAGGGGCCTATGGTAAAGGCTTAGTCCTCGATGGTAAATGGCAATCTAGCACTAGAGATGAATTTCTCTACCATGAACCCCTAGTTCATCCGGCTATGATCGCTCACACCTCACCCCGTCGAGTGTTAGTCTTAGGAGGCGGAGAAGGAGCAACAATTCGGGAAGTCTTGCGCTGGAAAACCGTTGAACAGGTTGCGATGATCGATATTGATGGAGAAGTCGTTGAAGCCTGTCGAGAACACCTCCCGGAAATGCACGCCAATGCTTTCGATGATCCGCGACTGAAATTGGTAATCGGAGATGCGTTGGATTTTCTAGATACCAACGATCAGCAGTGGGACGTCGTGATTTCTGATTTATCCGATCCAATCGAAGAAGGGCCATCATTTAAGCTGTTTACTAAAGAATATTTTGAAAAAATTCGCCACTGTCTGACACCTGAAGGTTTTCTAGTTATTCAAGCAGGTCCAGTCTCACCCGGAAGTATGAAACTTCATGTTCGCCTTGTTAACACCGTTAATGCTGTATTTCCCCATGTCATTCCCTACACAAGCTACATCTCAACCTATGGTGCGCCTTGGGGGTTTGCATTAGCTTCCGCAACACCCATAAACACTCGCCCCGACCCGAATATTATCGATCAAATCATTGCCGAGAAAACCACAGGTGGGTTACAAATGTTTGATGGGATAGCGTTTCTGGGAATGATGCAAGTTCCTTTACATATCCGCAAAGCGATCGCTGCTGAAACCGAAGTTTATACCCTTGCAGAACCTCCAAAATTCTTTGGGAAGGGAAACAGTAAACAGTAAACAGTTAACAGTAAACAGTACACAGTGAATAGGCTACAGTACAGAATACACAGTGTTCTAAGTTAGCAGTTTAGTCCTTTTTAAAGGACTTTATTTTTGAGACAGAGATTTTAATCTCTGGGATCTTTGACTTAATAGTAATTTTCAGGATTTCAGAATTTTAGATGAGAACGCGATCGCCTAATCGCCCCACCACCTTTGCTTTCCACCCATTTACTGCATAAGCTTCGAGGAATCAGAGAGATATTTCGACAGAGAGAAAACAACTTACTCACACTTTTAGGAATACAACCTATGACCTCTTTGTTTGGAACTATCGGCGACGACAACTTACTCGGAAGCGACTTTTCTGATTCTGTTTTTGGTTTAGATGGAAACGATGTGATTAGAGGTGGCGGAGGAGATGACAGCCTATTTGGTGGCCCAGGTAACGATTCCCTCACCGGAAATAATGCCAACACTGTCACAGGGTTTGCAGGTAATGACTATTTATTTGCAGGTAAAGGAGATGACAGACTAGATGGGCGGGATGGAGAAGATGTTCTCTTTGGTGATATTGGAAATGATGAAGTATTTGGTGGAGATGACGCAGATCTAATTTTTGGGAATCAGGGTAACGATACTCTGGATGCAGGGAGTGGTAACGATAGTTTGTTTGGGGGTCAAGGAAATGACAGTTTAACAGGCGAACTTGGGGATGATTGGCTGTCTGGAGATGCTGGAAACGACACATTATTTGGTGGAAGTGGAGACGATCGCTTTGTCTTCCGTCCTGGAGATGGAACCGATACTATCATTAACTATAGCGCAGGCGATCGCATTGTTTTAAATGCTGATGATGGAATTAGTGCTGCTGATTTAACGCTTGTTGATGGAACCGGAATCAATAATGGTAGTCTGTTGATTAATCTGACTTCTACAGGTGAAACTCTGGCAATCTTGCAGACAACTTCTATTGAGGAATTTGCGAATATTGGTTTAATCGAAGTTGTAGAGTTCTAGTTCTATTAAAAAAGTTGGGTTTTGTTGCCTCCACCCAACTGACTTAACTCGATTCCGTTGTCTCTTAATGATTTTAAAGACCTGGTTTCTCTATGAAACTGGGTTTATTTTTTCTTTAAACCTCTAAGTTAGTGCGCTGAAGCGCAACTACAAACCTGAACTTTTTGAGAACTTACATAACTTCTATCACGTTTGAGTTTTTATATTCAGGTGTACTGTGAGAAATGGGTTCAGCTTCTCGACGCAGAAGAAGTAACCGTTTCGGTGCCAGATGAATAAACCAAGGAAAGGGTTTATTCTTGAGATTTTCCCATTTTTCCTTAAAAACTTCAGCTTGTAAATGATAATCGTTAGGATCGTTTGGAGGTTGATGAAGTTTGAGATAAAGTGTCATACGGTGTTGGGTTTCACTCGTCATCGTTAGCCAACAGGGGAAAGTATTGGGTTTCGGTTTCGCTGACGAAAAGATTAATTGATGGGCACGAAATCCGACATGAGAAAGAGAATTTGAAACGGGTTCAACTGTCTGCAAAATACATCCCCAGTCTAGGGCTTCTATTTGATGTTCGCTAATCGCAACTGCTTGAGAAAAGTTTTTACAACCTGTTAATTGAGCAACGCGGAAAATGGAGGTATGATCGAAAATATCTTGTTTGCTACCCTGAGTAATAATTTGACCGTTATCGATTACCATTAAATTGTCACAAACTCGATAGGCTTCTTCTAAGTTGTGTGTTACAAATAAAGTAATTCCTTTGTGTTTAGCAACAGAAGTAACAATTAATTTTTCGACTTGATCGCGCAGATGAGTATCTAAGGCTGAAAGGGGTTCATCTAGTAATAAAATTTCCGGTTGACTCGCTAATGCTCTTGCTAATGCAACTCGTTGTTGTTGACCCCCTGAAAGTTCGGTTGGATAGCGATCGCCCATTCCACTCAGGTGAACGGAAATAAGCTGTTCTTCGACGCGCTGCTTGATGATGACAGAGGATAATCCTTTCGGTAAACCAAAGGCAATATTTTCAGCAATTGTTAAATGCGGGAACAGTGCATAATTCTGGAATAAATAACCAATATTTCGCTGACGGCTCGGTAAATTAATTCCTTGTTTAGAATCATAAAGTATCCGCCCATTCAGAATAATTTGACCACTATCTGGCGTTTCTAAGCCTGCGATGCACCGTAAAATTAAGCTTTTTCCTGCACCCGAACCTCCTAATAATCCTAATGGTTTTTCATGGGTGCTAAAGGAAACATCTAAAACAAAATTCGGGAGTTGTTTTTTGATATTAACAATCAGTTCTGGTTGAGAAATAACATTAGAGATCGGGAAGAAATAATACCCATTTCCTCGACGGCTTGCTTTTGAAGGTTTTGCTTTGATTCTTTTTCCTGAACTAATTTCCTCTGAATAATTCACCGCCATCATAATTCCCAATGAAATCACTAAAATGACGATTACCCAAGCTAAAGCCAAATCCATTTTACCCGATTCAGCCGCAAAAAAGATAGCAACCGGAATCGTTTGAGTTCGCCCTGGAATACTTCCTGCTAACATTAATGTGGCCCCAAATTCACCCAGAGAACGGGCAAAAGCCAGCAGAATTCCAGAGAATAAACCGGGTTTAGCTAGAGATAGCATCACTCGCCAAAAAATCGTCCATTCAGAGGCTCCTAATGTTCTCGCACAGGCTAATAGATTGTTATCAATTTGTTTGAATGCACCCAAAGCCGTTTTGTACATTAAAGGGAAGGCGACAACCGTTGCAGCAATAACAGTTGCATACCAAGTAAAAACAACTGAAATATCAGCAGTTGCGAGGAGTTTTCCAACCGGACCATATCGACCAAATAAAACCAGGAGCAGAAAACCGACAACCGTTGGGGGTAAAATTAGAGGAGCCGTCAAAATACCATCAATGATTCCTTTTGCTTTACCTCGATAGTTCAGCATTAAACGAGCGGCTATTGTACCTAAGAAAAATGTGAGAATTGTGGCAATAAAAGCAGCTCTAAAGGAAATCCACGCTGGAGACAGATCGGAAAAGAGTTCGGTAAACATTGATTTTCTATTTGTGAGGTTTTTCTGTGATAAATTGAGAATGACTCAGAAGGGTCAATAGTCAGGGTACAAACAACTCTGCTATCCTCTCTGTTTTCTAATTTTTAGACTCTATAACTCGTATTAACTAATTTACCAATCCAAAACCATATTTTTCAAAGACTGATTTCGCTGAATCACTCGATAGAAATTGTATAAATTCTTGAGAAACTTCTTGATTATTGCTTTCTTTAATTACAGCAGCAGGATATAGAATTGGAGAATGATCTTCTGCTGAAGCTGTCGTCACAATTTTAACTTTATCGGAGACTTGAGCATCAGAACTGTAAACAATTCCAGCTTCTACATTCCCAGTTTCAACATAACTCAAAACTTGACGAACAGTTTTAGCATAAACTTCTTTGGGTTGTAGCGTTTCGAGTAAATTGAGAGATGTTAATACTTCTTGAGCATATTTTCCGGCTGGAGAGCTTTCGGGTTCGCCCACCGCTATTTTTTTGACTTGATCATTTGCCAAATCCTCAAACGTTTTAACGGTATTATTTCCTGGAGGAACAATTAAAACCATTTCATTTTTGAGTAAATCTTGGCGAGTTTCATTGACGATCAAGCCTTTTTCTTCTAAAGCATTCATCTGTTTAGGTGCAGCGGAAATAAACACATCAACTGGGGCGCCTTGTTCAATTTGTTGCTGTAGAGAACCCGAAGAAGCAAAATTATAGAGGAGTTTAACGTTTGGGTATTCCTGTTCATAAAGTGGCTGAATAGCCATCATCGCATCGGTAAGACTCGCCGCCGCAGAAACCGTTAATTCTGTTTGTTCTGTACCACTCACAAGAGTTGCATTACCAGCTTGAGGTTCTGTGCTTTGTGGACGACTACAACTAATACTAAGAAGTAGCGAGAGAAAAAAGCCACAAGCGAGGGTAAAGATGCGACGACGATTCATAAGCGAATCCTTCCAGGGACGTGTATAAGTTTTTTTGGCTCTAATAATAAATATTTTAATTTAATTTTCCTTTGAGTTTTGCATATTTGAATACAGTTAAATTTGGCAATTTCATTATTATAGTCACAAATGAGTGTAGAAGTCTTATTCGGCTAGATAGTATTCGGTACGAGTGTTTTGTGCTAGTTATATACAAAAGTGAAGAGATGGGTCTAGCAAACTAGATGCTAGGCTTGATTGTATACGATTGCGGGGAGCAAGGTTAGAAGAAACTGTCGGCTAAATTTTAGTTTTGTCAGACTGCATGATTATTTTGGCTCCTTTTGGAGTCTTTTTTAATGCTTGATATTTGGATTGGATGTTAAATAGTAGGTATAGAATCAGTATTATTTTAAAATAAATTTTCAGGAGGTGATTCTTCAAGATACTGAATGATCAGATCTCTACAAACCCACCCCTTTTTCAATTAACTGAAATCAAATTTTAGGGTTAAATTAAGCTTTGTTTGCTTTCCGCTTTAATACAGTTCCAACACCTAAAGCTGCCATAGAACCTAAGATAGTGAAAGGTTCGGGAACGGGTTCAGGAGTCACTGTACCGCCATTAACTGTACCACCCAGAAGTTTATCACTTCCTGCACCTGCATCAACTTGCTGAAAACGAGCAACAAAATTTGAATCGTCAGAGAATAAATTTAGGAAAGCTTGTTCAACATCACTTGCTCCTAAAGCTGTTGTCAGCAAGAGACTTGCTGTTGTTGACTGACCTTCAGGAAGCGCATCATTTGCATTTCCACCTTCAAAGTTGTTATTATCAAGAACAGCTACATCAAAGGAGCCGAAGGGCTGTAAAGAATCGTTGAGTGATAAAAAATCGAGGAACCCTGTATTAGTAAAGGAACCTGCATCAGCAGTAACACCACCAGCTAAATTAAAGCCAATTCCTGTTAGTTTAGATGCGGTTGCATTGTCACCAAAAGAAGTGTCACCTGTTGTATTGAAAATATCTAAATCGAGTTGAACACCACCTGTTACATCTGAAAAGTTAAAATCTACAGATGCGGATGCACCTGTTGCAGGATTATTAGAAGATGTGCTATCTGCTCCGAAATTTACGCTAAAAGCTTGAGCTGGCATTATTGCTGCTAATACAACACCAACAGAGGCGAGCGTGGAGTAGAGAACGGTTGAAAGTTTCATGCGTTTCCTTTGAATGTAAATGTGAGACTTCTAGTGTTTATGAGTAGAAAAATTAATGATATTCAATGGGTTGGACTTCAATGTCTATTCAAAAGTTTGTCATATACAAACATCTTGAATTTTCAATAACGATTGAAATCTCCCGGATCATTTTTGTTTCTACTGGTTAGCTATACTGAGATGTATAGATGTCTCCGGGAAAAGCATAAATTTTTTTTTATATGTAAAGCGACCGTAAAAAAATGGAGTTTTATTGAGATAATCAAGAGAGTTTTTTAAAGATTGTGTAAAGTAAGAAATTTATCCTGTTTTATAAATCTCTATAAAAAATAGAAAATATTGCAGTTTTCGGCTAGATACAGCTATCGTCCGAGCTAAGAATACACGGATTTAAAAAACCTTTGAAAATGGGTTAATTAAATGTTGATTTTTGAGGATAAAGTTAGGGTGTAAGATTTTCTGCTTTTGCTACTCTAAAAGTGACAAAAGTGTGAGATAATCATTCAATAGAAGTTTGGGACAAGCATCTTGAATATACAGAACGAAATCATACCCACTTCACCGCTTGCTCAAGTTCGAGGCGGTCAATGGCAACGATTTTTTCAGGCTGTTGCATCGATAATTTTAGTCTTAACCTTACTCTCCTCCTGTTCATTACCCCAAGTTTCTGCTGAAGATCGAATGTTTCTGAACTTCTCCCTTGATTTTCTGGGAGAATACACACTACCTCAAACAGCAGAATCTGGTCTGAATGTTCACCTCTCGTCAATTACCTACGAAATTCCAGGCTATGGCGATCGCTCAACACCGGGATTTCATTTCTACGCCTTGGCTGATCAAAATGAAGATAATTTAGCTCAATTTTATCGCTTAAAATTTGATTTAACATCCAACGAGAATCAAACCCAGTTAAATGCAGTCAAAATTGAAAATAAAATAGATCTAAGAGATCCATCAGGTCAGCCGATTTCCCTGACCGAAACTTACCCAGAAAGCATGACCTTTTCACCTCGAAACTCTGTGTTCATCGCAGCGGAAAAGATTGAAGGGGAAGATAATGTGCCATTGCTGGGAGAATTCGATCTAGAAACCGGAGAACTTCGCAATACTGTTCCGCTTCCACCCGGTTATCGTCCGATGATAGAAGAGGGAGAACAACAACAAGGAATTCAAGCTAATTTAGGATTTAAATCCATGAGTATTGCACCCGATGGGTTTAGTCCAGGTGGAAAAGATCCGTTTCGTTTATTTACCTCAACCGCAACTTCATTAGTCCAAGATCAAGATATTAATGTTGATACAAAATTACGAATCTTGCATTATGTTATCGCCGATCGCGCTTCTTTTCTTGTCTCAGAAAATCTCTACCCTTTAGAAGCCTCGGAAACTTCGCCCTATCAATTAGCGGATATTGTCGTACTTCCGCAAGGCGGCTACTTTCTCAGTTTAGAGCGATCGCCAAACTCTGCTCAAATTTATCAAGTTTTCACCGGAGATGCCACTGATACTTCCAGGATCGTTAGTTTGCGGGGAGACTTGCGAAAAGTTCAAGCGATGCGAAAAAGACTATTACTCGATCTCAACACCCTGAATATTCCCGTTAATTCTCTAGCGAGTATGACATTAGGCCCTCGTTTACCCGATGGAGGTCAGAGTTTACTCTTACTGAGTGAGGAAAATGGCGCACCTGAATTCTTGTTATTTAGCCTCAAACAAGGTTAAATCTGTTATCCTATCTCAAAAAACTTATCCCCTATTCACTGTTTACTGAGATAATGACTCATTCTACCGATATTGCAACCTTAGTTCGTTGGATGGCCTCCGACTTTAGCAACCAACCCCAGGCGTTCGAGAACCCGCCCTTTTTCGCCCATATTCGCGTTTGTATGCGTCCGTTACCCACCGAATTATTAGACGGGGTGAGTCTTTATCTCGAACAGGCTTATGATTACATGATTAATCAACCCTATCGGGTACGAATTCTCAGATTTGTTCCTTGTGAAGATTATATCGAGATCGAAAATTACGCCATTGAGAATCAAGAACAATTTTACGGTGCTTCTCGCCAACCCGAACGCCTAGCTGACCTCAACCCCGAACAAATCAAAAAACTTCCCGGCTGTACCTTTATCACTCGTTGGACAGGTCATAGTTTTAAAGCCGAAGTCGAACCCGGAAAAGGCTGTATTGTAGAACGTAATGGGAAAACAACCTATCTCAATAGTTGGTTTGAAGTCAAAGAACAGCAGATGATCAGCCATGACCAAGGATTCGATGTCGAAACCCACGAACACGTTTGGGGTTCAGTCGCCGGACCGTTTCAGTTTGAACGTTGGGCGAGTTTTGCGTCGGAAGTGAAAATTTAACCGGGTCAAACAAAACAGTTCCAAATGTGCCAATACTTAATTCTCATGGAGATTATTTACGATGAAGCTACAAGAGATTATCGATTCACTAGAAACTTTGTCTCAAGAAGAACAAGATACTTTGTTTGAGATTTTGAGAAAAAAACAAGCAAGAAAGTTTTTATCAGCTCATTCACTGCGTGGAAAATATGCCAATATTTCAACCAGTAGTGATGATTTCGCTCGGAGAAAACAACAAGAGATCGACTTCTAGAATAAGGTTAGATGAATATTATTTTAGATGCTTGTGCTGTTATTGCTTTCTTTCGAGATGAGCCGGGAGCAGAAATGGTAGAAAATTATCTGTCTGATAGTCAATATAATTGTTGAATCCATGGAATTAATGCGTGTGAAGTTGATTATGATTTTTTGCGTAGTGGTGGAGAAGACTTTGCCGAGGAGGTCATTCAAGACTTGCGAAGTATAAATGTCACAATTCGGGATGATTTAGGAATCGACTTCTGGCAACAAGCAGGAAAATACAAGGGGACAATTAAGAGAATTTCTTTGGCTGATTGTTTTGCTTTAGCTCTGGCTAACCGAGAGCCGGGAATATTAATAACCTCTGATCGTAAAGAGTTTGAACCGATTACATCTCTAAATATTTGCCAGATTGATTTTATTCGTTAGTTATGAAAGGTAGGTTTTCACAATGGATACCCTAGTTCAATATCGGAATATTATTCAAAATAAACTTAAGGAATATACAGAGATCCCCTATGCTTACAGAGACTTAAAATGTCGATATATGCGTTAAATGGAAGCTGTAGCGGCTAGCAATGTGCGATCGTCGGATTGTTACGTCTACGAACACCACACCAAAAACTCATAACCATCGACATCTAGACAGAAGACCACAACTCTTGTATGTTAACCCAGTATCAGCAAAACGAGATGCAGTAAAATTTATGAAAGTTCTAGTAATTGGTGGTGATGGCTACTGCGGTTGGGCGACAGCCCTCTACTTATCCAACCGAGGCTATGAAGTTGGGATTTTAGATAACTTAGTCCGGCGACACTGGGATCAGCAGCTTTGTATTGAAACCTTAACTCCGATCGCACCGATTCAGCAACGGATTCAACGCTGGAAAGATTTAACTGGGAAGTCAATCGATCTCTATATTGGCGATATCAACGACTACAGTTTCCTACTCGATAGTTTACTAGAGTTTGAACCGGGAGCAATTGTTCACTTCGGAGAACAACGATCTGCACCTTTTTCCATGATTGATCGAGAACACGCCGTTCTCACCCAAACAAACAACGTTGTGGGAACGCTCAATATTTTGTACGCGATGCGCGAACATTTCCCCGACTGTCATCTGGTGAAACTGGGAACGATGGGTGAATACGGAACGCCTAATATTGACATCGAAGAGGGGTATATCACCATTGAACACAATGGTCGTAAGGACACCCTACCCTATCCCAAACAGCCCGGAAGCTTCTATCATCTGTCCAAGGTTCACGATAGCCACAATATTCATTTTGCGTGTAAAATTTGGGGTCTGCGGGCGACAGATTTAAACCAAGGGGTGGTTTACGGGGTTCTTACCGATGAAACCGGGATGGATGAAATGTTGATCAACCGTCTTGACTACGATGGGGTTTTTGGTACCGCGTTAAACCGTTTCTGTATTCAAGCCGCCATTGGTCATCCCTTGACGGTTTATGGAACAGGTGGACAAACTCGTGCGTTCCTCGATATTCGCGATACCGTGCGTTGTGTTGAACTGGCGATCAAAACTCCGGCTGAAGCAGGTCAATTCCGTGTCTTTAACCAGTTTACAGAAATGTTCAAGGTTAATGACTTAG
The DNA here is from genome assembly GCA_038530755.1 of Cyanobacteria bacterium J06592_8. Taxonomy (GTDB): domain Bacteria; phylum Cyanobacteriota; class Cyanobacteriia; order Cyanobacteriales; family Microcoleaceae; genus Capilliphycus. The sequence continues at coordinate 188,799 of JBCBCI010000001.1, read as the reverse complement.
CGATGATGGTGAAGAAAGCCGGAAATACATTAGGCTTCGATGTGGAAATTCAAAACATGGAAAATCCTCGCGTCGAACTTGAAGAACATTATTTCAATGCGAAGAACACCAACCTGTTAGGTTTAGGATTGCAACCTCATTTCCTCTCGGATTCACTCTTAGATTCACTGTTGAACTTCGCCGTCAAGTATAAGGGTCGGGTTGACAAGAACGAAATTTTACCGAAAGTCTCTTGGCGAAATCCGGGTTCTGCAAAGATGGCAAAGTCATAGAATGAGCCACCCAATATTCCCCCGATATCTTTTATAGTCGGGGGTCAGAGCAAATGCTTCCGTAGGTGTGCGATAAACGGTGGACTCTGAATAGATCCATCCATTTCTAAATGCGTTAATCTACTGGATTTAGTAAGGAGTTATCCGTTTTGAAAACACAAGCAGAAACGAATCAGAAAGTCGGTTGGGTTGAACAATGTGAAGCCCAACTTTTTAGTTCAACTTTTTAGTTAAATATAAAGCACAGGACTGACATTTCTTTTCCAGAACAACTTATTGGGTTTTATAACAGACAATCTAAAACTGTTGTCATTATCAAATAAGTCTATGAATCTCTCGGAGTTACCCATCACTGCTTTTATTGACCCTCAAGGAAAGAACCGTAACGAAATTGAACAACTGACCCGTCAAGTTCTAGACCTAATATTCTCTCATTTAGCAACTGCGGCGAACTATTCACCCCTTCCAGAAACAGGTGATTTAACTGATTTAATTCCAATTCCTGAAAATTCACTCCCTGAGTCCGATTTACTTGAAAAATTAAACCGAATTATTACTCAGTCTACAAATGCAGCAAATCCAGGTTATATGGGTCACATGGACTCTATGCCGACAACTATATCTATTCTCGCTGAATTAGTCGCTGCTTCCCTCAATAATAATATGCTGAGTGTGGAAATGTCGCCTGTTTTCTCCCGTTTAGAATTTAACCTGATTCAGCAGTTGGCACGACTCTTTAATTTAGGAGAAAAATCCGGTGGAGTCATGGGAAGTGGCGGAACATTAGCCAATTTACAAGCGTTAACTGTCGCCCGAAATCAAAAATTTAATTCCAAAGCATCTGGCATTTATGCTCAAACGCAACAACCTGTTTTCTTTGCATCAGAAGTTGCCCATACTTCTCTACAAAAAGTAGCAATGTTGTTAGGATTGGGAACATCTGCCGTGATTCCTATTCAAACGAATCAAAACTCTCAGATAATTATTGAAGATTTAAAATATAAAATAGAACAAGCAAAGTTAGAAGGAAAAATACCCTTTTGTATTGTTGCAACTGCGGGAACAACGACGACAGGAAATATTGATCCTTTAGAACAAATGGCTGAAATTGCCCATCAACACAATTTATGGTTTCATGTGGATGCGGCTTACGGAGGGGCGATTATTTTTTCTCCTCAACATCGTCAAAAATTAAAAGGAATTGAACAAGCTGACTCCATTACATTTAATCCACAGAAATGGCTGTACGTTGCGAGAACTTGTGCGATGGTTTTGTTTCGAGAATTTCAGCAGTTAGAAACTGAGTTTAGAATTAGTGCGCCCTATATGCAGACAACCGATGATTTAGTAAATTTAGGAGAAATTTCAGTTCAAGGAACTCGTCATGCCGATGTCTTGAAATTATGGTTGTCGCTACAACATTTAGGGAAAAAAGGTTACAGTCAGTTAATTGATGAAAGCTATAGACTGACCGAATATTTCTGGAAAAAATTGCTAACCATTCCAGATTTAGAGGTCGTCGGAGAACCCGATATGAATATTGTTTGTTTTCGGAGTATTCCGACTCAAATATTACCCGAAAATCAGGATCAATGGAATACAGATTTACAAGCGTATTTACTCAAAAACGCCAATATATTTCTATCTCTTCCGGCTTACCGTGGACATCGTTGGTTAAGAACAATTTTACTGAATCCTTATTTGGATCAAACCCAACTTGATCGCTTGATCCAACAGATTTATCAATTCACTCAGAAATGGGATTGAAGCAAAACAATGATAAATTTACTTATTGCTAAAAACCCAATAATATGCCTAATCCTGTCAACTATCTCAAAACAAGCCTGATCGCAGAAACTCCCGAAAAGATCCGGTAATCAGAAACCATGTTTAGTAAAATTAAAACAGTAATCTGCTTACAGTCTGGAGTTTCTTTCATGCGTCCCCTCAACTTTGTGTTAATTTTCATCCTTTGCGTCGGCTTGGTTTTGTTCAGCCTACAGAATACAGAACTCGCTACCGTTCAAGTTGTCGAAGGAGTCGAACTCGAAGCCCCCTTAGCCCTTGAATTAATTGCAGCAACAGGATTCGGGGCGATTTTGGCTTGGCTATTTAGCTTACTCTCTCAACTGCAAGGAATCGTCAATACTCGCAAAACAACTCGTCAAATTCGTCAACAAGAAAAACGCATCCAAGAGTTAGAGAAGGATCTCCAACAAATTAATCAGCAAAAAGAACGGATTCAAGCCTTAGAACAAAACGTTGAACAAATTAACACCGAAGAAGAAACGGAAAACCCAGCAACAGTTCCTTCTTTAGTAAAATCTTCAAAAACAGAAGTTCAACCTGTTGCTGAATCTGAGACTGTTATTAAAGATATTGCAGAAACTTCAACAACCGAGACTCCCTCTGAAAGTACAAAAGAAGTCAACACAGAAGCCGAAACTGTTAATACCGAAGTTTAATTTCTAGATACTTTCTCGCATTCTCGCTTTGTAACCTCATGGCGATAGCGAAACATATCTTCTAAACGACTATCAACCCACCACGCTAACAGATTTTCTGCCAGCCATCCTCCAGGAGGCGCGTAGGAAATGGCATCAGTGAGGCGGGTTTTTCCTTGTTCTGCGGAAAATTGATGTCGATGTACCCAACTTTCCATTGGCCCTTGTTTCTGTTGGTCGGTGAAGAGGTGATAGCGATCGCATTCTGTATGCACTGCTAACCATTGTACTGGAATCGGCCCCAGCCAGAGGCGAAATTCTGTAATCGCCCCGATATCTAATCCTCCCTCACGTCGGATCACCTCCACAGGTTGCCAAGGAGGGGTTAAAAGTTGCAAAATATCAGAGCGTTCGTGAAACTCCCAAACCACCTCAACAGGCGCATCAATCACAGAGGAATATCGAAAATGTAGCATAGCAGGTTTTTGAGAAGTTGCCCTCAAATTATAAAATTAAATTATAAAATTAAATTATAAAATCGGTTAGATTGTGCGAAGTAAAACTCAAAAACGGCCTCTTTGTTCCCAAAAGCTGTTACACTAATAAAATCATAAAAATTTAGTATAAATAAACGAATAAATGCTCACCCAAGAGAAAACCCAAAAACGCAATTGGAAACCGATTGTCAAAAAATTTGAAGCGATAGTCGGAAAGCGGGGAGTCGTTCAACGCAAGGAAGAATTATTAGTCTATGAATGCGATGGACTCACCAGTTATCGTCAACGTCCAGCCTTAGTCGTCCTACCGAGAACCACCGAAGAAGTTGCCGAAGCGGTAAAAATTTGCGATCGCCATAACCTACCTTGGGTGGCAAGAGGGGCGGGAACAGGCTTATCTGGTGGTGCTTTACCCGTCGAAGATTGTGTGTTAATTGTCACCGCATTAATGCGAAAAATCTTGAATATTGACCTCGAAAATCAACAAGTGGTTGTTCAACCGGGAGTGATTAATAATTGGGTGACACAAGCGGTGAGTGGGGCGGGTTTTTACTATGCACCCGATCCATCTAGTCAAATTATTTGTTCAATTGGCGGAAATGTTGCTGAAAATTCCGGCGGAGTTCACTGTTTGAAATATGGGGTAACAACCAATCATGTTTTAGGCTTGAAAATTGTCACGCCTGAAGGGGAAATCGTCGATCTAGGTGGGCAAGTTCCGGAAATGCCCGGATATGATTTAATGGGTTTATTTGTAGGGTCAGAAGGAACATTAGGAATAGCCACAGAAATCACCTTAAGAATTCTCAAAGCCCCAGAAAATATTTGCGTTTTATTAGCCGATTTCCCGACAATAGAAGCGGCAGGCGCAACAGTTGCTGATATTATCAGTGATGGGATTATTCCTGGGGGAATGGAAATCATGGATAATCTTAGTATTAATGCGGTAGAAGATGTGGTCAATACCGGGCTTTATCCACGAGATGCCGGGGCTATTTTATTAGTGGAAATTGATGGGTTAGAAGTTGAAGTCACAGAAAATAAACATCGTGTTGCTGAAATTTGCAAAAGTAATGGTTCTCGTCAAATTACAACCGCTTCTGACCCCGAAAAACGACTAAAAATCTGGAAAGGACGCAAAGCCGCATTTGCTGCTGCTGGTCATGTTAGTCCAGATTATTATGTGCAAGATGGCGTCATTCCTCGCACTCAAATGGCTTATGTTCTCAAAGAAATTGAAGCTTTAAGTGAAAAATATGGCTATCGAATTGCTAATGTTTTTCATGCCGGAGATGGCAACCTTCATCCCTTAATTCTCTACGATAACTCTGTAGAAGGTGCGTTAGAAGTGGTTGAAGAAATTGGCGGCGAAATCCTCAAAATTTGTGTAAAAGTTGGAGGCAGTCTTTCCGGCGAACATGGCATTGGTTCAGACAAGAGTTGTTATATGCCAGAAATGTTTAATGAAACCGATTTAGAAACGATGAAATGGGTACGAGAGGTGTTTAATGAAAAAGGATTAGCCAACCCTGGAAAACTCTTTCCGACTCCTCGAACCTGTGGAGAATCTGCCAAAGTTCAGAATATCAAACAATTTGAAGGGGCAGAGGTTTATTAGTTATAGATTGGTTACATTTAAAGACGGATAGGCTAATACTGCTAGCATTAACCTATCCGTTTACCGATTAATTTGAGAAAGTGCTAACCGAGTAAAGTTAGCCTGAAACTATCCATTTCAGCACGATTTAACTTTGAGCAACCGCTTCTTTTTCCTGAGCTAAAAACTTCTCTAACTCGGTTAACGCATCTGCATCAACCTTAGTTTGCATCGGACAGAATTTCGGTCCACACATTGAACAGAATTCCGCTGTTTTGTAGATATCCGCAGGTAAAGTTTCATCGTGATATTCACGAGCGCGATCAGGATCGAGAGACAGTTCAAACTGACGGTTCCAGTCGAAGTTATAACGAGCGGCAGAAAGCTGGTCATCGCGATCGCGTGCGCCCGGACGTTTACGGGCAATATCGGCGGCATGAGCGGCAATTTTATAGGCAATTAAGCCATTGCGAACATCTTCTGCATCGGGTAAACCCAGGTGTTCTTTGGGTGTTACATAACACAACATTGCCGTTCCATACCAACCCGCCATCGCAGCTCCAATGGCTGAGGTAATATGGTCATATCCCGGCGCAATATCAGTCACTAATGGCCCCAAAACATAGAAAGGTGCTTCCGAACACTCTTCCATTTGTTTCTTGACATTAAACTCAATTTGATCCATCGGCACATGACCTGGCCCTTCTACCATCACCTGTACATCATGTTCCCAGGCGCGGCGAGTCAATTGTCCGAGGGTTTTGAGTTCTGCAAGTTGGGCTTCATCAGAAGCATCGTGAGTACAGCCCGGACGCAAAGAATCCCCTAAACTAAAAGAAACATCGTATTTCTTGAAGATTTCGATAATATCATCAAAATGCGTATAAAGGGGATTTTGTTTGTGATGATGCAGCATCCAACGGGCAATAATTCCGCCACCACGAGACACAATACCCGTAATTCGATTGCGAACTAACGGTAAATGTTCAATTAAAATTCCCGCATGAATCGTCATATAATCAACACCTTGTTGGGCGTGTTTTTCGATAATATGCAGGAAATCTTCAGCCGTTAAATTCTCAATCCGACCATGAACACTTTCCATCGCCTGATAAATCGGAACGGTTCCAATTGGCACCGGAGAAGCATTAATAATAGCCGTGCGAATTTTGTCTAAATCACCGCCGCCCGTAGACAAATCCATAACCGTATCTGCGCCATATTTGACGGCGAGATTCAGCTTATCAATCTCTTGACTCAAATCCGAAGTATTCGGCGATGCACCTAAATTGGCATTAACCTTACATTTGGAGGCAATCCCAATACACATTGGCTCCAGATTGGTATGATTAATATTAGCTGGAATAATCATCCGACCGCGAGCGACTTCATCGCGAATCAACTCTACGGTCAGATTTTCCCGCTTGGCGACATAGTGCATTTCCTCAGTGACAACACCCTGACGAGCGTAGTGCATTTGCGTCACATTGGCTTGACCACGCCGCAGATTGACCCATTCTGTTCGCATTTTTTATTCCCTTATGGTAACAGCTTCCCTACGCCGGTACTAGCCGGACTCAGGTTCCAAGGGTGTCTCTCAGCCTGGACTTCGCAGGCACCCCTAGCTAATGGTGTTGATGGTATCACAAATCGGGGGAGTTGGCAGGGGACGCGGACAACAAAATGTAAAAAAATGTAGCAAGATGCAATCAGGGTAAGAATCTGCTGTAATGAACGATAGATTTGATCAAAATTGCGTCAAATTCTTTTCAGTGTTAGATAGATTTTATTAGTTCGAGTAGAAAGCATGGAATTTCAAGTTGTAGACACCAGCCGTATTGATTGGACAGGAGATGCCCTGGCGATTGGCGTATGTGAACAGGAAGTAGAATTACCGGGTGATTTAGCCCAGTTAGATGAAAAACTTGCAGGCACGTTGAAGGAGTTGATTGCAGAAACTGAATTTGATGGTAAACCCAGCAGCAGTGCATCAACTCGCGTCGGTAGTAATAGTCCCATTCGCAAGATTATTTTAGTTGGTTTGGGTTCATCAGATGAGATTACTTTAGATAGTCTTCGTTCCGCCGCCGCCACCGCCGCCCGTCTTGCTAAAACGATTAAATGCAAAACTCTGGGTTTAAGTTTACCTGTTTGTGAAACGCCATCCGCAACAACTCAAACTTTAGTCGAAGGGGTGGAACTGGCGTTATATGAAGACAACCGTTTTAAGTCGGAAACTGAGGATAAAGGAATCGCTGTTGAACGGGTTGAATTGCTGGGTTTAGGCGGAACTGAAGCTGCAATTACTAAGGCTCAACATATCTGTTCTGGAGTGTTCTTAGCTAGAGAATTAGTTGCCGCCCCCGCCAATGAAATTAACCCGATTACAATGGCAGAAATGGCAGAATCCCTGGCCTCAGAATATGGGTTTGATATTGAGATTTTAGAAAAATCAGACTGTGAAAAATTAGGAATGGGTGCATTTTTAGGGGTGGCTCAAGCCTCTGATTTACCCCCAAAATTTATTCATTTAACCTACAAACCCGCAGAAACCCCTCGCCGTAAACTCGCAATTATTGGTAAAGGATTAACCTTTGATTCGGGTGGACTCAATCTCAAAGTTGGGGCGAGTAGTATTGAAATGATGAAAACCGATATGGGAGGTGCCGCTGCAACTTTTGGCGCAGCAAAAGCCATTGGTTTGTTAAAGCCTGACGTGGAAGTGCATTTTATTAGTGCGGTAACAGAGAATATGATTAGTGGTCGAGCGATGCACCCTGGAGATTTTCTCAAAGCTTCAAATGGAAAAACTATTGAAGTTAATAATACCGATGCAGAAGGACGTTTAACTTTAGCAGATGCCCTCGTTTTCACTGATAAATTAGGGGTAGATGCCATGATTGATTTAGCTACATTAACGGGAGCTTGTGTCGTGGCGTTAGGAAATGATATTGCGGGCTTGTGGAGTCCCAATGATGACCTCGCCAGTCAGTTAGAAACAGCATCAAAAGCCACTGGAGAAAAACTTTGGCGGATGCCTATTGAGGAGAAATATTTTGAAGGGTTAAAAGCGGTTCATGCGGACATGAAAAATACAGGGCCAAGAGCAGGTGGTTCTATTACCGCGACACTGTTTTTAAAGCAGTTCGTTGAAACAACACCTTGGGCACATTTAGACGTTGCTGGCCCAGTTTGGACAGACAAAGATAACAGCTATAACAGCAAAGGTGCTACAGGATTTGGGGTACGACTCTTGGTAAATTGGGCGTTACAATAACCTATAAAATTAGGGTGGGTATTCCTCACCCTATTGAAACTATTGGCAGTCGTAATTTAAGACAAGATACTGATGAAATCAAGTTGATAGATTGACAGATTGGGTATCAATTTATTAGAAATTAACTGATTTTAACAGATGCAGTTATTCAGTAGAATTTTCTGGCTCTTCAGGTGATGCTTCTGTAATCGGTGTTCCGGGTTCTAATATTGTTTCCGGTGGAGGCGAAATAACAGTATCACCGGCTTTTAAACCGGATGTAATTTCCACTTGAATTAATCCTTCAAGTCCCAGTTCCACAGGTTGTTTTTGAGCACTATTTTCAGAGTCTACAATCCAAACATAGCTTGATGCTCCTTCTCGCTGAATTAACTCTGTATTTAATACGACTACATTATTGCGTTCTTCTAATATAATTTCTACACTAACAGCACTGCCTGGAATTAATGTTCCTGTTGGTCTATCCAGTTGAATTGTAGCGGGAACAGTCGCTTGACCGGAGGAATTTGAATTATTATTATTATTAGAACTTCGGGCTTGTAAACCAATGTTTTTAACTCGCCCTGTAAAGGTTTCTGCATTCGGACCAATGATGCTAATTTTAGCGAGTTGATTGGGTTTAACTTGAGCTGCATCTAGGGTCGAAAGTTGCAGTTGAACCAGTTCTTGATCAGGATCACCCAAGGTCATTAATTCCTCACTGCGGTTGACTCCATCTCCAGGTTGAACGTTAAGATTTAGAATAACTCCATTAATAGGAGCGGTAACAATATTATTTTCTAAAGTTAAAGCTTGTTCTTGATATTCGACTTTAGAACGTTCAAGATCACTTTGGCTTTGTCTCCAGTCGGCTTGAGCTTGTTGGAGTTGTATTTCTGCGTCAACAAGCTGACCACTATTGGCTTTAGTCTGAACCTGAATTAGTTCTACTTGTTTGGTTTCTAACTCTATTTGAGCATTTTTAAAATTCAGTTCAGCATCTCTTAATGAAGCTTGACTTTCACGAACAGTTTTTCTTTGACGATCAATTTCTTGTTGAGCGACAAAACCCCGTTCTAAAAGTTTTTCGACGTTTTCAAGTTCGGCTTCTTCTGCTTCTAAATTGGCTTTCGCTTCTTTAACTTTCTGACGATCGCGATTCACTTGTGCTTTGAGTTTATCAATTTCTAATTTTTTAATCGCTTGCTTAGATTCTATTTGTTGGCGATCGTCTTCTAAATCAAATTGATAGTCTGCTATTGCTGCTCGTAAATTTTCTTCTGCTTCTTCTATCTTTTGGCGATCGCGCTCTACTAATATTTCTTGTTTTTGAATAGCTAACTGCTGCTTACTTAATATTGTTTCTCGCTCTGGATTCCGGAGAATCAGAAGTTCTTGACCAACAGAAATCCGATCTCCTTGTTGAACTAAAATCTGGTCTACTGCTCCTTCTTCGGGTGATTTAATTGTTCGTTGACCCCCAAGTTCGACGGTGCCACCTGCATTAATTTTATTGTCTACATTCCCCAACTCAACCTCAACTAAATTGACACTTGTTGGAGCAATGGGTCGATTTTTTATCCACTCATAGCCTAGAACTCCTGCTAAACTGATGCTGGCTAAAATAAATGCTCCGGCGATCCAGCGCATTCCAACTTGATAGGCTTTTTTAGCTTGATAATCTAAGCTTGACACAATAAACTAACAGCTTAAGGTTTAACTGCAAAAACTTGACGAGAAAAGCACCCAATATCCTGAACAGATCACTTCCTTTGGCTACTTCTAGTTTAACCTGATAAGCGAGGATTTATCTACTTTCAACGGAGGGGAGACAATCGGGTAATATTTCTTCGAGATGAACCACATCTCCGATAATCGCAATGGCGGGAGCTTCAAACCCAGTGGTTTCAACTTGTTTGACAATTGTATTAAGCTGTCCGATTAATTGTTCTTGTTCGGGTCGAGTTCCCCAGCGAATTAGGGCGATGGGCGTTTCGGGGTTGCGACCTGCGGCGATTAATTCTGAGGTAATATAGGTTAAATTGTGAATCCCCATGTAAATGACGAGGGTTTCTGAACCTTGAGCGATCGCTTTCCAGTTGACTTCTGGGCGATATTTTCCGGCGGCTTCGTGACCTGTTACAAAGGTGACTGAGGAGCTAAAATTCCGGTGAGTTAGGGGAATTCCGGCGTAAGCGGGGGCTGCAATTCCTGATGTTACACCGGGAACGACTTCAACGGAAATTCCGGCTTTAACTAAGTCTTCCATTTCTTCGCCCCCTCGCCCAAATACAAACGGATCTCCACCTTTTAACCGCACAATAATTGCGTGATTTTTTGCTTTTTCGATTAAAATTTTAGTGATTTCGTTTTGTTTTTTTGAGTGTCGTCCTCGTCGTTTTCCGGCGTGAATTTGTTCGGCTTCAGGGTTAATCATTGCCAAGATTGGCGGACTGACGAGAGCATCATAAACGACAACATCTGCACATTGTAGCAGTCCTTTTCCTTTTAATGTTAATAAACCCGGATCTCCGGGTCCTGCCCCGACTAGATAAACTTTACCATAAGTTTGAGAGGTTTTATTATCGGTCACAATTTGATTCATGCTTTCCTTATTTCTTTTAGCAATTCATTTTAATTTTTCTTTGTTGGATTTCACTCTGGCTAAACCCAACCTACTCTCACTTTTTTCTTTATGGCAATGAGCGTGGCTTTCGTTATTGAGGTTTCATTACCAGTTCAACCCAATCTACTTTTATCTAATGCGTTTTAAGTTGGTGTCAAGAGTAGCGAGACTCAATACTTAGGAATTTGTTGAGTTTCACGACTATTTAGGATTGAAGTCAAGTTTTGCGTCAGCGTTGGGTATGATTTTTGCTTAGTTTACAGAATTATAGTGACTGATTTTACAATCATTCTTGAAGTCCAGATTTTTTTAATATTTTTTAGCTTTGATTGGCTAAACTCAGCAATGCTTGAGCAAGTTTGTCATATTCTGAGAGTGTATTATAAATTTGAGCAGAAATCCGCATTAATTTCTGAGGCTGATTTTCCCAGGGAATGATCGGAACTTCTATTTGAAATTGATTCCACAGTTGTTCTTGGAGTTGAGGAATAGATTGTACTCGTTCTGGAAGAATTAGAGTCGCCATTGAACCGACCATTTCATCCGGACAGGTTAACGAGACTTCTAGTTTATCACTTAATAGTTTGCGAGCCGAAATTACTTTTTGATGATTTTGTTGAATTAATTCTGACCAACCACCCGGAAGCAGTGAACCCATAAATTTGATCGCTTCTGGAATGCAAAAATAAGCAGTAGGATCGTGGGTTCCCATCCAATCAAATTCTAGTTGAAAGCGAGAGCGATCGGTGCGAGGAGAATTTGCACCATGACTAATGGTTACGGGATGAATTTCCGGTTGTTTATCGGAACAAACATATAAAAATGCAGCTCCTTTAGGCGCACACAACCATTTATGGCAATTTCCGGTATAGTAGGTTGCGCCAATTTCTGATAACTTTATTGGTAGCATTCCCGGTACATGAGCACCATCAACGAGACTATCAATTCCTCGTGAATTTAACTCTTGAATTAAGGTCTTTAGAGGAAAGATTAAACCCGTTTGACTACTGACATGATCGATTAAAACGAGCTGGGTGCGAGGTGTGATTTTCTCTAAAATCGGAGTTAAAATCTCATCGGGTGAGTTGAGAGGGAAGGGAATATCAGCGACAACAACTTTCGCCCCCCAACGTTCAGCCACAAAGTTCAAAGCGTTGCGACAGGCGTTATATTCGTGGTTGGTGGTGAGAAGTTCATCGGTGGAAGAAAAAACAAGCGATCGCAAAACACTATTCACACCTGTTGTTGCGTTGGGAACGAAAGCCAGTTCCTCAGCATCTGCACCTACAAATTCCGCTAGCTGTTGACGCGCCTGATCTAAGAGAGACTCCCACTCGCGCACAAAAAAATGAACAGGCTGACGTTCAAGCTGTTCTCGCAATTTGGCTTGTTTTTCTAAGATGGTTCGGGGACAAGCCCCAAAAGAACCATGATTGAGGAAGGTGACATTACTATCCAGTAACCAATGTTTCCGATAGTCTGAAGCCTGAAGTTTTACACTTAATGTTTCATCCTTCATACCTCACCTTCTGGTTTTAATTAGAACTCCCCGGGTAGGATTCGAACCTACGACCAATCGGTTAACAGCCGACCGCTCTACCACTGAGCTACCGAGGATTGCTCGAAAAATTTATTTTCGTCACAGTTACCTATAATAACCTCAAGCTCTCAAAAAAGTCAACCCTGTAAAGATATTTTTTTTGAGGTTGATTATTTGAGTCCCATACGGAGCTTTGCCAGACGTTGCTGAGACTCAGCATCAAGGGAGTTGGCGAGAAAACGACTCGAAGATTTTTTATTGGACTTATGACGGCGTTGACGGCGACGAGCCACTGAATCTACATCGTGAGCGAGTTGCAGTGCAGACATTGATTCGGCTCCATAGCCCATAACCGTGAGCTGGTGTGCGCGGTCTGAAGTGGCTACAATCAGCCTTCGTCGAGACAATCTCAACTGGTGAGATAAAGAAGCGCAGATTTTCTCAATATAAGTATCTGCGGTCTGACCATAATCGGTGTAATGAACCGATACGTTGCGAGTTACAATCTCGACAGCACTGGGAGTATTTTGATAATGAGCATCAAAGACAACTCGAGCATCGAGTCCTTCAAAAGCACTATAGTTGATTAAAGCCTCTACCAATGTCCGGCGAGCTTCTTCCATTCCTGCAATGTCTAGCTTCTCCCGCAGTTGCGGCCAGACTCCGATCATGTTGTAACCATCAACTAGGAGGATGGCTTTCGATAGATGACGTGGCATGGCTTAGGACTCTGATACTCTTGCATAAGTTGACACAGCGATGCTGCTGACCACCCAGAGGTGACATTTTTTTCTTTACATATTATTACACAAGAGTGCTTAAAGATAAGAAAATTTTTCGTTTACAGTTATTCAGTTACCAGTTTTTCAGCTTTTACTATTGACGGCTCACTGCTCACTGTGTACTGTATCTAGGGATTCAAATCCCTGTCTGAAAATTAAAGTCCTCTTCAGAGGACTAGATTTCAATTCCTATAACCTGTCAACTATTCACTGTGTACTGCTCACTGCTCACTGTTTAAGTTGCATCAAATGCTGCTTCAGGGGTTCAGGATCACCTTGAGCAACAACTTGTCCGCCAGAGAGCAAAAAGGCTCCGTCGCAGTAGTCTAGTTCGTTGAGGCGATGAGTGACCCACAACGCTGTAATTCCTCGACTTTTCACCAGAGAACGGACTTGATCGACTAGATCTTGTTGACTATCGGGGTCGAGCAACGCAGTGGGTTCATCAAAGAGCAATACTTGACATTGTCGAGCTAAGGCTCCTGCGATCGCAATTCGTTGTTTCTGACCGCCACTGAGGGCATAGATAGGCCGTCGCTGCAACTCCTCTAATTTTACGGCTGAGAGTGCATCTGTAACTCGTTGATGAATTTCTGTTAAAGGCAGTCTATCTTCAACTAAGCCAAACGCTACATCCGCCCCCACACTGGGCATAACCAGTTGATGGTCAGGATTTTGAAACACAAACCCAACGCGACCATCAATGGTAATTTCTCCTGAACCTGGAGAGAGTAAATCTGCCAACAAACGCAACAAGGTTGACTTCCCGCTCCCATTGGTCCCCAAAAGCATCCAAAATTCACCTTGAGGAACAGTTAAAGAACAGGACTTCAAAACCTGTGCGCCTGTTGGCCAGCTATAGCAAAGGTCACGAACCGTTATCGCAGGAGTCGGAACATTCACTGGCTCTGTTGAGTTCATTGTCCGAGATTCACGAAACCTGGTACTCTTCCTTCAGGCGATGTTCCGGATTTCTGAGAAATTTGCACGGCGGAAATTTCACTACTGAGAACAGATATTTTCTTGTCGGGAATTTTCTCGCACGTGAGTTCGATCACTTGAGGCTGACTCGCTTGCATTGCATCGACCACTTTCTGATAGACCCCTTGAGCGTCTTCGAGTGACTTCTGTTCAACCGACAGGGGAATGGGCGTGTACTTAACAATGATATCGATTGAGAACATAGATCTTTAAGAAAACCTGAAAATTATTACATCATTTATCACTATAGCTTTGACGTATTCATTTAGATCAAGGTGTCTTTCGGTTTACCCTAATCTGGGGATAGTCTGAATCTACTGTCATAGCGTACTTTGCAGCCCGATGCCCGGGTCGTTAGGTTCGTTTGTTTCTGCAACTTCTTCTGAGCACTCAGATCCTCTACGCAAGGCGATCCCCTTGTCAGTTCCACAGATAATCCTTATACTGAATATCAACAGAGGTAAAGAAAAGTAACAAGTTCTTGTGGTCTCTCTCATCTTTTGTTAGAGCAGACAGAAAACCCTGTAGAATAGAGGCTACTTAGCCTCCTGTAATTATATATCTGGAGAATCTGTCTAATGACTATCGCTATGGAGCGTTCTCAAGCCCAAAGAGGATGGTTTGATGTCCTCGATGACTGGCTGAAACGCGATCGCTTTGTATTCGTCGGTTGGTCAGGAATTCTGTTATTCCCCTGTGCCTACCTCGCTATCGGTGGCTGGTTAACCGGAACCACCTTTGTAACTTCCTGGTACACTCACGGCCTAGCTAGCTCTTACCTCGAAGGCTGCAACTTCTTAACTGCTGCGGTCAGCACTCCGGCTAACAGCCTGGGACATTCCTTACTGTTCCTGTGGGGACCCGAAGCTCAGTGGGATTTTGCTCGCTGGTGTCAGCTCGGTGGACTGTGGGCATTTGTGGCACTACACGGCGCATTTGCACTGATCGGATTCTGTCTGCGTCAGCTCGAAATCGCTCGTCTGGTGGGAATTCGTCCTTATAACGCTATCGCCTTCACAGGTCCGATTGCGGTATTTGTCAGCGTATTCTTAATCTATCCTTTAGGACAGTCAGGCTGGTTCTTTGCTCCTAGCTTAGGAGTCGCCGGAATCTTCCGTTTCATCCTGTTCTTCCAAGGATTCCACAACTGGACCCTGAACCCCTTCCACATGATGGGAGTCGCCGGAATTCTCGGGGGTGCGCTACTGTGTGCTATTCACGGTGCAACCGTAGAGAATACCCTGTTTGAAGATGGCGAACAAGCTAATACTTTCCGTGCATTTGAACCCACTCAGGCAGAAGAAACCTATTCCATGGTAACTGCCAACCGTTTCTGGTCTCAAATCTTCGGAATTGCATTTTCCAACAAACGTTGGTTACACTTCTTCATGTTGTTCGTACCTGTGACTGGCCTGTGGATGTGTTCCATTGGTGTTGTCGGACTCGCATTAAACTTGCGTGCTTATGACTTCGTGTCTCAGGAACTACGAGCTGCTGAAGATCCCGAATTTGAAACATTCTATACCAAGAACATTTTGCTGAACGAAGGTATCCGTGCTTGGATGGCGCCTGTCGATCAGCCTCACCAAAACTTTGTATTCCCTGAAGAAGTTCTACCTCGCGGTAACGCACTGTAAGACTTGGGAATCTGAGTAATTCTTTAAAACGGGTTTAAAACTCGCCCTATAAATGAACCCTCTGCCTACGGGTAGGGGGTTTTTAGAATGATTAAATCTAACTATTAATTGGGAGTCCAATAATAAATTCAGTATAGACTCCAACTTCTGTATTAACTTCTAATGTTCCGCTATGTTGACCGACAATAATATCTTGAGTTAAAGCCAAGCCTAATCCTGTTCCTTCACCAACAGGTTTAGTCGTTAAAAAAGGTTGAAAAATTTTTGCTCTTATTTCTTCAGGAATTCCTAAACCATTATCCCAAATCCGAACTTCAACGGTATTAGATTGATTACAGGTTTTAATTTTAAGTTGAGGTGTGAACGTTTCGCCCACTTGTTTCTTTTGTTTATATTTTTGTTGCAGAGTATAGCAGGCATTATCAATAATATTAATTAATGCTCGACTGAAATTACCGCCAACAATCCGGAGAGGCCGAATCGTTTGATCGTATTCAGTTGTTATGGAAATTGAAAAATTATTATTGCTATTTCTAAAGCTTTTCCAGGCTAACTGTAATGCCTGATCGGTTAATTGATTTAGATCCGTTATTTCCCGAACAGAACTGTCTGGTCGAGCTTGAAGTAGCATATTTTGAATTACATTTTCAGCTCGTTGTCCATTTTGTTTAATAATGACTGAATTTTCTCGCAGCTCAGATAATATTTCTTGAATATATTCTAAAGATTCTGGATCAAGATTTGCGGCTTGAGTATTCAGTTCCTCTAAGATGTCATCACTCATTTCTGCTGAACTTTCTGCATAATTATTAATAAAATTCAAAGGGTTTCTCAATTCATGGGAAACTCCAGCAATTAATGTCCCAATTGTTGCTAATCTTTCTTGAATAATTAACTGTTTTTGAGTTGTTTGTAACTGTTTAATAACCTCCTCTAACTCCCGATTTCGCTCCTCAAGCATTTTTGATAACATTCTCAATTGTAAATGAACTTGAACTCGGGCTAAAACTTCCTTTTCCTGAAAAGGTTTAGTAATATAGTCTACAGCCCCCAGAGATAATCCTCGAACTTTATCTGCTGTTTCTGACAAGGCTGTTGTAAAAATCACTGGAATATCATAAGTTGCAGGATTTAATTTCAATTTCTTGCAGGTTTCAAATCCATCCATTTCAGGCATTAAGATATCCAGCAAAATCAGTTCAGGAGCCTCATATTCAATTTGTTCTAATGCCATCTCACCATTAACAGCTACTGCAACTTCTATACCATTATCGGTTAAAATTTTAGAGAGAACTTTGAGATTGACTGGAGTATCATCTACAATTAAGATATGTCTTCCTCTGAGCAAAGATGAAGAATCGTTAAATTGAGGAGAAAGTTGCAATTTATTCATATTTATTAAAAGTATAAATTAACAATAGAACCCCATTAAGGTAAATTTTAATATTCCTCAGCTAATTAGTATCAGGATGTGTAGTAATTTTAGCGTATCCATTTTGATTTCCAATTAGTGCTCTGCCTTCAAACTGAGTGATTGCTTAGGCAAAACTTTTCTTGAGAAATTCCTCAGCTCCAACCGGATCTAAAGGTCTTGCTAAAAAATATCCTTGAACAAACTCACACTCTAAACCTTTTAATTGTTCGAGTTGAGCTGTTGTTTCTACTCCCTCAGCAACAACATCCATATTTAAGCTGTGAGCTAATGCAATGATCATTTTAACCATCTCTAAACTTCCTGAACCTGCTTCAATTCGTTTGACAAAAGCTCGATCAATTTTTAAGGTGTCAATCGGAAATTCATGGAGACGACTGAGAGAGGAGTAACCTGTCCCAAAGTCATCAATACAAATATTTATTCCTAATTTCTTCAAGCTTTGAATAACTTGAATTGGAGTTGCATTTTTTTCTAATAAGCAGCTTTCAGTAATTTCAAATTTGAGACTATTTCCAGGTAAACCTATGGCATCTAAAATGGATTTAATATTATCAACCAAATCAGTTTGTTTAAGCTGAATCGCTGAGAAATTGATATTTAACATTAAGGACTGCTGTTGAGGAAACTTCTTACGCCAGTGTTGGAGCTGATAACAAGCTTCTTGAAACACCCACCATCCCAATGGAGAAATCAATCCTGTTTCTTCAGCAATCGGAATAAACTTCATTGGAGAAATTGTTCCGGTGGGCGTGAACCAACGAATTAATGCTTCAAAGCTACTCAAACGACCCGTATTGACTTCAATAATCGGTTGATAATATAAAGAAAAATCTCCCCGACTAATCGCTCGTCTGAGGTCATTTTCTAGATTTAATCGTTCCATTACACTCGCTTGAATCGTCGGATCAAAAATGATATATTGATTTTTACCTTGTGCTTTGGCGCGATACATTGCAGCATCCGCATCTCGAAGTACATCCTCTGGTTGTTGATATTGTAAAGTGCTAAGAGCAATACCAATACTGGCTCCGAGATGAGCTTCATATCCATTTAGTTCTAAAGGTTTAGCCAGTTGTTTCTGAATTCGTTGAGTCACACGGAGAACATCATGAACATCCGTTAATTCTTCTAGGAGAATTACAAATTCATCTCCGCCAAAACGAGCAAGGGTATCTGAAGCTCGAATACAATCTGTTAATCGTTTTGCAACCTCTTGGAGAACAATGTCTCCCGCAGAATGTCCGAGGCTATCATTAATAACTTTAAAGCGATCTAAATCAATGAACAAAACAGCATAGAGATAGTCAGGATAGCGTTGAGTTTGAGCAATACTTCGTTGGAGTAGATTCAGCAAACAAGCTCGATTCGGTAATCCAGTTAGGGTATCGTGAACTGCATCATATTCAAGTTTAGCCTGAGTTTTTTCCAGTTGTTCTTGCCGTTCTCGAATCTTTTGAACAAACTTTAATGTTTTTTTGATCGTAATTTCTAAATCTCGAAAGTCAATGGGTTTCGTTAAAAAATCAAACGCTCCTCGGTTCATTGCGGTTCTAATATTGGTAAGATCGCTATAGGCTGAAACCACAACGGCTTTAATATTATCATCAATATCGGACAACTCTCCCAGTAGGGTTAAACCATCCATTTCAGGCATATTAATATCTGTGAGAACGACATCAATTTTGCATTCTTGTTTGAGCTTATTTAAAGCTTCAACCCCATTATGAACAAAAACAAAATCAAACTCTTTAGCTCGAATATTTTTCCTAAAACGTTGTTTAATTAAACGCTGAAGTTCAACTTCATCATCAACAACAAGGATTTTGGCTACCTTGCTTTCTTCTTCTTCTGGTGCTGTTGGTTGAGAAAAAAAAGTGGTCATTTCAGTTCTTTCCTTAAAATCTTTAGTTCAAGCAATAGCCTAACACTAATTTCTGAAATCTTTAATTTTCAATCTTGTTCAGGAGAAACAATTCTTAAAATTTGAGGCATTGAAAGCCTTGAACTTTGCTTTGAGTGTAAATATGCTAGCATCTGTTATAAAAACAGGTATGTACTTTGCCTGAAGTCGCAATTATTACCTTCATTCACTTTTCTAGAGTAAACTGATCGGCTTGTTCTTTGCATCCGTGAAAACACTGAACTTTTTTCACACTTTATACAATCCTGTAATATTGAAAAATATTACAGATGTTTTAATATTTTTTTAATTAGTCATCTCTTTAATTACAAGATCTTGAAGTTAGATAATAGTTTCTATGATTTTGAACATTTTTAGTGAGGAATTCTCTCAATTCTCTGAGACTCTCTCTCCTTTTTGAAATGGCTGAAGTTTACCGAGGCACTTTCATTGTTTAAAGTTGATTCTTGAGTCAAAATAGAGAAAGAGTAGCTACTTAACAATCACTGAGTTCTTTTATGCCATCACCGATTGGACATTCTCTAGCCGGATTTTGTGGATATATTTTCGCTCAATCTCACATTTCCAAGCGTCATCGGCTTTCTACATTATTCACCTCTGTGTTCATTGCTAATGCACCGGATTTAGATATTCTGATTGGAATTGCATTGCAAGGAGATCCTAAAATTTTTCACCGTCAAGCGACTCATAGTTTGATTGTTGCAGTTCTCGTCGGTTTATTAACCGCTTTAATCACTTACTCAATTCAGTTCAAACACTGGAAATCGCTAAGTTTATGGGTAGGAGGACTCTATACTAGCCATATTATACTCGATTTAATGGTCGCTGATGATGTCTTTCCTCTGGGAGTACAGGCTTTTTGGCCTTTGACTTCAGATTATTTGATTTCACCCCTAACCATTTTTAGAGGATTTGATTATGGCGGTTCGGGATTGTTGGGCTTTCTTTTTTCTCTGATTACTTTTCAAAATCTAATTTCTGTTGTGCAGGAAATTGTTATTCTTGTTCCTTGTATTATACTAATTGCATTGGGGAAAAAATATTTAAAAAAAACAGCCTACCAGAAAAGATAGACTGCAATTCTCGCTGAATAATTTTACTTTAAAATCTTTATGAAGTCGCTTTTAACTCATCCAAACGCGCCAAAACTTCTGTACTGTGAATTGCAGGTCGAACTTTCACAAAGCTTTCCCGTAGAATTCCATCAGGATCAACGAGAAAAGTATGTCGCATTGAGAAAAATCGTAACCAAGATCCGTAAGCTTTACTCACACTACCTTTGGTATCTGCAAGTAAGGGAAATTTTAACCCTTCTGAATCACAAAACTCAGCATGAGAGTCAACATCATCCGCACTAATTCCCAAGATTTGAACATTCCGATCCAAGTATTTGGGTAAATCTTGCTGAAATCGTTGAGCTTCTAATGTACATCCAGAGGTAAAATCTTTAGGATAGAAATAGACAACGACCCATTGACCCCGGTAGTCAGAAAGAGAAATTTCCCCATCTCCAGTGTTCGTGGGCAATGTAAAATCAGGTGCAGGGTCGTTTAACGGGGGTAGGGTGCCTCCCAATGCAAACGCTGGAGAACTGATGTTCAAACTCAGAACAGCCAAACAGATGGCAAGCAGACGGATTAGGGTTCGACGAGAGATCATTATTGATAATGAGAAGGTACTTTACATAAGTTTACACAATTGAGGAGAATCAGTTCAATCTCATCTAAATTTTCAATTCAGAATCATCTTGTCCCAGACTGTTGAGGAACTTAACCGTTCAGTTTCCAGTCAAGATGATGGCACTCAGCTCAGAAGTTGAATCTTTTACAACTTTTGAATGCTTCATAAATTTGCAATACTAACTCTGGAGAATTTACATTAAAAAATGGAAGATTTACCTGTATTAACTGGTTCTGCGGTTGCCATTCTAATTGTGAATGGACAGCCCATTATCATTGAAGTTGATGGTGATAATGCACCGATTACGGCTGGAAATTTTATTGATTTAGTTGAGCGAGATTTCTACGATGGCATTTCATTTCATCGTGTTGTGCGTGAACCGGAACCGTTTGTTGTGCAAGCTGGCGATCCCAATAGTCTAGATCCTAATTTTCCAGAGGATCAACTGGGAAGTGGGGGTTTTATCGATCCAGAAACGGGGTTAGAACGGACGATTCCCCTAGAAATCACACCCGAAGGTGCCGCCGAACCCATTTATAGTCAGACCTTTGAAGAAGCCGGAATCACTGTTCCTCCTGTATTACAAAATACAACGGGAGCGATTGCAATGGCGCGTACAAACGATCCAGATTCTGCCTCTTCGCAATTTTTTATTAACCTCACAGATAATGCTTCTTTAGATGGACGTTTTGCAGTATTTGGTCAGGTGACTCAAGGATTTGAAGTCGTCGATCAAATTCAACAAGGCGATCGCATTGAAGACGGAGAAGTTGTAGGTGGAATTGTCGCCAGTCGTCAATCAGCCATTATTAGTGACACTGGGCTATTAAACAATTTTATTAATCGGATTAATCTTCGGGGTTTACCCTTAGAATTTTTAACGACACGGGATTTTGATGCTGATAATGTTGTTGAATTAACACCAGAAATTTCTCAACAAGCACCTTCGGGAGTATTCGTTGGCGGTGGAAATGATAGTGTTACAGGTTCATCGGCGAATGATGTTGTTAACGGGAACCGAGACAATGATACCATTATTGGAAATGCCGGAGATGACTATCTTTTTGGGGGTCAAAATGAAGATTCTCTGACTGGAGATGAAGGGAATGATATTATCAATGGAAATAGAGGATTAGATGTGATTTCGGGTGGTGCTGGAGACGACTTTCTTCGAGGTGGAGAAGATAATGATATCGTCAATGGAGATGACGGAAATGACTATTTAATTGGTGATTTAGGTTCAGATACTTTAACGGGTGGAGTCGGTGCAGACACATTTATGTTAAGAGTAGATGAATCTATTGGCGTGAATGATATTAATGCAGTCGATCGCATTACTGATTTTAACGCAGGAGAAGGCGATCGCATTGCAATTATCGGAGATTTGAGCATCTCTGACCTCAGCTTCAATATTGTCCGACAAGATACCTATATTTTCAATGTCAATGGAGACTTCTTAGGTATTGTGGAAAATGTTCTCCCGGATGCAGTCCAACCTACCGTTTTTGTTGCTTCTCCCAATGACTTAAGTTTGACAATTGGATAGAGATTCGGTAGTCTGAGAGTAAACTTTAAATTGTACCTAAGTAAATAAGTATTTCTTTTGACTTGACTTCAATCCACATCTGTTGATTGGAGTCAAATTATTTAGATATCTAGTGTTCAAACAAGTAATCTCCAAAATTCGGATAGCAAAACAGTATGAACTTGAAACAAGTAGCCATCACTCTCTTATTAGTTCTAGGATTTATTTTTGTAGAAATCCCTTCGGTTCAAGCCGCAAATCTTAAAGATATTAACCGATTATTGAAAACAAATACTTGTCAGACTTTTTTGTGGCATACCTGTGATTTAAGCCAAGCTGATTTACGAGGGATTTCCTTATCAGAAGCAAACCTTTCTGGAGCCAATTTACAAGGGGCAGACCTCAGAAATACAATCCTAAAATCTGCAAATTTATCAGGAGCCGATCTCCGAGGAGCTAAACTAACAAAAGCCAACTTATTTGCAGCTAATTTACGGCGAGCGAACTTAGAAGACGCAGATCTTAGAGAAACTGGGTTATGGGAAGCCGATTTAACCCTCGGTAATCTCAGTCGCGCTCACCTGGAAAATGCTAATTTATTAGAAGCTAAGTTGTGGGGAACGAATCTAAAAAAAGCGAATTTAGAGCAAGCCAGTTTACACGGTACAAATCTTCAATACGCAAATTTAGCAGAAAGTAATCTGAGTCAAGCTGACCTCGACAGCTATTCATTTCGAGACTACAAAACCGTTACGAATTTAAGTAATGCAAACTTAGAAGGCGCAAATTTAGAAGACACGAATTTAAGAGACGTTCTACTGCAAAATACAATTATGCCTGATGGTCAGCTCCATGAGTAAGAAGAGTTAGGCTGAGAAAGCGTTACAATTTTTAAAGAAGCGAACACTGTATCTGAACTCATGCTTGACACCTTGCAAACCCAACTGTACGAAATTGCTCAATATGCCAATATCCTCGTTAAAACTCAACTAACGCAACTAAGTTGGGTGAGTGTCGGGGTTGTATTACTGGCGGGCTTGCTAACGAGCCTTACGCCCTGTATGCTATCTATGTTACCGATTACGATTGGCTACATTGGCGGCTACGAAACCCAAAATCGCCTCCAAGCTGCGGCTCAATCAACTTGGTTTGCCTTCGGTTTAGCAACAACTTTAGCAGGTTTAGGCATCTTAGCAACAGTGGTCGGACAAGTTTATGGTCAAATTGGCATCGGTTTACCTATTATTGTCAGTATTGTTGCGATTTTAATGGGGTTAAATTTATTAGAGGCTTTGCCGATTCCTTTGCCTTCTTTTGATACAATGGCATGGATTCCCAAAAATGTTCCGAATGGTCTTCGATCTTATTTCTTAGGATTAACATTTGGCTTAGTGGCTTCTCCCTGTAGCACTCCTGTTTTAGCAACGTTGTTAGCCTGGGTTTCCACGTCAAAAGATTGGGTTTTGGGGGGGATTTTACTTCTGGCTTATGCGGTTGGATATGTTGCACCTTTAGTCTTAGCCGGAACCTTCACCGCTAGCATTAAGAAAATTCTTTCTCTACGCCAATGGTCGGGTTGGATTACTCCTGTGAGTGGAGTTTTATTAGTTGGATTTGGTGTATTTTCACTCTTGTCTCGTCTTGTTCCGATCGCGTAGATAGCATTTAATTATAACCTATAGATTAAGTTGAGCGAATCAAACACATGACAGCAAAAGAATTATTTTTATCTAAACTTTCCGACTGGGTTGAAATTCCGTCTAAAGTTTGGCGGAAGGATATTTTACCGATACTTGCGAACTTAAGATTGGCGATTGTGTTGTTGCTCTTGATTGCCGTTTTTAGTGTTTCCGGAACAGTAATTGAGCAAGGGCAATCTATCGAATTTTATCAACAAAATTATCCAGAGAGTCCAGCTTTATTTGGATTCCTCACCTGGAAAGTGATTATCCTATTAGGATTAGATCATGTGTATCGAACTTGGTGGTTTCTCACACTGTTATTAGTGTTTGGAAGTAGCTTAATTGCCTGTACTTTTACCCGACAACTCCCGAACTTAAAATCAGCCCGACGATGGAATTATTATCAAAATCCGAAACAGTTTAAAAATCTGGCGTTGAGTGCAGAAGTTGATACAGGTTCTCTAGAAACGGTAAAAGAACTCTTACAAAAACGTCGCTATAAAATTTTCCAGGAAGATCAGAAACTCTACGCCAGAAAAGGATTAATCGGACGAATTGGACCGATTGTTGTTCATGCGAGTATGATCATTATTCTCATCGGTTCTTCAGTCGGTTCTTTAACCGGATTTATCGCTCAAGAAATGGTGCCGAGTGGCGAAACCTTCCAAGTCAAACGAATCATTGATGCAGGGCCATTTGCTGCGGCTCAAATTCCTCAAGATTGGTCAGTTCGAGTGAATCGATTTTGGATTGATTATACTCCAGATGGAACCATCGATCAGTTTTATTCAGATTTATCAGTTCTAGATAATCAAGGGGAAGAAATTGACCGTCAAACCATTCACGTTAATAAACCCCTAAAACATGACGGTGTCACCTTCTATCAAGCTGATTGGGGTATTGCTGGAATGCGGATTCGGATTAATAAAAGTCCTGTTTTACAACTTCCGATGGTTCAATTAGATACAGGTGGAAAAGGTCGAATTTGGGGCGGTTGGATTCCGACAAAAACAGATTTAAGTGCAGGTGTTTCCCTGATTGCGACAGATTTACAAGGAACATTACTGCTGTATAATAATGAAGGGAAATTATTATCAACCTTGCGCGCTGGAATGTCTACCGAAGTCAATGGGGTGACACTATTTGTTGATGAAGTTGTCGGGAGTACCGGACTCCAAATTAAAGCAGACCCCGGAATTCCAATTGTTTATCTAGGCTTTGGATTGTTGATGGTAAGTGTATTAATGAGTTATGTTTCTCACTCCCAAATTTGGGTTTTAGAAGCCGATGATCGTTTGTATTTGGGAGGGAAAACGAATCGCGCTAAAGTCGTTTTTGAACGAGAGGTGATTGGGATTTTAGATGAGATTCAATCAACCTCTGATAGTGAAACACCCTCGGAAACCGCCAACGTCTAATTTAAAAATGTCTAAGTTTAAGGCTTATTTAACTTTCCCCTAATTCTGGCTCAGTTGATTCGGGAGAAATTTGACTAACATTCCAAGTCGGCTGAATTTTTTGTTTGCGACAATTTTGTTTGCGCCAGTTTTGGATGACTTTTCGACTCGGAAAATAGGCTAAAATCCCGCCAATAATTCCAACAACAAAACATCCGAATAGCAAAGATAAGGTAAATTCAGCCCCGACAGCCAAAATATCTTCCACAGTTTGCAAGTTTCCCCAATCCTCAAACAAAGGCTCTTTAGAACCCAATAACCAGCGACCAATCTGGTAGTTAAACAGGTAAATCGGTACATAAGTAAAAGGGTTACTAACCCAGGTTCCGGCGGCGGCTAAAAGTTTATGACCTCGAAACACAAAAGCCAAAGATACACCCATCAAAGTCTGAAAGCCAAAGAAGGGAAAACATCCAGCAAACACACCCACTGCTAGCCCTCTAGCCAAATATTCAGGGGTTCCCCGCATCGTCATTAAACGTCGATAGAGACGGCGAAACCAACGTTGGGAATATCGATAAAAAAATCTAAATCTTCGTGCAATAGAGATGTCTGATGAACGTCGTGACCGATTAGAGCGAAACACAGGCTATGTCTTGAAGTTTTTACTAATACCATTCTAGAAATTTTCTGACAACCTCGCCAACCAACCGGGAATATTCAGAGATTGCTTTGAAAATTGCAGATGATTTTATTATATTTCTCCAAAACTCAAGGCTTGAGATCGTTATAAATCGGCCATATCATGTTCAGATTATCAGTTATCTGGTAATTGCGATGGACGTACATCAAAGAGCTAATTTAGTGCTGAAGCACAACTACGTCCTATTCATAGGTAATTGCGATGGACGTACATCAAAGAGCTAATTTAGTGCTGAAGTACAACTACGTCCTATTCATAGCCTATCCTTGAGATTGAGGATTAGACTGTTGATTGTCTGAATTTGATGTTTCACGAGTGGATTTTTTATTGTCCAACTCTGACTGTTCAGACAAAGCATTGGATTGTCCGCTCAGGGTATCTGCAATCTGAGACTGATGATTATTCTTCGTTGAGTGTTTACGACCTGGTCGCAGATGATGATTCATTGGCCCTAACCAAGAAATCCGACTGGGTATAGGTTTACGAGCCGGTTGCAGGCTTTGCAAAACATCTGAGAGTTGTAACCCTTCTAAGGACAACTTTGACTCTCGAACTTTATGCCAAACTGAACGAGACATTAACAGGCTGTGGGTGATGCGAGTTGCTCCCATTTTCTCGAAATAGGCTTCTCTTTCGGGTAAATAGTCCGCAGAACGAAGTCGCAACGACTGAGCCGGAAATTCTTGAGTCAGATAAGCAATTTGAGCCAAGAGTTCGGGGTAAAGCCAAGTATAAGAAGGATTCACCGTTAACTCAGCACAGTGAGGCTGACGACCATCTCTTGAGAGTTGGACTTGGAAATAACCAATGGCGGCTTTTCGCTGCGGCTCGAAGACATAAGCGCTGATATGCTCGGTATGATTGAGCCATTGTTCAAATCCATCCAGAACAGCTCGAATCACACTGGATTTAAAGTCAGTAATATGGCGATCAAATACCTGTCGAACAAAGGGGTGCATGGATGCAGTATCGAGCTGATAGAGCAATTGAGCATCCGCATTACTAACCGGGAGTAAGTTCGGTAAATCGGGTTGAGCAACAGCGAGTTGTTGTAGAAGTTCAGGTTCAACAGACCAATAGGCAATTTGAGCTAGACGTTGGAATCCGTTTTGGCGATAGAGTGCAATATTATCTTTATCGTTAACATTAACTTCAACAATCCAATTTCGCGCTTCCCATATACTCTCAAAACAGTGTCGCAACAGTTGAGAACCAATGCTACCGCGATCGCTAGCCTGATCCACAGCTACATGATTAATTTGCCAGGTACTCCGGGCTAGGTTGAAAGGCGAAACTTGAACCACGCCTCGAACTTGGTCTGCTTGTTCAGCAACCAAAATATTAAATAGGTTTTGGCAGGGGTTCGGAAACCAGCTTAAGAACTTAAGGAATCCATACCAACGACGTAGGGTTTGAATATCTATACTGAAAGGGTCTGTTTCTGACTCAATGACAGTGTCGGATACAGCTTGCTGAAACAACCGTTCAATTTGATCGAGATCGCGATACTGAAAGGAACGGATATTCACTTGTTTTTGGTTCTGGGACAGGAATAAAGTCATCTTTTTTGTTTTGGCTTTCTACTCATCATGCTGACACCAGACTGACCCTTGATTACACTGACCTTTCTCCAGACCGGGGACGGATCAAAACCAATGGTGTGCGCTCATCAGCATTTCCAGCAGGGTTACTTCTTAAGGCTTGTTCTAGAAACTGAGTGGAAAGATCGGCAGTCTTAGCTAATATTTTAACGGCTTTGAGATCGTTAACGTCTACAATCGCTGCTGCAAAGCCTGTTTCTCGTTGAATTCCTTCGACAACTCGTTGAGGGTTGTCTGGGCCTAAGACAATAAATTGATCGTAGGGTGGTAAAGTACCTGTAACATCATCAATCAAACGTGCTTGTTCTCCGGCGAGTTCATAAAACATTCCCGGTTTCCCAAAGATTTTTGCGATCGCACCTCCGACAAAAGCAAATAAAACGCGAGTTGGCCCGACTAAATCCACTAAGCTTTGCATCCCACAAGCTGTTGCTAAACTTGATGTCGGTAAGAAGAACTGACAGACCCGCTTGGCAACCCATCCCGGTTTAATCTCTGTTGGATGACGGAATTTTCCTTGAATTAAAGCAAGGGGTGTTTCCCCTATTGTAATCACATCTCCTTCTTGAGCGTGGGGTAGAACATATCGCTTGATGACTTTTACTGGATCATCGAGGTGTGTTAAGAGATGGGTGCGAATCGGATAAACGATTGAGGATTCGGTTTGACGAGGCGTTGGGGGAATTTGAGTATCGGGGTATTGTAGGGGAACAATCACATGGCGAGTTTTGGGAATGCGTCCATCTGGGCCGTAGGTCATGTAGTGAACTTTTACCCAAGCGGACTGGAGTTGATCGAGGTTTTCTCCTTTCATCTCGATTGAGACTTTCATCTGAGTGGGTTTACGCTTGACAATATAGGCAAACCAATAGTTATCTTCTCTAGCGGGTGCATCGGGATGTCGCGGAATAATCCGAGTCTTTAACTCTATATTATCTAAACTGGCTTTACTGAGGAGTTGTACTTCGGCTTCGACGGACGGTACCATGATTTCAAAGCCCTGAGTGCGGTTGTGAAACTCCATTTGACCCACTAATAAATAGTGATTCGGCTCAGATATGGCCAAATCCCATTCTCCTGATGTGAGTTCGAGGTCATTTCCAGGTAAACGACGATAGCGGAGTTCCATCGCTAACGCCAAGATCCCGATTATTGCTAACACCGCGATCGCTACAATTCCAAAAACTGCCATAATTTCTCCTGTCCCAACTAATTTGACTTACTTCTAGGAGATTCGTAGACCAATCTCTTAAATCCTGACTCTTATCATAAATTGGTCACGTTGTCTATTTTGGGATGGCTGAAAATACAGTCGAACCTTTGAATTAGGCTTTGAGCCTTATAATTCTGGCAAGAGAATTTCTGTAGAGAGTGGGGACAAAGGTAGATTATTCTTTAATTTTTTGATTCACTGGAATTTGAATTCTAAACTCAGTTCCTTGCTCCAAGCTTGAAGTAAAATTTAATTCTCCCCCGTGTTTCTCCGTAATAATCTGATAGCTAATTGGCATTCCCATTCCCGTTCCTTTCCCCACGACTTTAGTTGTAAAGAAGGGATCAAAAATCTTTTTTTTAATAGAGTCTGAAATTCCGATTCCATTATCATAAATCGCTATTTCAACCCAATCTGGATTGAGTTTAAAAGTTTTGATTTTGATTTGATTTGGATGCTCTTTGAGGTGTTGATAGGTCTGAGTCGTACTTTTTTCGTCTAAGGCATCAATAGCATTAGAGAGGATATTCATAAATACCTGATTGAGTTGACCGGAATAACATTCAACCCGAGGAAGAGAACCGTAATTCCGAATAATCTCAATAGCTGGGCGTTGAGAGGTTTCTTTCAATCGATGCTGTAAAATTAGTAAGGTGCTATCAATCCCTTCGTGAATATTAACGGCTTTCACTTCCGCTTCATCTAAACGAGAAAAGTTACGAAGAGACACAACAATCTGGCTAATCCGCTCTGTGCCGATTTGCATCGACTCCAGGATTTTGGGTAAATCTTCTTGAATAAACTCAATATCAAGTTCTTCTATTCCTTCTTGAATTTCAGAAGTATGATTGGGGTATTGTTTTTGATAAAGTTGTAAAAATTCGATTAAATTATCTGTATACTCTTGAACATGGAGTAAGTTTCCATGAATAAAACCAACCGGATTATTAATTTCATGGGCAATTCCGGCGACCATTTTCCCTAAAGCAGACATTTTTTCACTTTGCACCATTTGGGCTTGAGTGCGTTGTAATTCTTTTAAGAGCTGATTTTTTTCTTCGACTTCATTCTCTAGGCACTGACTGTAGCTTTCAAGTTTTTTATTTATAGTTTGCTGATTCTCCAGAAGTTCCTTGACCGAACGAATGAGCTGATTAAATGCCGCAGCTAATACTCCAATTTCATCATCCCGTTCAATATTAGCTTGTAAATCAAAGTTTGATTCTTTTGTGGAGCGTTGAGCAATATAGGTCAATGTTTCAATGGGTTTGGCGATCGCTCTGCTGATTAAAATTGCGAGTAGAATTGCGATCGCAACTGACAACCCAATAGTTGCAAATAGAACCCTTTCAATAATAATGTTGACCTGTCTTTGAGATCGATCTGCTGCTTGAAGCCTTTGGTAAGCTTTGCTAACAATATTGACTAAATCATCTGTTAAGCCGTCTAATTCTATAGCAATATCACTTTGGGTTAGTTCTATTAAGAGCTGGCGGGCTTGGGCTACATCGTTAGACAATGTCAAATCTAGACTCTGGATTTGCGCGAGTCTTTCTTCTAATTCCTGGGTATAACGTTGAGGGACTTGATCGTAAGTTTGCAATAAAGCAAAGATTTCGGCGTACTCCTGTCGCTCATTGCTCATCTGCCTTGCTGCTAGTGCTTGAAGTTCCAGCCAAGCTGCTTCCATTTCTCCTTTATACTCCAGCAAATGCTCATACTCCTCCTCAAATTCTTCAGCATTTTCATTGAGAAGAAGTAGTTTCTGTTGATGGGTTTGAGTCTGGAGAATACGAGAATGTAAACGATTTAACAGTTCAGCTTCTCGATGTGCGTCTTCTTCTTGCTGTTCAGCTTTATGATGGTAATAGTGTCCGGCTTGGACACCAATCACTGTTCCCGATACAGCAACCCCAAGAGCGAGGGCGTACCCTAACCCAATCTTTTGGCCAATTTTCAAGCCAGACAAACGTTTCACAATTCTGCGCTGCATCCTATAACCCTACTGAGTGCCAATTTTCTCTATTTAGAATGCCCATTTTTTGACTTGTCCAACACCCTTGCTATACGGCTCGATCTCAACCTTGGTATAGCAAATATTTAAGTCTAATTTCTTCGGATAGCGATCAAGTCTGGCGAACCTGAATCAACCCCTTTTTTAAATTTTAGCCATCCATAGCATACTTTTGTTATTTTGTCTACTATCTATAGCCTAGATATGATTTTTATTTAAGTTTATCTCAAACAATATTATTAAATTTTATTTAAAAAGCGGCAAATTTGGGAAAAACGGATAGAGAGGCAGGATGCAAACCCAGTCAAATCAGGCAAGATGATTCGATGTGAGTCGATGTAGGTTGATCACCAAGAACAAGTCAGCGATCGCAATATTAATTAAATCTAGTTAAAGATTTGTAAACTATTAGAGAGCAGCATTCAAATTGCACAGTTTTTTAAGGAGTTCCATGAAGCAACTTGTCATTGCTGAACGTATTGTACTGGCGATCCACGTCATCTCAACCCTATTTGGTCTAGCTGGACTTTTAATCGTCATCCCCAATCCCCAAATCATAGCCAACTTACCTCCAATTGGACAAATGGCTTTTGGATGGAGTATGTCTGGAGGCGGAGTAGCGTTCATAGTCTTCGGCGCGATCGCAGTTGCTCTTTATGCCTACCGCACCTTGGGCTGGTGGCTGACAACAACATTCATGGTTCCGGCGATCTGTTTATCCTTATCCAGTGAATTACTGGGCACCAGCACCGGATTTCCCTTTGGCCACTATCAATATCTGAATGGTTTAGGCTACAAAATCGCAGGCTTAGTTCCTTTTACCATTCCCCTGTCTTGGTTTTATATGGGACTAAGCTGTTATCTACTCGCTCGTGCAGGTTTAAGAGTTGTTGTCGGTTCAAGCTGGTTGCGTCACTGGGCTACATTAGCCGTCGCAGCAATATTACTAACCGCTTGGGATCTAGTTCTCGATCCCGCGATGAGTCAGGCTCCTGTCAAATTCTGGATTTTCCAAGAAGTCGGAGAATTTTTTGGAATGCCTTACCGAAACCTCTTAGGATGGATGGGAACAGCCGCAATATTTATGAGCGTGGGTGCATTTTTATGGAGAGGAGTACCTGTCGTTCTTTCTCGTCGTCAATTAACTTTACCACTTATTGTTTATCTGACGAATTTTGTCTTTGGTGCAGCAATCACAGTATTCGCCTTAGATCAGCGATTCTTGCTCCCGGTGAGTTTGAGTGTTGTCTTCGGTGTGATTCCCGCTATTATCTTCTGGTGGATCGCTAAACCCACATTAGCAGCAGGAGAAGAGTTATCGAGCAATCAAGCTTTCGCTGAGATGTCCTCGAAAGTACCTTCAACTCCGGCAGAGATTTTGGCAAAATAGGTGTCAATGCTTGAAGGGTTTGATTCTCCATTGTATCAATAGCACGGCGGGACGCGATCGCGTCCTGGCTCTGCTTATCCCTTCAACTCAAATGTTTCGCGATCAATTTTAAATGACCAATGACCTCTTACCCGTTTGGATCGGTGCTTTAATCTTATCGATCCTGGTTGTCCAAATTCCCGCGACAGCTATTGTTCTTTCTCGTTTGTTTAAAGCACTCAATCGTCGTTCTCCCCTGAAGCCTCAAACTCCAACACCGGATTTACTGGGAACGGTAAGTATTGTCGTTCCCACATTGAATGAAGCTGAACGAATTACCCCTTGTTTATCAAATCTCAGTCGCCAAAGCTATGAAGTCCGGGAAATTTTAGTGGTTGATAGCTGTTCAACCGATGGCACCCGTGAAATGGTGCAAGCCAAAGCCCAACGCGATCCTCGATTTCGCCTCATTACTGACGATCCGTTACCGAGCGGTTGGGTGGGACGACCTTGGGCTTTACACACAGGCTTTTTGAATAGTTCTCCGAAAAGTGAGTGGGTTCTGGGAATAGATGCCGATACTCAACCCGATCCAGCTTTAGCTGCAACCCTTGTTAAAACTGCGATCGCGGCTGATTACGATCTTATTTCTCTGTCTTGTCGATTCATTTTAAAGTATCCGGGAGAATTATGGTTACAACCTGCCCTATTGATCACCTTAATTTATCGATTTGGGCCGCCCGATACGAACCCCAGCAGTTCAGAACGAGTGATGGCGAATGGTCAATGCTTCCTCTGTCGGCGTTCCGTTCTCGAAGCGATGGAAGGCTATACCTCTGCTAAAGGGTCTTTTTGTGATGATGTTACCTTAGCTCGTAAGGTAGCCAAGTCAGGATATAAAGTCGGGTTTCTCGATGGGGCGAATTTACTGAAAGTGCGAATGTATGACGGGTTTCGAGATACTTGGTCAGGATGGGGGCGATCGCTCGATCTTAAGGATGCCTCCTCTGTCGGACAACTGTGGGGAGATTTAGGGTTATTGCTGGCGGTTCAGGGTTTACCGTTGCCAATTTTATTGGTGATTCTTGGCTTTTGGAGAGTGTTGCCTGCATCAAATCCGTTGATCTTGATTTTACTGAGTCTAAATTTATTTTGGCTAATTGTTCGGCTGGCGTTGTCAGGAGCGATCGCGAACAGTTACGATTTATCGACAGCTCACCGAAAATGGATTTTCTGGCTATCAACCTTTGCCGATCCTTTAGCTGTTCTACGGCTGTTTATCTCTGCAAACCGCAAGCCAACTCAGTGGCGAGGAAGAGTTTATTAGTACACAGTTATTTCAGTTAACAGTGAACACTCAACATTAAGCAGTGGATCGTTCTGGCTTGACAGTCGAAGTCTTAATTGTTTATGATCTTTTGCCCACGATGCCCTAACTTTAGACGGTAGAATGATTAGATGTCTGAGGAAAAAAGCGACTCTTGTTAAAATGAGCAGTTACACTCACTAAACTTGAGGCGTGGTATTTAATGGAACACACCTTAAGAATGGTTTAAAGTGATCTATTTGTCACAGTCTTAAGGTGAATCGCTCGGTATTGTAAGGGAGAAATTTATCAATGTATAGTCCTAGTGGATCTGGTGTAGCAACGAAGACAGACGCAGATAGTCGTCTCTTCGTGTTTGAAGTTGAAGGAATGCGTCAAGGAGGCAGTTCAGACCCCGCTTCCTCTTCAATTCGTCGAAGTGGCAAAGTATCTATGACTGTGCCTTATGGACGGATGAATCAGGAGATGCGACGCATTTCTCGTCTTGGAGGTCGGATTGTCGATATTCGTCCCTATGATGGTACTTCTTCAACCAATGGTGCTACATCAGGAAACGGACTACAGAGTCAACAGTCTGGAGAAAAGAAGAAGCCCATGACGCAAGCGAAGGCTGATACAAAAGTTCCTGTCAATATTTACAAGCCTAAAAACCCCTTTGTTGGTAAATGTCTCTCCTCCACAGAATTAGTTCGTGAAGGTGGAGAAGGTACAGTTCGTCACCTCGTCTTTGATCTGACGGGTAGTGAGTTGCATTACCTCGAAGGTCAAAGTCTTGGGATTATCCCTCCCGGAGAAGACGCTAATGGTAAGCCTCACAAGTTGAGACTCTACTCTATTGCTTCTACTCGTCACGGAGACAATCTTGATGACAAGACTATTTCTCTGTGTGTGCGCCAACTAGAATATAAGCATCCGGAAACTGGTGAAACAGTTTATGGTGTCTGCTCTTCTTACTTATGTAATCTTAAGGAAGGAGATGATGTTGCCATGACTGGCCCGGTTGGGAAGGAAATGCTGTTACCGAATGATGAAGATGGCACAATCATCATGTTAGCAACAGGTACAGGAATTGCTCCTTTCCGCGCTTTCTTATGGCGGATGTTCAAAGAGAGAGAACAAAATCCTGATTATCAGTTCAAAGGTCTGGCTTGGTTATTCTTCGGTTGCGCCTATACTCCCAATATTCTCTACAAAGAAGAACTTGAGGAGTTACAGCGTCAATTCCCGGATAACTTCCGCGTAACTTACGCCGTCAGCCGTGAACAAAAGAATAAAGATGGTGGCAAAATGTACATCCAGCATCGGATTCAAGAAAATGCTGATGAGTTGTGGCAGTTAATTCAAAAACCCAGTACCCACACCTACATTTGCGGTTTGAAAGGTATGGAAGGCGGTATTGATGAAGGAATGTCTGCTGCGGCCAGTAAGTTTGACGTTGATTGGGCTGAGTACCAGAAGCAACTGAAGAAAGAACACCGCTGGCACGTTGAAACCTACTAATTTTTTAGATTAGTTATCTAGATTAGAAGGTTAGCTTTTTATTTCATTACGTTGAGGGTGAGGACTTCATAGAGAGTCTTTGCCCTCTAATTTTTGGGTGTCAATTCGTTATCACCTTCAGTTCCCGCTATAGTAGGGAAGACAAGGAAAAATTTTTATTGAAAGATGGTTCAGAAGAACGAGATCAAACCCCACCTCCACACTTCCTAAGCTGAATTACTCCGTTCGCAGGGCATTAATCCTGAAGAAGTTGAATAAAAAATTTCTACATCTCTGAGATCTAAAGAGGAATAGAAGAAGATTTCAGCTTTCTTAATTGATCTTAACAGAAAGTTGTCTAATCTTGATGTTGAACCTCCTATAATTTTCGTAGATTACTTATAAAACATGAGTTCGTAGGTTCAATAAGTTAAGCTGGTCTTCGTCATCCTATCATTAAACACCATTAAACCTTGATGAATGAGGATAAATTGTATGTTACAAAGATCTCCTAAAATTGCAGGAATTATCGAGAAACGTCGTCCGCTCGCCCAGAAAATTGAGAGTGTAGACAATAATCTCAGAGAACTTTCTAGGGTTCTCTCTGAGCTGGAAAATTATCGAAATCAGCTTCTAAAAAGAGTAGATGATGTAGGAATAAAAGGGCATCTCTTAGACCTGGATTTTTTAAGACTTCAGCTTGAAATTAATGCAGGTTTAGATGTACTGACTAAACTAAAAGTTCGCTTTTCTCGTGATACTTTAAATATTGGTGTTGTGGGGCGAGCCAGACAAGGAAAAAGTCGGCTTTTGCAAAGTTTAACAGGTTTAACTGGGGCAGAAATTCCGGATGGCGATCGCCAACATTGTACAGGAGTTCGGAGTATTATTCGCCACAATCCCAGCACAGATACCTATGGTGAAGTCTTCTTTCATTCTGAACAATCTTTTCTCAAAGAGGTGATTGGTTTATATTACGAAAAACTCCGCTTAGGCACTAAACCTAATACCCTCAAAGAATTTACCGATCAACCCTTACCTTTAATGCCAGATGACCTTCCGGGATATGCTGAACCGGGCGCGATGTATGAATATTTAATTCGATATCGGGATAATTTTTCCAAGTATGGTCATCTCCTGAGTTCATCTCCGCGCAAAATTTCAAAAGCGCAAATTCGAGAATATGTCGCTCAAGATGATGCCAATGGCGAACGAGTCTTTTTCAACTATTTAGCAGTCAAAGAAGTTAAAATTATTTGTACCTTTCCGAATAATGATGTTGGACAAGTTGCCCTCGTTGATATGCCAGGCTTAGGTGATACTGGAATTGGCGATGAAGAACGACTCATTAAAACATTAGGTCAAGATATTGACGCTGTTATCTTTGTGCGAATGCCTAAGCCTTCAGGAGATTACTGGGCTGATGTAGATGTGCGATTATATGATACGTCTCGAACTGCATTAGCGGATGATTTACCACTCAAATTGTGGTCTTTTATGGTTCTCAATCGAACCGATGCAGGCGCAAAAAACGGAGATAATGCTCACAATTGCCAAGATTTAGCGGCTGAAATCCATAAAAAACATCTTGACTTTGTTGATTCTATTATTGCTAATTGTGCGAATCCAGATGAAGCAAATCAGCAAATTTTAGACCCGATTCTTGATTATTTAACCGCGAAAATCACGGAACTAGATCGACAATATGCTCAAGTCTGCCAAGATCAACTCGATCAACTGCAAAAGGCGATCACAACTGAACTAGAAAAAGCTAGTATCGCTCTAATAAAAGCGGCTCAATCTCAAAATGAAATGGCAGTATTTGAACCGCTATTCAAAAAATTGTACAGCAATTTGAAGGTAGGTTTAGTTGAACTTTTGGATGAATTTACTCAAAATAGAGACGCAGAAGACGAAAACTTTTTCAAGCCTCAAGTCGAAGCCGCACTACAAGCCTGTCGAGAAAATACAGGCATTCCTTCTGTTCCAGAAATTAAAGTTCGACATCAAGAAACCGGAGCTTGGAATATTACTTACGATCAATATCT
Organism: Cyanobacteria bacterium J06592_8; assembly: GCA_038530755.1. Lineage (GTDB taxonomy): Bacteria > Cyanobacteriota > Cyanobacteriia > Cyanobacteriales > Microcoleaceae > Capilliphycus. The sequence goes on along the minus strand of JBCBCI010000001.1, from coordinate 151,773 downwards.
TCATCGCCTCCGAACCACTCTCACTCAACATTTTAACTCGATGGATACAGGCTTAAAACAAGCCATTGATTATATGAAAAATCGAGTCAGTGAAGTTCTCCTTAATGCTGGAATGTTAGGCACTTTAAACATGACAAAAGGACAAGATTTACTGAAAGTATTAGCCGATATGATTCCCGAAGAACAACATCATCTGAAAACTGCCTTTGAGAAACTTTATAACTTTAGAATGAGCTACGAGGTGAACTTTCATTATCGCATTCGCCAACACCTTGATGATTTGACACCCGATCAAACTTCTCTTCGCCCTTCTCAAAATCCCACACCCCAAGAAATTCAAGGATGCTTAGAAGAAGTTCAGCAAACAACAGTTTACAGATGCCAAGAAGCCCTAGAATCTTTTTATTCGGAGCCAAGTCTTGCGGCTTTTGCTGCGGTTGAAGAATTTATCGATCAAGTAATTCGAGCCGAAGAAGCAGAGACAGATTGGCGGGTTTTTCTGTTTGAAGTTCGCTCCCAAATTTGGCCGTCTTACTTTGAAGTCGCCGGAGAAGGATCGGATATTCGGCGGGAATGGCAACAATTAATCGCACAAGCAGAAGCTATCAATCATCCCAATTCCATGCTGTTTTTGAATGTTAGTAAGCTATAGTTTTTAAGCTTAAGTCTTTAAAGTTTTACCTAAATTTATTAAGGAGTTTTTCTAATGCCTGAAATCAAAATTCTGATGCTCGGTTCCAGTGGTGTCGGTAAAACCAGCCTGCTAGCATCAATGTATGAACAGTTCCAAACCACCAGTAGTTTAGGAAACTTTGAAATCTCTCCTCAAGGCGTCAGTGCCGCAATTTTGAATAAGCGTTTAAACGAGTTAAAAAAGATGCTAGCACGAGGTCAAGATGGAAGTTTTAATGTTCAGCCAGGAGAGGGAATTCAAGGAACATCTGCCACTAATCCTAAATCAATTCGTTCTTTTGTCTTTGATATGGGATTAAAAGGTAGCAAAACGTTTATGACTCTGAATTTTTATGATTACCCAGGCGGCTATATTTCTCAGGAGGCGAAAGAAGAAGAAAAACAATTTGTTCAGAAGCTATTAAATGATGCGTCGGTTGTCATTGTTACCATTGATACTCCGGCTCTGGTGATGCAAAAAGGCAAATACAATGAGTATGTGAATAAGCCTCAGCAAATTACCGAGATGTTTCAAGAAGCTTATCGAAATCTTCAAGAACCTCGACTGGTTCTTTTAGCACCTGTTAAATGTGAAATGGAAATGAGGCGAGGAGAAAGAAGTGCGAATAAACTCCTCAATTCGGTGACGGAAAAATATGCCAATTTATTAACTTTTTTCAAATCTCCCTTTCTCGCTGAAAAAGTGGCGGTAGCTGTAACTCCTGTTCAAACATTAGGCTGTGTCGAATGTAGTCGCATGGATAATAAAACTACAGATTATCGACCGATTTTTTGTTTTAAAAAGTATCCGACGGCTGATGCAGAATATAACCCAAAAGATAATGATCAACCGTTACGGTATTTACTGGGTTTTTTAGCGATGCTTCACATCAGTCAACGGAATATCGCCTCTCGAATCTTTTCGAGTTGGTTGGGTTTAGATCAACCTTTTAAAGATGCGATTATTGAATTTGCAAAAAGGCGCAAAACTAAAGAAGGATTTGGAATTCTTCAGGGAAATCATTTGTTAAACCTAGAAAAATAAACTCTGATAAAACGAGCATCAACTTATGAAAATTTATCTGAATAGTCGAGGGTTTGAGCAAGATTCGGATTACCGTTGGTTAGAAGTCCATGAAACGGGACAAACTCGTCTCGAAAATATGCCATATATTTTGAGCGCGATCGCAGATTTAATCGAATTTAATGCTCCTTCTCTTGTTTTAGCTCGTGATGGTTATTGGCTTGTTGATGACTATCTCGCTGACGCCATTAAATCCATTCAAGAAATCGGTTTAAATCGAGAAGGGTTTCAAGCTTTTCAAGACTTAATTAAAATCGACCTCGATACAATTTATTCTCCTGAAAATCAACAAATTATTTTACTGATTACAGGACTAGAACCGGATAACTGGAGAGATTTTATTGGTCGCCAAATTCGCCTCTCTATCGCCTGTATTGGGGAAGATTGTAATGAAACTGAACAAATTTTCCGTGGGTTAGCGACTAGAACTTTGGACGAGCAAGACCGTCAACGGTTGACTGCTGAGATTAAACAGGCGATTAATTTTGGAGGAAAAGAAGGAGTAGAAGTTAATTATAAACATCTCATTAAATTAATAGAAGATAGCAAAAATCAAGCTTTAGAAAATAAGAGTCCGTCAGATGGTGATCGCATTAAAATTGGAGGTTGCACCGATGTATTAAAAGCAGAATTAGCAGCCGATATTAAAAAATATTCCTTACCTAAAAATCAGTCTCCCTTGGTGATTGTTACCGATATTCAAACCGAAGAAGCACTTATAGAAGCCCAAGTTTGGCGAGGGTTAGCCAGTTTAGTCGAGTCAGAAGAATGGAAGATCTTATCTAAACCAGAAAATCCCACAGAATCTTCAGCGCAATCCTCAGATCAAAATTTGTATCTGTTTCGGTTTTTTGTCAAAAATAAATTTTCGCCTGTGCTTCTGTTTATTGCATTTTTCTTGAGAATGTTAGGCTAATTTATGATAGCGAGTTGATGAAAATCTAGACAATTTTTTTGAGAGGGTGAGAGAAAAATATACTGCTTCAACTCAATCAGAAACGAGAGAGTTTGAGTATTTGAATTGCAAAATTAGCAAAAGTTAACAAAAATCCCGCTCGAGGTTTCCCGGAAATTCTTCCATGGACAGAAGAACATCCTTATTTAATACAAATTTTATGTGATGCGGTTGCCAAATGCTTAAAAATCAAAGATAATATCTCTATTAGAGAGCCAATAGACAAATTGTTGATAGCAATAGGTATTTAACCTCTCTTGGTCAAAAAATACAAAAAATAGTTAGATAGCAAAGGAATATTATGGCAAATCGAGATAAATTAGTTTACAACCGTGATGTATTCTTTTTAATCGATCGCAGTGCATCAATGTTGTTTCCGGATGCAAAAACCGCCAACAAAAAACGTTGGGATTACCTACAGGAAACTGTTTTCGGTCATGTTGATGAAATACTCAGTGAAGAAGATTCTGAGTTTGGTAAAATCGCCGACGAAGTTACACTCTATTTCTTTAATCGTAGAGGTCGCCCAAAAGAGTCTACAATTCGAGATAGTCAAACTGTAATGAGTGTGTTTGCAGAAATTCGACCTAATGGATCGACTTTTATTGCTGATGCTTTGCAAGAGGCTATAGAGAAATGGCTGGGTAGCCGAACGGAGAATAACCAAGGTGCTTTTATTGTGATTTACACCGACGGTTTACTCGATGATAAAGATGAATTTATTAAAGTAATTGACCAAACTTGCTCAAAAATCAATAGTCAAGATGAAATTAAAATTCTACTCATTGGGTTAGGAAGTGATGTGGATAATGAGGGTGCTATCGATTTTTATGTAGGACTCGACGCCAATACAAAAGGATTTCGTTCTCGAACTGGAGAAAATTGTAATATCTTAATTTTTGATTTAATTGATGATGTGATGGATGAAGGTTTAATTGCAGCTTTTGAACGTCAACTTATTTCAGATGCAACTAAAGGATTAGCCTATTGGATCAAAGAACGATATCCAAATGTTTACAATAAATATGCTCAGTGAAGTTTTCATCTAACTTTTAATCTAAGTTTAATCTAATTTTCAATCTAACTTTGGTAGAGGGCGATCCAGAGTAATAAAGTTTTGTATCGTTTTTGAAGCTTATGTTTACAAAGTGAAGTTAAAGATTAAGATTTTTTTCATTCAACAATTAAAGTATGGCTTGAGTGTCAAACTAAGTTCTGAGTATAAATCAACTCATCATCAAAGGTTAAATTTGAAGTTTTAAGAATCTTGACTTTGATGAGCCGAATATTTGAGAAAATTACACAAGCTAGGGAGAAAAATCTTATGAAATTGGCTTACTGGATGTATGCAGGCCCCGCTCACATTGGCACTCTTCGCATTGCCAGTTCTTTTAAAAATGTTCATGCAATTATGCACGCACCTATAGGAGATGATTATTTTAATGTGATGCGTTCCATGCTTGAACGAGAACGGGACTACACCCCAGTAACAGCAAGTGTGGTAGATCGTAATGTTTTAGCACGGGGTTCTCAAGAGAAAGTTGTTGATAATATTGTTCGGAAAGATAAAGAAGAACATCCCGATTTAATTGTTTTAACTCCGACTTGTACTTCCAGTATTTTACAAGAAGATTTACACAATTTTGTTGAACGCGCCCAAATAGATGCTCAGGGCGATGTGATGTTAGCGGATGTCAATCATTATCGTTACAATGAACTGCAAGCTGCCGATCGCACTTTAAATCAAATTGTAGAATATTATCTCAAAAAAGCTCAGAAAAGAGGAGAACTTCCCGAAGGAAAAACCACAAACCCTTCTGTTAATATTTTCGGGATGACAACCCTCGGTTTTCATAATAACCATGATGCCACCGAATTAAAGCGGTTAATGGCAGATTTAGGAATAGAAGTTAACGCAGTTATTCCGGAAGGGGCTTCTGTTCAAAATCTGAAAAATTTACCTCGTGCTTGGTTTAATTTAGTGCCTTATCGCGAAATCGGTTTAACCGCAGCCAAGTATTTAGAAGCCGAATTTTCTATGCCTTACATTGATATTACACCGATGGGAATTGTCGAAACAGCCCGTTGTATTCGGATGATTCAAAAGGTCTTAAATGAACAAGGCGCAAATGTTGATTATGAAGAATATATTGATACTCAAACTCGGTTTGTGTCTCAGGCGGCTTGGTTCTCTCGTTCTATTGACTGTCAGAATTTAACCGGGAAAAAAGCAGTTGTTTTCGGAGATAATACTCACGCCGCAGCGATGACAAAAATTCTGGCGCGGGAAATGGGAATTCATGTGGTATTAGCTGGAACTTATTGTAAATATGATGGCGACTGGTTCAGAGAACAAGTGAGTGAATATTGCGACGAAATCCTTATTAGTGAAGATAATGGCGAAATTGGAGATGCGATCGCGAAATTGGAACCTTCAGCGATTTTTGGAACTCAAATGGAACGTCATGTCGGTAAGCGCTTAAATATTCCCTGTGGTGTGATTGCAGCCCCCATTCATATTCAAAATTTCCCCGTCGGTTATCGCCCATTCTTAGGTTATGAAGGCGCGAATCAAGTCGTTGATTTGGTGTACAATTCCTTTACACTCGGAATGGAAGATCACCTCTTAGAAATATTCGGAGGACATGATACAAAAGAAGTCATTCATAAGGGAATTTCCGCAGAATCTGACCTCAGTTGGGCGAAAGATGCTAAAGCAGAATTGAATAAAGTTCCCGGATTTGTTCGCGGTAAAGTCAAACGAAATACCGAGAAATTTGCCCGTGAACGCGGTTTAAGCGAGATTACATTAGAAGTCATGTACGCAGCTAAAGAAGCAGTTGGAGCTTAACTTTGTTGGGGTGGGTTCATCACTCACCCTTCTGTTCTCTTGAGAGGACTTTATATTTTTAGCGAGGGATTTTCATCCCTTGCTCACCAACTAACAACTAACTTGAGTTAGAATTAATTAGAATTAAACGACTTAACCCAACCTTGTTTTAAGGCTAAATCTAAAATAACCTGAGTCACTGCAAACAATAGAATACTTTCAGCCACAAGAATCACAAATAAGACCTCATTTTCCTGAAGATTAAGTTTAGCATCCAATTCTCCTAAACCTCGCACCAGTCCAAAAGCGAGAACAGCACCCGAACCCAGGTGAGGATTATCATCAGAACGAACCACGTAACGATAGGTAATCCCAAATAAAAATCCACTCAAAAATGCAATCATTCCTCGAATGATTAACCGAAAATCGAAGAGAATAGGGATTATGACTACATCCTCTAAAAAATGAGTAAAAATAAAATAATTCAATCCCATTAATCCCAGAAACGTCAGCAGTGCGGTACTTCCAGAAAGTATTCCAGCTTTCAAAGATTCTATTCGTTCTACAAAGGTAAATGGAGAAGTATTATTCATATTATTTGCCATAATTTTGTGAGAGATTCTCTTCTATTTATATAATAAGATATTCACTGCGCTAAAGCGCAATTACCTACAAAGAAAGTGCGATCGCTCCATTTTGTCCCCCAAAACCAAAACTTAAACACAATACATTTTGAATAGCAGCTTTCTGCGCTTCTCTGACTAAATTCAGATTAAAATCTGGCTCTTTTAATCCGACACAAGGTGGTAAAATTTGCTCTTGTAATGCCATCAAACAAAAAGCCATTCCTAATGCTCCTGATGCGCCTAATGTATGACCTGTCGCCCCTTTCGTTGAACTGACTGCAATATCATTAGAAAATATTTGAGAAATTAAATTGGCTTCATGTTGATCATTGAGTTGAGTGGCGGTTCCATGAGCGTGAATATAGTCAATATTTTGAGGTAATAATTGACTCCGACTCAGACAACTTTTAATCGCTGTTATCGCACTTTTCCCCTCTAAATCGGGACGATTACTTGAACAAGCATCTGCGGTTAATCCAAACCCTAAAACTTCACCATAAATTTTAGCAGAACGACGTTGAGCAGATTCTATTGATTCTAAGACAAACATTGCACCGCCTTCACCTAAAACTAATCCTTCTCGCTGTCGATCAAAAGGGTAAGATCCGGTAGATGCCATTGCCCCCATTTTGTCAAAACCTGCTAACGTTAGAGGTGTAATCGGTGTTTCAACGGCACCTGCGATCGCTTGTGTACAGTCTCCTCGTGCGATGAGTTCATAAGCTTGAGCAATTGTCCAGAACGCCGTTGAACAAGCCGCCATCGGTGATAATACGGGTGCATTTGAGCGGATATAATGAGCGGTATCAATTGCCACAATATGATGAAAAAAATGAGGAATTGGAACTTGATAAAGAATCGAATTTTGTAGAGAACTTTGTCTGTTATTTTCAGTTAAATTTTTTTGCTGATACTGTTGAATCGCAAATTCTTCCCATTGGGCTTGATATCCTCGACTCGAACCAATGACAACTCCACAATCAGGTAAAGGAGGTGTTAAATCAGCATCTTTGAGAGCATCAACTAAAATATCTTGGGTTAATGTTTTCAGATCGGCTGGTTGTTGATGAATTAAAGCCAAAGGTCTAGACTTCAGTTGAGGAAAGGGTTGATGAAACTGAATTCCAGATTGACCGGAGAGAAGTTTTTTCCAGCTTACTTGCAGTATTCCTAAAGTCGATCTTAAACCGATACCTGTAACAACCACTTTGACATTCACTTTAATTTAAGAATTTCCTCTAAATTGATATCTAATTTGCGCTTGGCTATTATATCAACTATTGCCACAAGTAATCCGATCTGAGAATTACACCGACTCGTTTGAAATTCACAACTGAATGTCATATTATGACTCTGTCACGAGAATTTCTTGAATTTGACAAACATTAACAAATTAAACAATAAGTAAACTTCTGTATTCTGCTTGCTGGGCCGTAACCTTCAGATCGCTTCAAAAAAGACAGATTTAAAAAACTTTACATTATTTTGATGTAAATTCTCGCGAAGCTAAAAGCCTTGCCTGAAAAGAGATTCAGGATTTTATTGTCTCATTTGATAATTTTGATTTTAACCGTCCACTCCCAATTTGTGCATATCTAGTTTTGCCTAGATATATGTATAGAGTGAGTAATCAATTGGGGGGTACTACCAGATGGATAACGAACAATCTTCTAATCAACAGAGATCTCGTAATGATGATGCCTATGAAAGAAATAATTCTCGTAGAAGAGCCTATGATTTAAGTGATTTTGAAGAAACACCCCTGAGTGAAATTGAAGGACTTGGGATTGCCAATAATCGAGATTGGTATCAAATTGAAGTTAGTCCAGGAGCAACCAATTTATCCATTGAACTGGAATTTACTCACGCTGATGGCAATCTGAATCTTTCCCTTCATAATGCCAATGGAAGGCGGATCGCCCGTTCAAATTCCAGAACTGATAATGAAAGTATTGACTTTGAGTCTCCCGAACCCGGAATTTATTACATTAGAGTCAGGCCGAGAGGTCAACAAAGAGGAAATTCTTACGATCTCGTTTGGGATGAAACTGTTGATGAAATTGTCCCGATTGAATTTCGTTCAATTGATGGTTCTAATAATAATCTTGATCACCCCGATCAAGGGACACCCGAAGCTCAATTAATTCGTTTAAGTGGATCTGCTTATGATGATGGGATTTCTGAGCCGCGAGGGGGCGATCCGTCTTCATTGGTTAGTCCCAGAGAAGTGAGTAATGCAGTTTTTGATCAAACTGAATCAATTCCGAATTCATCAGGAGTGAGTGATTGGTTTTGGCAATGGGGACAGTTTCTCGATCACGATTTAGATTTAACGCCAGGTGCTTCAGGCGAATCTTTTAACGTTCTTGTTCCTCAAGGCGATCCTGAATTTGACCCTTTTAATACTGGAACTCAAGAAATTTCTCTAACTCGCTCTATTTTCGACTCCTCGACTGGAAATCATACTCCACGAGAGCAAGTCAATGAAATTACCGCTTATATTGATGGTTCTAATGTCTATGGTTCCGATGATGAACGAGCCGAAGCGTTACGCACCCATGATGGGACTGGAAAGCTCAAAACCAGCCTGAGTGACAATGGAGAAGTTTTGCTTCCTTTTAATACTGAAGGCTTGGAAAATGAGAACCAATTTGGTGTTCCAGGTGCGTCTCTATTTGTAGCTGGAGATGTGCGAGCAAATGAACAAATCGGATTAACAGGCGCTCACACCCTATTTGTTCGTGAACACAACCGACAAGCCGAAAATATTGCTGAAAGATTAGACAGTGGAGACGATGAACTCCTGGATTTATTTGAAGCGTCAGGATTAAGTGAAAGTGACTTTATTTATGAAGCGGCGCGTCGGGTTGTGGGTGCGGAAATTCAAGCCATTACTTACAATGAATTTGTCCCTCTATTAGTCGGTTCTAATGCTTTAGAAGATTATGACGGCTACAATTCGAGCGTTAATAGCGAAATCAGCAATGAATTTTCAACTGCTGCTTTTCGTTTCGGACATACAATGCTTTCGCCACAGATAGAACGAATTAATCCTGATGGAACTCCCGAAGAAAGTGTCAGTTTACGAAACGGATTTTTCAATCCGAATTTAGCCATTGAAGATGGTATTGATTCTGTACTCTTGGGATTAGCGTCTCAGGAAGCGCAAGAGATTGATACTCAACTCATTGATGATGTCCGAAATCTCCTCTTTGGCCCTCCAGGAGCCGGAGGTTCAGATTTAGCCTCGCTGAATATTCAACGGGGACGAGATCATGGTTTACCCAGTTATACTGAGGTTCGCGAAGAACTCGATCTCGATCCAATAACCAACTTTAGCCAGATTACTTCCGATCCGACAGTACAGGCGCAGTTAGCCAGTGTTTATGACAGTGTCGATGATATTGATTTATGGGTCGGTGGACTCGCCGAAGATCAGGTTAATGGTGCGTTAGTTGGGGAAACATTCCAAGCGATTTTAGTGGATCAATTCACTCGTTCACGGGATGGCGATCGCTTTTACTACGAAAACGATGAGGTGTTATCGGTACTTGCTCCTGATGTTGACCAGACAACACTTTCTGATGTGATTGTCGCTAACTCAGCAATTGATAATATTCAAAGCAACGTTTTCTTAGCGTAAGGATTTAATGCTGGGGCAGATTAATCAACTTGCCCCAGACCGATCTTTTAAATCTTAACTATTTCTTAAGATTGTCTAATCCTTCTGTCACTTTGGCCGAATCAATGCGATCGCCTTGTTCGATCTTGTCGATCGTCTCCATTCCATCCTTCACATAGCCAAAAACAGCGTAGCTACCATCAAGAAACGGTAAATCTGCTAAAGCAAAGTAAAATTGCGAAGATGCGGAGTCGGGCAGACTAGAACGAGCCATTGCCACAGCCCCTCTGGAGTGCTGCAACTTAGGTTGAGCACTAATTTTCGCCGATTCAAAGGTTTTGCTATAAATCGGCTCTTCTGCGCCTTGAGGTTGAATTTCCAGCGGGATATAACGCTCTTGAGATGTAGCTGGATCGATATATCCACCTGTTCCTAAACGAGCAACAGGAACCTTGGGATCTTTACTTTGAGGATCGCCTCCTTGAACAACGAAGGGTTGAGGTTCTCGCACCACTCGGTGAAAGGCAACGCCATCGTAAACCCCTTGGTTAACCAAATCGATAAAATTACCTGCGGTTACGGGAGCGGCTGTGCCGTCTACTTCAATCGTAATCGGCGATCCGTTGACCGTCATTACCACCGTTGCTGTTCCTTCTAATTTTGGTAGATTGCTCATTGATGAATCTTTAGTTTGAGCTACAGGCGAAGTTGCTTGAGAGTCAAGCGTCTCCGAAGGAGAATCACCCATTGTGTTTACATTCTCGGAAGTAGCTGACTGAGTTGAGCTACTACATCCAGTTACCATCAATACTCCAACAAGCAAAATTGACAGTAACCACTGCTGAAAATTGAATCGCTTCATTACTATAGTCCTTCCAACGGCACTTGCAAAAACTTAGCAAGTTCAGCGCCTTGATTTTCCAGCTCAGACAACGCCATCGGTTGACCCACACGGGTTAGAGGCATTTCTCGGCGGTCTTTGAGCTTGAGATACAGAGCGCGTCGGGGATTAAACCCTTCCTGGATATCCACTCGAATTGATTGTACATCTTCGGTTTGACAAGTGAACTCAACTTGACGATTCTTGCCTGGAAAGCCCCAACGAAAAATCTGGATTTTGCCAGCTTCCTTGTTAAAGTCGTTGTAGCCTCCGCCCACATCCCAGAGGATTACCAGCCAGAGGTACGAGGCTAGGAGCAAAGCCGCACCTCCGTAAAGTCCCATGACTAGGCCCTGGGGTAAAAAGATCAGTTGAGTGGGATCGGCAAACGGTAATAAATTTACGCCTGTGTAGCTAGAAATCCCTGACAGTAAGAATCCGGTGCCTCCTAGCGCGATTACAGTTGCCCAGAAGTAGTTACTGATACGACGGGAGCCTAAAATTTTCCGATGTATAATGCGGTCGTTCGAGGTTGTGATTTGTGTATTCATAAAAAAAATATTAAATCTTGAGATTCAATACCTTTGCAAATTTTGTTAACTGTAATATATAGTTATGTTAACTTGCTTAACAAATCGAGTCTAAGTTCTCATCCTACTCCAATATTGGGTAGGACGTGAAAGCGATAGCCTTAAGATTTGTAACCCATTAGTGGTACACTAGATAAAAATTCTAGAAAACGTGGCTGGTGCGAGTAGCGAATGTTAATGTTCGGGTTCAGGATTTTGATCTGAACCAGAGACCATTAGCATCTAAGGCAAGCTAACAACACATTCGTAAACTCGAATTTAATCATAGGTTGGGTTCCAGCCGATTTTAAGCCTGTGGACAGGATACAGCCAACAATCCTGGTTTGAAGCAGGAAGCAAATGCTACATTGAGTCCCGAAGTGACGCTTTGTATACGTTTTGTAGAACAGCAGTCTTTTAGTAACCTACTTAGGATTGTTTTAAAATGACTATCGCTATGGAGCGTTCTCAAGCCCAAAGAGGATGGTTTGATGTCCTCGATGACTGGCTGAAACGCGATCGCTTTGTATTCGTCGGTTGGTCAGGAATTCTGTTATTCCCCTGTGCCTACCTCGCTATCGGTGGCTGGTTAACCGGAACCACCTTTGTAACTTCCTGGTACACTCACGGCCTAGCTAGCTCTTACCTCGAAGGCTGCAACTTCTTAACTGCTGCGGTCAGCACTCCGGCTAACAGCCTGGGACATTCCTTACTGTTCCTGTGGGGACCCGAAGCTCAGTGGGATTTTGCTCGCTGGTGTCAGCTCGGTGGACTGTGGGCATTTGTGGCACTGCACGGCGCATTTGCACTGATCGGATTCTGTCTGCGTCAGCTCGAAATCGCTCGTCTGGTGGGAATTCGTCCTTATAACGCTATCGCCTTCACAGGTCCGATTGCGGTATTTGTCAGCGTATTCTTAATCTATCCTTTAGGACAGTCAGGCTGGTTCTTTGCTCCTAGCTTAGGAGTCGCCGGAATCTTCCGTTTCATCCTGTTCTTCCAAGGATTCCACAACTGGACCCTGAACCCCTTCCACATGATGGGAGTCGCCGGAATTCTCGGGGGTGCGCTACTGTGTGCTATTCACGGTGCAACCGTAGAGAATACCCTGTTTGAAGATGGCGAACAAGCTAATACTTTCCGTGCATTTGAACCCACTCAGGCAGAAGAAACCTATTCCATGGTAACTGCCAACCGTTTCTGGTCTCAAATCTTCGGAATTGCATTTTCCAACAAACGTTGGTTACACTTCTTCATGTTGTTCGTACCTGTGACTGGCCTGTGGATGTGTTCCATTGGTGTTGTCGGACTCGCATTAAACTTGCGTGCTTATGACTTCGTGTCTCAGGAACTACGAGCTGCTGAAGATCCCGAATTTGAAACATTCTATACCAAGAACATTTTGCTGAACGAAGGTATCCGTGCTTGGATGGCGCCTGTCGATCAGCCTCACCAAAACTTTGTATTCCCTGAGGAGGTATTACCACGTGGTAACGCTCTCTAATTCTTATGTTGGAGGCCGCGACCTAGAATCTACTGGGTTCGCATGGTGGTCAGGTAACGCTCGCCTGATCAATCTGTCTGGTAAGCTACTGGGTGCTCACGTTGCCCACGCTGGCTTAATCGTATTCTGGGCGGGTGCGATGACTTTATTTGAAGTCTCTCACTTCGTTCCCGAAAAGCCGATGTACGAACAAGGCTTAATTTTGATTCCCCATGTCGCCACCCTCGGTTGGGGTGTTGGCCCTGGTGGTGAAGTTATCGATATTTTTCCTTTCTTCGTTGTGGGTGTTCTGCACCTAATTTCCTCTGCGGTTCTCGGCTTAGGCGGTATCTATCACGCCGTTCGCGGTCCTGAAACCTTAGAAGAATATTCTTCTTTCTTCGGTTACGACTGGAAAGACAAGAACCAAATGACCAACATCATCGGCTACCACCTAATTCTGTTAGGGTGTGGTGCGTTGTTGCTGGTGTTCAAAGCCATGTTCTTCGGCGGTGTCTATGATACTTGGGCACCGGGTGGTGGAGACGTTCGGGTCATCAATAACCCCACTTTGAACCCGGCTGTCATCTTTGGTTATCTGACCAAGGCTCCTTTTGGGGGTGAAGGTTGGATGATTGGTGTTGACAACATGGAAGACATCATCGGTGGTCATATTTGGGTTGGTCTGATTTGCATCGGTGGCGGAATTTGGCACATTCTCACCAAGCCTTTTGGCTGGGCGCGTCGTGCCTTCATCTGGTCTGGAGAAGCTTATCTCTCCTACAGCGTCGGTGCTTTGTCGCTGATGGCCTTCATCTGCTCCTCTTTTGTTTGGTTCAACAACACTGCTTATCCTAGCGAATTCTTCGGCCCCACCAACGCTGAAGCGTCTCAGGCTCAGTCCTTTGTGTTCCTGGTTCGTGACCAAAAACTCGGTGCGAACATTGGTTCAGCTCAAGGCCCCACAGGTCTAGGTAAATACCTGATGCGTTCTCCGACTGGAGAAATCATCTTCGGTGGTGAAACCATGCGTTTCTGGGATTTCAAAGGTCCTTGGTTAGAGCCTCTCCGTGGGCCTAACGGTCTTGACCTCAACAAGCTCAAGAACGATATCCAACCCTGGCAAATTCGTCGTGCTTCTGAATACATGACTCATGCTCCTAACGGTTCTATCAACTCCGTTGGTGGTATTATCACAGAAGCTCAAGGGTTCAACTACGTTAACCCCCGTGCATGGTTAGCAGGTTTCCACTTTATCATGGGCTTCTTCTTCCTCGTTGGACACCTCTGGCACGCAGGACGCGCTCGTGCGGCAGCTGGTGGTTTCGAGAAAGGAATTGACCGTGAAACTGAACCTGTACTCAATATGCCTAACCTTGACTAATTCCTTGAGAATTATTAGGTTAATCGCATAGTTGTGAATTAAAATCAATGCCCCACCTTTTTAGGTGGGGTTTTTAGCAATATAAAGTTAAAAGCTGACTAGAGTTGAACGAACGGATCTTCAGCAATGAAGTTTGGAGTGTCTACTCCACTAAGAACGGCGAGTGTATCACCTGGTAGACTAATCTCTGTATCGTTTCCACTGGCTGCAATCAAAAGTTGATCGGAGGTAATTCCTTCGGCTAAACCGATGAGATCAATTCCGACTTCAAAGTCAAGGATTGTATCAATTCCCTCACCTGGTGCAAGAACGAAAGTATCGACTCCTTCACCGCCAGATGAATCATCTCCAGTTAGGATATCGTTACCGTTACCTCCTCGCAACAGATCATCGCCATCATCACCGAACAATTCATCGTCGCCATCACCGCCGAAGAGTTGGTCATCGCCGCCTTTACCTCCGAGTTGGTCATCATCTATACCGCCCATCAGGGTATCATTACCACCATCTGAACCACCAGGAGAACGATCATTTAAGTCACCTCGCAGTAGATCTGAACCGTCGCCTCCCTCAATTAAGTCGTTACCGAGATCACCTGCTAATACATCGTCACCCTCTAAGCCTTCAATGATGTCATCTTCTGCACCTCCGATGACAGTATCATTTTCGCTCGTTCCGACTAAGACAGTATCATCGATTGTGTCTCCTTGATTGACCAAGACAGCCACTTCGTTTCTGAAGGAGAAATCGGGTTGGGCGAGGTCTAGGTTCGTATCTCCGTTAAAATCAGCCAAGGCGAAAGTACCAAAACGGTCCCGGTTTAGCGGAGAGTTATCGGCTGGATTGAGATTTCCTTCCTCATCGCCGAGTAATACGGTAATTTGATTACTTGAATAATAATCGAAGAAGTTGTAGGACTCGATAGCTGCATCAAATTGACCATCACCGTTGAAGTCACCGACAATTAATTGATTGACGAATTCATCTAACTCAATCGTTTGTTGAGGTTCTAAATTTCCAGTTCCATCTCCTAAGAAGACTTCCAGACTATCTTGAGAGGAGAAGTCATCCGGATTAAATTCAGTGGTAACGGCTAACAGATCCAGATTTCCATCACCATCAACATCAGTAGATGCTAGGAGTCTGGGATCTTCGAGATCAACATCGCTGCTTCCACTAAATCCACCTTCCCCTGTTCCAAACAGAACTGAAGTTTGCAGACTAGGAGTATAAGAATTGTAGGAATTTCGCTCAACAACAAGGTCAAAGTTACCATCTCCATTAAAGTCACCAATTGTTGATGGTTTTCCAGACAAAACTTCGATGGGTGTACTCGGTGGATTCAACTCTCCTGTTCCGTCTCCGAGTAAGATTGAAGAACGATTAACTGAATTACCCGCACCTGGATTATAGGCGTAATTTTCCTTTACTAAAACGTCAAGATTACCATCGCCGTCGAAATCGCCAACCGTAATCTCATTGGGAAATTGGAAGTCTTCATCTAGAGGAATTGTGCTACTTTCTGCAAATTCTCCAGTTCCATCACCCGAAAAGATTTGGATGCTAGGATTTGTACTAAAACTATCTAGAACGACGAGATCGGGGATGTCATCATTATTAATATCTCCGGCGGCAATAGCAGTGACAGAATCTACTTCAACCTCTGTCTCATCGGTTAAGTTTCCTTGTTCATCTCCGAATAAAATATCAACCCTTTCATTAGAAGAAGAAGTAGAGACTTCGAGATCTTCTAACCCATCATTATTGACATCGGTAACAGTTACGAAGTTAACGTCTTCTCCTAAGTCAACGCCTTGATCTAAGCTAAAATCTCCTTCACCATCTCCGAGTAATACGGTCAGTTTATTCTCACTACTGTAGCTATAGTTATCTGAGTTGAATATTGTTGTTGGAACTGCAAAATCCAGATTTCCATCTCCGTCAAAGTTACCGATTTCTAATGTGGAGGCAAACCCTTCCAACTCAGTTGTAAAGCTAGCATCAGAGGGGAACTCTCCCAACTCATCTCCGAGAAATACTGAAACATTTGTACTTTCAGTAAACGAGATATCATCAAAAATAGTCTCAGCAATGGCTTTGTCTAGAAAACCATCGTTGTTAAAATCAGCGAAACGACTAATATTAAAAGCCTCAACTTCAAAGGGAGAACCCGGTGCAGGATTGAAGTTACTCCCTTCTCTCAATAGCACTTCAATAGTGTCATTTTCTGGGAAAATAGGGATAGGTTCAGTCGGTAAAGGTTCACCGGGTAGGGGTTCCGGAATGGGAATAAACAGAGGAAACTTCAGGATTTGAAGATCGCTTAAGCCATCATTATTAACATCAGCAATCGTCGTTGCGATCGCATTTTCTCCTAAATCAATGCCTTCATCTAGGCTAAAATCCCCTTCCCCGTCTCCTATTAACAATGTTAGTGTATTCTGAGAGCTGAAACTGTAATCATTGAAGTTAGATACACTCGCTTGAACTGCAACATCTAGAAACTCATCTCCATCAAAGTTTCCGGTTTCAAGATTGCTAACAAACCCCTCGAATTCAGTGCTAAAGCTGGGATCTAATGAGAATTCTCCTGATTCATCTCCAATAAATACTGAGACTGTTGTTGTTTCTGTGAATGAAATATCATCAAAAAAGATCTCAGACTGGATTTTGTCTACAAAACCATCATTGTTAAAATCACCGAAACGAATCGGATCAAAACCTTCAATTTCAAAGGGAGATCCAGGTGCAGGAGAAAAACTGAGAACGCTATTGGTAGATCCTTCCATCATTAAATACCTCTGGTTTGGAACTTGAATTTGTTCGACACTGATGACCACTGAAGCTACAGGTTTATGCAGGAAATTTTCGGAAAAATTTTGAACAATCTGAGAATATTCAGTCAGTTTATATCGCTCAAATTTGCCGAAAAAATCAGGTCAAGATCAGACACCCAGATGCGTTTTTTTGTAGATTTTTTTGTCAATAACAGTACCATCAAATTGGATTCCAGGTCGATGATCAATGAATATTAAATCAACCCTAGAAACTCCATAAACCTTCATTCTTTGGCAGCAATGGAATTGACAACGTCATTATTTTAGCAGATTATTGAGAGAAGATTTAGTTTGATTGTGAGAAGTCTAACTGCTGTTTACATCTGTTTATACTAGAGAGCGATCGCGTGCGTGAATTCGACTAAATATGACAAACTAAGGTTAGAAAAGATTTAAACTAAAAATGAATGCCCGCAAAAATCATCTCAAGGTCAAGACTCATCTTCTGACAACGATAGTTGGCGCGATCGCATTGTTGGGACTGATCGGTTGTACATCTGGAGTACAGTCTAACTCTTCTCCTCAACTTGAAACTTCATCTGCGACTGAGTCATCGGCTGAACAAGTCGCCTCTACTTCTGGCTATGAGAATGTCACCCTAGTTTCCAACCTCGAACATCCTTGGGGTCTGGCTTGGCTACCCGATGGTTCAATATTAATCACAGAAAGACCTGGACGATTACGAATTGTTCGCAATGGTACTCTCGATCCTAATCCTATTGCAGGAGTTCCGGAAGTCTTTGCAGAGAACCAAGGTGGACTACTCGATGTTGCTGTTCATCCTCGGTTTGCACAAAATAGCTGGATTTATTTAACCTATTCTCACGGCACCAACTCAGCCAACCGTACCCGTATCGCACGCGCTAAACTCGACGGTAACACGCTCCAAGATGTACAAGTCATCTTTGAAGTTTCTCAAACCAAGCCTAGAGGACAGCATTTCGGTTCCCGGATGATCTGGCTACCCGATGAAACTCTGCTAGTATCAATCGGTGATGGAGGTAATCCTCCCATAGAACTCGATGGTCAACTGATCCGTCAACAGGCTCAAAATCGCCAGAGTCATTTCGGTAAAGTTTTACGCATCAAGGATGATGGTTCTATTCCTGGGGATAATCCTTTCGCCACTGCAACAGATGCGACACCTGCGGTTTGGAGTTATGGACATCGTAACATTCAAGGGCTAACAATCGATCCGACAACGAATCAAGTTTGGGCGACTGAACATGGTTCAAGAGGCGGCGATGAGGTTAATTTAATTCAGAAAGGAGAGAATTATGGTTGGCCAGTCGCAACTCATAGCCGTGAATATTCAGGTGGACTGATTTCTCCGGAAAAATCTTTACCGGGAATGATCGACCCGAAACTGATCTGGACTCCCTCAATTGCACCATCTGGTTTAGCATTTTATAGTGGCGATCGCTTTCCTGAGTGGAAAGGTCAGTTATTTGCAGGGGGATTAGTCTCTCGAGATATCCGTCGCATTGAACTGGACGCAGCGGGTAATGTTGTCAATCAGGAATCAATTCCAATTGGTCAGCGAGTGCGAGATGTTCGACAGGGGCCAGATGGACTACTCTATGTTTTAACCGATCAATCCAATGGACAACTGATTCGTCTTCAACCAGTGCAGTAGTTACTGTGTACTGTGTACTGTTAATCTAATTCTTGTCTACCTTCTAATGCACGGGCGAGGGTAATTTCATCTGCATATTCTAAATCTCCACCCATCGGTAAGCCAAATGCAATCCGAGTCACGTGAGTAAACGGTTTGAGAAGTTGTCCCAGATATAAGGTTGTGGTTTCTCCTTCCACACTGGGACTAATCGCGATAATCACTTCTTGAATTTGACCTTGACTCACACGCCGCACTAAAGGTTCAATATTGAGTTGTTCTGGCCCGATTCCATCCATTGGAGAAATCACACCACCGAGTACATGATATTTACCGCGATATTCTCTGGTTTTTTCTATCGCAATCACATCACGAGAATCACTGACAACACAAATCGTTTCCGCATCTCGCTGCGGGTCCCGACAAATTTCACATATCGGTTCAGCGGATAGATGAAAACAGACCTTACAGAAGCCAACTTGTTTCTTCGCATCTAATACCGCTTGGGCGAGGGCCTCAACTTCTGCATCTGGACGCTTGATAATGTGCATCGCCAGACGTTGAGCGGTTTTCGGGCCAACTCCGGGAAGGCGTTGTAATTGTTCGATTAAACGGGCGAGGGGACGAGTATAAATTGTTCGTTTTCCTGTAATATTAATCTTTAAAATTGTAGCGATTTTAAACCCAAATTTGTCACTAAAAAACCCGGTTCCTCAGATGTTGACATTAGAAACCGGGAAAAGGTATTAATGCAGGCTGTTAACGCAAAGCCGCATCCCTAAGTTCAGCCGGACGTACAGAAAATTGTTGAGTTTGTTCGCCTCGTCGGACTTTAATATTTAGAGGTTGACCGACACGACTACGTTCAACGCTATTTTGAAGTTGATCTGCGCTGGTAATGGTTTCTCCTGCAATTTGGGTAATCACATCACCCCGACGCAAACCGGAACCCGCCGCCGGACTATCGGGAATCACTTCAACGACTAACACCCCTCTGATTTCAGGAATTAATAAGGGGGAATTAGGATTACTATTAAATTCTTGAGCAATTTCTGGAGTTAATGTTACCATTCGCACCCCAATATAAGGATGAGAAATCTTTTCGCCCCGCGCCAGTTGATCTTGAATTGATTTAGCTTTATCGATGGGAATTGCAAATCCAATTCCTTGACCATCTGCTCGAATTGCGGTATTAATTCCAATCACTTCGCCTTGATTATTCAGGAGTGGCCCGCCAGAATTTCCAGGGTTAATGGCTGCATCGGTTTGAATAAAATCTAAGCGCTTATCAGGAATTCCAACTTGAGAACTGGGACGATTTAAGGTACTCACAATTCCCAAAGTAACAGTATTATCTAATCCTAAAGGATTTCCGACTGCGATCGCCCAATCTCCGACCTGAACTGCACTGGAGTTTCCTAGAGGTGCAACAGGTAAATTATTACCATCGATTTTAATAACGGCTAAATCTGAGGGTTCATCAACGCCCTTGACTTCCCCTTGAAATTCTCGTCCATCTTTGAGAATAACGGTGACTTTATCCGCTCCTTTGACCACATGAGCATTTGTTAAAATAACGCCATTGCTATCAATAATAAATCCCGATCCTTGTCCGCGCTGTTGGTATTCTCGCTGGGGAGTTTGAGGTGAGAATTCTTCCCCAAAAAAGCGACGAAAAAACGGATCTTCATAGAATGGATCGAAGTTGCGAGTCACGGTCCGTTCGGTGTCGAGTCGCACTACAGCCGGACCGACTTTATTCACCGCCGCCGTTACAAAGTTACGAACATCAGGATTTGTTGGGGAGATCGCAACCGTTTCGGGTGAAGGCTGAACTGCGACAGCTTCTTGGATCTCAGCAGGATTAGCGTTCGCTGGAGGTAACACTAATGAGGGAAATACGCGCAAAGATAATACCGTTAAACCCACACTCAAAATAATCGTCAAAATATAACGACTGATCTGAGAAAATGAAAAACGAGATTGTTCATAAGATGGCATACATTCCTCCTTCTTTTTTACGGTTTGAACTCAAGCTATAAGTTTTATTCTTAACCGGGGCTTCTCGAACAGAAAACCCCATGAAATACCTTAATGGTCTTGTAAATTTTAGCACATTTTGGTGTTTTTACGTTCTATATTTTGAAATTAAAGTTTTATATTTTCTAGATTCTTTCGAGGGTTATATTGACTGACTTGACTAATTTTTTCGTAAAGTTCCTGTTCTTGAGTCGCCATATTTTTCGGAGTCACAACTTTTAATTTGACAATTTGATCGCTGCGTTCTCCCGAACGAGAAACCCAGCCTTTTCCGCGCAGTCGTAACGATTGACCCGAATCAACTCCCGCCGGAATTTTTACGGTGACCATACCATCGGGAGTCGGAACTTGAATTTGACTTCCTAGAATCGCTTCATCCGGACGAATCGGAACCTCACAAACAATATTATCGCCGTCAAACTGGAAAAAGGGATGGGATTGTAATTCAACAATTAAATACAAATCTCCTCGTTGCTGAGTTGCTGGATTTACGCCTCCTTTTCCTTTGACGCGAATTCGCATTCCAGGTTTCACTCCCGAGGGAATTCGGACTTTGATGGTTTCATCATCGAGTTTAAACTGTTTCTGAACGCCCTGAAAGGCTTCTGAAAAGGTCAAGGTAATTCCGGCTTCAAAGTCCCGTTTTTGACTTCCGGTATAGCCTCCACTACTAAAAAAGTCAGTGAAAGGATCGTTCGGAATTGAAGAACCCGTTGGTGAAGAGGTGCGGTAATAAGTTTGTCGAGAACCGCCTCCCATTCCCCCAAATCGTCCCAGTAACTCGTTAATAAAGTCATCAAAGTCCCCATATTGGCTGAAGTCAAAATCAAAGCCACCCGCTCCGACGCCTCCTTCTCCTGCTTGTCTCCAATATTGACCAAATTGATCGTATTTTCTGCGTTTATCGGGGTCTGATAAAATTTCGTGGGCTTCGTTAATATCTTTAAAACGTTGTTCGGCTTCTTGATTTCCAGGATTCAAATCCGGATGATATTGACGAGCCAAGCGACGATAGGCTTTTTTAATTTCATCTGGATTCGCATTTTTATCGATTCCCAGAACCGCATAATAATCTTTAAAATCGGTTTTAGGCATTCATATTCCTCCTGACTTCTTATAAGATAACAGAATTGGGAACCGGGTTGAGAAAGTTATTTTCCCCTCCCCGTTCCCTGCTTAAAATTATAGGCGATCGAGTTGAGTACAATTCACCAGATACTCAGTGCGGCTGGAGACTGAACTGTAATATTTCAGATCTTGATCGCAGTGGATAAACTGAGTTTACTCAAAATCAAGACCCATTTAAACAAGCCGAAGCTGGACAGTCTCAACTGTAGTTATCAATGGTCTCTATTATCCGAGAGAGACTTTATTGGGGTTGAATCATTGCCCCTTACAATTTGAGAATACTGAATTTTTAAATCAATATGAATTCGGTTTCAACGAATCTCGAACTCGTAATAACCCAACTTTGAGTTGAGGCTATCTTCTGACTTGAGCTATGATCTTACGACAAGGTGATGAGTTACTCTTTAACAATTGATCATGAATGTTTTACCGCTTCATATTGCATTAGCAGATGATCGAGGAAAAACCATCGGCGGACACCTACAAACAGGTTGTATAATCTACACAACGGCTGAGATTATTATCGGTAGGGTTCCTGGGTATATTTTTAAACGCACTCCGGATACAGAAACGGGATATTTAGAACTAGAAATTAACCCGCTCTAATACATTTTAACTCAGAGATTCGGAAATATAATCGGCTGTGGCTTCGACTAAAGCGATCGCATTTTCATAAACCATACGAGTTGGCCCTAACATTCCCACACTTCCAACGGGTTTATTTCCGCGATAATATTGAGTCGAAATCAAGCTACAACATTGAATCGGTTCGAGAGGATTTTCTGCCCCAATGCGAACTGTAACTCGTTGTTCTTGTTCAGAAGTTTTAAAGATCAACGGCCAAAGTTGTTCTTGTTCATCTTCGAGTAAATGAAGAATCGTTTGCACCTGTTGTAACTCAGAAAATTCCGGTAAGCGTAATACCTCAGAAATCCCACTAAATTGAATGCGAGTATATTCTGGAGCTTGAGTGCGTAAACTCAAATCTTTGAGAAGTTGACGAATTAAATCTGTATAGCCTTCAAACTTGCGATCTAAATCAGTCCAGTCGAGGCTTGAAAGTTCTGCTAAAGTATGTCCTCGCAGTTGATCGTTGAGAAAATTAGACAAAATTTGCAGTTCTTGTTCAAGCAGTTCCTCGTCTTCCGACAGAGAAGAAATGACCTCAGTCACCGCTAACTCCCAGGGTTGATCCACTTGAGGTAATTCCACGAGAATTGACTCTGTTTGGTAACTGTCTGTCACGACAACCAGCATAATTTTACCGGGTTCCATAGACACCAGTTGCAAATGTCGCAACTTATCACTCGTGGTCTGAGGCATCGTCACCAGAGTAATATATCCGCTCAGGGTTGACAAAATTTGGGCGGCTCCCCGTAAAATAGCTTCGATACTCCAGTTTTTGGCATCAAGCTGTTCCCGCAGAAGCTGAGTGACTTGACTGGCGATGATATCAGAAGGCGTGATCATGCGATCAACATAGATACGATAACCAGAGTCAGAAGGAATTCGCCCGGCTGAGGTATGAGGTTGATAGAGGAGTCCAGCTTTTTCTAATGCACCCATATTATTGCGAATGGTGGCTGGACTGACTTTGAGGTTGAACTCCTCAACGAGCGCTTTTGAGCCAACGGGTTCTGCGGTTGCAATATAGTGACGAATGGTCGCCCACAAGATATGGTTTTGTCGCTCTGTTAGGTTGACTATCACAGGCATTCGACGTTTTAAATCGGGTTGGACTGAGCTGCTATATAATGGCAGAGCGGTTCTGAGCTGCTCCTGCACAGATTTTCAGAAAATTTTTATATACCAAGATAACAGATGCTCGAAAGTTTGCCAGAAGGATGGTCTCATTCTAATCAGATTCGAGTCTCTTTCCTTAATTCTAAAATAAAATTAAATTTTCTGGATTTTTAGTAAAAGTTATGCAGTCTCTGCGCTGACTCACAAGATCGGGTTAGCAACTCAACAAAATCTATCAAAACCGATCCGGCTCAAAATAGGGACGAATACCCAATTGTCAACTGTCGAGAAGATGGGATTTTAGATTCATTTTTCTGATAGAATTACAAGGAGAATTTTCTCAACCCTGTACCTGACTTCTCAAAGCATCATGATCTTCAAACGTTTGCCTCGTTTTCTAGTTGCTTGTGTCTTGGTATTATCGCTGTTTGTCTCGGGTTGTGGTCAGACAGCTACATCGAGTTCCTCAACAGCAGGTAAAACAACTTCTCCGCCCTCTCAAACGACTGCCGCGAAACCCGTTTCCGGTGGCCAATTTAATAAGTTCTTTCCTAAAAGCCAAGGAGACTATAAGGTCACTTATCGTCAAGAAAAATCCGGATTTGCTCAGGCTAAACTCGCTCAAGGTGGCGAAGAATTAGCCCTCCTTTCTATTAATGATATTTCGAGTAATCCTAGTGCTGCGACTAAGTTTGAAAACAGTAGTCAAAGAATTTCTGGCTATCCCGCCGTTACTCAAGGGAAAAAAGCAACAGCGGTTTTGGTGGCGGATCGGTATCAAGTGAAAGTCTCATCAAAGTCAGATTCTTTTAGCGCAAGCGATCGCGAAGAATGGTTATCGAAGTTTGATTTACAAGGTTTGTCTCGCGTTAAGTAAGATTTGTTTGAATAACCCTCTAACTTTTGACTGAAAAATAAGGAGAATTCTTGTGAGTAAATCCATTATTGAATTGGTTGACGATCTGCCGGAAAATAATATCACTATCAAGGCTCTACGATCTTTAGATTTTGTGATTCCGGGAGAATGGGATAATTTAGTCGGGTTTGATAACACGATCCGGACTATTACAGGGGAAGATGACGAAGAACTGATTCAACAAATTAGCGATCGCGCTGTTGAATTATTTAATGATAAAAACGAAGGCTATCAACGGGCGTTGTGGCTGTATCAAACTATTAGCGGTGCCGGTCGAGCTCTTGGGACTGCAACCTTAGCCAATATGGTGGGTAATAAAATTCCTTTAGTTGGCGGTTTATTAACCAGTTTAACACCCAAACCCGCTAAAGCCCAAACCATTGATCTGTCCTTAAAAGTTGTGACTGAACTCTTAGGATTTTGCTCAATTAATGGCATTCCTGGAGACAGTATTGGTGACTTTTTAGGCGCTTTGGGTGACTATAGTGGCGAGTCTTTGATGCGGATGAGTGCCTTGGTTTGTTTTGATGGTTTAATCCCGCTAGGACCTGATTTCTTGGGTGCAGTTGCTGAATGGATAGAGAAGCTTTCTCCTTCAGACTTAGAAGAAAACCAAGGCTTCCGAGAAATCGAAGATGCCATTCCCGGTGGAGATAAAGAGAGTAAGTTGGGATTTATTGGAGAGGCTTTTGGTTCGGTTTCCGGTTGGATGGGAGATTTCGTGAGCGATCGCGGAATTACACCCCAAAATGTTGCTAACAGCCTCCAAAGTTTTGTTGAATTTAGTGATGATAAATTAGACTACTTGGGCGCATTCCTTGATATGAGTACCAACTATTATGAGCATACCGGAATTCAAACCTTGGCTCATCGTTTAGTGGATCGAGCTTACGCCGAAATCTAATTGTTGAAATTTTAATTGCTGTAATTCTCATTGTTGAAACTGTAAGTTTGACAGCCTGTCTTTTGACGTGATCTCAGTCCTGAATTAAAATATTAACTCTACTAAAAATGGGAGTTTTGAACTCAGGAGTGAACGGTTCAAATGAGCATGAAATTTCTGATTACATCTATTACAGTTCTGTCTGTAATTTTATTGGGAAATCAGGCTGGGATAACTGAACTCAAACCCGTTTCAACAATGGAACTGGCGGATGAATCTCATGGCGGTCATCATGGATCGGGGATGGGTCATAGTCACGAACCGATGGAAGTCCCAGAGGGTCAGCCTATCCCCAAAGTAGACTTAGTGGTTCATCCCGATGCTATGCGAGGCTGGAACCTCGAAATCAAACTCTCGAACTTTCGCTTCGCCCCGGAACACGCCAGCAGTGAAGGTCGTCCCGGGGAAGGACACGCTCACCTTTATGTAAATGGAGAAAAAGTGACGAGAATTTATGGGAATTGGTATTATCTCAGTAACCTGGAACCGGGGCGAAATCAACTGCGAGTGAGTTTGAGTACCAATGACCATAAAGAACTGGTTCATCAGGGAAAGCCGATTGAAGCGGTAGAAGTGATTCAGGTCAATGCTTCGGCTAATTAAATCTTAAAGATTTTTGCACAGAAGGTCATTATAACTTTCCCGTAGCAGTGCTAGACTAAAGCCTCAGAAAACGGTATAATAACGAGGGCATTGCTCCAAAGTTCAGGATAGTCTGTCTTTGAGTTATTCCTCACTCCAATTTTCTTGGATTTTCGAGGAAAAATGATAAGCTGACCATTTATTCTTGTGAGCTTTGCTGAGACTTGAGCTAAGGAAAGATCAATGTCAGAAGAAACTGAATCTAAAAAACCTGCCGCAGCAAAAAAAGAAAAGCCACCTGCTGTTGAAGATAAACCCTTTACTGAGTTTATTGAACAGGATTATCTTCCGGCTTTGAAAGAGGCTTTAACGAATGAAGGTCTTGAAGACTTAGAGTTAAAGTTTGCAAAAGAAAACTTGCCGGCTAGTTTAGGCAGTTCTGAAGCCTGTTGGCAAGTGATTGGGAAATGGCTGAGCGGAAAACGTCAATTTAACCTCTATTTTCCGAACGAAGATATTAAAGCTCAAAAAGTATTTTCCTGTGCTGCAAATAGTTCGCAACCTGGTGTGATTGAGCCATTTTTAGGAGATGAACGCCGCATTAATTTAAAATTATTGGTGTTTGGTGTAGTTCAACGACTAAACGCTCAAAAGTGGCTAAACCGAAATTAAATATACTAAATACAATTCGATAGCTTGGGAGTCAGTTTTTAGGAAAATGCTGGCTCCCTTATTTTCGGCTTTCACTAATTGTTAAGTTTTGTAATCATCATTATAATCTACAAGTAAATAGATCCATTCATAATTCGTTTGAAATCATGGTTGAGAAAGTCCAAAAATCTGAACAAGAGTGGAAACAGCAACTCACACCTGAACAGTTCAAAGTCACTCGTAAACACGGCACTGAACGAGCATTCACAGGTAAATATCACGATAATAAGCAATCGGGAATCTACAAATGTGTCTGTTGTGGAGCTGAGTTGTTCTCCTCAGAAACTAAATATGATTCGGGTACAGGTTGGCCAAGTTTCTGGAAACCCGCCCAGGAAAAAAATATTGCCTACAAGGAAGACAATAGCCTGTTCATGCGACGAGTAGAAGTGCTGTGTGCCTCTTGTGATGCTCATTTGGGTCATGTTTTTGAAGATGGCCCGGCTCCCACAGGTCAACGCTACTGCATGAACTCTGCGGCTTTGGACTTTGTTCCGGCTGAGTCCTAGTTGATTAACATCGACGAAAAATCAAGATGTAAAGCCTCTCTCCTGATAGGGGAGAGGTTTGGAGAGGGGTTTTTTCTAATTGTCGAATTTACGTTAATTAGGTGGGCGATGCCCACCAAGCCCCGAACCATCTCTAAAAAAACTCTTCAACAGCAACTTTAAGTGAAAGTGGCGAAAAATGGATTAATCCATCGCCATACTCCAAGCACTCTTGATAATCTCCATCACCCGGAATTAGGTGTCGGATGATTTTCTCAGCCTTCAAATTAACGACCCAATATTCAGGAATTTCAGCCGCCGCATAGATACGTCGTTTCTGTTCTAAATCCTAACTAATGTCCAGATGAACTTGTCTGTGCTGATTTGCATGACACCTTCAGCCTTCACTATTTAACGCTTAGGCTTGGTTTTAATCGTAACCGGGCCATTAACCATTGTTTGACAGGCGAGGCGATAACTATCCGGCTTTTTCTTGAGGATACGCTTTTCTGCATCAGTACGAGGAGAAAGATTACTCATCCCCTCCACAACTTCAACAATACAAGTCCCACATTGACCATACCCTCCACAATTCATCATCTTACCCATCAGGGTATAGAGGTCAATTTGCTTCTCTAGGGCTTTAATCCTCAAATTAGCGCCGTCGGCGGCAATCACTTCCTGATCTTCGTTGACAAATTTAATGTTAGCCATTCTGAAATTCCTAAATTCTGCTTCCTAAAAAAATGTTAACAAAATGATGACATTCAAAATTCTATGGTAAGAAATTGAATGCTCAGATTAAAAATCAGATTGGACTAAGGAGTATGTTGCAGGTTACTACCCGGAAGATTACTGACCGCTCGCTGCAAACGAGATAGAGAACGGTTGTACCCAATAATCGCCTGCAATAACTGGTTTTGAGCGCGAGTTAAGTCTGTTTCTTGGTTAATAACATCAAGCTGAGTTCCGACACCCGCTTGGAATCGTAGCCGAGCTAGACGTAAAGCCTCTGTTGCTTCTTCAACCCCTAAATTCGCCACACCAATATTTTCAAACGTCGCCTGTAAGTCATAAAAAGCACTCTCAACTTCCAAGCGAATATCATTACGCAGTTCAGAATACCGTTCCTCTGCGATCGCAATACTGATTTCTTGCTGACGAGCATTCGCCTTAGCTAGCCCTCCATCAAAGAAATCCCAACGCAACTGCATCTGAATAGCATAACCATCAGCCCAACCTTGGTTCGCAAAGGGGTCACTGTTATCGGAAAGTCGTCCTAAAACATTATAAGTTGCAGTCGTTACCAGGTTAGGTCGTTGAGCCGCACGAGCTGCAATTCGTTGCTGTTCGGCGAGATTTCGGTTAACGAGTTCCTGTTCTAACTCGGCTCGGTTATTATAAGCCAGAACAATACTTTGATCTAAAGTCATATCCCAAGCCCCAGCCAATGCGATCGCATCTGCCGCAATCAAGTTAACATTTTGACTGACATTGAGAATATTCGCTAATTCTCGCCGTCGGGTTCTCTGGTTACTAATGGCGTTCGTCGCATCCTGCTGAACCCGTGATAAGGTAACTCGCGCCTGCAAAACCTCAAATCGAGTTCCAACCCCTGCACGTTCTAAAGCTTCCGCATCTTCCAAACTTTTTTGAGCGTTACGAACCGCAGCCCGTTGAATTTCAACCTCAGCATCCGCCTCCTGCAAGTTATAGTAGGCTTCGGTCACATCCAAGCGCAACTGTTCGACACTCCGTTCAAACTCTAAGCGAGCCAGACGCAACTGTTCTTCGGCGGCTCTAATTCGCGCCCCACGCGCCCCACTCAAGTCAAAATCGTACTGAAACTGAAATGAGTTATCAAAGGTTATGATCCCAAAGGTTTGGGAAAGACTGATCGCTTGGTCACCGGCTGTTGCTCTTATTTCTCGGTTACGAGCACTATTAGCAATATCTTCAGAAGCACTAAAGGAGCGAGTCAAGTTGGAAATAAAGCTCAAAGTTGGATAAAGTTGCGCCTGTGTCTGTCGGAGTACAGCCAAGTTTTGTTCGACTTGCAGTTGAAATACACGAATTCCCTCGTTATTGCGTCGAGCCAAATCTACTGCTTGCGATAGAGTTATCGGTACTGTTTCTTGAATCTCAACGTCTTCGGGTTGATTGGGAGTATACAGCAGATCAGAACTCGGCAACGTTACAGGCGGAGGATTCGTTTGTAGGGTGCCGTCGGGTGTGGGTGGTGGATAGGGTTCATTCGGGGGGCTGAGGTCTGGAACTTCCAAGACTGGAGTATTCGTTTCTTGAGCAATTTGAGGGGGTCTCACACTTTCCGGAAGCAGTTGAGAGAGTTCAAATAAGTTCGGAGTAGCAGTTTGAGGTCTGCGTTGGTTGTCAGATAAGGAAACGGGAATAGAGTCGGAAGGCTCTGAGGTCGATGACAAGGAAAGTCGATTTGCGGTTGGACTTGGAGGTAAGAAAGTCGAGGATTGCTGTGAATTTGAGTTTAATGAGGGTTCAGCCGTCGGTAGAGGCGCAGACGAGAGATTATTCTGAATATTAGGTTCAGTCGCCACCGGAGTTGTCGGTTTAACTGGATTTTCCTTAAACGCGGTTGAGAGTGAAAATGTCTCAGTGTTCTCAACTGTGTTCTCAACTGTGTCAGTGGTAAATCGCCCTAAAATTGACAGTGAAGTCGAACCTATTACCCCAGGCTTGGAAGCATCTTGCTTAAATACACTCAGCAGGGAAGATTCAGCTTTATTGAGACTCAACTCTTCCGTTGCAGAAAAGGCGAAATTATTCAAAATAGGAGGTTGAGCCGTCGGAACAGGAGTTGTCGGTTTAAGTGGATTTTCCTTGAACGCAGTTTCGAGTGAAAACACAGAGGAATTATCAACGTTCTCAATGTTCTCAACCGCGTTCTCAACCGCGTTCTCAACTGTGGGAGTCGTAAATCGCCCTAAAATTGACAGTGAAGTCGAACCTGTGACAACAACAGGCTTAGAAGCATCTTGCTTAAATACACTCAGCAGGGAAGATTCAGCTTTATTGAGACTCAACTCCTCCGTTGGAGAAAGAGCGAAATTATTCAAAATAGGAGCTTGAGTCGTCGCAACCGGAGTTGTGGGTTTAAGTGGATTTTCCTTAAACGTGGTTTCGAGTGAAAACGCAGTAGACTCATCTAAAGTCGGCTCAATAAATTTATCCAGGATTCGCTGTAGCGTTGAACCTGCAACAACAGATTTTGCCGGATTTTGTTTAAATTCAGTGGAGAATGCAGATTCATCTGGATTGAGCGTCGGGTTCTCCTGCGTTGGGGACATCGTGAAACGATTTAAAATTGAGCCCTGATAGATAGAACGTGGAGAAGCCAGTGTCACAGAATTTTGCTTGATCGAGACTTCGACAGTATCGGAAACAGAATCCTGCTTTATGGGTTGATGTAAAGACTTTGAGGGTAGATGTGGAGTAGCCGCATCAGTCGCGAATTGAGCAGATTGAGCCAAAACTTCATTTTGCGAAGAACTTGTCTGAGAATGGCTGTCTTGAGTCGATTTCTCTTGCTGAGATTCGACCGACGTAGAAACTGCCAGTCCTTGTTCTAGATAAGTCAACGTAATGATACCGCTCACTCCCACAGCCAATAAATTTTGAAAAACAGGCATAAGTTCTTTTTACTGCATCTGCAATTCCAGAAACAATTTTAGAGCAATGCGGGTATGCTGCTACACAGAATTCTTGAGAAAAAGTCAGCAATGATTAAGATCAACCCTCTAAATCCACATTGATCCAGTTTTAACCCCTAGCCTAAATGATCAAGCTTCTAGAGCGGTAGAAATCAAGCTTTCTACATCTGTCACAGGTAAAATGGGGGTTTCAAGTTGTTGAGACAATTCCGCTACACTCATATCATCGAGAAATAGCGTATCTTCGTGTTTGAGCATAACCGATGGCAAAAGGATTGCATCTCCTAAATTTTTGCCTTGCAGACCCTGAAGTAAATCTTGACCCGTCAGCAAACCTGTTACGGTAATCACTTGTCCCCAATATTGACTGTTTAGGGGAACCATGTCAACCGTTAATCCCGAAATTTGATTGAGCTTTTCGACAACAGGTGCAAAAGCAACTTCGACAGCATTTCCCACAACCCAGGTAAATTTTCGGGGTGTTTGTCTGTGAGGGGGAATTTTCGCAATCGCTCTTTCAAAGATCATCTCAAATTCTTGCAGAAATTTGCGAATTGAACCGACTCCATTCCCAATTTGAGGATAATCTTCATAATGAGTCGTTGGCGGTAAATCTTGTTGAGCAATTAAAAACCATTCATCGGCTAGCCAAACACAATTTCCTTGATTTTTTTGCAGTTCTGCTTGTATCTTTTTAACTTGAGCAATGACTTCAATGGCTTTCTCTTTTGTAACGGGAATCAGTTCATCTTCAGCCGGACGAAATCGCGTTAACCCGACTGGAACCACCGCAATTGATGCAACTGTTGGCAGTTCTCCGGTATGAAATTGAGCTAAATCTTGTAAGGTTTGATCCAGATGCTGACCATCATTAATTCCTGGACAAACCACAACCTGAGCATGAATTTGTAGACGGTTTTCCTGGAACCACTTGAGCTGTTTGAGAATTTCTCCCGCCCGTTGATTTTTTAACAAACGACTTCGCACTTCTGCCTCAGTTGCATGAACGGAAACATAAAGCGGAAACAGTCGCATTTGAGCAATTCGTTCCCATTCTCGTGACGTTAAATTAGTTAAGGTCAGATAAGAACCATATAAAAAACTCAACCGATAATCATCATCTTTGAGATAAAGCGTTTCTCGTTTTCCAGGCGGTTGCTGATCGATAAAACAAAACGGACAGCGGTTATTACATTGAATTAGACCATCAAATAATGCCGTTTCAAACTCTAACCCTAAATCATCATCATAGTCTTTTTCAATTTCAATCTGATGAATTTTACCTCGACGATCAACCACTTCTAAGTCTAGAATTTCATCGGCACATAAAAATTTATAGTCAATCAGATCGCGAGGGCGTTCTCCATTAATAGAAACAATCGCATCTCCCGGCTCAAACCCAATTTCAGCCGCAATTGAATCCGGAATAACTTGCGTAATTTTAGCGGGACGAATTGAACTGTTACTCATCCTGATGGCTATTATATAATCTTAGATTTTATCAAAAGGTAACTTACCTTCTTTATTCTCAAAATAATCAATGATTTTTGAGGCTTTGGTGCGTCATTGACGCACCCTAACTTATCCTGGATTTCAGGTGATACTGTTTTAACTGTTTGCGATCGCGCCTCCAGCAACAGCAGCTAAAATCGCCACTCCGAAAGCGAGACGATACCAAACAAAAACCCAAGTATTTCGAGTTTGTAGATAACGAATTAACCAAGCGATCGCTAGGTAGGAAAACAGAGCCGATGACAGTAAACCAGCAATTAAAGCACCTACGCTCAGACTTTCTAATCCGTTATCTAATAACCCTTTTAATTCAACCAAACCTGCTAGAGTAATCGCTGGAATTCCTAAAAGAAAAGATAATCGAGCCGCTGTTGCGCGTTCAAGCCCCATAAATAGTCCAGCAGTAATCGTTGAACCGGAACGAGAAACCCCTGGAACTAAAGCTAAAGCTTGAGCCAATCCCATTAATATCCCATCTCGTGTATCAAGCTGTTCATAATTTCGCTTCCGAGTTCCAACTTTTTCTGCAATTCCTAAGAGTAAAGCCATCACAATTGAAGCGATCGCAATCGAAACGGTACTCCGAATTGGGGAGTTATCAAAATCAGGAATAAAGACTTTGATTAACAACCCAAAAAATACAATCGGGATAGTTCCCAAAGCAATTCCTAAAGCCAGCCGAAACTCAGAAGATTTATAATCTGAATGGGTAATCGCCTTAAATGCACCAACTGTAACTTGTGTTAAATCGTCCCAAAAATACGATAATACTGCGGCGATACTTCCGAGTTGAATAATGGCGGTAAACGCAACTCCTGGATCTCCCCAACCCAACGCCACTGGAACAACCTTTAAGTGGGCTGTACTACTAATGGGTAGAAACTCAGTTAGTCCTTGTACCAATCCTAAAATGATTGCCCGAAATATATTAATATCTGCTGTTGTGACTACAGTTGATGGTTCCACAAGCTTTACACTGAAAAGTTTGAACAGTTAGGGGTGAGCAATCTTTCTGATATCTCCCCTAATAATAGTCTGGCATTCTCCTTTAGCAACGGCAAGTCTACCCTAACTAAATTTATTCATTGAGTTCTCCATCTGGTCCTTGTACTCCTTGAATAATTCGAGAAAGCTCATTCTTCTCATTCACTCCAATTCGAGTCGGAGAGCCACTAATAATTCCTTCATAATTGCGGAAAGAATTGGTAATCTGAGGACCGCCGTCGGTGATAGTATACTCTCGGATACCTTTATCGTGCCATGAACCTCTCATTTTAAAGACATTAAGTGCCCGTGACATTTCCCCTCGAATTTCTACATATTGCAGCATTAAAATTGTGTCCGTAATCGTTGAAATATGGGAATCAGTAATCGAATGCGACCCCATAAATTGATCGGTTGTATTGGTGAAAAATCCTGTGATTTCTTCTTGTTTCGCGTAGCCCGTTACTCCGATCACAAACTGACGAAAAGCATTATTACTGACACCTCGTGCTAGGGCAGATAAAGAGTCAATTGCGATTCGGGCAGGTTTAAATTCCGTAATTTCTGATTTAATGATTTGCAGATGATCTTCTAATCCCGCCGATTCTGGATAAGTACACAAAATCCTCAGTAATCCTTTGCGTTCCATCTCTTCAAAATCAATTCCCCAAGAGTTCGCATTTCTCAACAATTGAGCGCGAGATTCTTCATAGGCAAATAATATCGCCCGTTCACCGTTTTGACAGGCGTTATTGAGGAAAACACTTACCAATAAGGTTTTTCCGGTTCCCGTTGCACCTGTTGCTAAAATGATAGAATCCTTGAAAAATCCGCCGCCACACATTTTGTCTAGGGTCTCATTTCCAGAGGAAACTCTGACATTAGAAGAACGTTGAGTCAATCGCATCGCACCTAACGGGAAGATACTAATCCCATTATTCGTAATGGTAAAAGGGTATTCTCCTTTCATGTGCGTGGTTCCCCGGAGTTTGAGGATTTCCATTGTTCGGCGTCGCCGTTCTCCTTCTAAAGCATTGCGAACAATAATCACATTATCAGAGACAAATTCTTCCACCCCAAACCGAGCAACTGGGCCGTATTCTTGCTCTCGTTCGGTGGTCATAATTGTGGTCGCTCCCACTTGTTTTAAACGAGCCACGAGGCGAAAGATTTCCCGTCTGACGACTCCGGCGGCTTCATATTGTTGGAAAACAGCAGTAACAGAATCAATGGAAACTCGTTTGGCTTTATATTTACGAATGGCATATTGAATGCGTTCAATTAAAGCTGATAAATCAAAATTTCCAACGATATCCTGTCCTTCTGGATCGGGAGAAGCATCCAAAATAAATAGCTTACCTTCCTCAACTAATTCTTGTAGATCCCAACCAAAACTCGAAGCATTTTTAATAATATCGTTTGGGGATTCTTCAAAGGTAACAAAAATACCAGGTTCATCAAAATAGATAATTCCATTATAGAGAAACTGCACCGCAAATAGCGTTTTACCTGTTCCCGATGTTCCACTCACTAAGGTGGTTCTTCCTAATGGCATTCCACCATGACTAATATCATCAAACCCCTCGATCATCGTTCGGATTTTCTGAACGCCAATCAGTTTCCGCCCATTTGTTTTTGTGTCTTGACTACTTTCACTCATAATCTTTAGGATTTAAAAATTCACTTCTAATGCTAAAATTCTATATTCCTATTGCTACATTTACCACAAAACCTCTACAGACAGTGTATATTCTAGGCTCAGGTTGACTTTTATTGTTGCACATCGATTCACCTTACACCTTAAAGGTTGAGTCCATCATCTCCCAACTCTTCATAGAGTAAATCAAGTCCGATCAAAACTTTCTCCCGATCTGAGAGATCCCCAATGATTTTTCGCACAGGTGGAGGTAATATCTTGGAGAGAGTCGGTGTCGCTAGAATTTTATCTTCCTCTGCGAGTTGAGGATTCTTGAGAACGTCAATGACTTTCAGCGCGTAGACCCCTTGAAACTCTTGTTCTAGAATTTCTTTGAGGGTCTTTAAGGCTCTCACAGAGTTTGGGGTATTTCCCGCCACGTAGAGTTTGAGGACATAGGTTTTCTTTAGAGGACTCATAAATTTTTCAGATTAACTTGACAGATAGATTTTATCGTGGATAGCAATATCTGTTCCTTGATTTATTATTTATCAACGGACATTACAGATTCTATATGGGGAATTTACGAAAAGTTGAGTTTCTTAACTTCTAATCTCTTTTCCTTTATAAAATAGAGTGATAGCTTGGGCTTCTGCACATCAGTAAAGGGGTTAGGATTCTCTTGGAATAGATCGTCGATACATTTCACACAAATGAGCGACTGTATCAATTAAGGTTAAACGATAATCAAGTAGTACATCTTCACTGCGTCCTTCCAGTTTTAACTGCTTAGAAAAGTTATCCATTAATTCCATGTGGATTTCTACAACTCGAGTGACTGGAACGTCTGCAAAAAAAGCTATATTAACATACTCATCGATTTTGTTGTTGAGATTTTTATCCCCAGAAAAATAGCTCAAAACAATTTGTCGATATTTTAACTTGAGTTGTTCGAGTAACTCTTGTCGTTCCGTTTGAGGAAGATTTCGGATAAAATTTTTAGAATTTCTCTTATAGTAAACGCCTAAATAACCCAGTCGCTCCTGAAGTTTTTCTGCTAATCTCTTTTGTTGACGCATAATAAAGTTTGTCAACTCTGTCGGTTCGTCAGCATCAAGAGATTCATCGGTTAGCCGAGTCGTAACCGCGTATGTAATAAATTGACTAATCGCTTTATCCACGTAACCATTAATCTGATTAATTTGGTTAACTCCGATTTGAACTTCACTACTGTGATAAATATAGTCAAGGGTAGCCGGAAGGGGTTGAGTGGATTGAGGAGAATCTTTTTGAGAAGAATGACTCTGAGTATCAAGGATCACAATCGGTAATGAGAAATTTTGCTGTTGGAGTTGATCGACTAATAAATCGAGATCTATTTCCTTCTCAACAATTAAGCAATCTAGTTGCTCTTTTTCTCGGTTCATGTATTGCAGCAGTTCCTCGACTGAATACACCTGAGTAAGGGCGTAGCGGTCACTCTGCAAACTTGCCATTACAGGAGTTGCTATCGATTTTGATGGGACATACATACAGATCGACAACTGTGGACGCCACACTGTCGTTGAGGTAGAAGTTAAGTTATTCGCCAAAGAGTCACTCAGAGATCTGGTCTCCCTTACTAACATTTCGATACTAATTAGAAAGATTTAATTAGAAATTGTAACTAATCTTAACTATAAAATGACAGAATTACCTTTAGTAGTATATCTTACCTTATTCTGCCCAGCAGTTTGAATTTAGGAACAAGTCAAATTCCTAGAAATCACTCTCACACTAAGAGCCTGTCAAATTTTAGACAAGCTCAAGGTTTGACCCCAATCAATTTTTCTTAAATTGTTACTTTTTCTTAACTTTTCAGAGGTGCATCCTTAGAGTGAGCCAAAATAATAGTGTTTTCTGACATCGGCCAAAATCTTCCAAGTACAAGACATTCCCGCCGGAAACGTTACCAAGTCCCCTTGACCAATTGAAACAGGTGTACCCCCGTCAGGAGTCACCACGACATCACCTGCTAATAGGTAGCAGGTTTCGCTCTCATCATAAGTCCAGGGAAATTCAGAAACCTCTTTTGTCCAAATCGGCCAGTTCGACACGCCCAATTGCTGGAGATAGTCTGAACTCGGCTGATGCTCAACCTGAATTTCTGTTAAATTTTGAGTAGACATATCAGTATTTTTACTTGTTTTCTGATCAAGCGATCTGAAGATGTTAAGCCAACCCGAAGCTTTAATACGCTAAAGTTTCTAAGGTTTCCCGCAAATAGGCTCGAACTTGACGATCAAGGCTCATCTGGGGAGATTGAGAGTCTTGCATCTCTTGCTGCCAACTTTGAAACCCAGAGCTAGAAGCGATCGCTTGTTTGAGATTGTGCCAGATTTGAGAATCTTCTTCGAGTAGACCGGATGCGCCTACAGCATCATTGTTGGGGAGAATAGAACTTGAATTTGCCATAATCTTTTAATCAATAAACGATAATTTTGGATGAATTTGCTTCCTTAACTCTATTTTTACAAATTCTGGGGAAAATGCCTGTAGCCCTCAACACTATCTGATTTTAAGTCTCAGAGGGGTCTTGAGAAGTTAGCGAAAACTCTGAGGATTCAGCGAATAGTGAGGGTGGTAAAATTCGGTTTACGCCTAATCCTAAACGAGTGAATCCTTGACGAATCTGTTCAATGTCAAGAGGTTCTGTCACTGCCCATTCTGCCTTTCGGGTCAGCAATACAGAAATCACACTAATTGGAACTTGCAGAAATAAGTTAGCCCCCAGAAAGCCAAGACTGGCAATCAATAACCCCACAATGCGCCCATGCAAGGACAATGAAACTGCATTGGCAGCTATTGGAGCTAGACGATACAGTTGCCAGAGTATAGGAATTAAGATGATCGGTGCAACCCCAGCCAGTTTTTGATTCAGTGAAGTTTTGAAGCGAGTGAGAATTTGGCGTTGCGTTGGGGTGAGTTGCTTGGGTTTAATGGCAATCAGTAAAATGCTGAAAATATAAAAAGGTCGAAACCACTGCATTGCTAAAATCGGTAAAATACCCAGACTCGCAACAACAGTCAGTTCCACGCCTATTGGCCCTATTGGATAATCAATCGCAAATCCCAATAGACAAAGGCAGAGCCACAGAGGCAGTACCGCAATACCGGATAGATGAATCCAAAGATAGGGATCTAGTCGAAAATTCGGCATTTCTTTCAGGGTTTGGGGGCTAGCTTGATTATACTACTGGCTATTCCCTCTGAAAAACTTGAGCGATCGCCCTTGAGCCCTTGAGCCAAATTTTAGGCGATCGCGCTTGTGAGATTAAGCGGAGAGTGTGCGCCGCTTCGTCACCATGCGGTAAGCTTCAATGATATCTCCTTCTTCCCAATCATTAAAGCTATCCAAACCAATACCGCATTCATAGCCTGCATTCACTTCTTTGGCATCTTCGCGCATCCGTTTGAGGGAGTCAAGGATACCTTCGTGAATCACATTACCCTTACGATAAACGCGAACCTTGCAGTTCCGGATCACCTTACCCGACTGAATATAACATCCAGCCACTTTGCTGCGACCCACAGGGAAAATGGCTCGAACTTCGGCTTGACCCAAATCTTCTGGGACTAATTCCGGTTCTAGCAAACCTTCCATCGCGGCTTGTACATCATCGAGGAGATTATAGATGATGTTATATTCGCGAATATCCACACCGAGTCGGTCAGCCGCTTGTCGCGCACCGTTGGCGAGGGTGGTATTAAAGCCAATTAAGACCGCATCACTGGCGGTTGCAAAGTCAATATCTGTCTCTGTCACTTCTCCTGGGGCAGCCAAGAGCAGGCGCAGTTGGACTTCTTTTTGAGGGAGTTTTTCGAGGGCGTTGACGATTGCTTCTACTGAGCCTTGAACATCTGTCTTGAGAATGATGTTAAGTTCGCCTTGTTTTTCATCACCCAGCCATAAGTTGGTGAGACTGCGAGGTCGCTTAATGCGGCTTTCTCGTTCATCATCAAACCGTTGGCCTGCCAGGAGTGCAGCTGCTTTCTCACTCTCAAAGACTTCAAATTCATCTCCGGCGGCCGGAACATCGCGCAGTCCCAGGATTTCTACGGCGTAGGAAGGGCCAGCCTCTTCTACTCGTTCTCCTCGGTCATCGATCATGGCCCGAACTTTACCCAGAGCCGATCCGGCGACAATAATATCTCCAACGCGCAGGGTTCCATTTTGAATCAATAGCGTTGCCACTGGGCCACGTGCTTTGTCTAAGTTCGCTTCAATTACAGCCCCTTTAGCGGCTCGATCCGGGTTAGCTTCGAGATCTTCGACTTCTGAAACCAGAATAATCATCTCGAGCAGCAGGTCGAGGTTTTCGCCATTAATCGCACTCACGGGAACCATAATCGTTTCACCGCCCCATTCTTCTGGAACCAGATTGTGTTCCATCAGTTCTTGTTTTACCCGATCGGGTTGGGCTGATTCTTTATCGATTTTGTTAATAGCAACAATAATGGGAACCCCTGCGGCTTTGGCGTGACCAATTGCTTCAATGGTTTGAGGTCTAA
The DNA here is from genome assembly GCA_038530755.1 of Cyanobacteria bacterium J06592_8. Taxonomy (GTDB): domain Bacteria; phylum Cyanobacteriota; class Cyanobacteriia; order Cyanobacteriales; family Microcoleaceae; genus Capilliphycus. The sequence goes on along the minus strand of JBCBCI010000001.1, from coordinate 112,296 downwards.
CTCCGTCATCGGCTGCAACGACTAGAATAGCAATGTCTGTAACTCTCGCTCCACGAGCCCGCATTGCGGTGAAGGCTTCGTGACCTGGAGTATCGAGGAATACCACTTGCTGGATTTTCCCTTCATGTTCGACATCGACATGATAAGCCCCAATATGTTGGGTAATTCCGCCTGCTTCGCCCTGAGCCACTTTCGCCTCGCGAATTGAGTCGAGTAGGGTTGTTTTCCCGTGGTCAACGTGACCCATAATCGTAACTACAGGTGGACGACGTTGTAGGTAGTCGAGATCTGCTTCGTTGATAATATTGTCAGGTTTCTCGGCGGCAGCTTTCTGTTCTTCGGTTTCGAGGAGAACATCAAACTCTTGACAAATCATCTCAATGATGTTTTTATCAAGCGTTTCTGTAATATTAACCGCAATCCCTTGAGTAAATAAACGTTTAATAATCTCAGTGACCGGAACAACCAGAGTATTGGCTAGTTCTTGAATCGTCATCGCTCCGGAAAGAACCAATATTTCTGGGCGTTGGGGTTTTTCAGGTTCAGCTTGACGGGCTGCTTTGCTCGAGCTGTTATCTGAGGATGATCCTCCTCGAACCGGAACTGGTTTTTTCACCGTACTTGCAGGTGACTTCGGAGAAGATGCACTTTTGGGTTTGGCGGGGCGGGCCAACGATAGACTCAGAGCCGGGTTAGAATCATCGGCGTCGTTCAGTCCACCCTCAAAATCATCCTCATCGTCATCATCGATCATCGGCTTGCGAGGACGCTTGGCCTTGGTTTTGGTGACTTTATTTGGATCTTCTTCCTCTTCTTCCCATGCTGATTTTTTACTCGGACGAGTGGGTTGTTTTTTCGGAGCTGTTAGGGTTTTCTTGGGTCGCTTAACCTCTAGATCCAGATCCTCGGTGTCTGCTGAGATGAGCAAATCATCTTGTGATTCTTCGTTAAGTTCTTCACCCTCGTTTATATCCGGGTCACCAACATTACCATTGCGGGAAGGCGGTGGCTGAAGTGCCGGCACTGCGGGCTGAGGTTTAGCCGTTGCCACTTCTTTCTTGGGTGCTCTGTCTATCCGCTCTACCTTTTGAATTTCTTTAACCTTCTTCGGTTCTTTGTCTTTATTTTTAGGGTCTGAAGATTTGGGTGTAGGACCAGATGGACGAGACTTTGTCGGTTTCGGTGTCGGTTTGTCAGAGGTTTTTGCTGTTGGTGTTGTCGGGGCTGACTTGGGCGTGGGCTTGTTGGATTTGAGGATCGGCTTATTCTTTACAACCGCAGGTTGAGCCGCCGTTGGTTCAGGTGGCCGCACGGGAGGTGAGACCAGCTCAGGAGCTGTTTCGACGGAGGATGAGTTGTCCAATTCTGACTGATTCGCCTCAGGAGCTTGGGCTTTTGTCGGTTGAACCAGAGCTTGATCATCTTTTTCAGACACTTCAGCTTCCGGTTGGGAGACGGGTTTGACTGGAGGTTGAGGGATAGTATTGGGCTTCGATAGCACAGGCCGTTCTAATAGTGTTGGTTTCTCAGAAGACAATGGGGATGGAACTAAAGGTTGGGCTTGAGTGGTTGATTGAGATTCTGAATTTTGTTCTCGAGTTGGCAATCGCTGTGGGTTTGGGTTGACTTGCAGTTTAGGTTTACGAATTTCTAGAATTTGTTGTTTTTTCTTAGAGTTAGCTTGAGAATCGGAATGTTTTGAGGACTGGCTGCCCTGATCGGATTTGGAATCTGAATGATTCTCAATCGGATGAGATGCCACATACTTTTCAATGCGTTGAGCATCTGATTCTGTAATTGTACTACTATGGCTTTTAACTGCAATGTTGAGCCGTTCACAGACGGCTAATATGTCTCTGTTCTCCAAATTCAGTTCCTTTGACAACTCGTAAATTCTGACTTTGACGTTGTTGTTCATCCACTTTGCCCTCTTCGTACCAACCCGTTGTTGATTTAATTTTATCTTGACATTTTTCTTCCCAAAGTAACAATTGTATCCTATTATCTTGAGGATAACAGGATTTCAACTGGTGAAGAACGCTTTGGCTCAAAGAATAGGATTACTCTGAGGAGAGGCGCTGCTCTAGAATTTGGTAGATTTCTTCCGGGATAGCAGCTTTGAGCGATCGCCCCAGACGATTCTTCTTGTGAGCGGCTTTTAGGCATTCAAGGTTCCGACAGAGATAGGCGGATCGACCCATGCCTTGATCTAATTGTACCTGATGGCTGGAGTAGACTCGAACGACTCGCCAAAATGCTTCTTTGGGAGCGACTTGTCGACAGGCTACACAGCGACGGTAATTCGGCTGCATTTTTCTAAGTCTTTTAGATATTAGCAAATTTACAGGAATGGCGATCATTCTCTAACCCAGATGGAAAGAATGATCGCCAATACTTTTAATGATTTTTTGTTTTTTCAATGTTTGACAGTTGGGTATTCTCAACCTTAGAGGTTATTTTTAATCTAAACTTCATAGTCAGGCTGAAGTTCTTGCTCCCGTTGAGAGAGTTCAAATACAGAGTAATAGGTAAATCCGGCGAGAACTGCTCCGAAAATTGGAGCGAGCCAGAATAGCCACAATTGACTGACAGCCCATCCTCCGACAAACAAAGCCGGAGCTGTACTCCGAGCCGGATTGACTGAAGTATTGGTCACGGGAATGCTGATCAGGTGAATTAAGGTCAGAGCTAAACCAATGGCAATAGGTGCTAAACCTTGAGGCGCACGACGATCTGTTGCACCTAGAATAACCATTAAGAACATGAAGGTCAAGATAAACTCAGCCACAAAAGCTGCGATCATCGAGTAACCCCCGGGAGAATGTTCTCCAAAGCCATTCGCAGCAAAGCCACCTGTTAAGCTAAAGTCCGGACTCCCACTGGCAATCAGATAGAGAATTGTACTCCCAAAAATTGCACCCAGAACTTGAGCAACAATATACGGAAGTAACTCTGAAGCCGGAAAACGCTTGCACGCCCACAGTCCAAAAGAAACAGCCGGATTGAGATGACAGCCTGAAATATGACCAATCGCAAAAGCCATGGTCAGAACAGTTAAACCGAAGGCTATGGAAACACCGACTAATCCAATACCTAAAGGGTTGGCAATATCGTTGACGGGAAATGCGGCCGCTAGAATTGCACTGCCACAGCCTCCAAAAACTAACCAAAACGTTCCAATGAACTCTGCTAAACATCGTTTGGAAATTGGCATGGTGAACTTGCTCCTCAAATCATCACAGTCCCATCTCAAACATATAAGGCAAAATTTCAGAAGAGGCGATTTTCTTAAGGTCATATTTAAGTTGTTCACTTTCGAGGCAATTGAGAGAGTTAAGTCGGTTTGAAACGGTTGCATATATTTGGTGTTGATCGGCATCCTCTCCAGATAGATGAAAAATCTGCATAATCAGAGGGTTATGGGTGATGCGGCTTAATTTTTTTAGTCAAACCACTCAAACTCTCGAAAAATATCGAGCTGGAGATTTGTCATTACTTTGTTAACCTTACTACCAGTGGTGCAATGGAAGGTTTAAATAATAAGATTAAATTGATTCTTCGTCAAAGTTATGGCTTTAAGAGTTTTGAGATGATGCGAGAAAAGCTACTTGCAAACAGCTATTTTCCGTTTGATTTGACGACTAATCTTTAACCACCAATACAGAGCAATTCGCTTCCGCAACCACTTGAGCGCTCACAGAGCCTTTTATAATACGATTTAATCCAGTTAATCCTCGGCTTCCTAGAATAATTAAGTCGGCTTTGTAAATGTTAGCAAGGCGGATAATTTCAACGGCTGGGTCGCCATGAACAATTTCGAGTTCACTGCGAAAATCTAATTTATCTTGATATAAACGCAGTTGTTCTTGTAAGAGTTCTCCTGAGTCCGGATGAGGACGATCAACAAGCTCTTCACCATTAGATTCCTTTGGAGAAATAACATGGGAGAAAATAATATTTGTGGTTGGTTGTAATTGAAATTGTTCTAGAACCTGAATTACTAACTCCGTTGAAGGTGAACCGTCAACAGCAATCAAAATTGTTCTCAGCACAGAAAACCACCCCTCCCAAATGAAAAATCATGATTATCGATACGATCTCCCATTGTAGCAAGATTTCGGCTCTTCAAACTCATTTACTTAACTTCAGATCGGATTCAGATTTCCTGAGCGCTACAACTGACTATCGAGATCGGTGGCTTCTCCTTTCGGATTTTCCGTTCGTAAACGTACAGAATCAGCGTGAGAAGGCAAACCCTCGGCTGTTGCTAGTATATTAACCGCATCAGCCACTTTGTGCAGAGCCGTTGGAGAATATTGGATCAGGCTGGAGTGTTTCAAAAACGTCTCCACACCCAACGCAGAAGCATAACGAGCAGCCCCCGAGGTCGGTAAAGTATGATTGGGACCTGCTAAGTAATCTCCTACCGCTTCTGGGGTTGAGCAACCGAGGAAAATCGCACCCGCATGACGAATCTTTTCTACAACGGCCCAAGGATCTTCAACTTCGAGTTCTAGATGCTCAGGCGCAAACTCATTAGACAGTTTAGCCGCAGAGTCTAAAGATTCAACCACAACGACTAAACCATAATGAGCGATCGCTTTTTCGGTTAACGTGCGTCGAGGGTGATCTGCAAGTTGACGTTCGACCTCTGTAACAACCTGTCGAGCTACAGCAGAGTCTGTTGTCAGTAAAATGGCTGCTGCCATCGGATCGTGTTCGGCTTGAGCTAAGAGATCGACCGCGACATGAACTGGGTTGGCTGTACTATCTGCAATCACGAGAACTTCTGATGGCCCAGCTAAAGAGTCAATCCCGACCGTTCCATAAACCAACTTCTTGGCAAGGGTGACGTAGACATTTCCGGGTCCGGTAATCACATCTACTGAGGGAACCGTTTCTGTACCGTAGGCTAAAGCCGCGATCGCTTGCGCTCCGCCGACCCGGTAAATTTCCTGAACGCCTGCTTCTTGAGCCGCTACTAATACGGCGGGATTTACCTTCCCTTCAGGTCCGGGCGGAGTCACTATCACAATCCGAGGCACTTTCGCCACATGAGCCGGAATTGCATTCATTAAAACGGTACTCGGATAAGCGGCTCGACCTCCAGGAACATATAAACCCGCTCGATCTACAGGCGTGTAGCGTTTACCGAGAACAACATCATCCTCTTGAAACTGCACCCAGGATTTTGGAACCCGCTGTTGGTGAAAGGCTTCGATTTGTTTCGCCGCAAACCGGATCGCATTTAACAGTTCTTTAGAAACTTGCTGATAGGCTGCATCCAACTCTGAACCACTAACACGCAACTGTTCCGGCGTTAAAGTTTGCTGGTCAAATTCTTGCGTATAGTGCAGTAGAGCTTTGTCGCCTTGTCGTTTAACGGTTTGCAGCACTTCCCGCACCGTTGCCTCTTTGTTAATGATCATGTCATCATGGGTACGACTGGCGATCCGTCGGAGTTCTGATTGTGCTTCAACCCACTGAGTTATAATTCGCAACATGGTGATTAGAAGTGCCAACCTGAAAAGTTATAGGCCAGAAGACGGAATTGGAAAGCTGTCAGAGTATCGAGTCGAGCCTCCTCAATGGAAGTGACGCTCAAGAGCAAATTGAACGTTCCCTCAAATGGTTGGCTGTTCGCGATTTCCCGATTTTCCATCACCTTTCATCCCTTAAAAATTGAGGTGTTTCCGAACTTCTTGTAATAGTTTAACGTATCCTACCCTTGCCCGTCCCAAATCCTGGCCTTTCGGTTCTGCCAAATTCGATTTTTTTAATGTTTGAGTTCAAAGCTGCACTCTAAAGCCTATTCTTGTGTTGTCTGTCAAAGCAGCATTCATCAATGGAGACGACCAAGGGGTAAAAGCTGGGACAGGTTAACCCCCGCAAAGATAACAACTGTAAATCTACTGTTAATCTAGATTCTCGCCAAAATCTAGCCAGATTTGTGACTATTTTTGCAGAAAAGGTGTTATAGTAGTATTTCTGTAGCTTGTCTATTTATAAGTCCTCAAGACCCGCATCTGGTGAGAACGCGAACCTATGGCTAATATTAAGTCTGCCATCAAACGAATTGAGATCGCAGAACGGAATCGACTCCGAAACAAATCCTATAAGTCTGCTGTGAGAACATTAATGAAAAATTATTTCGCAGCAGTAGAAAAATACGCATCTGATAGCACCCCAGAAAACCTAAACGAAGTGAATCAGCGCTTGTCAGTGGCTTACAGCAAAATTGACAAAGCCGTTAAGCGGGGTGTCCTCCATCGCAATACGGGTGCTCGCAAGAAGGCTCGGCTGGCAAAAGCTCTGAAACCTTACTCCCCGGCTAACAGTGCTCAGGAGTCTGCCGTGTCCTAAGCCAGGCTGAAGATTTTAGACAAAGTGAGAGCGACTCATCTGTCAAAATCAATCGGGGAGGAGAGATAATAAAGCTCTTCTCCCAATTGCTGGTTTCAGGGATGGAGCGACGGGCATTGGATCTGAACAATTGCTTTGAGTGAATCCCCTGTAGTTCTAAAATATATTAAGTATAAACGCGATCACTTAGATTAAGTCCCAAGTCAAGACAAGGGTTAATTCCCGGCGATCGCTTCAGCGATCTCCCCTGCAATTCTTAGTTAAAATGCAGTTGCAATTGGTAGGCAAAGTATCCCTAAACGCGAATTAACAAAATCATAATGCAGCTCGTTGACACTCACGTTCATCTTAACTTTGATGTCCTGGCATCAGACTTAGAAGCAATCCAACAACGGTGGAAAGAAGCAGGCGTTGTGCGTTTAGTTCATTCCTGTGTACATCCCGCCGAATTTCCCGAAATCAAAGCGATCGCCAATCAAGTCGAAAATTTATTCTTTTCAGTGGGTTTACATCCATTAGACACCGAAAAATGGACAAGTGCAACCCCCGAAGAGATTTTGACTCTGGCTGAATCTGATTCCCGTGTCGTGGCTCTAGGTGAAATGGGATTAGACTATTATAAAGCTGATAACCCTGACATCCAGCAGCACGTGTTTGAAGCCCAACTCGAACTCGCCCATCATTTAAACAAACCCGTCATCATTCATTGTCGAGATGCGGCTGAACCCATGCGGAAACTATTGCAAAACTTCTGGAAAAGGGTTGGCCCTGTACGGGGAGTAATGCACTGTTGGGGGGGAACGCCCGTAGAAACACAATGGTTCCTAGACTTAGGATTTTACATCAGTTTCAGTGGGACTGTCACCTTTAAAAAAGCCACTCAAATTCAGGACTCAGCTCGTCTTGTCGATAGCGAACATATTTTGGTTGAAACCGACTGTCCTTTTTTGGCTCCAGTACCCCGTCGCGGAAAACGAAACGAACCCGCCTACGTGCGTCACGTCGCCGAAAAAGTAGCTCAACTGCGAGACATTCCCTTAGAAATTCTCGCCCAGCAAACAACCGCCAATGCTTGTCGGTTATTCGGTTTACCCAAACCCTCTGTTCAGCCTGAACTTCAAGCCTTCATTTAAGCCGAGATTTCTAGAAAATCTCCCCTGACTCTGTCCCTTAGCCGATCAGGAATTCATTGCTCTTGAGAACCCATCACATGATCAGCCTGAGTTTTGCCCGTTCAGTGTTTGCAGCAATCCTATCTAAAGTCTTCAAGAGCGAGCATACAGAGACATTATTCAAAATTCTCACGCCGAGATCTCCTGTTAAACATCTATTAAACAAATGATCAAGCTTAGAAACAAAGTTAATGCTGACTCACCCTATACAATCAATCCATTCTAAAAAAGCGCAGCTTACCCGTTAACTCGGTTGAGTTCTCAGTTTTCAAGCCTGTTAATCTCCATCCAACCCAAAGCCTAAAATTAAAGATGCCAAATCCCACAACCGAAGAATCAATGTTCCAGCTCCCCGACTTGATCGATATTCAACGTTCAAGTTTTCGATGGTTCCTCGAAAGCGGACTAATTGAAGAACTAGAAAGTTTCTCTCCCATCACTGATTATACCGGGAAGCTAGAACTGCATTTTCTGGCTCAAAATTATCGACTCAAACAACCCAAGTATGATGTTGATGAAGCCAAACGACGGGATAGTAGCTATGCCGTTCAAATGTACGTTCCGACTCGTTTAATCAACAAAGAAACAGGCGAAATTAAAGAGCAAGAAGTCTTTATCGGTGATTTACCCCTGATGACCGAACGGGGAACCTTTATCATCAACGGAGCGGAACGAGTCATCGTCAACCAAATCGTTCGGAGTCCGGGCGTTTACTATAAATCTGAAATTGATAAAAACCAACGTCGAACCTACAGTGCATCCCTGATCCCCAACCGAGGCGCGTGGCTAAAATTTGAAACCGATAAAAACGATCTCGTCTGGGTGAGAATCGATAAAACCCGTAAACTCTCCGCTCAAGTTCTGCTCAAAGCACTCGGACTCTCCAATAACGAAATCTTCGATGCTCTGCGCCACCCGGACTACTTCCAAAAAACCATCGAGCGAGAAGGGGAATTTAGCGAAGAAGATGCGCTGATGGAACTCTATCGCAAATTACGTCCGGGTGAACCGCCCACAGTCGCCGGAGGAGAACAACTCCTAAATAATCGCTTCTTCGATCCCAAACGCTACGATCTCGGTCGAGTCGGACGATACAAACTCAATCGGAAACTGCGTTTAAGCATTCCGGATACCGTGCGAGTTCTAACGCCTACCGATATTTTAGCGGCGATCGATTATTTGATTAACCTCGAATATGACATCGGTGAAATCGATGATATTGACCACCTGGGAAATCGTCGGGTGCGTTCAGTCGGAGAACTCTTACAAAACCAAGTTCGGGTCGGGTTAAACCGCCTAGAACGAATTATTCGAGAACGGATGACCGTCAGTGACTCCGACTCCCTGACTCCAGCGTCTTTGGTGAACCCTAAACCCCTAGTTGCTGCCATTAAAGAATTCTTCGGGAGTTCTCAATTGTCGCAGTTTATGGATCAAACCAATCCCTTAGCCGAATTAACCCATAAACGCCGGATCTCCGCCCTTGGCCCAGGTGGATTAACGCGAGAACGAGCCGGGTTTGCAGTCCGAGATATTCATCCTTCTCACTATGGGCGAATTTGTCCGATTGAAACACCAGAAGGGCCCAACGCTGGGCTAATTGGTTCGCTGGCGACCCATGCGCGAGTCAATCCCTACGGATTTATTGCCACCCCCTACTACTTAGTTGAGAATGGACGGTTGCATCGAGATCGAGCTCCCGTTTACATGACCGCCGATGAGGAAGACGATTTGCGGGTTGCGCCCGGAGACGTTGCCACCGATGCGGAGGGCTACATTCAAGGGGAAGTCGTTCCGGTCCGCTATCGTCAGGACTTCACCGAAACCACACCTGACCAAGTAGACTATGTCGCCGTTTCCCCGGTGCAGATTATTTCTGTTGCGACCTCCCTGATTCCCTTCCTCGAACACGACGACGCCAACCGAGCCTTGATGGGGTCTAATATGCAGCGTCAAGCCGTTCCTCTACTGCGTCCCCAACGGCCTTTGGTCGGAACAGGTTTAGAAGCTCAAGCCGCCCGTGACTCCGGGATGGTGGTCGTTTCTCAAATCGATGGAGAAGTTAGCTACGTTGATGGGGCCAAAATTCGGGTCGCCTCTCCTGAAGGAGAAGAAGTCGAGTACGAACTGCAAAAATACAGTCGCTCAAACCAAGATACTTGTTTAAATCAACGTCCCCTCGTTTACGAAGGTGACCAAGTGGTTGTCGGACAAGTATTAGCCGATGGGTCTTCCACCGAAGGGGCAGAACTCGCACTCGGTCATAATGTCGTCGTCACGTATATGCCTTGGGAGGGTTACAACTACGAAGATGCGATTTTAATCAGTGAGCGTCTAGTCTACGAAGACATTTATACCTCAATCCACATCGAAAAATTTGAGATTGAAGCCCGACAAACCAAACTCGGACCCGAAGAAATTACCCGCGAAATTCCCAACGTTGGGGAAGACTCCCTGCGTCAACTCGATGCAAATGGGATTATTCGGGTTGGGGCTTGGGTCGAAGCCGGAGACATCCTCGTCGGTAAAGTTACGCCCAAAGGAGAATCAGACCAGCCCCCCGAAGAAAAACTGCTGCGGGCAATTTTCGGGGAAAAAGCCAGAGACGTTCGAGATAACTCCCTGCGCGTTCCGAACGGAGAAAAAGGTCGGGTTGTTGATGTGCGAGTCTTTACCCGCGAACAAGGTGACGAACTGCCTCCGGGTGCCAACATGGTGGTGCGGGTTTATGTCGCCCAGAAACGGAAAATCCAAGTCGGCGACAAAATGGCCGGACGACACGGTAATAAAGGAATCGTTTCCCGGATTTTGCCTGTAGAGGATATGCCCTACTTACCCGATGGCCGCCCGGTGGATATTGTCTTGAACCCTCTCGGTGTACCGTCTCGGATGAACGTTGGTCAAATCTTTGAGTGCTTGCTGGGATGGGCAGGCTACAATCAAAAAATCCGATACAAAGTTATTCCCTTTGATGAGATGCACGGACAAGAAATGTCACGGGAAACCGTTCATGGGGAGTTAAAGGCAGCTCGCGACAAACATGATAAAGATTGGCTGTTTAACCCCGATAATCCCGGTAAAGTCTTGCTCTATGATGGTCGTACCGGAGAACCCTTCGATCAACCCGTTACTGTTGGGGTTGCCTATATGTTGAAGCTAGTTCACCTCGTCGATGATAAAATTCACGCCCGTTCTACAGGCCCGTACTCCCTCGTTACCCAACAACCCCTGGGCGGAAAAGCTCAACAAGGGGGACAGCGGTTTGGAGAAATGGAAGTTTGGGCGCTCGAAGCCTTCGGGGCTGCCTACACCTTACAGGAGTTGCTTACCGTTAAATCTGATGATATGCAAGGCCGGAATGAGGCCCTCAATGCAATCGTTAAAGGAAAAGCGATTCCTCGACCCGGAACTCCTGAATCTTTCAAAGTATTGATGCGGGAATTACAATCTCTCTGCTTAGATATTGCGGTTCACAAAGTCGAAACCGGAGACGATGGAGTCGGACGAGATCTCGAAGTAGACCTCATGGCGGACGAACCCGGACGAGGACGCACTCCTTCTAAGCCGACCTACGAATTTACAGCACCTGTTGAAGAACAGAGCAGCAGTAGCGAAGCTTAACAGTTAACCGTGAACAGTAGACAGTTAACAGTGAGCCCTTCGACTACGCTCAGGGCAAGCAGGGCAAAGTGCGGTCTTGGGGGCTTCCCCCATGAGCGACTTTGTAAGAGAGTGAGCAGTACACAGTAAAAACTGATAACTGGTAACTACACATAACTGTTAACTGTAAAAACTGAACACTGTAAAAGACACTTTCAGGTTTAATAACAGTAAAAACTGGAAACTGTTAACTGTAAAACTGTTCACTCTGATTCCTCAACCCAGAGTTATCTGTTTCTAAAAGCGTTAACTTTGAAAACCCCTGATGGGATTTATCTGTTTCTAAACATTATGCCTAAACTAGAACAACGTTTTGATTACGTCAAAATTGGGTTAGCGTCCCCAGAACGAATTCGGACATGGGGAGAACGAACTTTACCCAATAATCAAATTGTCGGCGAAGTCACTAAACCTGAAACCATCAACTATCGGACTCTCAAGCCAGAAATGGATGGTTTATTCTGCGAACGAATTTTTGGCCCGGCGAAAGATTGGGAATGCCATTGTGGGAAATATAAACGGGTTCGACATCGGGGAATTGTCTGTGAACGCTGCGGTGTGGAAGTAACCGAGTCTAGAGTTCGTCGCCATCGGATGGGATTTATTAAACTGGCGGCTCCCGTGACCCATGTTTGGTATCTCAAAGGCATTCCAAGCTACATGGCAATTTTGCTCGATATGCCCTTGCGAGATGTTGAGCAGGTGGTTTACTTTAACGCCTACGTTGTTCTCAATCCCGGTAACGCCGAAAACCTCTCCTACAAACAGCTTTTGATGGAAGACCAATGGTTGGATATCGAAGAACAGATGTATAGTGAGGATTCAACTCTCACAGGTGTAGAAGTGGGTATCGGGGCCGAGGCGATCTCTCAACTCTTAACCGATATTCCCCTCGAGGAAGAAGCCGAAAGACTGCGCGAAGAAATTGCCCAAGCCAAAGGACAAAAACGGGCGAAACTGATTAAGCGTTTGCGGGTGATTGATAACTTTATTGCCACCGGATCAAAACCTGCGTGGATGGTATTAGAAGTGATTCCCGTGATTCCACCCGATTTGCGCCCAATGGTGCAGTTAGATGGAGGACGTTTTGCTACAAGTGACTTAAACGATCTCTATCGACGGGTAATTAACCGAAATAATCGTTTAGCAAGATTGCAAGAAATTCTTGCGCCCGAAATTATTATCCGTAATGAAAAACGGATGTTACAAGAAGCGGTGGATGCACTGATTGATAATGGTCGGCGAGGGCGAACTGTTGTCGGAGCAAATAACCGTCCGTTGAAATCCCTCTCCGATATTATTGAAGGAAAACAAGGTCGTTTTCGGCAAAACCTACTCGGAAAACGGGTAGACTACTCCGGACGTTCTGTAATCGTGGTTGGCCCGAAGCTGAAAATGCACCAGTGCGGCTTACCCCGTGAAATGGCAATTGAATTGTTTCAACCGTTTGTGATTCATCGGTTAATTCGTCAGGGATTAGTTAACAATATCAAAGCGGCGAAAAAATTAATTCAACGCAATGATGCCAGCGTTTGGGATGTCTTAGAAGAAGTCATTTCGGGTCATCCCGTCTTGCTAAACCGCGCACCAACACTGCACCGCTTAGGAATTCAAGCCTTTGAACCGATGCTTGTCGAAGGTCGAGCCATTCAACTTCACCCGCTCGTTTGTCCGGCGTTTAACGCGGACTTTGACGGAGACCAAATGGCCGTTCACGTTCCGTTATCGATTGAATCTCAGGCTGAGGCGCGACTGTTAATGCTGGCTTCTAATAATATTCTCTCCCCTGCAACAGGTTCTCCGATTGTAACGCCTAGCCAAGATATGGTACTCGGCTGTTACTACTTGACGGCGGAAAATCCTGCCGCAATTAAAGGAGCAGACGGTTATTATTCCAATCTAACCGATGCCATCACCGCTTATAAACAAGGATCTGTAGATTTACACGCCTATATCTGGGTCAGGTTTGAAGGCAAAGTGATGATGAACGAAGGTGAAGTCCTTGACACAGAAGAAACCAGTAGTGATGGAATTGTCACGAAAATCTATGTCGGTGAAAAAAGCGGAGAACGTACCCGTCGAGTTCGAGAAGACCAAGAGGGAAATATTATCTCTCAATATTTGCGAACGACTCCTGGACGCATCATCTTCAATAAAACCGTTCAAGACGTTTTAGTTTAGTACAGTAAGCAGTACACAGTGAGCAGTAAACAGTAAACAGTAAGCAGGAAACAGTGAATAGTGAAGAACTTAATTGAACTGAATAACTGCAAACTAATAACTGTAAAAACGGGTCACTGTAAAAACTGATAACTGTAAAAACGGGTCACTGTAAAAACTGGTCACTGTAAAATCCCATGACTGACAATCAAAAAATCTTCCGAAATCAAATTATTGATAAAAAACAGCTCAAGAAGCTGATCGCTTGGGCGTTTACGAATTATGGTACAGCAAGGACTGCTCAAATTGCGGATGAACTCAAAGAGATGGGATTCCACTATGCTACACGGGCAGGTGTTTCAATTAGTGTTGAAGACTTACAAGTTCCTCCCTCTAAAAGAGGTCTGCTTGATGAAGCCCAAGAAGAAATTCGTCGCACAGAACGTCGCTATACAAAAGGTGAAATCACTGAAGTTGAACGCTTTCAGAAAGTAGTTGATACCTGGAACGGGACTTCTGAGGCTCTGAAAGAGGAAGTGGTGCGAAACTTCAAAGCCACAAATCCGCTCAACTCCGTTTACATGATGGCATTCTCAGGAGCGCGGGGTAATATTTCCCAGGTTCGTCAGCTGGTGGGAATGCGGGGCTTGATGGCAAATCCCCAAGGGGAAATTATTGACTTGCCGATTAAAACCAACTTCCGGGAAGGACTAACCGTTACTGAATATATTATCTCCTCCTACGGGGCGCGTAAAGGTTTGGTAGATACCGCTCTGCGTACCGCCGACTCGGGATATCTGACTCGTCGTTTGGTAGACGTCGCTCAAGATGTAATTCTGCGAGAAATCGACTGTGGCACCGAACAAGGGATTTGGATGAGTAGTATGACCGATGGAGAGCGTGTCCTGATTGATTTGGGCGATCGCTTATTTGGACGAGTTTTAGGTCAGGATGTCATCCATCCCGAAACCGGTGAAATTGTTAGTGTCGATGGTAAACAAGCCGTTCGCAACCAACCCATTTGTGCAGATTTAGCCGCAGCCATCTCTAAATCAAAAGTCAAAAGAGTTTTCTTGCGAAGCCCTCTAACCTGTGAAGCAACACGCTCGGTTTGTCAACACTGCTATGGCTGGAGTTTGGCTCATGCGGAGATGGTCGATTTAGGAGAAGCGATCGGAATTATTGCAGCTCAGTCGATTGGGGAACCGGGAACCCAGCTTACAATGCGGACCTTCCACACGGGAGGGGTATTTACCGCAGAAGCTGCTGAAATTATTAAAGCGCCCTTTGATGGTGTCGTGAAAATTCCGAAAAAAATCAGATTACGAGCATTTCGGACACGCCACGGGGATGATGCGTTTTATATCGAAAGTAACGGTCAAATTAGCATCGAAAATGGCGATCGCACCAAATCCTTTAACATCTCTCAAGGAAGTACCCTCGTTGTTAAAAACGAACAAGCTGTTGTCGCCGAACAAGTCCTGGTTGAGATTCCGGCTGGGGGTCGTACTGCTCGTAAAACGACAGAAAAAGCCACAAAAGACGTAGCAACTGATCTGGCTGGTGAAGTCAAATTTGCTGATGTGATCGCCGAAGAAAAAACCGACCGTCAAGGAAACATGACTCGGATCGCCGCACGGGGCGGTTTGATTTGGATTCTCTCTGGCGAAGTGTATAACCTTCCCCCTGGAGCTGAACCCTGTGTCAAAAACGGAGAGAAAGTTGATGCAGAAAGTGTACTCGCTCGAACCCGTCTAGTCTCTGAAAATGGGGGAATTGTTCGGATTAATCAACCCGAAGATCAGCAAAATAATATTGCGGTTGAATCAGAGGAAGTAACCGATGACACCGCAGAAATTACCGCTGTGACTCCAGCCAAGTCCGAACTTCCTCGTGAAATTGAGATTATCACGGCTTCGGTATTACTCGATCAGGCGGTGGTGCGAGTCCAACAGCTTCAGGGTCGCGAACAATATATTATCGAAACCACCAACAATAATCGGTTCCTCCTGAAAGTTACTCCCAAAAGCAAGGTTGAGAACCACGAAGTCATCGCTGAATTAATGGATGATAGCTACCGCACCGCAACCGGAGGCATTATTAAGTATGCAGGTGTGGAAGTGGCTAAACGCAGTAAAGCCAAACTGGGTTATGAGGTGGTTCAAGGTGGTACTCTACTCTGGATTCCTGAAGAATGTCACGAAGTCAATAAGGATATTTCGCTGCTGTTGGTCGAAGATGGTCAATATGTCGAAGCGGGAACCGAAGTGGTTAAAGACATCTTCTGTCAGTCCAACGGTGTGATTGAAGTCACCCAGAAAAACGATATCTTACGGGAAATTGTGATCAAACCCGGAGAACTTCACCTAGTAGATGACCCGGAAATGGTGATGGCGATTGATGGTCAGATTGCCAATCCCGGACAAGAAGTGATCCCAGATATCGTCGCTCAAGAACTGCACTACATTGAGTATGTAGAAACACCCGAAGGCCCAGCATTATTGCTGCGACCGGTTACGGAATTTAAGGTTTCTGAAACACCGCCGATTCCTTCTCAAGAGTCTCTAAACGAAGCGATCTCTTTGCAAGCAGTGCAACGTGTCACCTATAAAGACGGCGAACGGGTGCGTTCAGTTGAGGGAGTGGAATTGCTGCGAACTCAACTCGTAATTAATATTGGCACAGAAGCTCCGCAATTGGCGGCGGATATTGAATTAATTCCCCACGAAGAAGATCCCGAATTGATGCGACTGCAATTGGTGATTTTAGAATCTTTGGTGATTCGTCGGGATATTATCGCCGATGCCACTCAAGGTCGCACTTGCACTCGTCTATTGGTCAAAGATGGAGACGAAATCGAACCGGGGTCAGTTGTGACTCAGACTGAAATCCTCTGTAAAGAAGGCGGAATCATTCGGGGTTTACGAACAGGTGCTGAAATTGTGCGTCGGATTTTGGTGGTGCGTGAGGCTGACCAAATGACGATTGACCTCGCGCCCGGAATTAAACCGAACGTTAAAGCAGGTCAGTTAATCGTTGAGGGAAGTGAAATTGCACCCGGAGTAACGCTTTCAGATTCGGGTGAGATTATTGGGGTGAAGAGTGCCCAAGAGGGTTCTGCATCTTCTGAAGCGACGTCTGATTCTCAACTCGCGACCACCGGATCGGATCAAATTATTCTTCGTCTGGGCCGTCCTTACCGGGTTTCTCCGGGTGCGGTTTTACATCTGAGTGATGGAGACTTGGTACAACGGGGAGATAACTTAGTATTGCTGGTGTTTGAACGGGCGAAGACTGGAGACATCATTCAAGGTTTACCTCGGATTGAAGAACTCCTAGAAGCGCGTAAGCCCAAAGAAGCCAGTATTCTGGCTCAACATCCAGGAACCGCTCAAGTTACCGTTCAAGATGATATTGTCGAACTGCGGGTGATGGAGGATGATGGCACCATTACCGATTATCCTTTGTTACCGGGTCAAACCGTGATTGTTTCTGATGGACAAACGGTAGATGTAGGTCAAGCACTGACTGATGGCCCTGCAAATCCTCACGAAATCTTGGACGTTTTCTTTAAGTATCACAAAAATCGCGAAGGAACTTACGAAGCGGCGTTGCTGAGTTTCCAGAAATGTCAAACCTTCTTGGTGAATGAAGTCCAATCTGTGTACCAATCTCAAGGGATTGATATTTCCGATAAACACATTGAAGTGATTGTCCGACAAATGACTTCAAAAGTGCGGATTGATGATGGTGGAGATACAACCATGTTACCCGGTGAGTTGGTTGAACTGCGTCAGGTTGAACAGGTGAATGAAGCGATGTCAATTACTGGGGGTGCGCCCGCTGACTATACGCCTATGTTGTTAGGGATTACTAAAGCATCCTTGAATACGGACAGTTTCATCTCTGCGGCGAGTTTCCAAGAAACCACTCGGGTTTTGACAGAAGCGGCGATTGAAGGGAAGTCTGACTGGCTGCGGGGTCTAAAAGAAAACGTGATTATCGGTCGTTTGATTCCCGCCGGAAGTGGATTTAACGCCTATGAAGATGGAAACTCAGATATGGGTCTAGGACCAGACGGCATGGGTTATTATGAGGATGCCGAAGATGAGCTAAAAGACGTGGTTCTCGATGACCGTACCGCCCGTCAGATCGATGCTGGCGATACAACAGGTGAAGATTCAGCAGATGTTGGCTTCCTCAAGGATAGTAATTCAATGCTCTTAGATGATGAACTCATTGATGATGGTTATGAGGAAGATTAGAAACCACAAAAAATATCTACTCTTTTCCGAATAGAAATTAACCCGGTTTCTCCATGAAGCCGGGCTTTTTTCAGTTTACAGTTAGACCGTTATCAGTTACCAGTTATGAATGTGTACTGTTTACTGTGTACTGTCTTAAAAGCTGTTGTTATACAAGTCTTCGCTTTCATCAGACGCTTCACTTCCACCACCAACGGCAACTAAATCAATTTGTTGGCGATAGTAATCTACACTTTTAACTTGAACTTCAACGTTATCACCTAAGCGATACTGATTGCGATTTTTGCGACCGACTAACGTTTGTTGACGGGAACGATATTCATACCAGTCATCTTTGAGAGACGAGACGTGAACTAACCCTTCAACCCGTAATAGCGAACCGCCGGGAGATTCTACTTCGATTTCTACGAAGAACCCGTAAGACTGCACGCCTGTAATTAATCCCACAAAAGTTTGGCCCGTGCGAGCCTTCATAAATCCGGTTTTCTTCAATCCTTCTAAATCTTCTTCTGCATCAACTCCAACACTTTCTCGTTCACTCAAATGTACAACGAGTTGAGCAAATTGAGACTCAAATTCAGTTTGTAAATCTGGAGGAAGAACATTCCAAGAAATTTTACCATGACAAGAAGAATGACCCAAATTAACGTGTTCTTTAGAACGAGTAGACCGCCGATCTCGTCCTTCTTCAAAAATGGCTTTCAAAACACGAGAAATCTGAATATCAGTATACCGAGATAAAGGCCCACTACAGTGAGTATAACAATCTAGAGCCAAGCCAAAATGAGGTTTAATAGCGGTACTGTAAGCCGCAGGTTTCAGGCTATCTTCTAGTAAATAAGTCAAGACTCGTTCGGACTTGGTTTCGGCTAAATCTTGCACAAAAGACTGAAAATCGGAAGGATGAACTTCTTCTTCATTTTCAAGATCCAATTCACTGCCTAAGTGAGCGGCTAACTTAACCAATTCACTGACATCAGTTGCATCAGGGGCGGGTTGAACGCGGTAAATTCCCGGCAAACCCAAGGCTTGTACATGACTTGCAACCACTTGATTGGCTAATACCACTAATTCGGAAACCATTGCTTGGGCGACCGACAGAGAGGCGACGACAATCGGCCCTAACTCTCCCTCATCATCAAAATGACAGTGGGTATCGAGGAGCTTGAGTTCAAAGCCGCCTCTGGCCCATCGCATTTGTCGGACTGCGCGACTGGCTTCCAAAAGATTCTCTAAAATTGCCACGACTTCTGGAGATTCTCCTTCTCCGGCGTCAAGAATTCCCTGGGCCGTCTTGTAGTCGATTTGATGATTGACTTGGATCACACTGGGTTGAATTTCAAACTCTAGAAGTCTTCCAGTCGGATCGAGGCTAATAAAAATCGAAAGGGTTAATCGTTCTTGGTCTGGTAATAAGGCAAGGCGATCGCAACTGAGTTCTTTCGGTAAAATCGGGATATACTTATCAGCTAAATAAATTGCGGTTCCGCGTTTACGGGCTTCTCGATCGAGGGCAGTATCGGGTGCCACGTAGTAAGCTACATCCGCCAAATGAATGCCTAAAGTCCAATCTCCGGCATCACTTTGTTCGAGGCTAAAAGCCCGATCTACACAATATTGAGCGGACTCTTTTTCCTCTTCATCTAAAACGGAAAATTCTGGATTTCCGAGATCGGGTGCAAAGGTAATGGTAAATTTTTCTCGTAAATCGGTTCGGTTTTTGTAGTCTGATTTTTTGATTTGAGTCGGTAAAGATTCGGCTTCTTGGATGGCGTAGTTAGAAAAAGCGCGAGGTAAATCATGTTTACAACAAACGATATCGAGATCGTCGGCTTCTTCTGCATCTGAACCTAAAATTTGCACCACATGACCCAAGGGCCGATGAATTCCCAGAGGATATCGCACCACCTCTGCATGAACCAGATGATCGATCGCATCGTTCAGTTCAGGGGGCTGGTCATCTAAGTCCAATTCAAACAGTAAGCGATCGTCGAGGGGAACCGCCCGAAATCCTTTTGAGGTTCGTTTGACTCGCGCTAGCACCGAGGGGTTCGCCCGTTCGAGAATCAGATAAACCTCTCCCTCTGGAGAGCGGCGCCGACTCCCTTCTTTGATAATTTTGACCAAAACGCGATCGCCATTCCAAGCGGTACTCAGATGACTTTCTCGAATGTAAACATCTTCAGCCCCTTCTGCATCTTGAATGGCAAAGCAGAACCCTTTACTCGAACAGCGCAATTTCGCTTCAACAACATTTTCCTGTCCGACGCGGCGATAACGACCTTTATCTTTTTCCAAAACCCCTATTCGCTCTAAAGCATCTAAGGCGATTTGAAACTTTCGTAAACTCTCATCATCGGGAGCGAGTTTTTTCTCTAACGCTTTGGGAGCGACGAGTTTATCTTCTGAAAAATTAGCCAACAATGTAGCGATTGAAAATTCCATGTAGCGGTTTTTCCTTGAGATCTCTGCAATCAGTTGACTTGTCTTGACGCTTTTTGGATCTGTCGGGGTGAGTGGCGTCATTCTCAAAACTGAGAGACGACACGTACAGTTTAACACTGACACCTCGACTCCGCTACGACTAACCAGAGCGGTCCGCGAACGGTGTTAGCCCTGAGCGTAGCCGAAGGGCTAATAAAACAAAACCACTGCCAGTTGCAAGAAGAGTTTGGGGATAATTTTGGAGATTGCCTAAACCCAGTTTGCTTGTAATACTGCTTCATTTTACCGGAAAAATTGTTAGCAGTTGAGGGATGAACAGTCAATGAGACGATCGGTTGTAAGTGAGTTGGGTGGTAAAAACTACCTTGTTAATGAGAAAAATCCATCCTCTATATCCGAGTCCCCAGCTTAGGCGCGATCGCATTTGAGTTCAAGGAGTAAAACAGCCCTGAGTTGAATAGCCCTGAGTTGATTTCCCTAACGATTTCCCTCAAAAGACAGTGATACAATTGAGTGCAACACCTTCTCTTGGGTGATAAAAGAAGCCCAACAGATCGAGGAGTCCTCACTATTGATTTCCTCAGCTACCGCGTAATTTAATCTTGATGAAGTCCACCTGAAAGTAGATTGATTCATCTAGACTGTAGCATTAGGAAGTGCTGCGTCAATGACAAATACTTCAGCTAGTATACCTCAAATTAGGATCTCCGATATGTTTGCTCAATTCCGATCTCGCTACCCCACCGGAAGTTTAATTTCTGAATTACTCGCAATCGATCATGGTAAGTATGTTGTGCGTGTATTGGTCGAAGTTGAGGGTGTGACTATTTCTTCGGGACTCGCGGCGGCTGAGACGGTTGAACTCGCAGAAGATCAAGCCCGCAAGCGCAGTCTTCAAGTTCTCGGTATTGAAACTGCGACCACGTTACCTAATTTTCCGACTCCGGCTTCTCTACCTGGAACTGAAAATTCAGCCCCTCTAGAACTTAATTCAGCCCCAGAATTTGCCCAACTTCCTGAAGCAACTCCAGTCGAGTCGGAAACTAAACCCTCTCTGAATATTTCTGACTCAGAAGATTGGTCTTCCGAGGAAACCGCGTCCGAAGATTGGCTTTCTGCAACCTATATTAACCCCGGTTCTTCCTCAAAATCCTCCCCAACAGAAGCCTCTCTCCCTCCGATCCCGGAAACTCCCGCAGACGAGAGTAATGAAGTTTCGACGACTGTCTCAGAAGATCTCCCCTCTAAACCCTCCGCCTCTAAAACCTCTAAAAAGCGAAAGTCAAAAACCACTATTGAGTCTACAGATTTTTCCTCAGAAATTACTCGTACCAATCTTGAACTCAAGCGTCTCGGCTGGACAACAGAACAGGGGGTCGAACATCTCCAAAAAACCTACGGAAAGCGATCGCGTCACCAACTGACCGAAGATGAGTTACTCGACTTTTTACATTATCTAGAATCTCTCCCGACTCCCTCACCCGAAGATGAAATGTAGAGGTTTTACAGTTAATCAGTAAACAGTAGACAGTAAACAG
This sequence comes from Cyanobacteria bacterium J06592_8, assembly GCA_038530755.1. GTDB lineage: Bacteria > Cyanobacteriota > Cyanobacteriia > Cyanobacteriales > Microcoleaceae > Capilliphycus. The sequence continues at coordinate 90,693 of JBCBCI010000001.1, read as the reverse complement.
TTTTTTCAAATCGATCTTCTGAACTATCCGCCCCCATCTCCCTTAATAATAAAAAAATACTCCCCTCGCCAACTAATAAATAGTCCCTTCGGGACACAATTTCCCTCTTCACCCCCTCCATCCTCCCCCTGAAGGGGGAGACCTATGGTTCCCTCTCCTTGTAGGAAAGGGTTAGCCAGAGGTGAGAGGGCTAGCCAGAGGTGGAGAGGGGCTGGTGGAGAGGTCGAAAATAAATATTTCCTGACGAGTGAAACAGCCCTACCATCTCTACAGGAGGACAAAAAAGCGGTAGATTAATTCTTAGGTACTGCTGAATCAAGAAATGAAATCGTTATGAAAGCCATTGTGATGACCAAACCAGGGGGGCCAGAAGTTCTAACGCTGAAAGAGGTCAGCGAACCGCAAATTCAAACTTATACAGAACTATTGGTTCGTCTCAAAGCCGCAGGAGTCAATCCCATTGATACCAAACTCCGCCGCCGAGGAACATTTTACCCTGAAAAAATGCCCGCTATCCTGGGATGTGATGGGGCAGGTGTGGTCGAAGCAGTGGGGAATGGTGTAGAAAAATTTCAGGTCGGGGATGAAGTTTATTTTTGTGATGGTGGACTGGGAAACGAAACGGGAAACTATGCAGAATACACCGTTGTTGATGAAAAATTTGTTAGTAAGAAACCCCAATCTCTGAGTTTTGCGGAAGCTGCGGCTGCCCCTTTAGTGATGATTACCGCTTGGGAATCTCTCTACGATCGCGGAAAATTACAAGCGGGACAACAGGTTCTGATTCATGCAGGCGCGGGTGGAGTGGGTCATGTTGCCGTTCAACTCGCCAAGTTACAAGGGGCAGAGGTGGCGACCACAATTTCACCAGAAAATGCAGATTTTGTGCATCAGTTGGGTGCAGATTTAAGCATTGATTATAAACAGACTAATTTTGTACAACGGGTGTTGGACTGGACTGACGGAGAAGGTGTGGATTTAGCCTTTGATACGGTGGGAAAAGATACTTTTTTTAAAACAGTAGAAGCCGTTAAAGTTTATGGGGATTTAGTGACAATTTTAGAACCTGATACCAGTTTAGGCAATTTAAAAACAGCCCGCAAACGCAATCTCAGAATCGGTTTAGAACTGATGCTGACTCCGATGTTACAAGGATTAGTGGATGAACAAAAAGATCAAGCCAAAATCCTACAACAATGTGCGCGTTTAATCGATCAAGGTAAGCTAGGGGTTCATGTATATCAGACTTACTCTTTAGCAGATGCAGCTAAAGCCCATCAAAAACTAGAAGCTGGAGGAATGACGGGTAAACTGGTGTTAACTATGGATTAATTAATGCCTTTAAAACTGACTCGATTTGACGTTTTTTAAACTCATATTCAATTTATACCTAAAATCGATTAACAATGGATGTAAAAGCTGCGATCGCTTGGGAAGCGGGCAAACCTTTAAGCCTAGAAACGGTTCAACTCGAAGGCCCCAAAACTGGAGAAGTTTTAGTTGAAATTAAAGCTACAGGCGTTTGTCATACCGATGCTTACACACTTTCAGGTGCCGATCCAGAAGGGTTATTTCCGGCTATTCTCGGCCATGAAGGGGCGGGAGTTGTCGTTGAAGTCGGATCAGAGGTTAAAAGTGTTAAACCTGGCGATCATGTGATTCCTCTCTACACGCCTGAATGCCGTCAGTGCGAATATTGTCTCAGTATGAAAACTAATCTTTGTCAAGCTATTCGTTCAACGCAAGGCAAAGGAGTAATGCCAGATGGGAGTAGTCGCTTCTCTATAAATGGTAAACAAATTTATCATTATATGGGAACTTCTACCTTTTCAAATTATACCGTATTGCCGGAAATTGCAGTGGCGAAAATTAGGGAAGATGCCCCCTTTGACAAAGTTTGTTACATCGGTTGTGGTGTGACAACAGGAGTCGGTGCGGTTGTTAATACAGCTAAAGTAGAACCGGGATCTAATGTTGTAGTTTTCGGACTCGGTGGCATTGGTTTAAATGTCATTCAAGGGGCAAAAATGGTCGGGGCAGATATGATTGTGGGTGTTGATATTAACCCCGCAAAACGAGAAATTGCCGAAAAATTTGGGATGACTCATTTTGTCAATCCTCGTGAAATTGAAGGAGATGTAGTGCGCTATTTAGTTGAACTCACAAAAGGCGGTGCTGACTATAGTTTTGAATGTATTGGGAATGTAAATGTTATGCGTCAAGCCCTAGAATGTTGTCACAAAGGTTGGGGAGTTAGCGTAATTATTGGCGTTGCTGGTGCCGGACAAGAAATTAGTACACGACCCTTTCAATTGGTAACAGGACGAGTTTGGAAAGGATCAGCATTTGGAGGCGCGAGAGGACGTACAGATGTTCCGAAAATTGTTGACTGGTATATGGAAGGTAAAATTAATATTAATGATTTAATTACCCATGTTTTACCCCTCGAACAAATTAATGATGCGTTTGATTTGATGCACAAAGGAGAATCAATTCGGACTGTTCTAACCTTTTAAAATCTTGATTAACCTTTGGCAAGGTGTATAAGGTGTATAGGTTTATCGAAAAATCATTAACTCATAGGATAACCATTCAGTGTAAAATCAATTTAGACTGAAAAAACACAACAAGAATAGGAACTTAAAATGCGAATTTTAATCATGGGCGGCACCCGTTTTATTGGGATTTACCTCACCAAAATATTAGTCGAACAAGGACATGAAGTTGTTCTATTTAATCGAGGAAATAAACCCGCACCTGTCGAGGGAATTCAGCAAATTCACGGCGATAGAACCGACGCAGACCAAATCAAAGATAAACTCGCCAATGAAAGCTTTGATGCTATCTTTGATAATAATGGACGCAAACTCAGCGACACTCAACCCTTAGCAGATTTATTCAAAGACAAAGTCAAACATTTTGTCTACATGAGTTCAGCCGGAGTCTATTTAAAATCTTCTCAAATGCCGCATATTGAAGGCGATAAAATCGATCCAAAAAGCCGTCATTATGGCAAATATGAAACCGAAACTTATCTACAAGAACAACAACTTCCCTGGACTTCTATTCGCCCAACCTATATTTATGGGCCTCTAAATTATAACCCCTTAGAGTCTTGGTTTTTTGACCGTATTGTCGCAAATCGCACGATTCCAATTCTCGGTAATGGACTGCATATTACTCAGCTAGGTCACGTGAAAGACTTAGCCCAGGCGATGGTAGCAGTATTAGGTAATGAAAATGCGATCGGTCAAGTGTATAATATTTCTGGTGAACGTTATGTTAGCTTTGATGGTTTAGCAGAAGCCTGTGCGGTTGCAGCCGGGAAATCAGCAGAGGATTTAAACATCGTTCATTATGACCCTAAACAGTTTGATTTTGGCAAGAAAAAGCCTTTCCCGTTAAGAGTTCAACATTTCTTCACAGGCGTTCAAAAAGCGATGAGTGAGTTAGATTGGGAACCTGAATATGATTTGATTTCTGGTTTGAAAGATTCGTTTCAGAATGATTATATTGCCACAGGTCAAGATAAAGCTGAAGTGGATTTCAGTCTAGATGACGAAATTATCAACGCAGTTAAAGCATAGGATATATTACAGCAATCGGAAATCATTTGTAAGCGATATTGCCCCTAAACTCCAAAAATTTTGCCCCCCTTTCTCCCCCCAACTTTGGGGGGAAACTAGATGGTAAAGTCCACCAATAATGAGGGTAGCTTGGGGTTTAGATTGATGAATTTTTGACGAATCAAGTGACATTACTGTATAACGATATGAATTATAATTTTAGTAGTTAATTTTATTTGAATTAAAAATGAGTCAGTTTGAACTATTGGATGATGACACGACAATCTTGATGATTAATCAGGATACTTTTACTGTTGCTAGATTGAAAGAATTGATTTCTAAGAAACTTCGTCAAAAATTACTTAACAGACCTGAAAATAAACAGAAAACTATTGCTGAAAACTTTCGTAACGACCTGAGTATTAATGAAGAAAGTGTTTCAATTAGTATGAAAAATATTCAATTGAAATTTCCAACATAAGGAATGAATTGCCAGCTATTAAATCTCAATACTAAAGAATGGCAGTCCAGAAAATTGAGAATCTTTGCTGATATTAAAGTTGTTCCACCTAGTAGTTACGCAAACAATACTACTGCTGAAATTAATGAAATTCAATTAGAATTCGCTACTGATGAACCACCCACTTCAGACATAGAAACATCTTTAGATGAAATTCGACAACTCAACCTCGAAAATCAAACGTAGGGGCGCAAACTCTACGCCCAAAATATTCTTATTTACAAACACTGATATTGTAGACGTAACTTCACAACGCCCGGTTGATTTTCATCTAGAAAAGTATCTCGATGAATTTCTTGCAAACCAAACTGTTTAAATAAAGATAATTCTCCCTCTGATAACGCCCAGGGTGGGCCATCCGGTTCAGCTTCACTATCTCGATAACGAGTAATCACGAGTAACGTTCCTTGCTTCGCGACTAATGTAGAAACAGCCTGAATCGTTTGCGATCGCAATTTCAACGGTAACGCTTGAATTGTACGACATTCAAACACAAAATCAAACCCTTGCTTTAGACTTTCATCCAAATTCAACAAATCACCCACAAAATAATTCACCTCAGACTCCGGAAAGCGTTGACGACACCAAGAAACCGCCGTTGGAGAAATATCAAATGCGCTGACTTTAAATCCTAATTTTGCTAAAGCTTCCGCATCATCACCCAACCCACAACCGATAACAAGGGCTGTTTTTCCTGCGGTTTGGGGAGGAGATTTTTGCAGCCAATCTTGTAAATAGGGATGAGGCTGTGACAGCATCCAAGGCACCTGGGAGAGATCCCCTTCTGCATCAGTATATATTGTTTCAAACCATCCCGTCGCATCATCATTTTTGAGAGATTCTTCAACGAGGGAAACAACCTTATTTCTCAGGGCTTCGAGATTTTGTTCAGACATAATCAATATTAAATTGAATAGACTTAAAAATTTTAACGTTTATCTTAGTCCTCTGGAAAGGAGTTTGGCTTTCAGACAAAGATTTTAATCTCTGGAATTTAGCATCAAGCTTCAAAACCCAGAAATCAATTAAAACAAACTCAGAAATTTAAGCTTTCCCTTTAGTCCTCTTGAGAGGACTTTAACTTTTAGACAGAGATTTTAATCTCTGGTATCTGGTACTTCAAGACAAAGATTTTAATCTCTAGTATCTAATATAATTTTCATTGACTGAATTTTATGATTTCTGAAGAGAACTAGAGAAATTCTATTGATTAATTTACTGTAATAAAAAGATTTTACCGAGCTTAAAAATATCTAAGCAACTTTAAAAAAATATAAAATTCATTCTCGATAGAAAAATAAAGAATATCTTAATGCTTGAAAGCTTAAAACACCATCAAGAGTCCTGAATATAGGCGATCGCGAAGGTTAAAATTATAATAATACTTATCAGAACAGTCAAATACAGAAAATGCACTGTGAACCTCCTGAACCGAATGTGATTTTAGTTGTAGATGATACCCCAAGCGATATTCAGGTTTTATTGACCCTGTTAGAAAAAGACGGTTTGAGGGTGGTTATCGCCGAAAATGGACAAAAAGCACTTCAGATAACTGAGTCTATTCATCCTAATCTCATCTTAATCGATGTTATAATGTCTAGTATGAATGGGTTTGAAACCTGCCGTCATCTTAAGACTAAACCATCACTGCGAGAGACTCCGGTCATTTTTTTAACCTCTGTTTCTGATCAAATTAATAAAGCAGAAGGCTTACAAATGGGTGGCATTGATTATATCAGCAAACCCATAGATGAATCTGAACTCCTGACTCGCATTCGCACGTATTTAAGGCTTCAGCAAATGCAGCAGTATCTCGCCAATCAAAGCCAGACCCTTGAACAAGAGAAGCAATTGCGCCTCCAAGCTGAACGTAAACTCGAACAAGCACTCAAGTTCAAATCAGTTTTAGAAGGAATAACTGAGAAGATTCGCGATCGCCTTGATGAAGATGAAATTTTACAAACCGTTACAATAGAGTTAGCAAAAGTTCTAGAAATTGATCGCTGTCAAATTGAACTGTACAACTTTAACCACACTGAAGCTACGATTACCTATGAATATAGCCGCGAACTCCCAAGACGCGAGGGAGTCACACGCCAGGTTCAGGATTTTCCCGAACTTTATGAACAATTGCTGCAAAAAATTCCGGTTCAATTAACCGAAGCCATACCGTTATCAAATTCTCAAACTTCGCCTCAAACCTGTCTGGCTTATCCGATTTTTGAACCGCAAGATATTGTCGGTTTAGTGGGAAATTTACGCTTATTCAAACCCGATGGCGAAGTTTTTAATCCATTAGAAATTGATTTCGTTGAACAGGTAGCCAGTCAATGTGCGATCGCCATTCGTCAAGCTCGACTTTACAAAGCGAAACAACAACAAATCAAAGCCTTCGAGAAATTGAACCGAATCAAAGATGAATTCTTGAAAACAATTTCTCACGAATTGCGAACCCCAATGAGTAGTATTAAGCTCGCGACTCAAACCCTTGAAAAATTTCTCGAAGATGAATCCATTCTGCAAAAATCCTCAACTTTTAGTAAAGTTTTAGAGATTTTTCGCCAAGCCTGTCGCCGACACAATCAATTAGTCGATGATTTGATTAGCCTGTGTTATCTTGAAGCTCAAGCAGAAACATTAGTGTTTGAATGGGTAGACTTAAATATATGGCTTCCGGAAATTGTTCAGCCCTTTTTGGAGCGAGTTAATCGTCAACAACAACAATTTTTTCTGGATATTTCTCCCGAACTTCCTCTTCTCAAATCTGATATTTCTATGCTGGAACGGGTTGTGCGAGAACTCTTGGATAATGCGTGTAAATATACCCCAGTCGGAGATAAAATTACCGTTTCTGTTGCAGCCATAGAGGAGAGTATATTATTGACCGTTAGTAATTCTGGAATTGAAATTTCAACCGAAGAACAACAGCGAGTTTTTGATCAGTTTTATCGCATTCCTCATCACGATCCTTGGAAATATGGAGGAACTGGACTCGGACTAACATTAGTGCAAAAATTAGTAGAACTGTTAGAGGCTTCAATTGAACTCAAAAGTGCTGAAAACCTAACTCAGTTTGTCATTAAGTTTCCTCTAGATCGGCTAGAAACGCCACCGATTTTTAGTTTAAATACTAATACAAACTCAGTTACTCATTCCAGTTCAAACTGTTTGTATGTGGCAAACTATTAAGCTTAAACAGCTTGTTTTTGCAAAAATTTGCCTTGATGTTTGAGGGCATCTAAAAACGCATAAATGGCTGGGGAATGGAGAGCCTCTTTTAAAATAGCGACTCCGATCACTCGTTCAAGAGGAGCAGGTAAATCACAAACTTGGATCTGATTCGGAAGGGGTTCAGCCGCTAAACGAGGCAAAATTGCGACCCCTAAGCCTTGCATAATCATACTTACAATTGTTGAATCTTCCCGAACCTGGTAGGCAATATTAACAGAGGTATTTGACTTTTTTATGTAATTTAAAATTAACTTTTCACAACAGCTAGTATCAGTCATAATTAATGGGTAAGAAGCTAATTTTTCCCAGGTTAATTTTGAGTTTTCTTGAGGATAATTAGGGGGCAATAAGGCAATATATTGATCTCGAATAATTTCCCAAGTTTCAAACTCATCACTGGTTGGAAGATAAGTACATCCAATATCTGCCCGCCCTTCTCGCACCGCTTGTTCCATCTCAACGGTGTCATCCATTTCCGCTAATGTTACCGTAATATCAGGAAAATGCTCGCGAAATTCAGCAATAACCGTCGGTAAAATATGGGTAGCAATACTGCGAAAACAAGCAATGCGAACCTTCCCTCCTTTGAGTCCCTTTTCTCGGTTCGCTTCAGTTATCATATTATCGAGTAAATGCTGAACTTGACGGGCTTGAATAACAATACGTTCTCCCACTGGGGTTAGAGAAGCACCATGTCTTCCCCGTTGCAGCAGAACCACCCCCAGTTCGTCTTCGAGAGTCGCGATCGCATAACTGATCGTAGACTGAGAGAGATTAAGCCCAAGTGCCGCCTCACTAAAGTTTCCGTTGTCAGCGACGGCAACCAAAGCACGCAGTTGGGAGAGTTTCAAGCGTTGAGCATCCATACCGCTAGCCCCGATATTAGAGGAATTGATCACTATCTATCGATTTTATCGATAAATGCCATAGATAGCATCCGTTGATTCTTGATTAACCTTAAAGATACAGTAATTCTATCAGCAAAAGTCAAGAGAAAAAACCAAGTTGAGGCGGTGATTATCATGGCAAATTGTGCAAATATTTCCGAACGAGATCGTTTAGAACAGTTGTGGAATCAACAAAAAAAAGGCTTCAGTTTTTCCGATAATTTTTTTAAATGGGTTCGCCGAGGATTTGACGGGTTTGTTACAGGTTTAACCTCAGAAGAAAGAATCAAAGTTTGGAGTTGTTCAGATCGCGCGGGCAATACTTATTGGAACGCTTATGATCCAGTATTTGATCATGTTCTAGAACGGGCAACCGAGTCAGAACTCCGACTGTGGCTAGAGAAACGCTACAACCGATAACGTCTAATTTTTTTGATTTTTTGAATGTCTTGACTAAGTTTATCTATCTGGAGGTTTGACGATGATTTGGATGACACCTAAGCTCAATTCTGATCGTAAAATTAATGGTTCAGTTGAGTCTAACCATAAATCCTCAAAAATTGTTCACCCAATTCAAAACTTTTTAAAAGGATTTTGGCAATTTAGTTTATACTACGGAGAGTTCATTGCCGATCGGGTTGTTGTGAAAGAGACTGATTCGAGGGAACCTGAGCAACAATAATCAAATTGATCAGCTTACTCCCAAATTCACTTTGGAAAATACTTACCGAGCCAAAGCTTATCGATTTACAGTTGATAGGGTTGATTGACGAACGCCAACATTGGGTGAAGTGCGATGGTCATTACCAAAGTCACTCAAAAGTCAAAAACCACACATTGGGAGTTTAGCGATCGCAATTCTAATGTTAAAGTGATTAGATAATGGAGAGGTTAACTAATATTTAGAAATTGGAGAGAGAAGCTATGGTCAGTGGATTTAAAAATCTGACACAAAAACAAACAATTCCGACTTTAGAAAATGGCGATCACTTAACTCAAGTTGAATTTGAACGGCGTTACAGTGCATCGACGATTAAAAAAGCAGAATTAATAGAAGGAACTGTTTATATGGCTTCTCCATTGCGAATTAAAAAGCATGGCAATCCTCACGCACGGGTGATGACTTGGTTGGGAACTTATTGGTCAGCAACTCCAGGAATAGAACTCGGAGATAATTCTACCGTTCGCTTGGATGCGGATAACGAACCTCAACCCGATGCGTTACTGAGAATAGAAAAAGGCGGACAATCAACCATTAGTGAAGATGGCTACGTCGAAGGCGCACCGGAATTGATTGTCGAAATCGCCGCCAGTAGCGTTTCAATTGATGTGCATGATAAACTCAAAGTCTATCGTCGCAATCAAGTTCAAGAATATCTGGTTTGGCGAGTTGAGGATGAAGAAATTGATGGGTTTCACTGGAAAGAAGGAAACTATATTCAGCATCAACCTAACTCGGAAGAGATAATTTGCAGTGAAGTTTTTCCGGGTTTATGGTTAAATAAAGAAGCTTTGTTGACGGGAAATTTAATGAAAGTTATTGAGGGTGTACAACGGGGATTAAGCACACGAGATCATCAAAATTTTGTTGAACGGTTATCCCTTTGAGTCAGTGGAGTTGATTGGTACTCCGCTTGTAGTAATTCTTATTTTCCTCAACTTGTCAAGAATAGGCTTTGATAAAATAAGGCAAACTCGTTCATTCTTTCAAACAGCCATGATTGCTCAACTTGACAGTCCTCATCTCTCTCCCCAAGAATATTTGGTCTGGGAAGCCGAGCAACTGACTCGCTATGGCTATATAGATGGTCAGGTTTATGCGATGACTGGGGGGACGATTCCTCATAATCAAGTAGCCGTTAATCTGGTGGCTTTAATTCAACCTCACTTGCGGGGGAAAGGCTGTAAAACTCTTAGTAGTGATGCGAAGGTTGGGGTAACAGAACAAGGCCCTTTTCATTATCCGGATGTATCGGTGACGTGTGACGGTCGCGATCGCAAGAAACGAGATTATATTAGATATCCTTGTTTAATTGTAGAGGTGCTTTCGAGTACAACGGAGGCTTTTGACCGAGGTAAGAAGTTTAAACATTATCGCCGCATTGAGACGTTACGAGAATATGTTTTAATTGACCCTGAATCTTTCAGTGTTGAATGCTATCGGCTAAATGAAAATAATCGATGGGAGTTGTTTCATTATACCTGTGAGTTGGAGAGTTCAGAAGATTGTCAGGTTGAACTGACGAGTATTAATTTAAAGTTTCCGATTCGTCTATTGTATGAAGATATTGAGTTTGAGGAGGCTTGATGTCACACAGTAACTGCAAAATCTACATTAACGCTTTTGTCTCCTCTGTTAATATTTAGTCAAATAACTTTCAGTTCTCATCCCAATGCTGTCAAGTTGTACATTATTACTTACGATATTACAAGCGATCGCCGTCGCCGCCAAGTTTCCCATTTACTCGAAGGTTATGGAAGGCGGGTGCAATATTCTGTGTTTGAATGTGTGCTAACGGTTGCTAAATATAATGAGTTGCGAAGACGGATGAAGCCACGGATTAACTTCAATGAAGATAGTATTCGTTTTTATCCGTTGTCGGGACATACCTTGAGTCAAGTCGAAGCTTGGGGTGTCGGACAACCAATAGCGGATAGTCCTTGTTCGGTGATTGTGTAGCGACGCTGAGGAAAAATGGCTGAAATGACGTGTTTTCGTTGTGAGCCTCGATATGTTTCTCTGTAAGGGTTTCAGCGTTTTTATTGGGGGAGTCAGAGGTAAAAATCTAGTGAATTTTCCTGAGCCTCGCAAACCCCCTCTAGACGTTCGACTGCATAAGGGTTTTAATAGAGTAGGGTCGCTATTCTTCGGAGTAGTGGAATTAATGGAAACTTCTCAAGCGGCAATGGACGAATGGCTGGGTCGATGCTTTCTTGTCGCTATTCTTCGGAGTAGTGGAATTAATGGAAACTCGACACCTTGATGTACCTCCAGAAACTATTGGGGCACGAACTTAGTCGCTATTCTTCGGAGTAGTGGAATTAATGGAAACAGCGAAAGCGAAAGCGAAAGCGAAAATCATAAAGATGTCGCTATTCTTCGGAGTAGTGGAATTAATGGAAACAAAAAGATGACAGATTTTAAGAGATTGCAGCCTTTAGTCGCTATTCTTCGGAGTAGTGGAATTAATGGAAACTGAAAAGTATTGATCGCGGTACTTGCTGTTGTAAATTAGTCGCTATTCTTCGGAGTAGTGGAATTAATGGAAACTTATAGGAATACATCGTATTTCCCTTTCCAACACTCAAAGCGTCGCTATTCTTCGGAGTAGTGGAATTAATGGAAACCCCGGACTCGTCAGGCAGGATGTTATTAAAGAAGGTGTTTGAGGGTGTCGCTATTCTTCGGAGTAGTGGAATTAATGGAAACTGGCAAAGTGTGTAACTACGTCTAGAAACTGAGTAGGCGTAATAGGTCGCTATTCTTCGGAGTAGTGGAATTAATGGAAACCTTTTGGCTTGCCTATACGAGGCGTTTCGCTTAGAACGTCGCTATTCTTCGGAGTAGTGGAATTAATGGAAACACATCAACCACTACTGGAGCCTTGACTGTTACAGGTGGTCGCTATTCTTCGGAGTAGTGGAATTAATGGAAACGTCACCAGGCTCTAGGTCATCGTCACCGGGTTCTAGGTCATCGTGTCGCTATTCTTCGGAGTAGTGGAATTAATGGAAACTCAGGGTCTCCTTGATGTCGCTTGATCATGTCTTTGAGAAATTGAGTCGCTATTCTTCGGAGTAGTGGAATTAATGGAAACTTGTGAGACACCCCAGGGAAAAACTTTTTAGTCACTGTTCCTGTCGCTATTCTTCGGAGTAGTGGAATTAATGGAAACAAGGTCTAAATATACCTTCAGTTGGTAAGCGGACAATTTTATATTGCTCCCCTTGTCGCTATTCTTCGGAGTAGTGGAATTAATGGAAACAAATAAGATCAGGATCAATCTCTGATTGAGAGGATAATCCTTTGCATTTGACGTCGCTATTCTTCGGAGTAGTGGAATTAATGGAAACGAGGTACGATTTGCCCAACTCACCTAAGTCAATCAAGTCGCTATTCTTCGGAGTAGTGGAATTAATGGAAACACGAAGTTTTAGCTTCTCTTATTTCGCTATTTAATTTCTCTGTCGCTATTCTTCGGAGTAGTGGAATTAATGGAAACACCCCGGCTTCTGCACTAAATAGGCTGCCTATAGCTAGTCGCTATTCTTCGGAGTAGTGGAATTAATGGAAACCAGAGAAATCAGCATTCAGAAATTTGTACCCAGGTGGGGCTTGAATCGTCGCTATTCTTCGGAGTAGTGGAATTAATGGAAACTGATGTTTTTCATGGTAGGGTACTAGGGGTATAGACCCCTAGAGTCGCTATTCTTCGGAGTAGTGGAATTAATGGAAACCCATGAACCCACGGACATCGACCGCGTCCAAGTTGAGTCGCTATTCTTCGGAATAGTGGAATTAATGGAAACACAAAGGACTTTATATTGTTGGCGGCATCGCGATGATGATTGGAATGGTCGCTATTCTTCGGAATAGTGGAATTAATGGAAACGCTAAAGATGCTGAATCAACACTAGCTAAAACTTTAGGTCGCTATTCTTAGGAATAGTGGAATTAATGGAAACAAGCCTAAGTCAGAAAAGGCGATTGGGTCAGAAATCACTGCTTCTAATGTCGCTATTCTTAGGAATAGTGGAATTAATGGAAACCTCTAATAGACATAATTGAAATACAAAGGGTTTAACTGAATAGTCGCTATTCTTAGGAATAGTGGAATTAATGGAAACGGGAAGCAGATAGTCTGATTATTAAACCCATAGGCTTCCGCTTTCAGAAACAGATCATTCTATAGACTGGCATTTTTCCAAATTACAGGTAAATGTTAAAAATTCGTGATTCGCATCAAAACCATGCCCAGACTTTGAAAAAACATTCATCATAATAAAAAGAAACAAACAGTCAGGGAGAATCAAAAATTGGACGGAATTGGATTTGCGATCGCAGTCGTATTATTAATGTCAATATTCTGGCCGTCACCACCCAAACCCGAACCGCCCCCACGCCGATTTTATGCGAATCGTATTGAGTTGAAACGCAGAACGATTAATGAAGAACCCGTAGATTGGGGAAGCCCCTACGACGATTAAGTTTAGATAAAATTGCGTTAAAAAAATCCCCCTATTCTGAAAATGAGAGGGGGAATTAGTTTGATCAAAATTCAGTCTTTAATTAACAGTTTCGGCGTAAATCTGTTGAATCTGTTCACCAATGGTTTGAATTTTTACCCTTAACTCCTAGGGTTTAATCACCTTAACAGAACCTCCAAATCCAACTATCCATCGCTGTAAATCCACATCATTCAAAGACCAACAGGGAAGAATCACCTGGAGTTGATTAGGAAATTGAGGGTCTTTCCTTTTGTTGAGAGAAAACAACTGTTTAGAAGCCGTCAAACTTCCAAATAGAGGAGGAGACATTTTCAGCTTTCCTTTTGCAAACCGTTTCGTTCCCTCACAAATAAAAGGATAAATTTTGTCATCAAATCCTAATTCGACTTTGACTTCAACAGCTTTTCGTTCCGTTTTCGACCCCAGAAACTGACGTTGGATACTGACCTCATTCCCTAGAAACATTCCCACACTCGCATCTAATAGCCGATGTAAGCGTTGTAAAGCCGTTTCTTGAATTTTCAGAGAACGAGACTGTCTTTGCAGTGTCAGGGAAGCTAGACGGTCTAAGCGTTCAAATCGTAGTAACCCTGCTTCTGTTCCCGCCGCCTGTTCATATCCGAGATACCAAGCCGAATGATAAAAGGCGATTTGCAAAGGCCAGATTTTCAAGCTTCCTTCTTTGTCTCCAGGAAATTTCCCTCGTCCTTTTGAACGAATGACTTCTAATAATTCACAATTGGCGATCGCTTCTTCGACTTGTTTAATTTGACAATATAGGGTAGAATCATGCAAAAGTTGTTCATCTATCATCGAACGATGAGCGATCGCACGAGTTGGATAAGGCTTTTCTATTAATAAACGACTCGAAGCCATGCGGTTTTTGAAGGTTTCATAGATTTCTAAAGTAATCGGATCTTGAATACTATTCGCCTGGGATTGTAAAATCGCAAAGACCTGCTTGAGTTCAAGGGTTGATAGGATACCCGTTCCTGCAAAGTAACCCGCCCGCAAGGGAAACTCTGGTATAATTTTGAAGGGCTTTAAGACATTTTCAATATCCTTTCTGAATTTATGATAGCAATCTCCTCTCATTCCCGGCTGTTCAGCTAAAGCGTTTTGTAGGGTGATCAGACTTCCTCCAGTTTGCTTTTGCAAAAAAGGTCGATGCAGAATTAAACGTATTGCTGTAATCAGTCGCTTGAAAGGTTGAAGATCAGAATAAAAGTGAGTGATCCCGCTAAAGTGGAAATCCTCTTGAACTTGAATTTCTTTTTCGATCAAACTGAGTTCAGGTAAGCCAGCTTCACCAATCAGGCCATTAGTTTGTAGCCAGTTCAAGTCCTTAGCTAAAGCTTCTTGATCTGCATAAATTTTACCATAAATTCGCTCCATGACTGCGGCAATTTCTGCAATCTGGTCTTCAAAAACAGGAACTGTCCCCAAAATTTCCTGAAGTTGTTGTGGATGAGTTTGTTGTAAATTTCCCAATCCTGGATAATGAATGAATAGAGATACAAGATGCAGCAAACGGTCAAAATCCAGCAGATGAGAATAGGAGTGAAAACGAACTGTTGAATTTTGAGTTCGGTTTTGGCGGTTAATCAAATTTCGGCTAAGAGAATTAATCGTTTTCTTAACGAAATTAGGGTCAAATTCACTATCTTCTAAAGAGACAACTTGAACAAAGCCCTCAGCCATCACAGGCGGAAAATCTTTAAGAAACTGATAAAATTGTTTGATTACTTGTTCAGAAACTTGGCGTTGACGCTGTTGGTTGCGGTGAAGACAAACTTCCAGCGGTGTTTTTAAATGCCATGCTATCCACTGAATTTCTGAGGTAAACTGTTGAGAAAGTTTCATTAAAAGATCCATCCGCCACGCCCGTTTCGCATTAGTTGCATCGTAAATAAACGGTTGTCGAAGTGTGAGATAATTCTGCATTTGACAACAGACTTCTACTTCGATTTCCGCCCAACTTCCTTGAACAGTTTCATCACCATAAAGTTGACGACGAATCGCATCTGTTGAGACTATTTTATTTTGTGTTAACGTGGCGAGTTGATGGGCAAAAGTTGACTTTCCGGCTGCGGGAGGTCCGATTATAAAGTGACAGAGAAGTGATTGACTCATGGTGAAAACTCAATTAAGTTTCTGTTTAAAGATTCGATTTTAAGATAAAGAATCAGCTAACTTCTCTAAAGTTTTTCTCAGTTTTTCTTTTGTATAGGGAAGGTTCAACAGATCAATTGCCGCAAAAAAGGGGTCTTTCACTTTTTCATTATAGACTTTCATAATGTCTTGAATTTCTGATGGTTTGTATCCGAGTAAATATTTAATAGCATCAGTTTTCTCCATTCCTCGTAAATTATGCACCAGTTGATTCCGTAAATCATCCTCTCGTTTTTTATAATAATCACATGACCATTCTAGGATAGACCAAGGTTTAAATCGGGGTTCAAGCTGACATAACCACTGAAGCATTATGTTATTTCGATTGGTTTTGTAAAACTTTTCATCCGCAATAATAGGATCTTTGAGAGGGAAAGATAACTGGCTTAAAATCGAATTTTGTTCAAGAACTTTCTTCTGTTTCATCCATGAACTTAAAAGTAAACCTTCATTATTCCATTCTAAAGCTTGTATTCCGGAGAAAGATTGATTTGATAAAGTGATTTGAAAATCACTAACTTTAGACAGAATACTAACTTTCAGAAATGTTTCCTGCGCCGCAGATAATAAAGTAATCCCTTGCAAGTAGTTTTCTTGATTAAAGAAAATCCCAATTAAATCTAAAGCATCAACAATTCGTTGAGTTGCAGATTCAATCTCAAATTCTTTTTCTTTTTGATTAGGTTCGAGAGAACGCTTGAGATTAAAAAAGTCAACAAAATTTTGCAATTGGTCTAGAGTTTGAGGTTCAATGTTATCCAAATTCTCAACTATTTTTTTCGCCGCCCCTGGAGAAGTTGGAATTAAAGCTTTAGCCTGTTCGATTTTAATTCCACGCAAATACTCAGAACTTTCGATAATTTCAGCAGGTTTGAGTTCATATTCATTACTAACGAGAAACCTGACTTTTTTACCATATTGCGCCAAACTCACAAACTGTAATGCTGAAGAAATTGCTGGCGTTCCGGCTTGATGACTAACATAAATTGTGGTCAATTTACTATAGCTAAGTTGCGATAAAGTTTCCTGCACGACTTCCAATGTACTATTCCAATTATCCAAACCTTGCTTATTTTCGCCTTGATTATTTTTAGGAGATAGAATACAAGGCTTTAATTTAGCCTTCGGAAACTTCTGCTGGAGATAGTATTCGATAATGGGTTGAAGTTCACAGGTATCTTTCCAAACTGGAGAGATATTTGATGATAGATAATCAGTAAAAACTTGAGATTGATCTGTCATTAGATAAATGATTTCATCAGGAATTGTTTTAGGGTTATTCTGGAAATACTGAGAAAAATTATCTAAAAGCGGAAAATATAAATCTTCCTCAAAATATTCATCTAAATGCTGTTGATAAATCATTCCTAAAACTCTAGCAGGTGCCACCCAACTTTCTTGATGTTGATTATCAGAAGAAATCGGAACAAAATCAAGGTATTCTAACTCATCGATTATCTCATCATATAGTTTTAACCAATTATCTTCAGTTAAAAGTTGAACATCACTATTTCCAATCGTGACAATCCAAATATTCATTATTTCTCTCCTATTTAGTTAAAATTTTGGGAAAAGTTGAAAGCGTATTAGTGATTAGGCCAGAGTAACTGAAAATCACTGCGTTTGTCTAAAAACTCTAAAAAGTGATCGGTTGTCTCAGATTCATCGGGAAAAATCGTTAATAATTCCACATATTCTTTAGTTTCATTCAGCTTCTTTCCATTCAGAATATATCGAGGATACATTCGATGCCAAATGCGACCAATTTTGGTATTGTTTTTGCTAACTTCACCCGTTAGGTCTGTATTTTTAATCCTCTTTTTTTCCTGATAATTACCATGAAACCACCCAATAGCATCACTCTCAAAAGCATTATCAGCAATGCGTCCCCAAACTTGTACACGCTTAGGATGCCATGCTTCTCGCCAGTCACTTCCTTTGACATTAACCATCTTTTGATTCAGCTTAACCCATTGTTTCATCCGACTATGAAGACCATTGAGAAAATCACTAATTTCACTTAAATCATTCACCGGACAGCGTAAATTTTGAGACTGTTTCAGCAGTTCCCAATGACAGCCAATCATCGGTTTATTTCTTTTTGTCAAATAGTCTGGGTAAAATAAACGATGGTCAACTCGTCGCCAGGACTTCCCAAACCCACCCAATAAGACGGAAAACTTGATCAGTTTTGTAACAAAAACTCGCAGATTTTTTTGTTCTCCGTCAGACAAGTTCTGCATATAAACAACATCCAATTTACCCTTTTGTAAGTCATAAATTGGCATTTCAATCGGATTTTGACCTGGAGAATAGGTAAAATCATCCATCTCTAGATTAATGGCATCAAATCGAATGCCTAACTGTCCAACAATTGCCCCTTTTTGACCATTAAACCCACCCCACAGTTGTTTTGTAAGAAATTCTGCGGTTGATGAATCTGTAACGCCGCCCAGTAAACGTAATGTATGCCCCCGCAATGCCGCTTTAAACATATTCGGGCGGAATTCTCCAGTCTTATTCACTAATTGAGAGGCTAACCCTTGACCTTTCAAGTAAACAGTTAACGCTGTATTTTCAGTATTGATTTTAGGTTGACCATAGCCCGCACTTACCCGCGAACCAATACCTCTTCCCAGGGCATTTTCCCAAATCTTCCAGATTTCTTCCCATTCTGAATCCTTGAGTTCTTTTGTACTCGAAATCCCAAAAACCAAACGAGGTTTATAGAGAGAAATCTGAGTAAATGCACTATGTTTGGCATTATTTGCTTTAACTTGCCAACCTTCCTGGGGATGAACAATATCGACTAAATTTTGTTCTCGCCAAGTTTGATTTTTAGGATAACCGCCATGAAATCGTAGAATACCGGGTTTTGTTTCATTCCCAATATTATCTCCACAATATTCAAGCTGTTTCTCTAATGGACAAACTCGTAAAAATGCCCCTTTCATACTCGAACCGGGATAAAAAGGACACCCATTCGCACCAATAACAGGACGAATTACGCCTTCATCTTGCCCACTATTGGTAACAAATCGCCAGGTGATTGCATATTCTCTCGTTCTGACATTTTCTCGAAATTTAGGCACATTTCGATCCGCCCCATCTATCCATTCTTGTGTCCAGTCTTCAGCCTGTTCTCCTACTCGTTGAATTTGACAACGACCTTCTACTTGGGCGCGAAACATCATCGGAACCTGTCGAATTTTACGCATTATTTTTACCACCATTTCCATTGGGTTTATAGCGTTGCGTCCACCAGACCATACTGTCACAAAGTTGAGTCAAAACAGCGAGGGCAACTTTACGTTGATCTTGATTAAAATCCCATAGCTTCTCTGCCATTTCTTTGATTTTCTCAGTATCATTCCCCACATCATCATTCGGGATATGAACTTTGGCTTTCGCCATGATTGATACTAAAGCTTCCCAGGTATCTTTCCAGTAAGCTTTTTGGTCTCCTTCTAAACGAATTTGTTCTCCCCAAAACCGTTCTAAACCGTAAGTAACGGTCATTCGCATTTTATATGCTTGATTGAGAACATCTTTTTTATCCCGATATTTCAACACCAAATCATGGGCATATTGATCCAGTTTATAAGATTCCCAAGCCATCGTTATACTCCTTTAATTGTGAATTGTGATGTTGCAGTGACCAAAACCAATCGATTCTAAACCGCCTAAATAAACTTCAGCATTTTCTTCCTCATTAAAAGGCTTCCAAGTTTGACCATCGGGAGAATTACGAAGTGCAATCGCAAAAATTAAAAATGTTCCTTCTGGTAAAGCTTCTGTATTAAAAAACGCGCCTTTTTTAACCTTTTTCTCCTGCTTATCTAAGGCAACTCGACTTTGACGATATAATGCCATATCGTGAATCATCGCAATCTCATCATCACTCACAACAATAGCAGGTAATTCTTCCCCACCTGGAAACCAAGCGGTCAAGTTTTCAGTTTTTTCAACAGTTAAAAAACCGAAGTTAAAAAACAGCATTTTACTGCCTTCAACATTGAGTGATTTTAAGGCTTGAGAAGCTGTATATGCCTTCGGAAGTTTGCCTTCAATTCCGGCAATTCGTTGATAGCGTTTTAGCAAGCGGGGGCTACTCACCCAAACAATGGGTTGTCCCGGACAAAAAACAGGCAACCAGACAATTGAAGCATATTCAAACTTAACAAGAGATTCACTGGTACTATCGGGTTGTCCAGGTTCAGCTTCTGCCCCATACCAGGTATTGGCAACATTTTCTCCCTGTTCTTGTCGAATTTCTGAACGAAAACGACCTCGAATTGAACTTCCTGGAACAATGCCTGTTTGTGTGAATTGATCTCTGAAAATGAGGTTCAGATTTCCACTTTCTTCTCCTGCTGTTGCACCTACATGGAGAGGTGCGAGGGTTTCAATAATTCCGTAAGCTTTTTTATACATTGTTAAACTCCTGCAATTGTTAACGGTAAACACAAACCACAGCCTAATTTTTTTAGACTAAATCCTTCTTTGGGAAACCATTCTTCTGGCCAGTCCCACCAGGATTTATTCAGGGGTTTTTCCAGAATATAAACACTGCCTGCCCCCACTGCATAACGCCCTCGTCCAAGCTGTCCGCCCACACGATAATCTTGATAATTTTTAGGCTTTTCAGGCTTTTCACTTGCCCCTCGACGGTAACGAAAGGGAATAGCTTTATCCGTTAGCATTAGTTGAGATGGGGGAAAATCAGGATGTTGAGGATGACGATAGGATAATCGATTAGACCCCCAAACCGCCGGAGTAATTAAGGCAAATGTTCGTTCAATAGGTTGAGAGAGTTTTTTAATGATGGGATGATTTTCTGACAGTTCAATACTCTTAACTTCTACAACATGATTTTCCCCTCCAAAGCGATACCAACCCTCTGGTAATTTGTGAGTTGAAAGGTAAGCCAGATAAACATCATCAGGAAGTTCAACGGCATATTCAAGAAATAAGCCATCTTCAGCTTTAACATGACGTTCCTCTGGTTTCATTTTGGGATGTAGCATCGAAACAAATTTCCAAGGACTTTCTGCTGCGTGTTGATTATTTTTAATTGTCTTTACCAGATCATCCCAACTACTCGCTCGTTGCCAACCGTAGCTGTCTTTTAAGTCCTTTTCTTGTAGTTTGCGATCCCATTTTCCATTGTTAACAGTCCACTCATCTACTTTTTTTTCGGTTACTACTTTCGTTCGAGGCAGTGGAACATAAAAGTTCTTAGAATGAGTTTCTGAAGTCCAAAACGGCCCAGCAACGTAGAGATTTTTATTCAAATCTTCCTGAGTGGTAAAAGCTTGAACTTTATTGGTACTAAAATAGAGTCCAGAAAGGGTAGCGGCATCAGGTGGAAACTTAGCACGAGAACGTCCAACTAAGTTCTCTGGAGACAGGAAACCTCCAGCACTACCATACATAAACCCAAGGGGTTGAATTAGAATCAAATACTTGAACATTGTGAGTATTTTCTAAAAGATTTAACAGTTTTTATGACTTACTCAACGTCTGAATAGAGTTGCCAACCGACATGAATTAAGTCACTAACCCAGTTGAGATAAACAATCGGAGATGAATCATTTTCATCAACAATATATTTCTGATTATTGAAAATATCATCTCCAGCCTGGTCGAAGTAAATATTCATCAAAGAACGAGCAAGTCTATAGTCAGCTTTCCCTGTTGCTGAATCAAAGTTAATAGCATGACGGGCTTTTAATTGAGCAAAATCGTTGTAGATATGGCCCCAGTTTTTACCGCCATCGCGATCGCGATATTGTTTCAAAATTGATAAATGATCCCAAGGACAAGTCCATTGAACAAATTGTCCACTGTTAAAGACAACTCGCAAGGTTAGGCGCTTGCGTCCGAGAGATTTTGATCGTTTTTCGGCTTCTCGGCAATGTTGTAAAATATCTCTTTGGGGAACACCATGACCTGCCCAAACAAAGCCGACACTTAGGGTGATGTTCTCTCCATGTTTCTTCCATTCATCCGGAAGTTTCATCAACCAATCTAAAGCTTGACTTGGGGATATTGGTTGATTCGGATCTTTACTATAAATTACCCCCAGAAAGTCATCGCCGCCTGCATAAATAATCCGACCTATATTTTCCGGGTTGAATGTTGTTGAAAACTGTTCTCCCCAATTTCGCATCGCCTCACTAAACTGACTAATTTTTTTATCTCCTTCCGGATCTGAGGCTAATTTTTTGAGGTGTTTACCAACCTCATCTCCATCTCCCATAAACCAGCCTGTCCACTGTCCAGGTGTTCCAGTGTCTGTATCAGGTTTTCTAACCAAATCGGTAAACCGTTCCAAATGAGGTATCTTTTTTTCAAGGGATTTACGAATATCATCTCGTGTGATTAGACGCTTGACTAATTCAGGAATACTTAACCGTTCATTGGGAGCTAGAAATTTACCTTCAGGGGTGTCTATTGTGTCAGGACTTTGTCCGGGTTTTGTTTCTAGAACTGTTGATAACTGTTTATAAAAATCAGCAATTGGCTGCTTTTCTTGACCCGGTTTTAAATGCTTAGGATTGCGCGTTCCCTTTCCCAAACCTGGCCAAGCGATCGCATCTGTTCCGGTAATACTAGAACTTTCTCCAATCCAGTTAACGCCTGTCCAATCTCGGCAAAGCTTATTATTTTCTAAGTCCTCCATTGCCTCGACAATATTACTTCCCACTCCCCAAAAAACTTCCCAAGTATGATTTTTCCACAAATCCCAATCTCTGTCCCAGTGGTAAAATGTTTTTGAGTTGGATTCAGGAATTTTTTTTTCGATCCAGGTCTTGCAAAGATTACAGATTTTTTTCCAACCTGTTAGTAAAGTTTCTCTCACCCATTGTTTGAGTTCATCTGGGTTAAATTCTCCCTCTTTTTTTCTCAATAAAATTCTGTTTGGCATTCCCTTCGCTATATGAACTAAACCCGGAGAAATGACTTCAGCTTCTATATTTTTAGCCTCTAAAACAATAGACTGACTCAGATAGGATAATATAATCGACGCTCCATACAAATCTCTTAATTTCCGGGTTTTCTCTATAAATCCCTGAACAGGAGAGAAAGTAATTGCTGCGTATTGATACATACCTTGATGGGATATTGGCTCAGACAAATTCACGTTAACACCTCTGAATTTGAATGTAGATAGGGTTTCATGCGAACCACGAAATTTTGAGCAATTTCTTTAACTTGAATCACTCTATTTCCAAGCTTAGACCTTTTACTTGAGACTGCACACAGTAGACCTACTGAACTTTTGAAGTGAGTTTTTACTCATCAACTTGTCTCTTGTTCGGTAATTTCACGGTTAATTTGATACAGGCTTGAAGCTAAATCACTGTTTCAGCCTAGATCTTGTAATCTAAAATGCGATCGCTAATCAATCACAAATTTAACTTCCATCATTACAGGTACGGTTAGTACGAAAGAAAAGTTTGGTTAATCGAATCTTGATCTTCAGATTGAAGTTGCGTGCTAAGAGGTAAGCTTCATTTTATTATCAGATTCGTTAGCTATGTCATAAGATCTGTCGCTCTTTCGTAGAGCCTCGTTCCCCAGTCCTCTGTGCCGAAATTGTTGAGGATCGAGGAAAGGGGCAAAGAAAGGTAATAAAGTATGTTGATTAATTAATCTTTCAACACTGATCGCGATTCTAATACAGTCCAAAAGCCCTATACCAGCAGTATACAACTTTATTTGCTAGTATAGGACTTTATTTTTAAGTCAATGACTTTATTCGATAGTAAACGGCTTTATTTTGTGACTACATTTATCGCTACACAAAAAAGTTTGAATTCAACTCACTATTCGACAGTCACCGACTTGGCGAGGTTCCGAGGTTGATCGACATCTAATCCTCGACGAGCTGCAATATAGTAAGCTAAAAGTTGTAAGGGAATTACCGCTAAAATTGGTGAGAGTAACTCATCAACAAAAGGAACAGGTAGAATATCATTAAAGACATCAGAATCTTCTAAAGTTTCTTTAGCAGTCACCCCAATTAAATGAGCATCTCGTGCTTTGGCTTCTTGAGCATTGGAAATCACTTTCTCATAGACACTTCCCGGCATAGCGATCGCCACAACAGGTACATTTTCATCTAATAATGCGATTGGTCCATGTTTCATTTCTCCGGCGGGATAACCTTCGGCGTGAATATAACTAATTTCTTTGAGTTTCAATGCACCTTCTAAAGCAATCGGAAAGTTAATACCTCGACCTAAAAAGATAAAGTCTTGCGTATTGCTAAACTGATGAGAAAATTCTTCGATTTTTGCTTCTTGAGTATTAAGAATGAGTTCAATTTGAGAGGGCAGTTTTCTTAATCCTTTTATCAATTCTCGCACACGAGCTTGGGGTAATGTTTTGCGTCGCCATGCTAAGTCAATTGCTAAAAGATAAAACGCAATCACCTGAGCTGTAAATGTCTTGGTTGCCGCGACACCAATTTCAATGCCTGCACGAGTATTAATTAAATTGGGAACAAGCTGACCGAGTGAACTTTCGGGACGATTCGTAATTCCTAAAAGTCTAGCTTTGTATTGATCAGATGCGTTCAAGCGACGCTGTTGCTCCATCGACAACGCTGCCAAAGTATCAGCAGTTTCTCCAGACTGAGTGACTCCAATCGTTAAGGTATTCGGTTGTAGGGGAGTCGGAGCATAACGAGCTTCTGAGGCATAATTAACAGTTGTGGGTAAGTCGGCTAATTGTTCAAGTAAATATTTCCCCACTAAGCTGGCGTGCCAACTGGTGCCGCAGGCTAAAACTTGAATTTGTTCAATATTCTCTAACAGTTCATCGGGTAAATCTAGCTGAATCGGGGATTCATTTCTATCAGTAGCTTCTGGATGTAACTGCTCAGAAGTTTGCGCTTCAAAGTCCTCCCAATTACTATTAATATAAGCCTGCAAACAATCTCGCACCACTCCCGGTTGCTCGTGAATTTCTTTGAGCATGAAGTGTTTAAAAGAGTGTTTCTCGACGAGAGTCGGACTCACATCCAGAATTCGAGGGATTTTATTGAGACGTTCACCGGAGAAGCTATAAATTTCTACACCCAAGTGGGTTAAACGCGCCAGTTCACCATTTTCTAGACTGAGAACAGTTTGTGTATGAGTAACTAAAGCAGGCGTGTCAGACGCACAGAAAAATTCACCTTGACCTAAACCAATCGATAAAGGAGCTTGCTGACGAGCAACAACTAATTCATTGGGAAAATCGGCACAGACAACCGCGATCGCAAAAGCACCCGTGAGTCGATTAATCGTTTGTCGCACCGCCTCAACAAATAGAGAAGGAGAGCCAACGATACCGTCAGAAGAAGCTTGAGAGAGACAATCACTAATTAAATGGGGAATAACTTCGGTATCTGTATCAGATTTGAACTCATATCCTTTTTCCTTGAGTTCTTCTCGCAACTCCCGGTAGTTTTCGACAATCCCATTTTGAACGACAGCAACTTTTCCATCTGGAGAGAGGTGAGGATGAGCATTACGTTCTTCAGGTTTTCCGTGAGTCGCCCAACGGGTATGACCAATGCCAACATTTGCTGACATTTCTGTATTTGCTAGTTTGTTGCGAAGATTGTAGAGTTTTCCCTTAGCGCGTAAAGAATGAACTCGACCCTCCTCAATGGTTGCGAGTCCGGCGGAGTCATAACCTCGGTATTCGAGTTTTTCTAAGCCACCTAAGAGAATTTCACTTGCAGTTTGAAAGCCGATATAACCAACAATTCCACACATCTGGGTTTGTTAACTCCTACGAAGGACAAATTATAGAACTAAAATTGAGGAAACGGAAGACAGCTACAACATCTCGGATTCGATTTACGCCAATTCCTTGGACCAGATGCACTAGAAGCTAAAAATATGTATTGTTGAATCCGCAAACCTGTTGCTGATTCCCCCATTTACTCTATGCTGGATAAGTTTAGTTCACTATACTGCGAAAATCCCTAGAATCAGGTTTTCGACAGTCTTCACTCCTTTGCCAAGGTGCATCCCAGAATTCCAGACAGATTTAGAAATTGAATTTCCGTAAATAATGCAAATAAATAGAGAGGAAGTTAGTTCTCCCTCTCTACAAGCATCGCAATAACGATGATGGCTGAAAAAGTGGTGCGACTCTAAATTTAGGGTCACAAGTAAGTTCTGATGAACTTCTGGTAAAGACCAGATTTTAGTAAGCCAGACCCATACTACGAGTCGTTTCAGCGCCCAGATAAACCCGAACGCTTAAGAAATCAGTAGGACAGGCGGTTTCACAGCGCTTGCACCCAATACAGTCTTCTGTACGAGGAGAAGCAGCAATTTGACCCGCTTTACAACCATCCCAAGGCACCATCTCTAGAACGTCTAGAGGGCAAGCCCGAACGCACTGGGTGCAACCAATACAAGTATCGTAAATTTTGACTGAATGAGACATTGAATAAATTCTCCAAAGGATCTCAAGTTTTACATAATCTACAAATAGCGTAGATTTTATAGCAAGTGCTAGAGCTGAATTATCGTATATATTCTGTCACTTTACGTTGTTCAGGGGTGAGCAAGATACACTAGGCGATAAAACTTTAAACTCTGTAATATTTAGTAGGCAACAGTAAACAGGCAACAGTGAGCAGTGAAACTCAACCCAGTCATTGCTCGAAGCTAATCCTTGATAACTGCAAAATCAGAACAACGTCAACGAAACATTGCATAACTATCCCCTATCCCCTGTTCCCTGTCATCTGTTCCCCTGTCCCCTACCTCTGTCCTCTAACTTAATTTTTGGAGAACGGCTTCAGTAGAGACAACGTGACGATCAAGACCGAGTTTTTTCGGTTCAATTCCAAGTGCAAGGGCAATCAGTTGAGGAAGATGGAGAATCGGTAAACCAAGTTCACGCCCAATCACCTTTTCAACTTCCGGTTGACGGGAATCGAGATTAAGATGGCACAACGGACAAGGAGTAACCATACAATCAGCCCCTAAGTCAATCGCCTCTTGAATGTGATTTCCAGCCATTTGGAAGGACAAGTCAGTCGCGTAACTTGAAAGCGGCCAACCGCAACATTGAGTTCGTCCGCGATAATAGATAGGAGTTGCGCCCACAGCCCGAAAGACATTTTCCATCGACTCCGGTTGATAGGGGTCATCGTAGGGAAGTGTCGTTTGAGCGCGGAGTAGGTAACAGCCATAAAACGCCGCACAGTTCAAGCCAGATAGCTTGCGGGTTACTCGACGTTGAATTTCATCTAAACCGTAATCTGTGACCAAGGCCCAGAGAAGATGTTTAACTTCTGTTGCCCCTTTGTAAGGAGAACAGCTTTCTTGAACGAGAAGCTGATTAACTTGTTCGAGGTAAGCCGGGTTATCCGTCTGAGAACTCTTGAGACGTTCATCGACTCGACCGATCACCCCTTGACAAGTGCTGCAATGAGTTAGCAAAGGTAAATTCAGTTCCTCAGCTAAAGCAATATTGCGGGCATTTACCGTGTCTTCGAGGAGTTGGGAATCTTCCTTAAACGTTCCTGACCCACAACAAGACGCCTTCTTCAGTTCGACCAACTCAATCCCCAAGGTTTGAGTCAAAATCGCTGTAGACTGGTACAATTCCCGACAGGCTCCCTGAGAAACACATCCAGGGAAATAGGCATATTTTAAGGATTTTTGAGAAGATGAAACCAAAATCGTGTTCTCCTAATTGCGCTCTAAGTAGGGTGTAAGTTCTTGAGTGACTCAGAAGATCGAACTTGCTCCTATAGTCTATGATCTCTTGCCGATACCCAATCTGAACAAAAAAAAGAATGAAGATCTAGATAAAGCCCCAACAAAACGCATCTCGACAGGAAAAACTGAGAAATCATTAACGCAGCGTTCCCGCTTTCCGATAATATGGTATACGCGGCATTCAAACTAAGGAAACAATTAAGTATGAGTGATACCTTTGAAAAAGTTAAACAGATTGTAACCGAACAACTCGGCTCAGAACCAAGCGAAGTCCAGCTTGAATCAAAATTCATTGACGACTTAGGTGCAGATTCCCTAGATACAGTGGAACTGGTCATGGCACTAGAAGAGGAATTTAATATTGAAATTCCGGACGAAGCAGCCGAGAAAATTGACACTGTACAAGCAGCAGTAGATTACATCAATGAAAAAGTGGGAGCGAAGACCTAAATTTGCACGGCAAGCATCACAAATGCACAAACCATTGCCTCTGAGTGTATCTTGAGCAATCAAGCCCGAACCGTTTAACTTGACTAAAAATCAAAGCAGCAGACAAGCTAAGTCTTTTCTAACGGTTAACTGACAAATCTCTGAATTTTTTAGAGTAAAAGGCAGAGATTTGATTTTCGAGAGTTGATCGAAACATGATACAACTCACAAAACCCACAAAAAAATCCGAATGTTTGCAAAAATCGATGATCGAAAACTTCGGGAAATCCCCGGCTTCTAAACCGGGAGGGATGATCAAGGGTTGAAGGCAAACTCCAACCCTGTAACTCAAAATAACTAACCAATAATTACTGTAGAGCAGCATCGATAATGGATAATCCGACCAAACCGCAATATCTGTTTCTCGGTGTTCTGCATTGGGTGATTAATTGCTTGAAATAAAAATCATGGATAATATGAACCGCAAGCGCGTTGTTGTAACAGGTCTGGGGGCAATCACTCCTCTGGGTAATACCGTTACTGAGTATTGGGAAGGATTACTAACTGGACGTAATGGTATAGGCCCGATCACTTTATTTGATGCTTCACGACACAATTGTCGCATTGCAGGTGAGGTGAAAGGATTTGATCCTTGTGACTATATCACGCGCAAAGAAGCTAAACGGATGGATCGTTTTGCCCAGTTTGCAGTCTGTGCCAGTAAACAGGCGATCGCTGATGCGGGATTCGTGATTGATGAGTTGAATGCAGAACAGGTCGGTGTAATCATCGGTACAGGCATCGGAGGATTGAAAGTTCTCGAAGATCAACAGGAAATCAATCTCACTCGTGGGCCAGATCGGTGTAGTCCGTTTATGATTCCGATGATGATTGCCAATATGGCGGCAGGACTGACTGCAATTCATACCGGAGCCAAAGGACCGAATAATTGTACAGTAACGGCTTGTGCGGCAGGTTCAAACGCAGTCGGTGATGCTTTTCGCCTGATTCAACGGGGCTATGCTCAAGCGATGATTTGTGGCGGAACGGAAGCGGCCGTTACGGCATTATCCGTTGCTGGATTTGCAGCAGCGAGAACCTTATCAACTCGCAATGATGATCCCGCTCATGCTAGTCGTCCCTTTGATCGCGATCGCAATGGATTTGTCATGGGTGAAGGTTCAGGGATTTTAATTCTAGAAGAACTTGAGTATGCCCTATCTCGTGGGGCGCGAATTTATGCAGAGATTATCGGCTATGGCATGACTTGTGACGCTTATCATATTACTTCTCCTGTGCCCGGTGGCGAGGGAGCCGCACGAGCAATGTCTCTAGCACTCAAGGATGGCAGTTTAACACCCGATGGGGTTGATTATATTAATGCTCACGGCACCAGCACTCCCATTAACGATCCGACAGAAACCGCAGCCATGAAAACTGCATTGGGTAAACACGCCTATAATGTTGCGATTAGTTCCACAAAGTCGATGACAGGTCATTTGTTAGGTGGTTCAGGTGGAATTGAAGCTGTCGCAACAGTCCTCGCGATCGCAAATGATCGAGTTCCTCCAACAATTAATCTAGAGAATCCCGATCCGGAATGCGATTTAGACTATATTCCTAATGTCAGCCGCAGTCAAACTGTTGAAGTCGCCCTCTCTAACTCCTTCGGATTTGGCGGACATAACGTCACACTGGCATTTCGCAAATATAAACCCTAAAACCTAATCTGAGGTTGGGCGGGCCTATGCCCGCTTGAGAATTCCTCTCTCAAATCAAAACAATTCCAATCAAAACAACCCAAAAAAATATTAATTTCGTGCAAATTTCGATTCAGATGCTTCTAGAGGAGAAGGAGAAACTTTAATATCATGCAGCACATCTGACGATCCATTGTAAGAACGAACCAGATTTCTTAATAGACTGGGCATTTCCTCTACATCTTCATCAGATTCATCAAGCATTGGTTCTGAAGCTGTATCAAATTCTGGCTGAACCGCAACATTAAATTTCTCCTCTTTTTCGAGTGAATGGTTGACTCTCTCTAAATTCCCTTGACTCTCTTCGAGGGTAGAAGATGTGGGAGAAATGTTTTCCTCTTCGATTTTTTCCGATGGAAGTTGATAAGGTTCCACTAACTTTTGTAGGAGTTGAGGTCTAGGGTTAGTGGCTGAGGGAGAAGAATTAACCGGAGAGGATAAAGAAGTTTGCGATAACCTTGACGGTGAAGTTCGAGACACAAGAGTGGATGCCCTGTTCTGAGATGGTACTCTCGGAGGCTCCGCTATTACCCGTTGAGGTTCGACAACGTATTGAGAGGCTCGTTGCACTGATGAATCACTATCAGAAAATTGAGATTGTGAACGCCGTGAATTATTCCTGAGTCGTTGGGGTTGAGTCGCGACTCTCGTCCTTCTCGTCATCCCTTGCGGTTCCACAATATATTCAGCCGGAGAGCGGCTCGAAACCCGTCTTGAGGAAGCCTGATTCTCTGAGAAACTGTCTTCAAAATTATTACTCGCAACATTACTGCGAACAACAGCTTCAGGTTCCACAATATATTTAGCGACGATTGACTCGGGTTCAACCGATGGAGGTGGAGCCGGAACAGATTCTAATCGAGGGGGAAGCGCAGAAATAGAGATCGGTTCATCGATGAATTCAGATTCAGAGAAGTCTTCTGTTGCCACCTCGATCAGTTCCGGAGGCGCACCCTCCTCATCAAAGTTCAGGTAATCTGGAAAAAAATCATTGCTGACACTTTCCATTGGCTCAAGATTGAGCGGAGGAGTTTGAGTCAGAGCCGGAGCCGTCGCGACCAAGTTACCAATATCAAGTGGGGACTGCTGCCAAATTTCTGGCTGTTTTGGGGCAAAAGTAGCAAAATTATCATCTCTAGCTGTGGGAGTCAGCTCCGGAGAAAACATTTGTACAGGTGGAACGACAGACTTTTCGATTCCATCTGAGGCGGCTACCATTAAATCTTCAGCATCCATTAAAGGATTTTGCTGAACACCTAATCTAATGGGGCCAGTAGGATTAGGCTGATCGAGATGCTCACTGACCGCAATACCTGTCAGCGTACAACCGACTGCGGTCGCAATACAACTTAGGGCCGAATTATTGATCAGACTCATAAGTCAATTCAGTAGGTATATTATCCGAAGTATAAAAATCAAGCTCCCCAACTCCAAATCAGACAGAGGTCAATCTGTGACTAAGCAGATTTGACTTGCGTATACTTTCTTAATACTACGAGTGACGCGATCGCGCTCCGGATAAGTCAACGGTAATTTTACTGACGGGAAACTGGATAGGGAACAGGCAATCGGCAATCGGCAATCGGCAATAGGCAATGGGCAATAGGCAATAGGCAATAGGCAATGGGCAATAGGCAATAGCAAAATGTCCTAACTAATTTACCTACTGCTATATGCTGAACCCCGAAAGTATCTTTAAGAATACATTTCCTAAGAGTCAGGTTTGAAATAATGAACAGTGATCACTTCAGTTGAAGGTCAAAAAAGTCCATGTCACTTGTCTCTGCTCAACCTGCTATCCTCGTTCTCGCTGATGGCACCACCTATCGAGGTTTGTCTTTTGGTGCATCTGGAACAGTAGTCGGAGAAGTTGTATTTAATACAGGGATGACTGGGTATCAGGAAGTTTTAACCGATCCGAGTTATCGAGGACAGATTGTAACGTTTACCTATCCAGAGTTGGGAAATACAGGGGTCAACCCAGAAGATGAAGAATCTCAGTATCCTCAAGTTGTAGGCGCGATCGCTCGTAATATTTGCACTCGTCCCAGTAATTGGCGTTCTACACAAACTCTATCTGACTACCTCAAACAGCATAATATTCCCGGAATTTATGGGATTGATACTCGTGCTTTAACCCGCAAAATTCGCACCGTTGGGGCGATGAATGGGGCAATTTCCACAGAAATACTCGATCCGGCGGAATTGCGATCGCACGTTGAACAAGCCCCGGATATGACTGGGTTAAATTTGGTGAAAGAAGTTACGACTCAAACCACCTACGAATGGTCAGAACCGACCGATCAAGTCTGGGAGTTTAGTCCTTCTTTGTCCTCTGGTGAAACTTCTGAACCTCGTTATACCGTTGTCGCCCTTGATTTTGGGGTCAAACGCAATATTTTGCGGCGTTTGGCGAGTTATGGCTGTCGAGTGATTGTCGTTCCGGCGCATACACCAGCAGAAGAAATCCTCAAGCACAATCCGGATGGAATATTCCTCTCTAATGGCCCTGGAGATCCCGCCGCAGTCACAGAAGGAATTACGACAACTCGCGAACTTCTCAAGTCAAATAAACCTGTATTTGGCATCTGTATGGGACATCAGATTTTAGGGTTGTCTCTAGGGGCTGAAACCTTTAAACTTAAGTTCGGTCATCGAGGCTTAAACCAGCCTGCGGGTTTGGAAAAAAAACAGGTAGAAATTACGAGCCAAAATCATGGATTTGCCATTACTCCGGATAGTCTTGAGCCGGGTGTAGAAATTACCCATCTCAATCTTAATGATCGCACTGTTGCCGGATTGAAACACAAGAATTTGCCCTTCTTCTCTGTACAATATCACCCCGAAGCTAGCCCGGGTCCCCACGATGCAGACTATTTATTTGAACAGTTTGTTCAGCAAATGGAAGCTGCTAAAAGTTAATTGCTTTCTGAGAAAAATTGGGACGGAGTTGTTCCCAACTCTAGACAATCCGACAAAAAGAAACTATACTAGATCGGCAATGTACGCACTACTTGAGTTAGGAGGGTGCTATTCCTGAGCCATTAAACTTGACCGTAAGTCTAAGAGGCAATCGTGATGTTAAAGACAATTATCAATTGTTCCGTCTAACAGGCTTACTTGATGCTTTTTCGGAGGCTCCTTTCCGGAAGGGTGTGAGTAAATGTATCGAAGGTGGACCCAAAAACATCATACTTGATTTGTCTCAAATCGATTTTGTAGATAGCTCTGGACTCGGCGCACTTGTACAGCTTGTCAAGAAGGCAAAAGAAGAGGGTGGAACTTTACAAATCGTAACTAACCCTCGAGTTACCCAAACTGTCAAGCTGGTTCGCTTAGAGAAGTTTCTCTCTCTGCAATCTTCTGTAGAAGAAGCTGTTAAAAATATCAGCAAAAAATAAGAGGAGTAACTAGCGCGATCTATCTACACAAAAATAAGGAGACTCAAAAATCGGCCAGCTCGCTGTCTGGCTGATCTTTTATTTAAAGCAATGTTTGAAGATATCAAAAAAGCCTTTCAATGAAATCTTATGTAAAAAATCTAAATATAGGTAAAAAGTCTAACATAATTTCCCTGATTGCCTATTGTTTATTGGTTCTTGTCTGGGGCGAGAAGATTTTCTACACAACTCACAAGGAATTGCTATAGGGAAATCATGGATCATTCCCCAATTAAACCCGAACAAGCTCAACAGCTCTCGCCCTCATCTTGGGCTTATTTAGGAGATGCGGTTTATGAGTTGTATATTCGTCATTTTTATCTGATTCCTCCTAAGCGATCGCAACAATATCATCAGCTTGTAGTGTCTCAGGTTAGGGCGGAAAGCCAAGCCCGCCATTTGCGATCGCTCGAACCCTATCTCTCCAGTACCGAATTAGAAGTGGTTCGTCGAGGACGAAATGCAGCTGTTAAAGGGCCAAAACGAATAGATCTTCACACCTATCAACTTGCAACCAGTCTCGAAACGCTTGTAGGATATCTTTACTTAACTAATCCCCAACGTTTATCAGAATTACTCGCACAATTAGATTTAGAACAGTAAACAGTGAGTTCCTTTCCCGATGTTTAAGTATGAGTAAAGATTCTGTACGATTGCAATCCAACTCGAAAAATCCACCCAATCAGCCGAAACGAAAAAGTCGTCTGGGACAATCTCAAACTCCTCAAAGTCCTTCAATTCCAGCCCAGTTAGACTCCGAGAAAGGAGTAGAAAATGATACAGATTTAATTTATGGTCGTCATCCGGTTCTAGCCGCTTTGGAAAAAGGGCGATCGCTGAATCGAATTTGGATGATTCCCCAACTGCAATCGGATAATCGCTTTCAAAAAGGGTTGTCTGCGGCAAAGGCAAATGGTACACTAATAGACAAGGTGAGCAGTCGGCGTCTCGATCAAATTGCACCGGGAACCAATCATCAAGGAATTATTGCTCAAGTCTCACCTTACAAGTACAAAGAACTTTCTGAATTAATCGATCTCGCTCAAGCGGCAAGTTCTCAACCCTTAATCGTGATGGCGGAGGGGATAAATGATCCCCACAATTTAGGCGCGATTATCCGAACATCAGAAGCAATGGGGGTTCAAGGACTGATTTTACCTCAGCGTCGAGCTGTAGGAATTACTTCGACTGTCATAAAAGTTGCCGCCGGAGCCTTAGAAACTTTTCCCGTTGCACGTATTGTTAATCTCAATCGCGCTCTCGAAGAACTCAAACAAGCTGGTTTTTGGATTTATGGGACCTCTGCAACTGCTGAACAGCCGTTGTATTCGGTTGAGTTTAGCGAGTCAGTGGTCTTGGTGATGGGGAGTGAAGGTCAGGGTTTGAGTCGATTGGTTGAAGAAAGTTGCGATGTTTTGGTGTCGATCCCGTTAGTTGGACAGACCCCCAGCTTAAACGTTTCAGTAGCTACAGGAATGACACTTTATGAGATCTATCGTCAGCGTCAGTTTGCTTGATCCAGAAAATGGGTTTAAAGTCAAGCTGTAACTGTATCAATGAAGTCTGTCTGGGTGTTAAAAATTAAGATATAGTAAAGAAAGTTCAAATTCGGTTCTAATGCCGAGCTAGAGAGGTGTGTAGGCTCATCTGTGGAGAAAATCCCAAGGGAGCAAACGACAGTTAGAGATTAAATATAACGTACTCTAACGAAATGTTAAGGCTGCCATCCCGTTGAACTTGAGAGAACACCTGAACTGATTTGATCAGATGGCGAGTCAATTAGTCGAGTTATCAACATATATCTAACATTTGAGAAACGGAACCCAATAGACATGAGAGAATTTTTAACTAACTTACTCAATTTCTTCGGACTAGCGTTTTGGGTTAAAATTCTTACAGAAGATCCAATTTGTACCTATTATTTTGGCCCTTTTTTAACGGCTTCTGAAGCCGATAATCACAAAGCTGGATACTTGGAAGATATTGAAAGTGAAGGAACTCGAGTTTTAAGTGTTTCGATAAAACGTTGTAAACCTTCTTGTCTAACGGTGATTGAAGATCCAGAAACAACCATTGAGCAACCTATTGTTGCCGCGTTCAATCCTCAATCTTAATTGATGAAATAGAGGATAGATAAGTCAGGGAATTAATTCCCTGACTTAGAACTCAAGTCGGCGTTACCAGAGCAAACCGACGGAAAACAAAATAGAAAATTAGCTTGTTTGCAAGTAACTACAGTTAACAGCAGTTTTCTTCAACCTGGTTAAGTAAATTTAGGGCATCAACATCTTCAAATTGCTCAAATAAACTACGAATATTGTTAACTTGACTACCGACGAAAAAGAGTTCATCTTGTCTCATCGCTTGACGCTCAACCAATTTGATCTTAAAGTATTTCAACCAAGGATTCGGTTGAGATGATTGATTGAGGTAATATTGAATACGGTCAACCACTTGACGAGCCATAGCATCACAGTCAAGATTTTTAAAGGTAAGGTATCGATCTGTCATACCTGAAGTGATCTAGTGTTGGTAACATCTGTAAGTATGATTACATCTGCGAATTCTGAACACCAGGGAAGTTCAGGAAGTAAACAAAATAGTTTGTAGCTCTAATTGTGAAATGTTCTGAAAGCCAGCAATTTCAATATTTCTATTAGAAATCATAGGTCATCAAAAATATAATCAAAATATAAAACTTCCATAAACATCCATACAGAGATTTCAACTTCTGGAAATTAAATTTTGAGTATTGAGCCAATTGTTAATATCCTGTTGAACTCGTTGGGGGATTTCCCAGGGGAAAAGATGAGCGGTGCGAGGATAACAATAGAATTGAGCATTTCGCAGATACTCGGCGGTTGCTTGGCTCGACTCACAGGTAATATGGCGATCGCTTTCACCTGCTAACACCAGAGCGGGACATTGAATTTGATCGAGTTCATTTTGACGATTATATCGATTTCTGAGAGCCTGATTTAAGGCTTGAGTCGCATAGCGAGAGGTTTGTAGGTAGGCAGGTACGGCTTGATGAGCGAGGTATTTGTAGGCGGTGGGTGTATGCTGTTGAATCAGATATCGAAAAAGCGATCGCTTTCCAAAGGTATTAATATTCCAGTCCCAACCCGGGAAAAACCAGTTAATAATTCCTGCTAAACCTGTATAAATATTATCGAGTAATGTAATTGGAGGATGGCTTCCACGAGGATAAGCCGCCGTCGCAACTAGAATCAATCCTGTCACTCGTTGAGGAAATTTCAAAGCGAGTTCGAGGGCGAGAATTCCACCTAAAGACCATCCTAAAATTAAACACTGCTGAATATTAAGCCGATCAAGTAAATTCTCTAAATCAACCAAGTGATCCTGCATTTGAAAGGGTTGAGAAACGTGACTTTTTCCATATCCCCGCAGGTCAGGCGCGATTGTTTTAAACTGACGAGATAAATCATCAGTAAAAACAGACATACATTCACTTGAACCGGGATGACCATGTAAGCAAAGAACTGGAAATCCTTCGCCTTTAATTGTTGTATTGAGGATTGTATTGAGAGGTAAGGATTCCATCGTCAGAGAGTTATCAGAATTTTTCAGTGAGCAGATCTCCGATTTAATTTATCATTTCTCAACACAGTTTATGATAATTTTAGCTGCTATCTCAGCTCCATTTTCGCTTTGAATTTTTTTACCCAAGACTCTGGCTGAACGTTTGATGTCTTCTGTCAGAACATCGCTAATCGCAACTGATAGTTTTTCGGCGGTGAGTTCTTTCTTGGGAATAGGTTCTGAGCTGACACCCAGTTCATGAACGCGACGTCCCCAAGCGAATTGGTCGTTAGCGTGGGGAATCACAATACTCGGTATACCCGCCCTTAAACCCGCAGCTGTTGTTCCTGCTCCACCATGATGCACAACTGCTGACATTCTGGGAAACAACCAAGCGTGAGGAGCGCTATCGATCATCAATATATTTTCAGGAATCGTGTCAAGCTTCGTCATTCCACTCCATCCTGTGGCTAAAATCCCCCGCTGTCCGGAGCGTCTGAGAGCCTCAATCACTAATTCTGTGGTATAAGCTGCCTTGTCGGGGTTTCCGAGACTCCCGAAGCCAACATAAATGGGAGGAGGCCCTGCTTCTAAAAAGTTTTGGAGTTCATCGCTCGGACGCCAATCCGCACCTTCATCTAAAAACCAATAGCCTGTATTATGAACGTGCTGAGGCCAATCCTGCGGTTCTGGAAAAACATAGTTACTACAAGAAACAATAGTTGGATAGTTTTCGGTTTGTTGTTTCCTGAACGGATTCCCGAAATTGGGAGGAATACTACCAAATTCTTGTTTCCAGAATTGCTTAACGGGAGAAGTACGCCACATTGTCTCCTCAAAGAGTCTGTGTGTGAGGCGGTTGAATGTTTTGCCTAATCGCAGGGAGTCGTAGAAAATCAGCGAAGGATAATCTTGAGTGGGAGTCATCGGAAAGGGCGAGGCGAGAATACTGGGAATGTTCAAAACCTGAGCGACAAAGTATCCAATCGTCGCTCCTGGATGATATACAATGACATCTGAACCTTGACAGGCATCATAAAAACCCTGCTGTAAGTCAAAGGCGTAAGATCTTAGCGTTGTCCCAAAACTCATAATAATCTTCAGCGGATTATCGGCTTGCATCACCTTTTGTACTTGAGGGTCTGAAGCAATTTTGGATACATCACCCTTGAGAGGATAAAACTCTAATCCAAATCCCTTCACAAAGCTCTCGAAGGTTTCAGATGCTGCGATACGAACGCTATAGCCTCCTAACTTCTGTAACGCCAACCCCAGAGCAATATAGGGTTGTGTATCTCCTCTGCTACCTGCTGCAAGCATCGTAATTAACATACGCCCTTTAAATTAGTTAGTCTAACTAATTATAGCATCGACAAAATCAGATCTGCTTGAACCGCTTCACCAACTTGGTCATAATGGTTTCAAATTGTTTAACCTCTTCCTCACTCAAGGCAGCCTGGATAAACTCTCCATATTCTTTAAGAGCTTGATATTTAGCCTCGATCAATTGTCTGCTTGTATCCGTTAAACTAACATGAAAGATCCGTTTATCTTGAGCGGACTGGGTCTTGTTCAGATACCCTTTTTCAACAAGCTTATTAATACCTGTTGTTGCTGAAGCCTTGGTAATGGCTAACTTTTCTGCGATTTCCGTGATGGTGGGTTCTCCTAGCTCATGTATTGCATCAATATACTGAAATTGACTGATGGTGAGTTGCGAAACGCCACTTGTACTTCTCACATTCTCTAGAAGTTTTTTAAAGGATGAATCAAGTGTGTCAATAAATTCAAGCAAAATTTTTTCCATTCCCTTTTGTATAATTCATAATTTAATGAGTTGCGTTCAGCATTCTATATTGATTGAATACCTGATTTGTCCCTATTCTTTGCTGGATCTGATTCTACCCTCTACTGCAACACAAAAAAAACCGACCCTAGCATCTGACCAAACTTAGCTACAATAATAGAAGCATCCTACAAAGGATGTACCGTAAGTTAATTGTTTGTTTGTTTCCGTCTTCCATTCGTGAGGGCGGTTTTATAGTGCAAAAAATCTGGTAATAATCTGATCGAATTAACTCTACTCTTAAAGATTGGGCTATCTTAGGAAAAGTCCCCGTGAAACAATTGTGATGTCATCTACTCCTCGTCCTCCTACATCGTCGGGTTCTCAAGACTCACCAGAAGAAACCCCTTCTCTGGAAATGGGGTTAGCGGCGTTGAAGCAAAAACAATATCAACAAGCGATCGCCCTTCTCGAAACGATCAGCGAGTCTCAACCGCATCGATCTGTGGGAGTCAGGGCGCAAATGGGGTTAGTTGTCGCTTATGAACGAACTCGCAACATTGAAAAAGCGATCGCCCTGTGTGAAGGTCTAACTCAACATCCGAAAGCCAAGGTTCAAGCTTGGGCGAAGAAAACGCTACAGGAATTAAAAGATCGATATTCATTCGAGACTCAGCCCCAAAAGGAGAAGACAGCAAAAACACTACAAGATCCCGGTTTTGTTCCTTTTGAACCGTCGTCACAACCCCCAAATGTTGAACAGCCTAAAGATATAGGTTTTGTTCCTTTTGAGTCTCCACTTGAATCAACGCCAGAAAAACCATCTGTAGATGCTGAGTTGAATTCTTTACATTCAACGGTTCCGAAGTCTCCTTTAAATTTTGAATCTAAACCTCCTCAAAATAAACCCAAAAACCAAAACAAAAATCAGATTAATCCGCCTTTCATTCAAACCTCAAGCCTACCTATAACTCCGACAAAAATAGACAATATTATCGAAGAAAAACCGTTAACAGAAGTTCAGTCTTTGAGTTGGCTTCAGGCGGACCGGGCGAAGGGATGGAAGCGTTTAAAGTCTTTGAAGTTAACCCGATTTTATATTGAACTTGCTTTAACAGTTTATGCGTTTCTGTGGTTCCTGCCTCGGCTTGTTGATTTTTTTATGGATACCACGAATGATTTTTTATTGTGGTTGCCTTTTGTTCGTCCTTCGCAACTTTTATATCGGAATCCAACCCAGTTTGTTTATATCAGCTTGGCGGTTTTATTTGTGTTTTCACCTTGGCTGTTGGATGGATTATTAAAATGGGCTTATGGGATGAAGAATTTGCCGATGACAACCTTATTTAACCGGAGTCAAGAAGCAAACAAAATTTTACGAAGTTACTGTCAACAACGCAATTGGAAAATGCCTGCTTTGAAGGTATTGCCAACGGAAGCACCGATAGCGATGACCTATGGTTGGTTGCCAAGATTTGCCAGAATTGTAGTCAGTCAAGGATTGCTTGATCAACTCTCTGAAGATGAAATCGCCACGATTTATGCACGAGAAATTGCATCGCTTGGTCAGTGGGATTTTATCGTTATGTCTTTCGCTACGATGGTTTTACAAATTCCCTATCAAATTTACTGGCAGTTTGCAAACTGGGTTGAACACTCTGAAAGTTTAATTGATCGGCTTCCGAGATTTATTCCAACTTTTGTTAAAAATATTTTATTAAAATTTACCCCAATTTTGAATGGGATTTATAAGATTATTTCACCATTGAGTTATGGCTTGTATCGAATTTTGCGGCTTCCGATCTATTGGGTGTCTCGCCGACGAATTTATTTCCACGATCGCACGGCTTGTAATTTAACGGGAAATCCGAACGGACTCTCTCGCGCCATCGTTAAAATCGCAATCGGGATGGCAAATGAAATCGAAAATAGAGGAACAAGTAGCCTTTTAGAAGGATTCGATCTATTGATGCCTGTTAGCTACAAACAAGCCATAATTTTTAGTAGTTTAAGGAGTTGTGGTCAGGTTGAACCCTTGTTAAACTGGGATCTGAATAATCCTTATGGGAAATGGTTAGAAATTAACAATACTCATCCTCGCATCGGCGATCGCTTGTTAATTCTCTCCTATTATGCTCAGTTTTGGAAATTAAACACAGAGTTTAACTTAACCGTGGAGAAGTCTACCACTCCTCCCTTACAAAAATACAGTCGTTTACTTCTACAAGGTGCGCCCTATTTTGGCATTCCGGCGGGGTTAATGTTAGGAAGTTTACTCTGGTTCTTGGGTGGAATCTTTTCGACAATGGGAGTTTGGCAATTAGAGTGGTTGTTTGGAGATTTTTGGATTTTAGCGGGTTGTATTCCTCTGGGTTGTAGTTTGGGGCTGTTTGTTCGGATTAATTCCTTTTTTCCGGATATTAAATCGGCAACAGTATTAGACAATCCCAATTTAGTGAATTTGTTAACTGACGCCAACACTTTACCGATTGATAGTCAACCGTTGCGTATAAAAGGAAAATTGATCGGGCGAAAAGATTTGAGTAATTTAATGGAACAAGATTTGATTCTGCAAACCTCAACGGGGTTAATCAAACTGCATTACATTCCCGTGTTGACTCCTTTGGCAAACTTTGGTAAGTTCAAGCATCCGGTTGATATGATTGGCGAGTCGATGAATGTAACAGGATGGTGGCGACGAGGCGCAACGGCTTGGATTGACGTTGAAACCATGGAAACAGAAGATCGTCAGGTAATCTTGACAGCAGGGCATCCGATTTGGTCTACAATCTTAGCCTGTGCGATCGCATTTTGGGGAGCTTATATGATTTCTCAAGGAGGATTTTAAGTTCTAATCGCTCTTCAAAGTCAGAGATTTGCATTTT
The DNA here is from genome assembly GCA_038530755.1 of Cyanobacteria bacterium J06592_8. Taxonomy (GTDB): domain Bacteria; phylum Cyanobacteriota; class Cyanobacteriia; order Cyanobacteriales; family Microcoleaceae; genus Capilliphycus. The sequence continues at coordinate 49,504 of JBCBCI010000001.1, read as the reverse complement.
GCCGAACTCAGTGTTACATTTGTTTACAATGATTTAATTCTTATCGTACCGACTGGGTAGCTCAACAGAAAACAAAAATCAATTGGGTAAAGATTATTGAAGCCACTTGAGTCACCATTGACAAAAATTTGAACAAATCACTAGAATTTTGTTTACAGTTATGATATCTTAGAAAATGGCTTGAAATTATCCGATTAGGAATAATAGCGAGCAGAGTTTTATTAAGTGTTCCTGTCTTGAACTGAACAGGCGTCTAGCAGCGCGAATTTTTCTCTAAATGTTCTATTGTACTCTAGGGTATATTAAACTTGAGCAGGCGTTACATCGGCAGAAAGCTGAAATCTACTGATATTAGTTTTATAGTCTGGGTTACAAATGTTTGAATCATCACCCAAAGAAATTAAAAGTGTATACAGAAGTAAGTGATAGAGGAATGACCGCAAGTTTACGAAACAGCCAAACAAATTATAGGTTTCTGCATCAGCAAATAGAGGTGGAGAAGAAGTTTCAGAGTCACCTGTTCAGTTTTCCTACACCGAAAAACAGTAGTCAAGTTTTTTCTACTCAAAGCGAAAATCTCCACAAATTTAAGGGTATTTTTCGCCAATGTTTTTATTCAGAGAATAGTGGTCAACATCTTGTTGGCTGGCTAGCTCATTTTAGTTGATATTTGGAGGTTAAACTCATGCCCGTTCGTCTTTACGTTGGAAATCTTCCGAAAGAACTAGATCGCAAAGAATTGCAGGATGTATTTGCTGAAGAAGGAGATAGTGTCTCCGCCAAAGTAATTACAGATCGCAAGAGTGGCAAATGTCGAGGCTTTGGTTTTGTGACGGTACAAACCGATGAAATGGCTGATCAAATTGTTGAGAAATACAATGGCTTCATGTTCAAGGAAAACCCTCTGAAGATAGAAAAAGCCTTACCTCGCAAGAAAGGTAAAGGAGATAAGCCAGAGGGAGTATCTGAAGAAGAGGCACCCCGTCAAACTCCTAAAAGTCCTGGAGGTGCCAAGAAGAAGAAAGCCAACAAAGGAGGAAGTAGCACCTCTTCAAGTTCTTCTAGTAGTTCATCGAGTTCTAACGAGTCTGTTCAACCCGATCCCCGCTGGGCAGATCAGCTAGAAAAGCTTAAGGAAATGCTTTCAGCTCAAACCACCAACTAATTATCTTCGATATTGTTTTGTTGATGACCGATAGAAAACCCGCCTAAGATCATTCTGGGCGGGTTCTTTAAATTTAACCTAAGTGAAGGTTAAGATATTCAAAACTACAAAACCTTTGATCTCAATAGCGCAACGGGTAAGCAAAGCAACTTACGCGCAGTCGGAACATAGGCTCGCTGACTGAATACATCGTATTGATTGCGCTCAATAGCATTAAGAATTCTGCTGTAGAGAAGCAATGCCGACCAAACTGGCCAGCGAATATCTGGACTCAAGTGGCGAATGCCTCGTTCAGCTAAGGTGTAATATTTGCGTGCTCGTTGAATTTGAAAGCGCATCAATTCTCGCCACCGTTCATCGACAACGCCATTCATCAAGTCTTCTTCCGTGTAGTTAAACAAGGCTAATTCATCTAAAGGTAGATAAATTCGACCTCGGCGAGCATCCTCACCCACATCTCGAAGAATATTCGTCAATTGATTGGCAATGCCAAGTGCAACCGCTTCTTCTGTCGGGATAGAAGCATCTTTCTCTAGATCCCAAGGCGCTTTCGAGTTCGTCTGGTCAACACCCATAACAGCCATAGACATTAACCCAACTGTACCCGCCACCCGATAGCAGTACAGTTTTAACTCTTCAAAGGTTTGATAGCGATTGCGGTAGAGATCCATCTGTTGACCCGCAATCATATCTCGAAACGGCTGAATATCCATAGGAAAGCGGTTGAGGGTATCCACTAACGCTACGTCCTCATCATCAATCGGATGCCCTGCAAAAATAGATTCCAGGTGCTTTTCCCAATGATCCAAAGTTTCAGTCGTTGTTGAACTCGCCTTTGGGCCATCCACCAATTCATCAGTGCGGCGGCACCAGACGTAGATCGCCCAGATTGCCTGACGCTTGGCAGTTGACATAAGCTGAGTTCCCATGTAAAAGGTTTTGGAATACTCCGCAGTAATCTGACGACAGAGTTCATAGGAGTCTTCCAAGGAAGCCAGGGTTCTCATCCGGAGGGGTTTAGACAGTTGTAGCATTCGTCGTTTTTCTGCTCTGTCGCTATCAGCCGTAAATCGGTTGGTTATCGTGTAACAGGGGTGGGGGTTTGAGAATTGACAGGGGCTGAATTTCCATTAAGGTTAGAATCAACCGGAGCCGCCTGAGCGGGCTTGTCAATTGAGGCTGAATGCTGACTAATAGCTTGCGCTGTTAGTTTACCAGAAAGTACAGCACCTTCCATACTCCCCAGATATCGTTGCATCGTATAATCCCCTGTTAGGAAGAAATTGGAGATTGGTGTAACTTGATTCGGACGACAAGCCTGAGCGCCAGGAACAGCTTTGTAGACTGAGCGCGGCGTTTTCACCACATGAGACTTCAATAACTTCGCCTGATGGGGAATTTGCTCCGGAAATAGTTTTTCCAGTTCTGCCATCGTTGCCGCAACAATCTCCTCGTCAGACTTTCCAATCCAATCTTTAGCCGGAGCTAGAACTAACTCTAACATCGAACGGTCTGGATCGGAATACGCTTTACAAGTATTGCTCATATCAGCGTATACACTCAGAAGTGGCGATCGCGAAAATAGAAGATGATCGATATCAGTCAATTTGCGATCAAACCACAGATGTACGTTGATCACCGGAACGCCCTCTAAACCTTCTAGCTTTTGAAAATAATCCAATTGCTGCCAAGGTTCAGGTAACATCAGTTTTAGGGGATCAACAGGCATCGCTGAGACATAAGCATCTGCCGTTAACACCTCATCCATTCCTCCGACTTGAAAGCCATTGATACTTTGATCCGCATTCAAAATAAACTTTCTAATCGGGGAATTGAGTCGAACTTCACCGCCTCGCTCTGTGATGTAGTCAACCAGAGGCTGACAAAGACGTTCGGTGGGTGAACCATCCAAAAACGCCATCTTTGAGCCATTTTTCTCTTGTAGAAAGCGGTTAAGAGCCGTTAGGATAATGGTTGCTGAAATTTCGTCGGGATTGATGAAGTTCAGAGCCTTTGACATGGCAATGAAGACTTCCTTCTCGACTCTGGGCGGAACATTTTGTTTTTTCAGCCACTCGGAAAAGGAATATTTATCCATCTCCTCAACATATTTTTGGCCCTGAATCATCGCCGGGATTAATCCTAAACCGAAGCGAATCTTTTCAGGCCAAGTCAGCATATCATTATTACGCAGGATCGCTATTACCCCATTAATTGGGGCAGGCAGGTTCGGAAAATCAAACCGAGAATAGGTCCCAGGCGTTTCACGCTGATTAAAAATCATGCTGTGTTCTTTCCATTGCAGCCTCTCCTCAATGCCGAGTTCTTTGAAAAGCTGCAACATATTCGGGTAAGCCCCAAAGAAAATATGCAAACCTGTTTCATACCAGTCCCCATCCTCATCTTTCCAAGCGGCTACCTTGCCTCCCAATACATCTCGGCGTTCCAAGACGATTGGAGTATGACCCAAATCTGTGAGGTATTTGGCACAAGATAAACCGGCTAAACCTGCTCCAGCGATCGCAACTCGCATTGATAACCTTTTACTATACTTGCTAACATTTCGTTCTCATTATAGTTTACATCTTGTTACATTTGAACGGACAACTGAAATCATTGTTCACTAATTACGGGTTACTGATTGCTGTAAACTGTGTACTGTAAAAGCTTAGAGCCAATTTCCGATCAAGACAAAAGGCGCCCAGAAATAAGGATGTTGGTATTGAGAGGTTTCTAAGAGTTTAAGCTGAGATTGACGCAAAGCCTCAGCCTTACGAATATTAGGTTGATTTAGGAGTTGTTGGTAAAACTCAATCATAAACGCAGACGTTGATTCATCATTGACAGACCATAACGTTGCGACCGTTGTTCTCGCACCCGAACGCACAGCTAAACCTGCTAACCCCAGTGCGGCTCGATCATCTCCTGTCGCCGTCTGACAAGCACTGAGAACCAGCAGTTCAACGGGAGCCAAACCTTGATTTGTTCGAGTATCAAGCAACTTTTTTAGGTCCTGAATCCTAATTTTATCATCCCAGGTTAGTAAAAAAGTTTCTTCTCGATCTGAGCTGAACTGTCCGTGCGTCGCTAAGTGTACAATCGGAAAAGGATTTTGACTAAATTGATTCTCTAGTTCGGCTTTCGTAAATGTCTGATTAAAAAGAATATCAGCGGGCGCTTGTGTCGCAATATTTTCGATTTCAACTTCCACCTCCGGTAATGGGGAAAAATCCTGACGCGCTGCACTTAATCCCCCAATCAAAATTTCTAATTGTTCAGGCGCCAGTGACTGAGAATCGAGGAGTTGTAATCCGGGTGCTAAGACTACATTATACTCTGAAATTAAATATTGTTCTCCATCATAGAGAGCTGCCATCGGAAAACTGCGAAGAAATCCATCCAAAACAAAAACTAAGGTTTCAACATTACTATTTTGAAGTGTTCCTTCGAGGGGGCGAATTAACCAATCATAAACCCGACTAAATGCTCTCTGGATTCGCTGACTTGGGAAAACCGGATTAATTGAGCTAAAGAACTGATTTATGACCGTTGCAATGTCATCTGAGCTAATCGGAGCTTCAAACTTTTTCAGCGGTTGATCAGCCACAGAAATAATTGTAACCACACGGTTCGAGGAAATCAGTCCTTCTGACAAAACAATCGAGTAAATAATTGCTGCATTCGAGTCAAATTCTTCTAATTTTATTGGATTTTCTTCGAGACAGCTTTCCCTCAAAAAGTTATTGAGTTCAGCCAGTTGTAATGCTTCAATTTTATCTCGAGCTTGTCTCAAATTTTCTTGATCGACTTCCACACCCGAAGGCAAAAGCAAATCAACTAACTCTCGATAAATTGGCTCAATATTTTCTCGAAAGTTGTAACGAGCGTCAGAACTAATCGCGACCAAGTCTTGGCGGAGAGATTCAATCAAATCTACAGCTTGATTATAATTTTTGATAGCTTGATCAACTTTCCCTTGTTGTTTGTAAATTCGTCCGAGTTGCCAGAAATATTGATAAGAGATATCCGGATCTTCATAAGAGTAAATACTTTGCAAAGAGGCGAGGGTTAATTCTTCTGCTAAGTCCCATTTTTTCTGAAGTTCGTATAATTTCCCTTTTAATCCTAAAGCATAAGCTAATTTTCGATCTGAATTTTGTCGATTTTTTTTGTGGTCTAGCTGCTCAATCAATAATGTGGTTAGGGTTTCAACTTCAGTTTCAAGCTGTTGATTGCTGCCTTGATATTCTAATAACCTTAATAACGTTTGAATATAATAAAATTGGGACTCTATCTCAATTTCACTGAAGGAGATTTGACGAACAAGAAACTGTAACTCTTGTAATAAAGCTCCAGTTTGATTAAACTCTTCTTGAAAAATCAATAAGTTCAGCTTTTCAAGTTTTGCTTGAAATTGTAATAAAGGTGATTGAGATGTCGTTATAATCGCTTGATCGTAGTCTTGTAAGGCTTGATCGAAATCTTCAAGTTCTTGGCGAATTGTACCCAGATTTAAGTAAATTCTACTCAAATCTTCAGGGGTGAGTCTCTCTTTTTGATTCAGTAAAGCCAGAAATAGAATTTGCGCTTGTTTAACTTGACCTAATTTTTTGAGAACATTCCCCAAATTTAGAATAGCAATTAAGTCTGAAGTTGCAGAAGAATTATCCTGAATTTGAGTTAAAATTGTCTCAAAATCGGATTGTATAATTTTGGATTCCCCCTCTTCTTGACACTGCTGACTTTCAATCCCAATAGCTAATAGCAAAGTTTGACAGGCTCTCGGATTTAGTCCTAAATCTTGTAACGCTTCAGCCTGATTAATTCGACCTTGAACAATTCCTTCTAAATACTGAATTTTAGTAAAAATTTCTGTTGCTTTTTTCCAGGTTTCGAGAGCTTGATCCGGTTGTCCGGCTTCTAAATATAGATTGCCTTGAATATTTAGAGTTTGAGCGAGAAGGTAAAGCTGATTTCTGTTTTTCTTTTTAGTTTCACTTCCGAGTATATTCAAACTTTCTGTAATTGATTTTTGCGCTAAATCCCATTGTTGAAGTTGCTGATAGGTTAGCGATAAATTATTCAATGCCATGACTTGATTAAGGCGATCGCCATTAACCGTAAATCTCTCTACTGCTTGTTGCCAAGCTTGTGCAGACTGTTCAAATTCACCCGCTTGATAAAATTCTCGACCTTGCTGAACAAAATCGGGAGTATTGAGTTGAGATTGAACCCGAACTCTAGTCGTTGATTCTCGCACTTCAGCAATTACTGGCGTTATCATTATCGACAATAAAAATAGAATTGTGAGTGTCAGTAATTGCCATCTACGTTTAGTCATCATTCAAATTTTTCGTGATTATTCAGAATTAGGTGATCAGAGTGTGAATTATTCCCAAATCATACCAAATCGGATTGGGTCATGTCCTAATCTCCACTCCAGTTAGAAAACTCAAATCTTTTCTTAACCTAACCTAAATTTCTTCTTAATCTCACCAGTTTAGGATAATATCACCTTCACTCCAAATGACGACAAAGGGTGGGGACGATTAATATTCGTACTGGTAATTTCTGGGTGCTGTGAAAATTACCGCCGAACTTGTAAATTTCAACTGGGGCTAATCATGGTGGGAACTGTCTTAACCGATGGCGATATCGGAATTGTTGGGTTTAATTTTGATAACCCAGACCAATTTGCATTTGTACCGTTCGTGGGTCTGGAGTCAGGAACAGAAATTAATTTTACTGATGATGGAATCTTAGCGGATGGAACATTCCGAGGTAGTGAAGGAACGTTTACTTGGACGGCTGATCGCAATTACAATGCAGGAGAAATTATCGATCCTGCGGTAACAGGAATTGCCCTATCTTCCAGTGGCGATCAAATTATTGCCTATCAGGGAACTCCCACAACTCCGACTTTTCTCTATGCTGTCAATAGCGAAGGAAATAGCTGGCAATCTGGCGCAACTAATTCTAACACTTCTGCCTTACCGCCCGATTTACTCACGGGAGAAACTGCGATCGCATTAAGTGAAAGTGATAGTGGAGTTTATACAGGTCAAACTTCCGGAACCCGAGATGAACTTCTCAATGCAGTTAGTAATCCGGCGAATTGGACACTGAGTAATACTTCTCAAACTTTACCGAGTGGTTCGTTTACGGTGGATGGGGGCGAACCCACACCAACACCAACACCAACACCAACTCCAACTCCAACGCCAACTCCAACCAATAGCGTTCACCTGACCTTTGGTAATCCTAGTAACGCGACAACCGATGTCAATAATTCGGATAACTATTTACTGGTAAAAGATCAATACGCCCTCTCCTACAGCGATAGTCTCAAGACAGCGAACTGGGTCAGTTGGCAACTAAACGACTCCTGGCTAGGAAGTGCGTCTCGTCAGGATGATTTCCGACCCGATCCCAGTTTACCCGCAGGTTTCTATCAAGTTACTCAAAATGACTACTCGGGTAGTGGCTTTGACCGAGGACACGTGACTCCTTCTGCGGATCGAACTGCTACTGTAGAGGATAATTCGGCGACATTCTTTATGACCAATATGATTCCTCAGTCTCCCGATAATAATCGTGGCCCCTGGAGAATTTTAGAGGAATTTGGTCGAGATTTAGTTGAAGCAGGCAATGAAGTCTATATCGTAGCGGGAGGACAAGGTACAGGCGGAACAGGTTCTAATGGTAGTCTCAACTCCATTTCCACATCTGGCGGCCCGATTAACGTTCCCGAAAGTACCTGGAAAGCCCTTCTCGTTCTCGATACTCCCGGTTCAGGGATTGAGGATGTTACTGTTGATACTCGCTTAATTGGGGTCGATATGCCGAATATTCAAGGCATCCGTACCCAAGATTGGCAAGACTTCCGCGTTTCCGTTGATGACATTGAAGCTGCAACTGGTTTAGATCTATTCTCTGAATTACCGGATGATATTGAGGCGGTCATTGAAGCGCGAGTAGATGGGGAAACTCCTATCGGAACCAGCTTAAATGCTGGAGATTTGGCAATTACAGGCTTTAACTTTGACAATCCAGATGAATTTGCCTTCACTCTTTTAACCGACGTTGAAAGTGATACTCCGATTAACTTCACAGAAAACGGTGTACTCAACACAGGTTTATTCCGAGGCGGAGAAGGAAGCTTTACCTGGAGTGCCGATCGCAATTATAGTGCAGGTGAAACTGTTCAAATTACTAATTCCGGCTTTGGACTCTCTGCTAGCGGCGATCAAATTATTGCCTATCAAGGTAGCACTAGCGAACCGACTTTTATCTATGGTTTGAATAGCGAAGGCACAGGCTGGCAAACAGACGCGACAAGTACCAATACTTCAGCATTACCAACAGGTTTAGTCAATGGACAAACTGCGATCGCGTTGAATGAAATTGACAATGCGATTTACGTGGGTTCAACCTCTGGAACTCAGAGTGAACTCCTCACTCTAATTAGCGATCCAACAAACTGGAGTGGCAGCAACACCACTCGTCAAACCCTACCATTTAGTGCTTTTAATATCAGTGGTTCTGGAAGTTCTGGAAGTTCTGGAAATACCGCTTTTATTAATGAAATTCACTACGACAACGACGGTGGTGATGTGAATGAAGGCGTTGAAATTGCAGGTTCAGCAGGACTGGATTTATCCGGTTGGAATCTCGAACTTTACAACGGTAGCAATGGAGAAACTTACAACACTGTTTCTCTGAGTGGAACTTTACCCAATCAACAAAACAATTTCGGAACTAGCTTTTTCTCCATCTCTGGAATTCAAAATGGTTCTCCCGATGGATTAGCATTAGTAAATCCTGACGGTATTGTAACTGAATTCCTCAGCTATGAAGGAACATTAACCGCAACGAATGGAACGGCTTCGGGTTCTACCAGTACCGATATTGGAGTTAGTGAAACAACTTCCACATCTACAGGGTTTTCCTTGCAATTAACGGGAACTGGAACTCAAGCTTCTGACTTTACTTGGGCGACCCCAACAGCGAGTACCTACAATGCGGTGAATACTAACCAAAGTTTCGTGTAGGCGTTGCTGATTACAGATATGATTTTGCCCCCCAACCCCCAATTCTGGGGGAGAAAGATCATTTCAAGTCCCTCAATTTTGGGGGATTTAGGGGGCGTTACTGATTGAGTTTTCCAATCTAGTCAATTTCAACGGATAGGCTAAAACTCTGAGAATAAAAATCTAAGAATAAACCTATCCGTTTTCAAAAGAGTTAACCGAGTTATTTAGCATCAACTCATCCGTTTCGATCCGTTTGCAAAAAAGTTAACCCACTCGATCAACGTTAACTCATCTGTTTCTAAATGAACTTCATCTGGGCAGCATCAACTCATCCGTTTGCAAAAGAATCAACCTAGTCGATTAGTATTAACTAATCCGTTTCTAAAATGTATACCTTACAAATTCTCCATGCTTCCGATTTAGAAGGCGGTACCGAATCTTTAATTGGGGGAGATATCCTCAATATGGCTGCTGTTGTTGATGTCTTAGAAGATGAAGTTCCCAACAGTCTTACCTTATCAACCGGAGATAATTTCATTCCTGGCCCGTTTTTCTTTGTGGGAGATGATGACGAACTACAAGAAGTATTCAGTGAAGTTTATAGTGAATTATTAGGCGAAGAATTGCCTGATATTCGTGATGGAGTCGGTCGATTAGATATTACCTTAATGAATCTGATCGGGTTCGATGCGTCCGGTGTAGGCAACCATGAATTTGATCGCGGAACAGAAACATTTGCCAGTCTTATCGGTTCAGATATTCAAGAAGGAGATGAAGTTCGGTGGTTAGGGGCGCAATTTCCCTATCTGAGTGCAAATTTAGACTTCTCTGGAGATGAGAATTTAGCCGAATTATTCACCGATGAAATTCTCCCAAATACTGATTTTAAAGCAAATTTAACTGACTCAAATACAACCGCAACTCAAGCAAAAATTGCCCCTGCAACGATTGTTGAAGAAGGCGAGGAATCGATTGGGATTGTTGGCGTTACGACTCCACTATTAGAACAGTTGTCTTCTCCAGAAGGCGTTGAGGTGATTGGTTCTGATACTCAAGACACGGATAGTATTGCAGCAATCATTCAACCCACAATTGATGAACTCTCAGATCAAGGAATTAACAAAATTGTCTTGGTTTCTCACCTCCAACAAATTCAGCTAGAACAAGAACTTTTACCGAAATTGAATGATGTTGATATTTTGATTTCTGGGAGTGCGGATGTTCTCCTCGCAGATGAACAGGATACTTTACGACCCGGAGATATAGCCGCTGGAGATTATCCAATTATTACAACAAACGCCACAGGTGAACCCGCTTTAATTGTTAGTACCGATAGCCAATACAGCTATGTAGGGCGTTTAGTGGTCGATTTTGACGAAAATGGTATTGTTATCCCTGAAAGCGTTAATCCTGAAATTAGCGGTTCCTACGCGACTACTTCCGAAACTGTCGCCGCATTATGGGGTGATGGTGACCCTTTTGGTCCTGGAACGAGAGGAGAACAAGTTCAAATTCTCACTGATGTTGTTGAGGATATTTTTATTCCCCAAGATGCACAAATTATCGCCCAAACTGATGTATTCCTCTCGGGTCGTCGAGAAGAACTTCGTACCGAAGAAACGAACTTAGGAAATCTCTCCGCAGATGCAATTTTAACGGCTGCAAATCAAGTTGATTCAACTGTTACGGTTGCGATCAAAAATGGAGGTGGAATTCGCGCAAGTATTGGTACAATTGATCCGAATACCAATGAAGAATTACCGCCTCAAGGAAATCCTCGTTCGGGAAAAGAACCTGGAGAAATTTCTCAGCTAGATATTGAAAATGCTTTCCGGTTTGATGATGAACTGGTGACATTTGACCTGACTGCTGAGGAGTTGAAAGCAGTTCTCGAACATGGTGTTGCGGAGTCTCGTCCTGGTGAAACGCCGGGTCAATTTCCCCAAGTTGGCGGTTTACACTTCAGTTTTGATATTCTCGATAATAATGGTGAATTAATTCCTTCTGGAGAACGAGTTCAAAGTTTAGCAGTTCTCGATAACGAGGGTAATATTGCGGATATTGTTGTCCGAGATGGTGAATTAGTTGGAGACTCCCAACGAGTCATTCGGGTGGTAACATTAGGGTTCCTCGCTGGAGGCGGCGACGGTTATCCTTTCCCCGAATTGGGTGAGAATCAAATTAATACTGGAATTACCGAACAAGTTGCTGTTACCGAGTTTCTCGCAACGAACTTTAGTACAACCGCTTTTGATGAAGAAGATGTTCCTCCAGAACTCGATGAACGAATTCAAAATCTAGATTTTCGTGATGATACTGTTCTCAGTGATCAGACAGGAACTCCAACGACTGGGGATGATATACTAACTGGAACCTCTGCTAATGAGACTATTGCTGGAGATTTGGGAGATGACCAGATTTTCGGAAACGCAGGAAATGACCTGTTACGAGGAGACTTGAACCAACGCTTCTCGGCTTCGGTTGGTGGAAATGATACCATTATTGGCGGTGCGGGTGACGATCGTATTGGTGGTAAAGCTGGAAACGACGAACTTTTTGGAAGTGAAGGAAACGACAGTATTTGGGGAGATCAAGGTGATGACGTGTTGCGAGGCGGTTTAGGTGATGATCGATTACAAGGAGATACTGATTATTCTAGCGGTGTAGATACTTTTATTCTGGCGATTGCTGAAGGAACAGATACTATTGTAGACTTTGAAATTGGGATTGATTTGATTGGTTTAGCTGAGGGATTAAATGCGAGTCAGCTTTCATTGAGTCTGAATGGTCAGGATACTTTCATCAATATTAACTCTGAGACGTTAGCGATTCTCCAAGACGTTAATCTCACCGATTTCTCGCAAATTAATTTTATTGCAGTTTAGTTTGATTGCAGTTTAGGTTAGCGAACATCAAGAAACCCATCTCAAGACAAAATTGTTGAGTTTGATAGGGAGAACAGGAGTAAGTAATAAGTCTCTAAATCTCCCTATCTTTACTAATCAACTCAAAAAAGAATGGAAATGAGTGATCTAGCTATGGCAAAAATATTAATGCGGATGGCGAGACTCGAACTCGCAAGGCAAAGCCACACGCCCCTCAAACGTGCGCGTATACCAATTCCGCCACATCCGCTTAGGTTCGGTGAAATTTCAGCTTGACTGAATTATTCACACTGCTAATTTATAACCCTATCACACAATTAGAAAAATATCAAGTAGAAAAAATATAATTCTGCGAACGCCCGCCAGCAGAGAGACCTCACGTCAGGTATCTGTGCGATTAACTTGAGCGAAGGTCGTCAGAAGCTAGGCTTTGAGAGGGTAGTAAGCTTCCCCCAAACGCAATGTAACAAGATTGTTGCAGTTTAACCCTTTCGCTGTTAACCAAAACAGTTTATCCTAAACTGATTATTGACCGAGCAGCACAGAAGATGCGGTTTTCTAAAATCCTAATTGCCAATCGCGGGGAAATTGCCCTACGCATCCTCCGCACTTGTGAGGAACTGGGCATTGCCACAGTTGCCGTTCATTCTACGATTGACCGCCATGCCCTTCATGTTCAGTTGGCGGACGAAGCCGTTTGTATAGGCGAACCGAGCAGTGGTAAGAGCTACCTGAATATTCCCAATATTATCTCAGCCGCCCTCACCCGCAATGCCACAGCTATTCATCCCGGCTATGGCTTCCTAGCAGAAAATGCCCGATTTGGTGAAATTTGCGCCGATCACGACATTGCTTTCATTGGCCCGACTCCAGAAGCGATTCGTTCGATGGGAGACAAATCAACCGCCAAAGAAACCATGCAAAGGGTTGGCGTTCCCACCATTCCAGGAAGTGATGGCCTAATCGCCAGTGAAAAGGAAGCGGCAAAAATTGCCTCAAAAATCGGCTATCCAGTGATTATCAAAGCCACCGCCGGAGGAGGAGGGCGAGGAATGCGTCTGGTGCGAGAACCCAACGAACTCCCAAAACTCTTCGCCGCCGCTCAAGGGGAAGCGGAAGCCGCTTTTGGAAATCCGGGTATCTATCTGGAAAAATTTATCGAACTTCCCCGTCACATTGAGTTTCAGATTTTAGCGGACAATTACGGTAATGTAGTTCATCTTGGAGAACGAGACTGTTCGATCCAACGACGTCATCAAAAACTTCTCGAAGAAGCTCCCAGCATTGCTTTAAGTCAGGATTTGCGCCAAAAAATGGGAGCCGCAGCGATTAAAGCGGCTAAATCCATTAACTATACCGGAGCCGGAACCGTTGAATTTTTGCTGGATAAGTCGAGAAATTTTTATTTTATGGAGATGAATACCCGCATTCAGGTTGAACATCCAGTCACAGAGATGGTCACTGGGTTAGATCTAATCGCCGAACAGATTCGCGTTGCTCAAGGCGAGAAATTGAGTTTCACTCAAAAACAGATTCAACTGCGGGGTCATGCGATTGAATGTCGGATTAATGCTGAAGATCCCGATCACAATTTTCGACCAAGTCCCGGAAAAATTAGTGCTTATCTTCCCCCAGGTGGAAATGGCGTGCGAATTGATTCTCATGTCTACACGGACTATGAAATTCCACCGTACTATGATTCTTTGATTGGTAAATTAATCGTTTGGGGTTCCGATCGCTCAGTGGCGATCGCGCGGATGAAGCGGGCGTTACGAGAGTTTGCGATTACTGGAATTCCCACCACAATTGGTTTTCATCAAAAGATTTTGGAAACTCCAGAATTTACGCAAGGTGAAGTTTACACCAATTTTGTTGAACAGTGGATGAATCGTCAAGCCGAATAGTATCCGATCCGGAGACACGCTTAGATCATTTTCAGCAAACCTTGCTGACCGAGTAGAATTTCTCGTAAAAGGCTGCAAATTCCCACCCAAATAATCGGTGTAATATCGACTCCGCCAATGGGAGGAACAATTTTGCGACTGACAACGAGAAAGGGTTCTGTTGGCCAGACAATAACGTTAAAGGGAAAGCGACTCTGATCGACTTGGGGATACCAAGTCAGAACAATTCTGAAAATAAAGAAAAAGGTCATTATCCCCAGGACAATCCCCAAAATCCAACTCACGGCGGTAATAGTGGTCATAATTATTCTCGAAAGTTTAAGTTTTGTAACTGTAATTCCTCATCCTTATTTTAGCGGGTTATGGGGAACTGAAATTGATGCTCAAGAATCCCAGGAAGATTTACGCGAACAAGCTAAAATGATAAAGTTAAAACAATCTTTGTAAATCTTAAGGATTCGATTACGATGACACCTTCCTTAGCAAACTTCTTTTACAGCTTACTCGCAGGTACCTTAATTGTTGTAATTCCAGCAACAGTGGCTCTGATTGTTTTTTCTCAGACTGATAAGATTAGCCGTTGATAATTGTATCGGAGCTTGACCTTGGGGTGAGGAGTTGGTGTTGCCGCTCCTACTCCGATCTGGGAACTAACAAAATATTTCTGTAGTTATATATTTAGGGTGTACAGCTAGCTAAACAGAGAGTGAGCCTGTACACTCAGGCTAAAGTAGAGAGTATACAAATGACTCGCTAAGATTAAGACTGGTATAGGAGAATCGCTAATGGTTAATTTAGGATTGAACTGGAGTAGTCTGTTAGGTATTATCCTGGCAGTATCCGGTGCAGGACTGTATTTTCTGCGGTCATGGCGTCCCAAGCTAGCTCGCGATCATGACATTTTCTTTGCGGCGATTGGCTTGCTCTGTGGCGGAATTTTACTCTTTCAAGGATGGCGGCTTGACCCGATTTTAGCATTTGGTCAATTTTTGCTGACTGGAAGTGCAATTTTCTTCGCAGTCGAAAGCATTCGTTTGCGAGGGTTAGCAACCGCTCAGGCGAAAGGACGCTCCTCTTCTCGGATTGTAGACGAGGATCGCTATGTGAGCGACGTTTATCGCGTCGATGCAGAACTTGACGAACTTGAACCCATTGACGAATATCAACCAATGGCGCGTCAAATTCGAGGAAGTCGGGACAGTTCTAGCCGCTATGAGGATGAAGATCCTCGCCGCTCAAGTAGTCGCAGAAGCACAATGGAGCGCCCCCGCACTAGCAGCCCCAGCCGTAGTCCAAGTCGTCGTCCGGATAGTCGTCCGGATAGTCGTCCGGATAGTCGTCCGGATAATCGTTCTCGTTCCTATTCTGATGAGTGGGAAGCATCCGTAGAATCAACAGACTCGACTTTGGAAAGACCTTCTCGCAGTCGCCGCCCAAGTTCACGCACCGAGAGTCCTCTAGACCCGACAGAGAACCGTTGGGATGATGTAAATCCAACCCGATCTACATCTAAACCTCGGAGAAATCGTCCTTCGCAAGACTCTCAACCGACAAGTCACAGTCGCGATCGCCTCAGCCCAGATAATAGCTCAACGGATTATGCAGACTATCGACCTGTAGACTATTCCGATGATGATTTTGGACGTTAACTGAATCGTTCAGAAATGGCGGTGATGGTTAATGAAAACGGCTCAAGCTGAAGCTCAAGTTCAGAGGAGAGTGAGGTCAGAATTCTGGGGGTTTCTCTCCTCTGGCTCAAAGTTGATTCTTGGAGATGGTCGTGAAAAGGCAGATTTTAATTAAGGGAATAGTGGTGATTAGCCTGATTCTGGGGCTAATTTTAATTGTACCGGGAGGAATTGCGATCGCACTTAATAGTGCAGTCAACGATGAGCAACCCACCTTCAGTGGGAATGGTCAATATCTAGCTTATGTCTCTAACCGCAAAGGTCAACGTCAGATCGTTTTGTACGATTTACAGCGACAAACTCTGGTGGAGTTACCCGGTTTAAATCATGGAGATGCGATCGCCGAACATCCGAGTATTAGTAATACCGCCCGCTATATTGTCTATATGGCGAGTGACTCAGGACGTCCAGAAATCGAACTCTATGATCGCAAAACCAATCGAGTTCAGATTATTTCTCAAGGCTATCGGGGTTGGGTACGGAATCCTCGTATTAGTCCCAATGGTCGCTATATTATATTTGAAAGTGGGCGTCGAGGTCAATGGGATCTCGAAGTGCTAGATCGAGGGTCTCGGATCGAATTCGATCTTATTGAAAGTGAGGATGTGAGTGAGAATTAATCCCTAGAAATTGACGGTGAGCTAAGTCTGTGAAACCTTTTCTACATTTTATTGTTATCCTGCTAACGGGATTATTGTTGACTGGCTGTGTGGGTTCTCGACTCATTCAATATCCTGTTAACTCGAATGAAGCCAGCCTTAATAGTCCCGCCGCAGAATTCGATCCTCAAATCACAGATCGTTATATTGTGTTTGCTTCAGATCGACGAGGACGACAGGATATTTATTTGTACGATCAACAAGAGAAAGCCTTAGTTGATTTACCGGGATTAAATCGTTTGGATGCGATCGCTTCGGCTCCAACGATTTCTAATAATGGTCAGTATATTACATTTTTAGCAACACAAGGCAAACAGTCGAATATTTACCTCTATAATCGAGAAACTCGACAACTGCGAAATTTGACCCAAAACTTACAAGCCGAAGTCCGGAACCCGACGATGAGTGGAGAAGCCGGAATGGTTGCTTTTGAATCTAGTGTGAATGGTCAGTGGGATATCCTTGTTTATAATCGATATGGACAGCCTCTGAATTTACCTTTAGATCCGGAATAATCTGATCAATTTCACCATCACTTTAAGTTAATGGGGAATAACGATGATTGTAAATTTGGTCAAAGGTGCCATTGTAGACAAAGTTTCTGATCAAATCTGCATTAAAGAAATCGTGAGGGAAACCGAGTTCAATTCGACTAACTTGATCCAGTTGCTGAATGTGTTCGGTTGATAATTTTAACTCCGTACATTGGAGGTTATCTTGAACATGAGAAACCTTTCTCGCCCCAATAATTGGAATTACACCTTTACTTAATAACCAACTTAGCGACACTTGTGATGAACTCTTACCAATTTCTGCTGCAATTTTATCAACTTCTTGAGCAATCGCTGTATTGTGATCGCCTTGATCAGCAAACCCTTTCATCATCTCATGATCTAATCTCCGTTCTTCACCTGTTGGATTACCACTTGTATATTTTCCGGTTAACCAGCCGTTAGCTAAAGGCGACCATGCTGTTACTCCAATATCAAGTGAATGCGCCATGGGTAACAATTCTCGTTCTGGAGTCCGTGCGATTAAATTGTATTCAATTTGAAGACCAATAAACGGTGTCCAGCCTCGTAATTCCGCCAAGGTATTGCATCGAGAAACGACCCAAGCCGGAGCATCAGAAATGCCAATATAAAGGACTTTTCCAGAGCGAACCAAATCATCAAAGGCTCGCATCACCTCCTCAACGGGAGTCATAAAATCCCAAATATGCAACCAGAAAACATCAATATAATCAGTATTCAAACGCTTCAAACTCGCTTCAACAGATTGCATCATATTTTTGCGTTGGTTTCCAGCACCATTGGGATTTTTATCGCCCAAACCGTTTGTATATTTAGTGGCTAAAACAATCGCCTCTCTTTCTGAAGCGATCAACTCACCAACAATCTTTTCACTGGTTCCATTGGTGTAAATATTAGCCGTATCAATAAAATTACCACCCTTTTCACGGAAAATCTCATAAATTTTTTGAGCTTCTTCTTGAGATGAACCCCAACCCCAGTCTTCACCAAAGGTCATCGTTCCCAGACAAAGTTCGGAAACTCGCAGTCCACTTTTTCCCAGTAATTTATACTGCATATTGTTCACCCTATGGCTGTAGTGAATGTTAATCGCATCAGATTATATCATGTTTGGGAAAAAACTTATAAATCGGATTGGTGTTGTGCTTCAACATTAAAATATGAACTGAGATTATCGATCAACCGACTTCTTAATTCGGCTTCAGTCGATGCAGTTGCGAGAGTTTGGAATAATGGATGTAGAGTTGTCATAGATATTTAGACGGTCGCGCTTGGTCGTTGGGTTTACTGTTTACTGTGTACTGTAATAGGGTGCATAACGAGACACACCCCATTAACAAAAATCATCCTGAAATTGTGATTTTTAGATTATACTCCGTTCGGGTTGATAAGAGGTAATTGCTCTCATATATTGAGCGCGTTCGTAGGCGGATTTATCTTCACAATGAAGTTGAGACATAGAACCCTGCATCTGTTTAACAGATTCATATTCTTGTTCTTCCATCCAACATTTAATCTCAGTTTCCATTGTCTGAAGATAGGGAATTCCATGTCGTAATAACGCCGAACAAACATGAGTCACTTTTGCACCCGACATTAACATTTTGATTGCATCTCGCCCGCGTTGAATACCACTGCTAGAAGCTAAATCGGCATTGATTCGACCATATAAAATGGCAATCCAACGCATCGGAAGACGCAAGGCGTGAGCATTACTTAAAATTGAACCCGGTTCTACTTCTAATTCTTCAGGATTAATATCCGGTTGTAGGAAACGATTAAATAATACTAACCCATCTGCCCCTGCTTCATCTAACTGTTTTGCCATGTTTGCCATATTGCTGAAAAACGGGCTTAATTTAACGGTAACAGGTATAGTTACTTCCGCTTTCACTTCTCGCAATGTGTCAATATAATTTTGTTCGACTTGCGCCGCACTCAGGTCAAAATCAGTCGGAACGTAGTAAATATTCAGTTCAATGGCATCGGCTCCGGCTTCTTGCATGAGTTTAGCATATTCAACCCAACCTCCAGAAGAAAACCCGTTTAAACTGCCAATAATGGGAATTTCAACCGCTTGTTTGGCTTGACTAATATGGTCTAAATACAGTTCAGGACCGACATGAAATTCATCAGGTTCTGGGAAGTATGTTAAGGCTTCAGCAAAGCTTTCAGTACCATATTCTAAGTGATGTTGCAGTTCAAATTTTTCGCGTAATAATTGTTCTTCAAACAGTGAATGTAACACCACTGCTGCCGCCCCTGCATCTTCGAGACGTTTAATCGTATCGATTTCTTCTGATAGAGGTGCTGCTGCTGAAGGAACGAGAGGTGAACGCAAATTTAAGCCTAAATAAGTTGTCGTTAAGTCCATTATTTGAGTCTCCAAAAGATTAGAATTCGAGGCGCAAAGCTGTTACAAATCTATTAATTTCGCCCCCTAAATCCCCTGCCCTCGTGACCTCGCCCCCGCGCATCCCCCAATTCTGGGGGACTTTGATCATGGAGGTAGCTGGAGGACTTTGACTAATGGGGATAGCTAGAATTTGGAAATTCAAGTTCCCTCCTAAAGCCTCCCTTTTAAAGGGAGATGCCGCAGGCGGAGGGATTAGGGGCGGAGGGGTCAAATCTGTCAGTTATGCGTCTGAAGTGGGTTTAACTCCGGCGGGAGTTTGTACCTGTTCTTCTGCACTACCATTATCTGTATCATCATTTTTTTCCTGCGGGCGATTTGCCAAATATTGATACATTTCCCAACGAGTATTCACATCTTTTTGGGCTTCTTTCATTAACTGTTTGGCATCAGCAGGTTTACTCTTAGTTAACATCTTGAAACGGTTTTCTTGATACATAGAAATATCAACCGTTTTCTTCGGTGAACGAGAGTCGAGTTGCAGGGGATTTTTGCCTTGTTCTGTGAGTTCAGGATTATAACGATAGAGTAACCACCGACCACTTTCTACGATGCCTTTTTGATGACTCATGGCGGTCATCATATTAATCCCGTGAGCAATACAATGAGAGTAAGCCAAAATTAAGGACGGCCCATCATAAGCCTCTGCTTCTAAGAAGGCTTTTAAGGTGTGTTCATCTCGCGCCCCCATTGCCACACTCGCGATATAAACGTTACCGTAAGTCATGGCAATTAAGCCTAAATCTTTCTTCGGTGCAGGTTTACCACCCGCCGCAAATTTTGCCACCGCCGCGCGAGGAGTTGCCTTAGAAGCTTGACCGCCTGTATTAGAATAAACTTCGGTATCCATGACCAAAATATTGACGTTGCGACCACTCGCTAAGACGTGATCTAAACCGCCATATCCAATATCGTAAGCCCAACCATCACCGCCAACAATCCATACGGATTTTTTGACTAAATAATCGGCTAAACTAATTAACTGTTCAGCATCGGGATTATCAACACCTTGTAGGTTTTGTTTAAGCTGGGCGACGAGTTCCCGTTGTTCCCAAATATCGGCTTCGGATTTTTGCGGATTATCGAGGATTTGGGAGACTAAATTATCACCCACCATTCCGCCGAATTTCTGTAATAACTCTCGTGCAAAAGCGGTGTGTTTATCCACAGAAAGTCGGAACCCAAAGCCAAATTCGGCGTTATCTTCAAACAAACTATTTGACCAAGTAGGTCCTCGTCCTTCGGCGTTTTGAGTGTAGGGTGTAGTGGGTAAGTTTCCGCCATAAATTGAGGAACATCCGGTGGCATTTGCAATCATCATGCGATCGCCAAATAGCTGGGTTGCTAACTTAATATAAGGCGTTTCTCCACAACCCGCACAAGCACCTGAGAACTCAAACAAAGGTTCTTGCCATTGTTGTTGACGAATGCGATCGACGTGCAATTTCCGGCGATCTGGATTGGGTAAATTCAGGAAGAAATCCCAATTGTCTCGTTCTTGTTCCCGCAATGGAATTTGAGGTTCCATATTAATCGCTTTCCGCGATGCCATTGATTTGTTTTTCGCCGGACAAATATCAACACAAATTCCGCATCCAGTACAATCTTCGGGGGCGACTTGAATGGTGAATTTCTGACCGGAATATTCTTTATCTTTTATGTTGGTAGATTTAAAGGTTTCCGGTGCATTGGCTAAGGCAGATTCTTCATAAACTTTGCCCCGAATCACTGAATGAGGACAAACGAAAATACATTTGCCACATTGTACGCAAACATCGGGGTCCCAAACCGGAATTTCTTGGGCGACGTTGCGTTTTTCCCACTTCGCTGTTCCGGTGGGATAAGTACCATCATTGGGTAACATACTGACGGGTAAATGATCTCCGCTTCCCTCACTAATTGCCCCTTCGACTTCTTGTACAAAAATCGGTGCATTAACAGGAATGGGCGGCAAACGATTCCAGTCACTATTAGCGTCAGCAACATTAACTTCGTGGAGATTACTTAAGGTATTGTCTACGGCTAAAATGTTCATCCGAACAATTTCCGCGCCTTTTTTGCCGTAGGTTTTTTCGATGTATTTCTTGATTTGTGCGATCGCTTCTTCTCGGGGCAAAATTCCGGCTAAGGCGAAGAAACAGGTCTGCATAATTGTATTAATTCGCCGTCCCATGCCACTTTCACGGGCAACAGTATTAGCATCAATTACATAGAATTTCAAGCCTTTGCGGGTAATTTCTTCCTGCATTTCTAAGGGCAATTTACCCCAAACTTCGTCGGGCCCGTAAGGACTGTTTAGGAGGAAGGTTGCCCCATTCGCCGCAGATGTGAGAACGTCTAATTTTTCAGTAAATGTCCATTGATGACAGCCAATAAAGTTAGCTTGAGAAATTAAGTAGGTAGATCGAATAATATTCGGGCCGAAACGGAGGTGCGATATTGTAACTGCCCCAGATTTTTTCGAGTCGTAAACGAAATAGCCTTGGGCGTAGTTGTCGGTATCGTTCCCGATAATTTTAATGGTGTTTTTGTTCGCGCCAACGGTACCATCAGATCCTAAACCGTAGAACATTGCCCGAACGACGTTATCCGGTTCGATGGAATATTCTGGATCGAAGGGTAGAGAGGTAAAGGTGACATCATCGTTAATGCCGACGGTGAAGTGATTTTTCAGTTTATCTTGACTGAGATGATCGTAGATGCCTTTGATCATCGCGGGTGTAAATTCTTTTGAGGATAACCCGTAGCGTCCACCAATAATTTTGGGGTATTCCCCTTCCCAAGCTTCCATAAAGGCAGTCACAACATCGAGATAAAGGGGTTCACCGCCTGCGCCTGGTTCTTTAGTGCGATCGAGTACAGCGATGGTTTTAACGGTTTTGGGGATGGCATCGAGGAAATATTTGTTATCCCAGGGGCGATATAACCGCACTTTCAAAACGCCAACCTTTTCGCCAACAGCCGTCAAGGCATCAACGGTTTCGTGAACGGTTTCACAGCCTGAACCCATGAGGATAATTAAGCGTTCGGCATCTGCTGCCCCGTAATATTCAAACAATTTATAGGAACGTCCCGTCAGTTCTCCGACTTTGTCCATAATTTTTTGAACAATGTCTGGACAAGCGGTATAGAAATTGTTGACGCTTTCTCGCGCTTGGAAGTAAACGTCGGGGTTTTGGGCTGTTCCCCGTAATATAGGCGCATCGGGAGTCATGGCGCGTCCGCGATGTTCGTAGACGTATTTATCGTCAATGACAGAACGCAATACCGACTCATCGAGGGTTTCGATTTTTTGGACTTCGTGAGAGGTTCGGAAGCCGTCGAAGAAGTGGACAAAGGGAAGACGAGACTCTAAAGTAGCGGCTTGAGAAATCAGGGCAAAGTCATGGGCTTCTTGAACGGAGGCGGAGGCTAACATCGCAAAGCCTGTGGCGCGAGTTGCCATCACATCGCTGTGGTCGCCGAAAATGGAGAGGGCCTGGGCTGCTAGACTTCGGGCTGCAACGTGGATCACGCAGCTTGTCAGTTCCCCAGCGATTTTGTACATATTCGGGATCATTAGTAATAATCCCTGAGAGGCTGTGAAGGTTGTCGTTAGAGAACCTGCTTGTAATGCCCCATGCACCGCACCTGCGGCACCGCCCTCACTTTGCATTTCCACAACAGAAGGAATCGTTCCCCAGAGGTTGGGTTGGGCTTCAGACATCCAAGCATCCGACCATTCTCCCATTGGTGACGAGGGAGTGATCGGGTAAATGGCGATCACTTCGTTGAGGCGATAGGCGACACGGGCAACTGCTTCGTTTCCGTCAAGAGTTGCGTAGGTTTTGGCGTTCATTTTAATTCCTCTCAATACAGCAGATCGGGATCAATTCACGATAGATGAATCACAACAGACGACAAGTATTGGGGCCCATTGACTTTAATATTGAGTCAAATATTCCCTAAAAAGTCTACAAATAATGGCAACGACTGTATTTTGTTGGAGTTCCTCAATAGTAACGATAAATCGAATTGTAAACACCCATTACAGTCTTGAATAAAGGATTTAGGCTCTGTTTCTAATCAAAACAGACAAGATAGAGATTTATTCATCCTCAGCAGGAAGCTTATCTCCCCATCAACAGATATCAAGGGAAAAACAGAATATTTCTCGGATTGCAAGTCTAGATCAATAAATCTCACAATCTGCTCGATCTCTGTTTCTGCTCTCTATCAGTTGTTCAGAGGGATACTAACCCTTAGAATTTACAAAGTTGATTCTGAGTCGGTGTTTACTGGATAAGTTTAGAGGAGGTTTTTTCTCTGTCCAAATGTTTGCACGTCTGCCTTAGCTCTCCTATTCCCTATTTTAATACTTCTGTGCTTGAATGAATCGCTTTCTTCTCTTTTCCCCTGATAGCCTTGGCTTCGGGAGATTCAGCAAGCCCAACAAGAATATTTTCCTACCCTCTCCTCTTAGCACGATCTTCTAGTTGATTTTCTAACAGATTACCGAAAACGGAGTGGTGTCTTAATGTTTTTTAATACTTTGTGATGTTCTGTAGCTTTTTGTTCTTAAACCCTGATGGCTATTGACTTTTCTCGAATCTTATTTATAGAAGTTCTCAATTAATCTCTAATTTTTTTTGATATAAACCTTGATGCTAGCACTCCCTTTGCTCAATTCAACCTGAAATCAGAAGAATGCAGTAACTCTTAACAAGATTAAATTTGAAAATATGAAAATAAAATTTTAGAAGAAATTTAATAATTCAAGAGTAACGATTCAGATATACTGAAAATATAGAAATAAAACTCAGCTTTGAAGTTTCTGGACAAATTGAGAGAGATAATCTCTGCGCTGTTCTAAATAAGTTTGAATTAGCTTGTCAATCGTCACGATCCCCTCAAGGGTATTGTCAGCAGTTAACGATAGAAACAATTGACTGTAGGCAGTCTAAAGATTGTTGAACATTTCGGATCAAGATTATGCAATCAACAACCGCCCCCAAAACGGGGCAAACCAAAGATTCATCCGGTCATCCCAGTGGCGATAAGCGGTTTAAGGTGATCGATGTCACCATGAAACGCAGCCAATATCGTCAAGATGCCCTCATTGAAGTTCTACACAAAGCCCAAGAAGCCTTCGGGTATCTCGAAGATGATGTCCTAACGTACATCGCCCGTCATCTCAAACTCCCTCTGAGTCGAGTCTACGGAGTCGCGACCTTTTACCACCTGTTCTCTCTCAAACCCGCAGGTCGTCATAACTGCGTCATCTGTTTGGGGACAGCCTGTTATGTCAAAGGTGGCGACAAAGTCTTAGAAGCCCTCGAAGAACACACTGGAGTTCATTCTGGCGAAACCACCCCAGACGATTTAGTTTCCCTTGTCACCGCCCGCTGTGTTGGGGCCTGTGGGATTGCGCCTGTCGTTGTTTACGATGGCAAAATGGCTGCCCAACAAACCCCCGAATCTACTGTTGCCCAAATCAAAAAATGGCAAGAAGAAGGACAGTAATTCAGTAAACAGTAAACAGTAAACAGTGAATTAATTTTAGTCCTCTTCAGAGGACTTGGGGTTTCAGACCGGGATTTTAATCCCTGGCATGAGAACAGTGAACAGTAATCAGTACACAGGTTACAGGGAATTGAATTGAGTCTTCTTTAGAGTAAGAGATTTACAAGTTTAATCCAAACTAATATTTGAGAGAGGGGACACTATGGAATTAAACGAATTGTTGGAACTGGCAGAAAAAGAACGTCAGTCTCTCAAAAATATTCGGGTTCATTGTTGTACATCAACTGGATGTCAAGCGGCGAATTCTTTAGCGGTGAAAAAAGCGATGGAACAAGCCGTTAAAAAAGCCGGACTCCAGGATGAAGTTCAAGTTGTGGGTGTTGGCTGCATGGGATTTTGTGGTAAAGGCCCGCTTGTTGAAATTGAACCCGAAGGACTCCAATACGAAGTCGTTAGCGAAAACGTTGCCGCTTCTATTATCGAAGGATTAAATGGAGGTGAAGCCAAAGCCACACAAGGCGATCCGAAGCATCCTTTCTTTAGCCGTCAAACCCCAGTTGTTCGCGAACATAGTGGCAAAATTGACCCCGAAAAAATTGGTGAATATTTAGCCATTGGTGGTTATCAAGCCCTACATCACGCTATCTATGAAATGACTCCGGAAGAAGTCGTTGCAGAAATTACTAAAGCAGGCTTACGGGGACGAGGTGGGGCAGGCTATCCCACAGGTTTAAAATGGGCAACCGTTGCGAAAATGCCCCCTGGACAGAAATATGTGATTTGTAACGCCGACGAAGGAGATCCCGGCGCGTTTATGGATCGGAGTGTCCTCGAAAGCGATCCCCATCGGGTTTTAGAAGGAATGGCGATCGCAGGCTATGCAGTCGGGGCAAATCAGGGTTATATTTATGTTCGGGCTGAATATCCCCTCGCCATTTCTCGCCTGCAAAAAGCGATTCAACAAGCCAAACGTCAAGGCATTTTAGGGACTCAAATTTTTGGATCACCTGTTGATTTTACCGTAGATATTCGGGTTGGGGCGGGTGCCTTTGTTTGTGGAGAAGAAACCGCTTTAATTACTTCGATTGATGGTCGTCGCGGTGTTCCTCGTCCTCGTCCGCCCTATCCGGCTGTGTCTGGTTTATGGGGAGAACCGACATTAATTAATAACGTTGAAACCCTCGCGAATATTGCCCCAATTATTAGTAAAGGGGCGGATTGGTTTGCTAGTATTGGCACCGAAAAAAGTAAAGGAACAAAAATTTTCTCCCTCACAGGTAAAATTAGAAATACGGGCTTAATCGAAGTTCCGATGGGAATTAGCCTGCGAGAAATTGTTGAAGAAATGGGCGGCGGTGTTCCCGATGGAGAAGTCAAGGCCGTACAAACAGGCGGGCCGTCAGGCGGTTGTATTCCCGTGAATTTATTAGATACACCCGTTGATTATGAATCCCTTGCGAAGTTGGGATCGATGATGGGTTCAGGCGGAATGGTGGTGATGGATGAAGGCACCAGTATGGTACAAGTCGCACAATTTTACATGGATTTCTGTCGAGAAGAAAGCTGTGGAAAATGTATTCCTTGTCGGGCGGGAACGGTTCAAATGCACCAGCTTTTAACCAAATTAATTAAGAAACAAGCTACCGCCGCTGACTTAGAAAAATTAAAGCAATTATGTGGAATGGTGAAGGCAACCAGTTTATGTGGACTCGGACAAACTGCACCGAATCCCATTGTCAGTACCTTGCATTATTTTGAACAGGAATACACCGAACTTTTAGTTTCTAAAGAATCAGTGAATGGCAAGGTTTTAGTTTAATTCAACAGTTGAATTTTATCAAGGGAACGAACCATGTTTTGTGAACAATGCGAACAAACCGCTAGTGGAAATGGCTGCCATCAATGGGGGGCTTGCGGTAAAAGTCCGGAAGTGAATTCGGTTCAAGATTTACTCGTTTATTGCTTGCGTGGAATTGCCCCTATTGCCTTAAAAGCAAAAGAACTTGGAATTTTAACTCACGAGGTTGATGTGTTTACCTGTGAGTCGTTGTTTGCCACAATGACGAATGTCAACTTCCATAAAAAACGGTTTGGGCAGTTTATCCAGCAGGCTATTCAACTGCGGG
Organism: Cyanobacteria bacterium J06592_8; assembly: GCA_038530755.1. Taxonomy (GTDB): domain Bacteria; phylum Cyanobacteriota; class Cyanobacteriia; order Cyanobacteriales; family Microcoleaceae; genus Capilliphycus. Next base: position 22,596 of record JBCBCI010000001.1, on the reverse strand, counting down.
AAAATCTCAAGGCGAAAGTAGCAGAAAAAGAAACGGTTGAATGGTCTGAGGTTAGTAACTTTCAACCAGACTACAGCGAAAGTTTAGTTCAGCAAGGTCAAGATATTTCCTTGAAATTTATCAGCCAGTCTGAAAATGATGTTGATATATTCTCGCTGAAACTCACCGTTCTTTATGGAGTGAAGGGGTTAGCCTCCTACAGTTTCCATGCCCAAGAATTAGGTCAGGAAGATGACCGCATCTATCAATTTTGCTACGAAGCGTTAGCCGCTTTAGATCAGAAAAACTTAGGTTTAGAAGATTGGGTGGGTCTAGCGTTAAAAGTTGGAGAAATCAACTACCTAGCAATGGAATTATTGGATGCGGGTCATACTCAAACCTACGGTCATCCGACACCAACCGTTGTTCCATTAAACCCGAGACTCGGTCAGGCAATTTTAGTGTCTGGACATGACATTAAACAACTCGAAGCCATTCTCAAGCAAACTGAGAATACCGAGATAACCGTTTACACTCACGGCGAATTATTACCCGCCCACGGTTATCCGCTTTTAAAACAGAAATATCCTCATTTATATGGGCATTATGGTACCGCTTGGCAGAATCAAACCAAAGATTTTGCGAAGTTTCCAGGGGCAATTATTGTCACCACAAACTGTTTAATGCCAACCCAAGAAACCTACGAGGAAAAACTGTTTACAGTCGGGCCAGTCGGTTATCCGGAGATTGCTTATTTAGCAGATACCGATAACTATACTCCTGACTATTCTGCTGCCATCCAAAAAGCATTAGAATTGCCTGGATTTACCGCAGAAACTGAACCCCGTGAAGTTACCGTTGGATTTGCCCGCAATAGTGTTTTAAATGTTGCTGACCAAGTTATAGAAGCCGTTAAAACAGGTCAAATTCGTCATTTCTTCCTCGTTGGGGGTTGTGATGGGGCAAAACCAGATCGCAATTACTACACCGAATTTGTGGAAAAAGTTCCTGAAGATTGTGTCGTTTTAACGCTAGCTTGTGGAAAATTCCGCTTCTTCGATCAGAAGTTAGGCGAAATAGGAAATCTGCCTCGGTTGATGGATGTTGGGCAATGTAATGATGCCTATTCTGCCATTCAAATTGCATTAGGATTAGCCCAAGCATTTGAGATTGGGGTGAATGAATTGCCCTTATCGATGATTCTGTCTTGGTACGAACAAAAAGCCGTCGCGGTATTATTAACCCTGTTATATTTAGGGATTAAAGATATTCGCTTAGGGCCGACCATTCCCGCCTTTCTCTCTCCCAATGTTTTGCAACTCCTCTCCGAGAAATATAACCTCCAACCCATTACCACTCCCGAAGCCGATTTAGCCGCCTGTTTGGGTTAGGAATTGACCTTTTTAAATGACTCCCCTCGCCTTCTAGGAGAGGGGTTGGGGGAGAGGTCAAAACACGAGATGACCCCCACCAACCTCCCCCTGAAAGGAGGAGGCAAATGACTGGGGGAGAGGTCAAAACACTAAATAACCCCCACCAACCTCCCCCTGAAAGCAGGAGGCTAATTACACCCTCTCCTCGCAGGGGAGGGATGGGGAGGGGTCGAGAGAGAGGTCAAAAAACATCCATCAAACTGAAAAGGAGAACACCATTTATGTCTGTAAAAACCCTAACAATTGATGGCGTTGATATTGCCATAGAAGAAGGTTCAACAATATTAGATGCGGCTAAAGAAGCAGGCGTTCACATTCCCATTTTGTGTCATTTAGATGGCATTTCTGATGTCGGGGCTTGTCGGTTATGTTTAGTTGAAATCAAAGGAATTAACAAACTTCTTCCCGCTTGCGTCACCGAAGTTGCAGAAGGAATGGAAATCACAACTCAAAGTGACCAACTGCAAGAGTATCGCAAAATGACTATAGAATTGTTATTCTCAGAAGGGAACCATGTTTGTGCAGTTTGTGTGTCTAATGGCAACTGTGAACTGCAAGATATGGCGATAGAAGTTGGGATGGATCATACCCGTTTTCCTTATACTTTTCCCAAGCGAGAGGTGGATATTTCTCATCCCCAATTCGGCATCGATCATAACCGTTGTATTGTCTGTACTCGCTGTGTTCGAGTCTGTGATGAAATTGAAGGCGCCCATGTTTGGGATGTGGCTGGACGCGGTGCCGATGCCAAATTAATTACAGGATTAAATCAACCTTGGGGTCAAGTTAGTGCTTGTACGTCTTGTGGCAAATGTGTAGATGCTTGTCCGACGGGTTCAATTTTCCGCAAAGGATCTACAGTAGAGGAGATGATTCACGATCATTCTAAACTTGAATTTTTAGTAACTGCACGGGAGAAAAAAGAATGGATAAGATAAAATTTGCAACCATTTGGTTAGCAGGTTGTTCCGGTTGCCATATGTCCTTTCTTGACTTAGATGAATGGTTAATTGATCTCGCAGAAAAAGTCGATGTCGTCTTCAGTCCGGTGGGCAGTGACATTAAAGAATTCCCCGAAAACGTCGATGTTTGCTTAGTGGAAGGGGCCGTCGCTAATGAAGAGAATTGGGAATTGTTAAAACAAGCTAGAGAAAGATCAAAATTCCTGATTTCTTTCGGAGACTGTGCAGTAACGGCCAATGTTCCCGCTATGCGAAATATGTTAGGCGGTACAGAACCCGTTTTAAAACGTTGTTACTTAGAGTTAGGTGATGTCACGCCGCAAATTCCGAAAGACCCCGGCATTGTCCCGGAACTACTTGACCGGGTTCGCCCCATCCATGAAGTCGTGGATGTCGATTTGTTTTTACCGGGTTGTCCGCCATCCGCCGATCGGATTAAAGCCGCGATCGCACCCTTATTAGAGGGAGAAAAACCGGAAATGGTTGGTCGAGAAATGCTGAAATTCGGATAAAAAAAGGATGATTTTTTATGTCTAAAACAGTTGTTATTGATCCCGTTACCCGGATTGAGGGTCACGCTAAAATTTCCGTTTATTTAGATGATGTAGGCGAAGTTTCTGATGCCCGATTTCATGTCGTTGAATTTCGGGGATTTGAGAAATTTTGTGAAGGTCGGCCGATGTTTGAAATGGCGGGAATTACTGCCCGAATTTGTGGAATTTGCCCGGTCAGTCACCTTTTGGCATCCGCAAAAACAGGCGATAAAATTCTTGCCGTTCAAGTGCCGCCTGCGGGTGAAAAACTGCGGCGAATGATGAATTTAGCCCAGTTAACTCAATCTCATGCCCTATCGTTTTTTCACCTCAGTAGTCCGGATTTTCTCTTGGGTTGGGATAGCGATCCGGCTAAACGAAATGTATTTGGATTAATTGCTTCCGATCCAGATTTAGCGCGAGGTGGAATTCGTCTGCGTCAGTTCGGTCAAACGATTATTGAACTATTAGGGGCGAAGAAAATTCATGCGGCTTGGGCGGTTCCGGGAGGTGTGCGATCGCCTTTATCTGAAGAGGGTCGAACTTGGATTAAAGAACGGCTTCCAGAGTCAAGAAAAACCACAGAAAATGCCCTGGCTTTGTTTAAAAAACTTCTAGATTCTCACTTTACGGATGAGGTAGATGCCTTTGGTAAATTCCCCTCCTTATTTATGAGTTTAGTAGCGGCAAATGGAGACTGGGAACATTACGGCGGTCATTTACGATTTGTAGATAGTGACGGTAATATTGTTGCTGATAATTTGAGTGAAGATAACTACCAAGACTTCTTAGGAGAAGCCGTTGAAAGTTGGTCTTATCTCAAATTTCCCTACTACAAACCGTTAGGATATCCAGACGGAATTTATCGCGTTGGGCCGTTAGCCCGGTTGAATGTTTGCGATCAAATTGGAACGCCAGACGCTAACAAAGAACTGCAAGAATTCCGCGATCGCGCAGGCGGACGAGTGGCGACTTCTTCCTTCTTTTATCATTATGCCAGACTGGTGGAAATCCTTGCTTGTATTGAAGCCATTGAACAATTAGTAGATGATCCCGATGTGGTTTCTCCACGAGTTCGGGCGAAAGCTGGGATTAATAATTTAGAAGGAATTGGCGTTAGTGAAGCCCCACGAGGAACTTTATTCCACCATTATAATGTGGATGAAAATGGCTTAATTGAAAAGGTAAATTTAATTATTGCCACCGGACAAAATAACCTCGCCATGAATAAAACGGTGACTCAAATTGCCCAACATTATATTCATGGAAACGAAATTCCAGAAGGACTTTTAAACCGTGTAGAAGCCGGAATTCGGGCTTATGATCCTTGCTTAAGTTGTTCCACTCATGCAGTCGGTCAAATGCCATTACAGGTTCAACTTATTCGTCCTGACGGTAGTATTGCTAACGAAGTGTTCCGCAACTAATTTATAAATTTGTAGTCGGGCTTTAGTCTATTAACTTAAAGGGCTGAAGCCTAACTACTAGCAATAAATTTACAAGTTCGTTGTTGTGCTTTCGCACATAAAGTCATAGGGCTGAAGCCCAACTACTGACAATGAATTAAAAAATTTGTTGTTGTACTTTAGTACACTAAAGTTTCAGAATTATGGGATGGGTTAAAAATATTCAATCTCTTTCAACCCATCCCTATCCTAAAACTTACATCATTTGCTGTTAACTCAATGTTGACTTAAAACAGCAGATAATCCACCTCGTCGGCTGTAACTACAACACCTTCAAGAGTTGCTAGAGTTTCGTCACCCAATGCGATCGCCGTGCTACCTGAAGAGGCGGTAAAAGTTAAATCTTCAGCCATCAAACCATCGGCTAAACCGATAATATCGGTTCCGACTTCAAAGTCAACAATGGTGTCGGTTCCTTCTCCTGCTGCGAGTACAAACGTATCTACACCACTACCACCAGAGAAGTCATCCCCAATCAGAGTATCATCGCCTAAGCCGCCTCGGATTAAGTCATCACCATCATCACCCCAAATCGCATCATTTCCTTCATCCCCAAAGAGTTCATCATCACCTGCTTTTCCGCCAATCCGGTCATCACCTGCACCGCCAAAAATGGTATCATCTCCGCCAACTGTACCGCCGGGAGAACGGCTGTTGAGGTCGCCTCGCAACACATCAGCGCCATCGCCACCGAGAATTTCATCATTCCCGAAGCCACCTGCAATTAGGTCATCACCATCTAGACCATCTAGAACTTCATCACTTTCATCGCCAACAATGGTTTCATCCCCCGTTGCAACGGAAGTATCAAGGATGGTAAAGCTAGCGGCATTTACATCGGAGTCAATACTGTATCCTTCGACTTCAGCTAAAGCAAAACTAACGCTTTCCGGCCCTTCGGTGGCGTTATCCGCAATAATATCACTGACTAAAGTTGCGGATGTTGCCCCTTCAGCTAAGGTGACAACGGCTTTGTCAATTAAACCTGTGCTTTCATCGATAACTAAGTCAAAATCGGTGATATTTTCACTGCCTTCGACGAAGTAAGTAATATCTCCCGGTAAGGGGTCAGTATCTTCCACCAAGTCTAAATCCACTGCTAAACCACCTGCGGGAACCGCTTCAGTTAAGCTAAAATTCCAGAACAGTTGAGAACCTTCTTCGACTTCTGTGGGTTCTGCAAATACGCTAACAATGGGTAAATCGGTGATAATTATATTTGCCGAACTCTGGTTAGAATCAATGGTGTAGCCCTCTCCTTCTAAAATAGTAAATGCCGAAAGTTCTTCTCCTTCTGGTACACCGTCAGGGATACCTGTAAACATTAGTTTGGCTTCAGTTGCTCCGGGTTCTACAATGAGAAAACTAGAATTACTGCCATCGGTGATGATTTCGATATCACTAATATTCTCTAAGGCAACTTCTGAATCTCCTTGCATCCCATCTTCATCAACAGCTTCAAATTTAATCTCAAGTCCTTCTTCGGGAGCGGGTTCGCTCAGAGTGATAATAAACGAACCCATCCCACCATTTTCAGCAAAAATAGTTGGCTCTGCTGTGACGCTAATAACGGGTGTAGAAGATGAATCTTGCTCAAAAATCGTTGTTACCACTTCCCGGCTGACAGGATTAGCCCTGTAATTTCCCCCATCGGCTAAAATAGTGGTAAAAATCTCGTCGATTTCTTCAAGATCATCTGCAACTGCTTGGGAAACTAATGTCGCTTCGGTTTCACCCTCAGCAATAGTTACACTAAAACCAACGGATACGTTATCTATCACTAGGAAACTAAAGTCGGTAATATTAGTGCTACCTTCTACGTTGTAATCTACATCCCCAGGTTCTGGATCGTTATTGAAAGTAATGGGTAACAACAGATCTAATCCACCTTCGGGCGCGGGTTGATTTAAACTGAAATTCCAAGCAAAGGTCTCTCCTTCAGCAACGTTAACTTGTTCGGGGGTGAAGCTGACTACTGTTTCTCTGGTCAGAACTGTAACTACTTCGTTACTGTCAGGATTTGCCCTGTAGTCTACCCCGTCAGCTAAAACAGTGGTAAAAATCTCGTCAGCGGCTTCTTCAATATCGTTATCATCAGCAACAGCCTCGGAGACTACTGTTGCGCTGGTGACACCTTCTTCTAAAGTCACGCTAAAACCAATCGATATGTTATCTTCGACAATGAAATCAAAATCGGTAATACCCGTGCTACCTTCAACGTTGTAAATCACATCCCCAGGTTCGGGGTCGTTATTTTGAGTAATGGGTAAATTGAGCGTTAACCCACCTTCGGGGACAGGTTGATCTAATGTGATATCCCAAGCAAATGTATCTCCTTCAGTGGAAATTAAAATTTCTGGAGTGATACTCACAACGGGTACAAAAGAAGGAGGCGCGACACCATCCTCAGCAATCGTTGTTACCACTTGATTACTAACAGGATTAGCAACATACTCATTCCCGTCTGCTAAAACAGTGGTGAAAATTTCGTCGAATTCTGCAATATCATCTACAACCGCTTGTGAAACTAATGTCGCCTCGGTTTCGCCTTCTGGAATTGTTAGGGTAAAACCAACGGACACATCATCTTGAGTGATGAAACCAAAGTCCTCAATATTAGTGCTTCCTTCAACGTTGTAAATGACATCTCCAGGTTCGGGGTCGTTATTGAGAGTAATAGGTAACGAGAGGGTTAATCCCCCTTCGGGTGCGGGTCGATTTAAACTGAAATTCCAAGCGAATGTTTCTCCTTCAGTCACGTTAACTTCATCTGTGGTTAAAGTAACGACTGTTCGGTCGGTCAAGACAGTAAAAATGTTATTTTGTTCGGGATTGGCGCGATAATTCTCTCCATCAGCTAATGATAAGGAGGAGATTTCGTCGGTTTCTAGAATATCATCGGCAAGTGTATCGGCAACTAACAGCGCTTCAGTGATACCCTCAGCCAAGGTAAGGGTAACACCAAGGGTTACATCATCTACGACAAGACCATTAAAATCGGTAATACCGCTGCTCGCTTCTAGGTTGATGATTAAATCCCCATCTGGTGACTCAGTACTTTGAGCAACGACTAAATTCAGAGTTAATCCACCTTCGGGAACAGGTTGATCTAATGTGATATTGCGAACCAGTGAATCTCCTTCAGTGGCAATTAAAATTTCTGGAAGAATGCTAACTGTAGTCATGGTAGATGAATCTCCGCTATCTAATAAATTGGTTACAACTTGGTTTTGATCTGGGTTAACGTTATAGTTTTCGTCTTCAGCAATAACGATGGTGAAGCTTTCGTTTCCTTCTTCAATGTCATCAACAATCGCTTCAGACACCAGAGTTGCCTCTGTTGCGCCTTCGGCAATAGTTACGTTAAAGCCAACCGAAACATCATCATCCTCAAACTCAGAACCCACGAAACTGGCCATGTCTTCGCCAATAATTTCATGTGTTCGGGCTGTCGGATGGTATTCGTCCCAGAAGTAATATTCATCGGGTTCGGCATCTGTCGGTGTAGGTTCAACGGGGAAAACGGGTTGAAAAGGATCGTCTACATTTGTTAAACCAAAGTCTTGAGGGTTAGAACGAATCTCATCGCTAATGGCAACATGGTCATATAAGGCAATTTCAACCCCTAATTCTTGACTAGCGGCTGCCAATGCTTCGGGAAGCAGTTCGTTAACTTCGTCGGTAAATACAGTGGCTTCCTCAACCTGTCCAAACTCGATGATTCCGGGCAAAATATCGAGGTCTGAAGAATTGACAACGAGGAATTGTTCTGCACCTAATTCAGAGAGGTCAGTTACTCCTTCGACAATATTCTCGACGGTTTGGGTCGCTAATTCTTCAACGGTTCCCGGTAAACCAAAATCAGTGAACTCAAACAGGTCATTGGCAGAAGCAAAGATAAAATACAAGGCATCAGGATCAGCAACTTCCCCTGAAAGTTCCGTAGAAAACTGATCGATTTGACCAAATACTCCTGTATCTTGAACCGAATCTAGCCAACTGTAATAGTTTCCATTACCACTTTTAGCCCCACCGACGGCATAATCTGTTAACTCTACATCCAGGGTGTCAGACAAGACTTCAACGGCGGTTAACCCATTCGTCCAGCGTCCTTCAGGGTCATAGAGTCCCAGTTCGGGGTCGGCTGGCAAAATAAAGGAACCCGGTACACCTGCTTCAACTGCTTCGGTTGAGAGTTCAAAGGATAGTCCATCATCTGAATAACTGTCTCCAAAAGCGTAAATCTGGGAAATCGATTCATCAGTTGTGACAAACTCGAAATCAGAAATATTACTGCTACCTTCAACAAAATATTCAACATCCCCAGCCGCTAGATCGCTATTGTCCGTTATGGGTAAGAATAAAGACAAACCACCGACCGGGGCGGGTTGGTCAAGACTAAAGTTCCAAGCGAAAGTTTCTCCTTCTATAGCTGTTACAACTTCTGGAGTGATACCAACTGTTGGTAAACTAATGGCATCTTCAATCGTAGTTGTAATTGTGCTAGAGTCTGGAGCAACGATATAGTTGTCGTCTTCGAGTAGAGTAAACGAATAGGTTTCACCGATTTCAACTAGATCATCTTCAAAGGCCGCAACTCCAAAAGTCGCAACTGTTGCACCTTCAGCAATAGTCACACTGGCAATCGTTACGCCATCTTCTTCGACTTGTCCAAAACCCGTAATATTACTAATGAGTTCGGGTGGAAAATTGGTATCTCCAGCACCTTCGTCACCGTCAGGATCGTCAACTCGTAAATTGACAACTAAACCGCCTGCGGGTGCAGGTTGATTCAGATTAAATGTGAGAAGTTGTGGTTCTCCACCTTCGATAATTGTGGTTCGATCAACACTAAAGTTAACGATAGGTTTGTCGAAATTTTCCATTGATTTTTATAAAACTTTTTGACGAGATGGACGAAATACTTCAATTGATTGAATCAGAACATAAATCTTGAAAATGCCACCAAATCAAGTTTTTTTTGTTTTAAAACACAGAAGTAGACCACAAGAGTTATCTATATTTTTCACTATTGTGACTTGATTATCTAGGTGTGAAACTTTTGACAATACTAATGGACTTCATTGGGTAAAATCAAGATGTTTTCACAGGCTTGATGAAATCTTTACAATTAACTGGTAACTATCGGGGTTGACTTTTACATAACCCCCTCTTGTGTAAAGCTGTCGATCACATTTGGAAAAATATTTGACAATATTGGCTATAAATGTAATAAGAATTTGCAGTATTTGTATAGATGTTTTTAAGGTCAAGTCAGCACTATCTACCCGAGTTACTCTTAAATACTCAAGGCTTTACTCAGAGGCTTGATCGAGTTGACCTTCCCGAACGTACAAAAACAGAGGTAATGCGAAGGAATAAGCAATCAAAAAGCCAATCAGAATATAAACAAATCCAAACTTCATATTTAAACGCTTTGATTCAAAATACATCCAAGTTGACCCGACGACAGTCGCGATAAACAAATCAAAACTAATTGATTGATTCGCTAAGTTTCCTGAAGACGCCGCCACAAACTCTGCTAGACTCCCATTGGCGAAAAATTGAATATTATAGTACCAGGGACAAACTAAGCCAGCGATCGCTAAAATTAATATGATGGCATTGAAGATGGGATTACAGATGAATTGGTTGCAGCCGGAGTCCCCAAAGATTCTATTGTTCTGGCTTTTCATCCTCCCGAAGTCCGACAATATACTGGCTATGGGTTATCCTAGTTTTAGTCCTTAAATTAATTCTGTAAGTGCAATCGCGATTGATTCAAAAATGACTCAAAAAACAGTTATAATTCTCGGATATGGGAATCTAATTCGCGGTGATGATGGGATTGGACCCGCAGTGGCAACCGAGGTGGAAACTTGGAAGCTGGCGAATGTGCGATCGCTTTGTTTGCATCAGTTAGTTCCAGAAGTGGCAGAAGATTTATCTCAGGTTGATGTTGCGATTTTTGTTGATGCGTCAATGACCGGAGAAACGATAGAAATTTCACCGCAAAACCCGATAGAAACAACCGCATCAAATTGGGGACATTATCTCAATCCGGAGTCTCTGTTAACTTTAGCCAAAACCCTGTATGGGAAAGCCCCTCAAGCTTGGTTAATTTCAGTTCCAGGTGTTAATTTTGAGTTATGCGATCGCCTTTCTGAAACCGCAGAAAACGGGGTAAAATTAGCCTTAGAAGAAATTCAAACGCTGATTCAAGATTTTATATAACTTTCAGGGCTGAAAAGATATGGGTATCCTGTTTCAACTTAATTCTTGGTATGATTAACCTTGGTGTGCAGGAATCGTGCGGTAATGTTAGTGCAGAGATATATTTCGATTATCTTAAATAGTCTCTTAATTAGTGGTACATTTGGAAGTGCGATCGCTGTTTCAGTCAATGCTCAAACACCTTCACCTCGATCTGTGCAACCGAATCTGACTCGACCCGTTCTTCAGATCGGCAGTCAAGGGGTAGAAGTGTCTGAACTGCAAGCGACCCTGAAGCTACTCGGTTATTATACCGGAGAAGTCGATGGAGTGTATGCAGAAAGTACAGCCGAAGCCGTCTCAAAGTTTCAACAAGCAGCGAATTTACCCGTTACAGGCGTGACCAACCAAGCCACTTGGGATCGACTCTTTCCGCCAGATGAGACCTCTTTAACCTCAACCTCAGCAGCAAATAACTGTGTTTGCGAACCCTCCTCCGCAAATACTGAAAATCAGTCCAATACACAGGCGAATTTTCCGATATTGCGTTTAGGGATGCGAGGAGATGCAGTCATCGGACTGCAAAAACGTCTACGGGCTAGAGGGTTTCTCCAGGGTCAAGCAGATGGTATTTTTGGCCCGGAAACTCAAGCGGCGGTTAAAGCAGCCCAAGAACAGTTTGAACTCCAGCCGGATGGAGTTGTTCGTTCTCAAACTTGGATTTTAATCTTGCAATAAATGTCTCAAGATATTAAGCTATGTCAACTTTTTTAGAGAAAGGGTTGTCACTTTCAAAAGCTGTGCTAACTTAATCAATAAGGACACATTGAAAGCAAAAGCGCTCTTCAAAACTCACCGATTAAAGTAGTGTCTCTCCGCTTTAATCAAAGGCTGTACAACACCTTTAGTTGACCTCATTAACCTAAAATTTGTTGCCACTGTAAAAGTAGTTTACTTATCTAAACTATCTCTAAACTGAATCAGTTCTGAGTGAAAATAGGGGTCAGTGTCAGAATCAGAGTCTGTATCGACTTTAAATTAGGAGAGTTCACCGGGAAAGTTGTCAGTTTTGTAAACGTTAGTTGTTGTTCAACTAATTTACTTGTATCTAACTTCCTTAAAATCTACTTGAGTCAACTTAGTAAATCTACATTTAGGGTCTAGTAGCCGACTACTGGACCTTAAATATTGAAAGGGTAAGTATGGAATGAGTAGGGTTGCACTACAGATATTCTGAAATGAGGTTGAATTCCGGTAGATAAGACGTCTACACTAAAGTCATCAGTATTTCGGATGACGATATGACAATTCTTGACAGTATTAAACAAGATTATCAACGATTTCCTGAAGATCAAAGCTATAGCCTCTACGCCCAAGACGTTTATTTTGAAGACCCGTTGAATAAATTCAGGGGAGTCGAACGCTACAAACAAATGATTGGGTTTATGCGTCAGTGGTTTATGGACATCCAGCTAGACTTACATGATATCTCCCAAACGGATAATCTCATCAAAACCCGTTGGACTCTGAGTTGGACAACCCCTCTCCCCTGGAAACCGCGTGTGGCTATTTCCGGTTGGAGTGAATTGAAACTGAATTCTGAGGGACTGATCAGCAGTCATATCGACTATTGGGACTGTTCTCGTCTTGATGTCGTTAAACAATTATTGCCGAAAACCAGTTAAATTAAAATAATATGAACAAATTTTAAGCAGGACTTGACGAAATGCGTGTGATCTTAATGACGGGTAAAGGTGGCGTTGGAAAGACCTCAGTCGCCGCAGCAACAGGCTTACGATGTGCAGAATTAGGCTATAAAACCCTGGTATTGAGTACAGACCCCGCCCACTCTCTAGCCGACAGCTTTGATATGGAACTGGGTCACGAACCTCGCAAAGTTCAACCGAACCTCTGGGGGGCTGAACTGGATGCGTTGATGGAACTAGAGGGAAACTGGGGGGCTGTCAAACGCTATATTACTCAAGTCCTGCAAGCACGAGGCTTAGATGGAATTCAAGCCGAAGAATTAGCGATTTTACCGGGAATGGACGAAATTTTCGGCTTAGTGCGGATGAAGCGTCATTATGATGAGGGTGAGTTTGAGGTGTTAATTATCGACTCCGCCCCGACAGGAACTGCATTGAGACTGCTGAGTTTACCGGAAGTGGGCGGCTGGTATATGAGAAAATTTTACAAACCGTTTCAAGGAATGTCAGCAGCGTTGCGTCCTATTGTTGAACCGATTTTTAGACCCATCGCTGGATTTTCCTTACCAGACAAAGAGGTGATGGATGCGCCCTATGAATTTTATGAACAAATTGAGGCGTTAGAAAAGGTATTAACTGATAATAAACAAACCTCGGTACGGTTAGTCACGAATCCTGAAAAAATGGTGATTAAGGAATCTCTCCGCGCCCATGCGTATTTGAGCTTGTATAATGTAGCTACAGATTTAGTGGTGGCGAATCGGATTATTCCGGCTGAAGTTACCGATCCATTTTTCAAACGCTGGAAAGAAAATCAACAACAATATCGTCAAGAAATTCACGATAATTTCAAGCCTTTACCTGTGAAAGAAGTGCCACTGTACACTGAGGAAATGTGCGGATTTGAAGCCTTACACCGACTCAAAGATACGTTGTACAAAGATGAAGATCCGGCTCAAGTTTATTATGCAGAAAATACAATCAAAGTTATTCAAGAAAAAGATTATTACAGTTTAGAACTGTATTTACCGGGAATTCCCAAAGAACAAATTCAACTGAATAAAAGTGGAGATGAGTTGAATATTCGGATTGGAAATCATCGCCGGAATTTAGTTCTCCCTCAAGCCTTAGCGGCGTTGAACCCTGCGGGCGCAAAAATGGAGGAAGATTATCTGAAGATTCGATTTGCAGAAGCCGCAAAGGTTTAATTGACTTTGACGGGGTGGGTTGTACTGAAATGTCCCTCAAAAACGGTTTATGTTATGGGTTCAACCTTTCCCCCAACCGCTCTCCTAAATGGAAAATAGATTCTCATCATTCCTAACTCATATACAATCTGAATGAGTCAATAACTTTCCGGAGGAAAACGAGAATAAAAATAAGTTGTAAACCTTTCTATTCCCGATTTTCCTGATTTTAACTGAATTAAATTTGAACTAAATTAAAGAAGACCGTCTTTCTGGGCAACAGATGTGATTAAATCAATAACACGGCAGGAATAACCCCACTCGTTATCGTACCAAGATACGATTTTAAAGAAGTTCGAGTTCAACTCAATTCCGGCACCCGCATCGAAAATACTGGAGTGAGAATCGGTGATAAAATCAGTCGAAACAACTGGATCTTCAGTATAGCCGAGAACGCCTTTCATGGGTCCTTCGGATGCAGCTTTCATCGCCGCACAAATATCTTTGTAGCTGGTAGATTTGTCGGTTTTAAAGGTTAAATCTACAACAGAAACATCAGGTGTCGGTACACGGAACGCCATTCCGGTTAATTTTCCTTTGAGTTCAGGTAAAACTAAGGTAACGGCTTTCGCAGCCCCTGTAGAAGCCGGAATAATATTTTGAGCGGCACCTCGTCCACCCCGCAAATCTTTCTTACTGGGGCCATCAACGGTGGGCTGAGTCGCAGTCATGGAGTGAACGGTAGTCATTAACCCTTCTGCTAAACCGAAGTTATCTTGAATAACTTTCGCAACGGGGGCTAAACAGTTTGTGGTACAACTGGCGTTAGAAACAATTAAATGTTCTTTGGGATCAAATTCTTCATGGTTCACGCCCATTAATAATGTTTTGACTTTGTCAGGGTCTTTGGTGGGGGCGGAAATAATGACCCGTTTGGCTCCGGCTGTAATATGATTATAGGCGCCGTCATAAGTAGTGAATAGACCTGTTGATTCTACAACGTAGTCAATTCCCATATCTTTCCAAGGCAGTTCAGCGGGATTTCTAACTGAAGTACAGCGAATAGAACGTCCATCAACGACGATATTCTCGTCTTTGGCTTTGACTTCACTGTCCAGTTTACCGTGAGTTGAATCGTACTTGAATAAATAAGCTAAGTTTTCAGCAGGTACGAGATCATTAATCGCAACAAACTCAATATCAGGATTCTTGATAGCTGAACGGACGACTAAGCGCCCAATGCGACCAAATCCATTAATCGCAACTTTTATCGCCATAGTTGAAAAGTCCTCGTTGTCAAATGCTGCGTCTTGGTGACTCTAAGCACAATTTTCTGAACAACTGTAACATGGTTCCTATCATTTACAGAGGTTCTTCCTAATCTTTTAACAAGGTAGCAATCTGAATGATGAATTACCAATTATGAATTATGAATTTTGGATAACTCTTAAGAAGGACAGAAATCTCTGTAGTCTCAAAGTTCAGCCTTTTTCATAATTCATAACTCTACAGTCATCGTTTTCCTAATCTTTTAAATTAAATGTCTTAATGTATTAATACGATCTGAATAACTTCTCATCACTTCTAGGGCGAACATCGGCGTTTGTTGGATCGCAAACAGAAAGCGTTCTTTGTCTAAAATTGCTAAAGTGCAATCAGTTTTCGCTGTTGCGGTTGAACGGCGCGTGTGTTCTACATTCACTAACGCTCCCTCTCCAAACACATCTCCGGGCTTCAAACTTTCCGCTTCTTTCTCATCAATATAAAATTGTACTTCTCCTTCAATAATTCCGAACATTTCTTTGCCGGATTCGCCTTGCTTAAAAATTGTTTCTCCGGCTGCTACTTTATGGGGTTCGCAGTTTTTTTGGAAAATAGCTATGGTTTGTATGGGTTCTAGCATCGATTTGTATTCCTCTAAGTTCTAAAATTTTGCGTGAATTTTGCTGAAGAAGGCAGTTAAAGCTGGAAATTAAGAGCCTTAAATCTGCCTTCTAAAGAATTAACAAATCCTAGTGTTTAGAAACTAGGTGTTAAGAGTTGATCGGGATTAACTTTAAAACTGGCTTTCGCCTGAACATACTCCTCAATATTCACAGGAACCGCTTTCGCATTCCAAATATCTCGACAATATTCAAGAATTGCGCGATCGCTGGAAAATTTACCCATGCGGGCGGTATTGAGAATTGACATCCGAGTCCAGTTGTCCCAATCTCGATAGGCTGCACTAACGCGATCTTGACAGTCAATGTAGGACTGATAATCGGCCAGTAACATATATTCATCGTGGTATAACAGAGAGTCTACCAAAGGTTTGAACAAGTTGGAATCTTCGGGTGAAAAGTAGCCCGATGAAATCTGATCGATGACTTCTCGCAAGGCTTCATTTGTGCTGTAAAACTCCCAAGGATTGTAGCCTTGAGACTTCTTCTCGTCAACTTCCTCAGTTTTCAACCCAAATAGGAAAAAGTTTTCTTCTCCGACTTGTTCACGAATCTCTACATTCGCCCCATCTAATGTCCCAATGGTTAAGGCACCGTTAAGAGAAAATTTCATATTTCCGGTTCCGGATGCTTCTTTACCCGCCGTTGAAATTTGTTCGGATAAGTCAGACGCTGGATAAACAGGCTGAGAATTCGTGACGTTGTAGTCAGGGATAAAGACAACCTTTAAACGTCCCCGAACATCGGGATCATTATTGACAACTTCTGCAACCGAATTAATCAGTTTAATGATCAATTTCGCCATGAAGTAACTCGGCGCCGCTTTCCCTCCAAAAATAAACGTGCGAGAGGGAATATCAATATTCGGATCTTTCTTAATCCGGTTGTACAAGGTAATAATATGCAGAACATTCAAATGTTGACGTTTATATTCGTGAATCCGCTTCACCTGTACATCAAACATCGAATAAACCGGGTCAACATTGATTCCACAACGGTCTTGAATACGACGGGCTAACCGACCTTTCACCTGTTGCTTCATTTGTCGCCAAGCTTCTCGGAAACCCGCATCATCCGCAAACGGTTCGAGTCGTCGCAGTTCATCTAAATTTTTAATCCAATTGTCGCCAATTTTAGAGGTAATTAACTCAGTCAGTTCAGGATTGGCGAGTACCATCCAACGACGGGGAGTCACGCCATTGGTTTTGTTATTAATTTTATGGGGCCAGAGTTCATAGAATCCTTTTAAGACATCTTTTTTCAACAACTCTGTATGTAAAGCGGCAACCCCATTAATTGCATGAGATCCGACACAGGCTAAATGCGCCATCCGCACGTATTTCTCACCCCCATCATCAATCAGAGAGAAGTTAGAAAGTTTACCGGGATTGTTGGGATAGCGAACCCGAATTTCATCCAGGAAACGATGGTTAATTTCGTAGATAATTTCGAGATGGCGAGGAAGCAGAGAACCAAATAAACCCAACGACCATTTTTCGAGGGCTTCTGGTAATAAGGTGTGGTTAGTATAAGCGAGGGTTTTTTGAGTAATTTCCCAGGCTTGTTCCCATTCCATATCATGGACATCAATTAAGAGTCGCATTAACTCAGCCACACTCACAGAGGGGTGAGTATCATTCAGTTGGGCAGCGAATTTTTCGTGGAAGTTATCCAGATTGGGATGAGTCCGTAAATGAATGCGAATCATATCCTGCAATGAACAGGAAACAAAGAAAAACTGCTGTTCGAGTCGCAGTTGTTTTCCTTGGATTGGTTCATCATTGGGATAGAGAACTTTTGTAATATTTTCAGAGTAGGTTTTTTGGTTAACCGCGCCGTAATAATCTCCAATATTAAAGGCTTGGAAATTAAAAGATTCTGGGGCTTCGGCTTTCCACAAACGCAGAGTATTTGCAGTGTTGGTTTTGTAACCTAAAATCGGTGTATCGTAGGGAACTCCTTTAATGACGCGATCGGGATTCCAACGCACTCGATAACGGTTTTGTTCATCGTAGTAAGATTCGGTATAACCTCCAAATCCGACTTCGACTGCGGCTTCTGTTCGGGCTACTTCCCAAGGGTTTCCATAGCGTAACCATTTATCCGTGATTTCGACTTGCCAACCGTCACGAATTTCTTGGTCAAAAATCCCAAATTCATAGCGAATTCCGTAGCCAATTGCCGGAATATCTAGAGTCGCGAGAGAATCCATGTAACAAGCCGCTAGCCGCCCTAAACCACCATTTCCGAGTCCAGGTTCTTCTTCCTGTTCGATTAAATCATCTAAGTTTAATCCACATTCAGCAACGGCTTGACGAACTTGTTCTACAATTCCTAAATTAATTAAATTATTGCCTAAATGGGGACCGACCAAAAATTCAGCGGAGAGATAACAAACAATTTTGACATCGGGTTTAAGATGGACGGCGGTTGTATTTAACCAACGATGTAATAGGCGATCGCGAACGGTATAGGCTAACGCCATGTAAAAGTCATTTTTGGTGGCAATTCCCGGATATTTCCCCTGAATATAAAAGAGGTTATCTGAAAAAGCGCGTTTGAGGGTTTCGACATTTAAACCCGTGCGATCGTCTTCAATCTGAATTTGATTTCCGTTAGGTAGATTTGGATTCATGGTTGATTTTTTTCGCGACAACTGATGGGTCTATAGCAATACGTTTGCAGACGAATACATGAGGAAAGTTGCAAGTCATTTCTCAAACCGAGAGTCATAGACTTTTTCTTTGCCGCCGCTGCGTCTGGCGCGATACCAGCCGAAACTTACACAAAAAGCGAGCGATCGGTTATGGTCAGGACGCTAATTTTAAAAGAGACTCAGTTTTTCTCTATTTCCTGTTCATAAATAGCCGATCGCTTAAGCAAGTTTGTGCTTAAAACCGTATCTCACTCCTGAGAATCGTATCTCTCAATCAAAACTACAGGTTATGAGATGAAGAAATCGCAGTGATTACCACTCGAAATTTCATAAAAAATGCCAGATTCAGATGACTTTCAGCTTACCATTCGATCAGATTTGAGTGAACTTTAAGCTGAGAGCATTCACAGGTTTTAGGAAGCCAGTTGGAAAGCCGCACCTAAACCGGCTGCCATTTCTTGCGGGGTAATTTGACCGTCTTTATTTTCATCTAACGCATCAAAAACAGCATCAGTTCCTGACCATTCTTCACGAGTGATAAAGCCATCTCCATCCAGGTCATAAATGCGGAACAGGTCAGCCGCTGCTTGATTAATCGGACTATCTCCTTCAATAGCAGTTAATCGTTCAGCCAGTAGTTTTTCTAGAGCTTCTAATGCTTTGGAAAAGCCTTTAATTCCTTCTTCAAGCTTCTCGGCTGCCATCCGATCTTCGCTGTGCATTTTGTCAAATGCTTCTTTACTCATGGCGATCTTTTCGATCTCCATATCCGCAACTTTTGCTGGATCGAGCTTACGGGGAAGCTTACCCTCAGTAGACTTTAACTCCTCTAAGAATTTAGGCGCAATGGTGAGCAAATCACAGCCAGCTAACTCAGTGATTTCACCAATATTGCGGAAACTCGCTCCCATGACTTCGGTTTCGTGACCGAATTTTTTGTAGTAGTTATAAATGGTGGTCACTGAAACAACACCCGGATCTTCTTCTGGAGGATAAGATTCACGTCCAGTATCTTTTTTGTACCAGTCTAAAATCCGACCGACAAATGGAGAGATTAGAGTAACTCCAGCTTCAGCACAAGCAATAGCTTGATGAAGACCAAATAAGAGGGTTAAATTGCAGTGAATTCCTTCTTTTTCTAGGACTTCTGCGGCTCTGATGCCTTCCCAAGTTGAAGCAATTTTGATTAAAATGCGATCGCGAGAGATTCCGGTTGCTTCGTACTGAGCAATCAGTTCACGACCTTGAGCGATGGTTGCATCCGTATCGTAGGATAAGCGTGCATCAACTTCGGTTGAGACTCGTCCTGGAATAATCTGTAAAATTTTCAGTCCAAACGCAACCGCCAGTCGCTTAAACGCCAAAGCCGCCACATCCGATGCAGATGCGTCTGTACCCAGTTCTTGGCGAGCATTCTTCAATGTATCATCAACAATCTCTTGATATTCACTCATTTGAGCCGCAGCCGTAATCAGAGACGGGTTTGTTGTCGCATCTCTAGGCGTGAATTGTTCAATCGCCTTGATGTCTCCTGTGTCTGCTACAACGACTGTCACTTCACGTAACTGCTCTAATAACGTTGCCATATTTTGCTCCTGTGAAGTCTACATTACTCGCACAGTTTGATAATACTATTAACGTTCGACAGAGATGGTTAAGAAAACGTTAGGTTATTAGCGCCGAGGGGATAGGGAGTAGGCTGCAACCAATCAGTCACCCTCTGCAACCAATCAGTCACCCTCTGCAACCAATCAGTCACCCTCTGCAACCAATCAGTCACCCTCTGCAACCAATCAGTAACAAATAACAGTAGAATAATGCAGTAAAACTTCGTTATTAAGATTGCGATCGCCTTTAATATTATAGGTGTCCTCCTAATCGGATGATTTTTGATGCGTCGTCTGTTTATCCCTGTTACTCTTTTGTCTGTCGCGTTGTCGGTTGCGGCTTGTAGTCCTACTTCCCAAAACCAAACGACTTCCAGCGATGCAGACACATTGCGAATGTTATATTGGCAAGCCCCAACGATTCTAAATCCTCATCTTGCCACCGGATTCAAGGATTTTGATGCAGCCCGAATTGTCTATGAACCTTTAGCCAGTTACGATCAAAATGATCAACTGATGCCGTTTCTCGCAGCCGAAATTCCAACGGTTGAAAATGGTGGTCTTGCTCAAGATGGTAAATCGGTCACTTGGAAACTGAAACGCAATGTCAAATGGGCAGATGGTGAACTGTTTACCGCCGAAGATGTGGTTTTCACATATCAATTTATTGCGAATCCTGATGTCGCCGCCGCCAGTGCTGAATATTATTCAACGATTGAGAAAGTTGAAGCTGTTGATGATTATACTGTCAAAATTACCTTTAAAGAACCCAATCCGGGTTGGGCGGAACCCTTTACAGGTCAAAATGGTTTAATCTTACCCGAACATATTTTTGCTGAATATAATGGGGCAAATATTCGAGAAGCCCCGGCGAATCAAAAACCGATTGGAACTGGCCCCTATCAAGTGGTTGAATTCAAACCGGGCGATATTATTATTTATGAACCAAACCCAAATTATTGGGATGAAGGAAAGCCCTATTTTCAACGAATTGAACTCAAAGGGGGCGGAGATGCCACGTCAGCCGCGAGGGCAGTTTTGCAAACAGGCGATGCCGACTATGCTTACAATTTACAAGTCGAAGCGAATATTTTAAAACAGTTAGAAGCGGGCGGAAAAGGAAAAGTCTTATCCAGTTTTGGGCCCTATGTTGAACGAATTTTGATTAATTTTACCGATCCCAATCAAGCCACTGAAGATGGAGAACGTTCAAGTCTTAAATTTCCCCATCCTTTTTTCAGCGATGCTCAGGTTCGTCAGGCGTTTAATTTAGCTGTTGATCGAGAAACAATCGCCACTCAACTTTATGGAAAAACGGGTCGCCCTGCTTCTCAACTTTTAGTCGCCCCTCAACAATATAAATCCAACAAAATCAACTATGAGTTTAATCTCGAAAAAGCAGCAGCATTATTAGATGAAGCCGGATGGAAAGATACAAATAATAATGGGATTCGAGACAAAAACGGTGTAGAAATGCAGGTGCTCTTTCAAACCTCCGTCAATCCTGTTCGCCAAAAGACCCAAGAAATTATCAAACAAAGTTTAGAATCTATTGGTGTTCAAGTCGAACTCAAAAGTATTGATGCTAGTGTTTTCTTTTCCGGAGATCCCGCGAATACAGACACACTCAATCATTTTTATGCCGATCTACAAATGTTCTTTACAGGCAATGATAGTCCTGACCCGCAAGCACACATGAAATGGTGGACGTGTGAAGAAATTTCTAAAAAAGAAAATGACTGGCAAAAACCCAACTATGCGCGATATTGTAATCCTAAATACGATCAACTATGGCAGCAAGCCAGTACCGAACTTGACCCCGAAAAACGAGCGCAGCTTTTTCAACAAATGGATGAATTATTATACACCGATGCAGCCGTTATTCCCATCGTAGATCGAGCCAGCGCTCAAGGTATCAGTAACCGTTTAACCGGAGTTCAACTCTCTCCTTGGGATGCCAATACTTGGAATATTAAAGACTGGCAAATATCTCATTGACATCCTCCTCTCCGTAAACGAAGAGGATTCCAAACCTCACGATTTGGGCTTCCTCTTTCTCGATATTCGAGCTGACTTACTAGATTGAGTTTCCCCAACCGAGCAGAGATCAATCTCTCCAGAGGCGTTTCTCTTGGTGCGCGTTCCTTGGCGGATGGAACATCCGCAGGGTCGCACCGCAATTTCCGTCTGCCCGACGGTATTTGCGAGTTGTTTTAATGCAGCTTTGAGAATGTTTTCCGCAGCGTTTTTGTCGCGGTCGGTTTCATAACCACAGTAGGGACAGCTATGAGTTCTAGTGCTGAGAGTTTTAACGACTTTCTCACCACAGTTAGAGCAATTTTGAGAAGTATTTGCAGGTTCAACAGCAATAACTGGTACACCATAAATTCGCCCAAAATACTCTAACCATTCCCTAAATCTGTACCAAGCCGCATCATTAATTGACTTAGCTAGCCTGTGGTTCTTAACCAGGTTTCGTATCCGTAGGTTTTCAATCGCGACCAAGTCGTTAGACCGGATGACGTGTTGAGCTAACTTACAAACCCAATCGTTACGCCTCTCTTGGTGCGCGTTCCCTAGCACGGGAAACCCGTGCGGGGTCGCACCGCTGCGTGAAACCGACAGATGCGCTCTACCTAATCTGTTTCTGGCTTTTTTGCGGTTTTGGCTTCCGAGTTGAGTTCTCGACAAACGACGTTGTAGTTTTTTGATTTTTCGTTCATCTTTTCTCAGAAACCGAGGATTTTCTATTTGATTGCCTGAACAATCGGTGTAGAAATGATTAAGACCTACATCTAGCCCTGTCTGTTTTCCTGTTAGTTCTGTTTTCTCCTCTCGTTCGTGGTCTATCAAGAATTGTGCATAATACCCGTCATGTCTTCTAATTACCCTAACTCGTTTAATCTGTTCG